>JBMOGA010000010.1:0-101608 GCA_049318625.1 Hyphomicrobiaceae bacterium
GCGGCGCCCGTGCTCTGGTGTGTGCCGGGCGCGCTGGCGGGCGAGATCGGCCGGCCCTATGGCCATGGTCTGGCCGCGCTCGGTCTCGATCCCGCCCGTCTCGTCCTCGCCGTCCCGCCGCGCCCGCAGGAGGCGCTCTGGGCCGCCGAGGAAGGTTTGAAATCGGCAAGTCTCGCCCTGGTCGTCCTGGTCGCCGGCGAGGTGGCGTTGACGCCGGCCCGCCGCCTCGCCCTGGCGGCCCGCGCCCACCGCACACCCTGTCTTCTGCTCACCCGCCCCGACGGCGCGGCGGCGGCCTCCGTCCTCTACCGGTGGCGGGTCACCCCGGCCGCCAGCGCGCCACATCCCTTCGAGGGGCGGGCTCCGGGCGCGCCGCGGCTCACCCTCGCGCTGGAGCGGGCCCGCAACATCGCCCTCGCGGCCGCCGAGGGTGCGGTCCACGTGCTGGAGTGGTCTCATGAGACGCGTGATTTCCGTCTGGCTTCCGCACTGGCCGCTCGACCGGCTGAGCCGCGCCTGCCCGGGCGCCGTTCCGTCTGACCTGCCGTTCGCGCTGGTGCGCGGCACGGCGGACACCGGCGGGCGGGCTCAGATGCTCCATGCCGTCAACCGGGCCGCCGGCGCGGCGGGGCTGCATCCGGATCTGTCGCTGGCGGACGCGCGCGCGGCCGTGCCGGGGCTCGTGACGCGGCCGGCGGAGATCGTGCGCGACCGGGTGGCCTTGCGCCGCCTCGCGTTGTGGGCGGGCCGCTACGGGCCGCGCCGCAACAGCGACGGCGACGACGGCCTGTGGATCGACGCCACCGGCGTCGCCCATCTGTTCGGCGGCGAGGCGCGGTTGATGGCCGATCTCGTCGGCCGCCTCGACCGCGCCGGCCTCACGGCCCACGCTGCAATGGCGGACACGTTGGGAGCCGCCGTCGCGCTCGCCCGCTACGGGCCGCGCGCCGGCGACGGCGGCGCCATCGTCCCGCCGGGCGGGCAGGCGGCCGCCATTGCCACCCTTCCCGTCGACGCGCTGCGTCTGGCGCCCGAGGCGGTGCTGCTGCTGAAGCGCCTCGGCCTCAGGCGGATCGGTCAGCTCTACGAACTGCCGCGCGCCGCTCTCGAACGCCGCTTCCACGACGCGGCGGGCAAGAGCCGCGCCGCCGCACGGCTGGCCGGCACCGCCGTCCGTACGCTGCTCGTGCGGCTCGACATGGCGCTCGGGCAGACGGCCGAGCCCCGCCGCCCCCTGGTCGAGCCGCCGCAGCACCGCGTCCAGCATCTGTTCGCCGAACCGCTGATCTCGCCCGAGGGGCTCGCCGCCGCCGCCGCCGCGGCCATGGCCGAACTCACAGCCGGCCTCGATGCCTGCGGCCTCGGCGTGCGCCGCGTCCGCCTCTCGCTGTTCCGGGCCGACGGCACGGTCGCGGCGGCCGCCGCCGGCACCAGCGCGCCGACCCGCGATGCTCCCCATCTGCTCGCCCTGCTGGCCGACCGCATCGCCACCCTGGACGCCGGCTTCGGCATCGACGCCCTCGCCGTCGAGGCGACGCGGACCGAGACGATGACACCGGCCGAGGTCGAACTCGCCGGCCCTCTCGGCGCCGGGGTACGGGCCGATCCCGCGCCCTTCCTCGACCGGTTGACCGCCCGCCTCGGCGCCGACCGCGCGATCCGCCTGGCGCCCGTCGCCAGCCATTGGCCGGAGCGGGCCGAGCGGGCGATCCCGGTCCTCGCCGGCGCCGCGCCGGAGCGGCACTGGCCCGATCCGGCCGGCCGCGGGCCGCGCCCGCCGCTGCTGTTTCCCGCGCCAGAGCCGATCGCCGTCGTCGCCGAGGTGCCCGACGGACCGCCGGCCCGCTTCACCTGGCGCCGGGTCGGCCACCGTGTCGTCCGGGCCGAGGGGCCGGAGCGCATCGCGCCCGAGTGGTGGCGCACCCTCGGCGCCACCGGCGCCACGGAAGACGCGCGCGCGCCGCGGACCCGCGACTATTATCGCATCGAGGACGACCGCGGCGGCCGGTTCTGGGTGTTTCGCGAGGGGCTGTTCGAGCGCGAGGCGGAACAGGGCCCGCCCGCCTGGTATCTGCACGGGGTGTTCGGATGATCGCCCAGCCGCCCGCCATGTCGCCGGCCTATGCCGAGCTTCAGGTCACCACCAATTTCTCCTTCCTGCGGGGCGGCGCCCACCCCCACGAGTTCGTCGCGCAGGCGAAGGCGCTGGGGCTCGCCGCCGTCGCCGTCACCGACCGCAACACGCTGGCCGGCGTCGTCCGCGCCCATGTCGCCGCCAAGGAGGTCGGCATCCGCCTAATCGTCGGCACGCGTCTCGATCTCGCGGACGCGCCGGGCGTTCTCGTCTTCCCGACCGACCGTCAGGCCTATGGACGCCTGTGCCGGCTGCTCTCGCTCGGCCAGCGCCGCGCCGAGAAGGGCGCCTGTCACATCACCCTCGACGATCTCGCCGGCGCGGCGGCGGGGCAGCAGCTGATCGCCGTCCCGCCCGACGGCTGGGACTGGCGCGAGGCCGCCCGGCCCGACGGCGGGCAGCCGGGCTTCGCGCGCGATCTGGACCGCCTTCGGGAGGCCCTCGGCCCCGGCCTGCATCTCGCCGCCAGCCACGCCCATCGCGGCGACGACCGCGCCCGCATCGGCGCGCTCGCCCATCTCGCCGGCCGCTGCCGCACCCCCCTCGTGGTGACGGGCGACGTGCTCTACCACACCCCCCATCGCCGCCCCCTGCAGGACGTGCTGACCTGCATCCGCACGGGCACGACCATTGCGGAGGCCGGGCTCCACCTCGCCGCCAACGCCGAGCGCCATATCAAGAGCCCGCGCGAGATGGCCCGCCTGTTCCGCGGCCACGAGGCAGCGCTCGCCCGCACGCTCGAGATCGCGGCCGCCTGCCGGTTCTCTCTCGACGAGCTGGTCTACGAGTATCCGGACGAGCCGGTGCCGCCCGGCCGCACGCCCCAGGAGCATCTCGAGGCGCTCGCCTGGGAGGGCGCCGGCTGGCGGTTTCCGCACGGCATTCCCGACACGGTGGCCGACACCATCCGCCGCGAACTCGTGCTGATCGAGAGCCTGCGCTACGCCCCCTATTTTCTCACCGTCCACGACATCGTCCACTTCGCGCGCTCGCGCGGCATCCTCTGCCAGGGGCGCGGCTCGGCGGCCAACTCCGTCGTCTGCTACTGCCTCGCCATCACGGCGGTGAACCCCACCGAGGTCGATCTCCTGTTCGAGCGCTTCGTCTCGCCGGAGCGCAAGGAGCCCCCCGACATCGACGTCGATTTCGAGCACGAGCGCCGCGAGGAGGTGATCCAGTACATCTATGCCCGCTACGGCCGCGACCGCGCCGGCCTCGCCGCCACCGTCATCAGCTATCGGGCCCGCTCGGCGGTGCGCGAGGTCGGCAAGGCGATGGGGCTGTCGGAGGATACCGTCACCGCCCTCGCCGGCATGGTGTGGGGCACGCGCTCCGGCGGCGCGCTGCCGGAAAGCCACGTGCGCGAGGCCGGCCTCGACCCCGCCGATCCGCTGCTCGCGCGCGTGCTCGAACTCGCCGACGATCTGATCGGCTTTCCCCGCCACCTCTCCCAGCACGTCGGCGGCTTCGTGCTGACGCGCGGGCCGTTGTGCGAGGTCGTGCCGATCGGCAACGCGGCCATGGAAGACCGCACCGTCATCGAGTGGGACAAGGACGATCTCGATGCCCTCGGCCTGCTGAAGGTCGACGTGCTGGCGCTCGGCATGCTGACCTGCGTGCACCGCGCCTTCGATCTCCTGGCGCTCCATCATCGCCGGCCGATGACGCTCGCCGGCGTCCCGCGCGAGGACCCCGCCGTCTACGACATGCTGTGCCGGGCCGACTCGGTCGGCGTCTTCCAGGTCGAGAGCCGCGCGCAGATGAACATGCTGCCGCGCTTGCGCCCGCGCACCTTCTACGACCTCGTCATCGAGGTGGCGATCGTGCGCCCCGGCCCGATCCAGGGCGACATGGTGCACCCCTATCTCCGCCGCCGCAGCGGTCTCGAACTCGAGAGCTACCCGTCGCCGGCGCCGCAGCACGGTCCGGCGGGCGAGTTGCGCCAGATCCTCGGCAAGACCAAGGGCGTGCCGCTGTTCCAGGAACAGGCCATGCGTATCGCCATGGTCGCCGCGCGGTTCTCCGATGCCGAGGTCAACGAGCTGCGCAAGGCGATGGCGACCTTCCGCCGCCGCGGCACCATCGGCCAGCTCGAGGAGCGGATGGTCGAGCGCATGGTCGCGCGCGGCTACGAGCGCGCCTTCGCCATCCGCTGCTTCAACCAGATCAAGGGGTTCGGCGAGTACGGCTTCCCCGAGAGCCATGCCGCGAGCTTCGCCCACCTCGTCTACGTGTCGTCCTGGCTCAAGTGCCATTATCCGGCGGCCTTCTGCGCCGCGCTGCTGAACTCCCAGCCGATGGGCTTCTACGCCCCCGCCCAGCTCGTCCGCGATGCGCGCGAGCACGGCGTCGAGGTGCGCGCCGCCGACGTCAATCTCTCCGATTGGGATTCGACGCTGGAGGACGGCGCCGATCCCGACCACCCGGCGCTCCGCCTCGGCCTGCGCCAGATCGACGGTCTCGCCGAGGAGGAGGCGCGCCGCATCGTCCAGGCCCGCGGCCGGTCCCGCTTCGCCGATCCGCACGACGTCTGGCAGCGGGCCGGGGTGAAGCGCACCACCCTCGACGTGCTCGCCGCCGCCGATGCCTTCCGCTCGATGGGGCTCGACCGCCGCCGGGCGCTGTGGGAGGCGCGGGCGCTGCGGGCGGCCGAGCCGCTGCCGCTGTTCGCCTGGAGTGCCACCCGCGAGACGGGCCGCGAGCCCGCCGTTGCGTTGCCGGAGATGGCGCTGTCCGAGCACGTCGTGAACGATTACCAGACGCTGCGGCTGTCGCTCAAAGCCCACCCCGTGAGCTTCCTGCGCCCGCGCCTCGCGGCCCGCCGGATCTCGTCCTGCGCCGAGGTCCGCGATCTGCGCGACGGCGTGCGGGTGTCGGTGGCCGGCGTCGTCCTGGTGCGCCAGCGGCCGGGCTCGGCCAACGGCGTCGTGTTCATGACCATCGAGGACGAGACCGGCATCGCCAACACCGTCGTCTGGCCGAACACGCTCGAGCGCTTCCGCAAGGTGATCATGACCGCCCGGCTCGTGCGCGTCGAAGGCCGCATCCAGCGCCACGAGGATATCGTCCACGTCGTCTCGGCCGGGCTCGAGGATCTGAGCCCCTGGCTCGCCGACCTCGCCGAAGGTGGCGACGAACTCGAAATTCCGATCGCCAATGCCGACGAGGTGCGCCACCCCGAGCCCGGTTCGCAGAGGGGCGCGCCGGCCGAGGTGGGCCTCGCCCGCCACCCCCGCGAGGCGCGCGTCATCCCCAAACGCATCGAAGCGAGCTTGCCGAGGTCTCGGGACTTCCATTAGGGTCCGATCGGTCGAGGTGGACGCCGTCGGCGCCCACCGAGAGCGTGAATCGGTCCCCTGGGCAAAGACTGAGAGTCGTTCCGGACCGTAAGATCGTTTCAATAAAGACCGGAATGACTTTAGAGCCTCTGGGAGCGAGGGGCGCATGGCACAGCACGCGACGCGGCGGCCGAGGAACCGGGGAGGGCGCGCGGCCGCGCCGGACGGCCGCGTGGCAGCTACCCTGCTCGCGATCCTGGCCGCGCTCGCCCTGTCGGCAGGCGCCGCCGTTGCCCAGCGTGGTGAGATCGCACCCGAAGCGGCCTCCGGCTGGACCGGGCGCAAGGCCGCCGTCGCCGAGCGCTTCATGGTCGCCGCCGCCAACCCCTACGCCGTCGACGCCGGTGTCGAGATCCTGCGCGCCGGTGGCAACGCCGTCGACGCCGCGATCGCCGTGCAATGGGTGCTGGGGCTGGTCGAACCGCAGTCGTCGGGCCTCGGCGGCGGGGCGTTCCTGCTCCATTGGGACGCGGCGCGCCGCGACATCACCGCCTGGGATGGCCGCGAGACGGCGCCCGCCGCCGCCCGGCCCGACCGCTTCGTGCGCGACGGCGCCGTGCTGCCCTTTCAGACCGCCGTCGCGTCGGGCCTGAGCGTCGGCGTCCCCGGCGTCGTCCGCCTGATGGAGGACGTCCATCGCGCGCACGGCCGGCTGCCGTGGCCGCGCCTGTTCGACGCCGCCATCCGGCTCGCCGAAAAGGGGTTTCAGGTCTCCACCCGCCTCAACGTGCTTCTCCGCCTGCAAGGCGCCGCGCGGTTCGCGCCGGCCGCGCAGCGTTATTTCTTCGACCCCGTCGGCAGTGCCCGACCGGCCGGCGCCGAGCTGGTCAATCCCGAGTATGCGGCAACGCTGCGCCGGATCGCCGCCGAAGGCGCCGCAGGGTTCTACCGCGGTCCGGTCGCCGCCGCGATCGTGCGGGCCGTCGCCGAGGCGCCGGGCTTCACCGGCGACCTGACGCTGGAGGATCTCGCCGCCTATCGCGTCGAGCGCCGCGCCGCCCTGTGCGTCGACTATCGCCAGCGGCGCATCTGCGGCATGCCGGCGCCGTCGTCCGGCGGCCTCGCCGTGGCGCAGACGCTGCGGCTGCTCGAGCCCCTCGATCTCGGCCGCGGACCCGAGGCGGCCATGCGCGCGCCGGCCCTCCACCTCATCGCCGAGGCCGAGAAGCTCGCCTATGCCGACCGCGACCGCTATGTCGCCGACCCCGCCTTCGTGCCGCTGCCGCAGGGTCTGCTCGACGACGACTACCTCGCCGGCCGCCGCGCCATGATCTCGCCCACCCGTCCGATGCCGCCCCCCGCGGCCGGCGTGCCCGGACGCCAGTCGGTCCTGCTGCCCGGCATCGATGCGACAGAGGAGAGCGTCGGCACCAGCCACGTCTCCATCGTCGATGCCGAGGGCAACGCGGTTGCGCTCACCACCACGATCGAGGGCGGGTTCGGCTCGCACCTGTTCGCGGCAGGCTTCCTGCTCAACAACCAGCTCACGGATTTCTCGCTGCTGCCGGCGGATTCCCAGGGCCGCCCCATCGCCAACCGGGTCGAGGGGGGCAAGCGTCCCCGCTCCACCATGGCGCCGACCCTGGTGTTCGACGCCACCGGCAGGCTCGAGGCGGTGCTCGGCTCGCCCGGCGGCGGGCGCATCATCCTCTATGTCGTCCGCACGCTCGTCGCCATGATCGACTGGCAGCTCGACCCGCAGCAGGCGGTGGCGCTGCCGAACTTCGGGTCTCGCGGCGGCGCCTTCGAGATCGAGCTCGATCCGTCGTTCTCGTGGGATGCGCTGTTGCGCCCCTGGGTGTCGCGCCCGACGCTGTGGTACGCCCTGGCCATGCGGGCCTACGGGCATGCCGTGACGCCCGATTTCCTGACGTCCGGTCTGCACGTGGTGGCGCGGCACGGTGATCGCTGGCTCGGCGGTGCCGATCCGCGCCGGGAGGGTATCGCCCGCGGCGACTGATCGCCACGAGGACGACCATGGGGACACCCCGATCGATCACCATCCTGGGCGCCGGCATCGTCGGCGTCTGGCAGGCCTATACCCTGGCCCGCGACGGCCATCGCGTGCGCCTCGTCGAGGCCTCGCCGGCACCGTTCACCGCCACCGCCAGCCGTTACGCCGGCGCCATGCTCGCCCCCTGGTGCGAGGGCGAAGCCGCCGACGCCATCGTCCGCGACCTCGGCGTCGCCGCGCTGCCGGTCTGGCGCGAGGTCGTCCCCGACATCGCCTGGAAGGGCACGCTCGTGCTCGCCGCCACCCGCGACCGCCCCGAACTCGTCCGCTTCGCCCGCATGACCGTGAACCACGAGACCGTCGACGCCGCTCGCATCGGCGCGCTGGAGCCGGATCTCGCCGGCCGTTTCGCCGCGGGCCTGTTCTATCCCGACGAGGGTCACATGGACCCGCTCGCCGCCATGGACCGGATACTGGCGGCCGCGCGCCACCACGGCGCCGAGGTGGTGCTCGCCACCAACGCCGACCCGGCCGCCGAGGCGGCCCGCGCCGACATCGTGATCGACTGCCGCGGCCTGGCGGCGCGCCGCGCCTTCGACAACCTGCGCGGCGTGCGCGGCGAGCGGCTGATCGTGCGCGCGCCGGACGTCCAGCTCGCGCGCTGCGTCCGCCTGCTGCACCCCCGCCACCCGCTGTACGTGGTGCCCTGGGCGGATCACCGTTACCTGATCGGCGCCACCGTGCTCGAGAGCGAGGACGACGGTCCGATGACGGTGCGGTCGGCGCTGGAGCTTCTAGGCACCGCCTATGCGGTGCATCCGGGCTTCGCGGAGGCCGAGATCCTGGAGATCGGCGCCGGCGTCCGCCCGGCCTTCCCCGACAACATCCCGCGCGTGATCGTCCGGGGCAAGACGATCCACGTCAACGGCGCCTACCGGCACGGCTTCCTGCTCGGCCCGGTGCTGGCGCGGGCGGTGGCGGCCTGGCTCGCAGCCGAGACGCCGCACCCGCTGTTGCGCCGGGAGTAAGCCGGCCCGCCGGTCAGGCGGCCGCGGTCTCGGCCGTGCCGCGGGCGGCGATCCGCGCCTCGACCAGCGCCTTGGTGGCGACGAGGTCCGGCTTGCCGGAGCCGAGCAGCGGCACGTGCGCGACCACCAGCACCTCCGCCGGCATCATCAGCTCGGTCGCACCCTTCGACTTGGCGTGCCGCTGGAACGCCTCGCGCGTCACCGCGGCATCGGCGGTGACCAGCACCAGCCGCTCGCCCTTGCGGGCGTCCGCCACCGCAACGACCACGCACGCCACGTTCGGCCACAGCTCCTGCGCCAGCGCCTCGACGGCGGCCAGCGACACCATTTCGCCGCCGACCTTGGCGAAGCGCTTGGCCCGCCCCTTGATGCTGACGAAGCCCTGCGCGTCGATGCTGACGATGTCGCCGGTGTCGTGCCATCCGCCGGGTGGCGGCTCCAGCACGCCCGGATGCTCGACGCGGTAGTAGCCGAGCATGACGTTCGGACCCCGGACGAACAGGCGCCCGCCTTCGGTGATGCCGGCGACCGGCTCCAGCCGCGCCTCGATCAGCGGGGCGAGGCGCCCGACCGTGCCGGCGCGGTTGGCCAGCGGCGTATTGAGAGCAAGCACCGGCGCGGTCTCGGTCACGCCGTAGCCCTCGAGGATGCGCACGCCGAACTTCTCCATGTAGATCTCGCGCGTCCGCTGCTTCACCGCCTCCGCACCGGCGATCACCAGACGGACCGCGTGCAGATCGTAGGGGTGCGCGGCGCGAGCGTAGCCGTTGAGGAACGTATCGGTGCCGAACAGGATGGTGGCGTTGGTCTGGTACACGAGCTCCGGCACGATGCGGTAGTGCAGCGGCGAAGGGTAGAGGAACACCGGAATGCCGCCGACCAGCGGCATCACCAGCCCGGCCGTCAGGCCGAACGAATGGAACACCGGCAGCGGATTGAACACCTTGTCCTCGCCGTGGGCGGCGACCCGGGCCAGCGATTGCGTCGCGTTGGCGAGGATGTTGCGGTGGGAGAGTACGACCCCCTTCGGCGCCCCCTCGGACCCGGACGTGAACAGCACGGCCGCCGGCTCGTCGGCGTTGCAGTCGGCCTGCGGTCGCCCGCCCATGAGATAGCCCGCGATCTTGTCGCCGAGCGTGATCGACGCGCGGACGTCTTCGAGGGGCACGATGCGAACCCCGGCCGCCGCGAGCGCGGCGACGACCGGCTCCAGGTGGGCCTTCTCGATGAACGCCGTCGACGTCAGCACGACGCCGACCTTGGCGGCCCGGCAGGCCATGACGATGTTCTGCGGCCCGGCGGTGAAGTTCAGCATCGCCGCCACGCGGCCGATCGACTGCAGCGCGAAGAAGGTGACGGCGACGCCGGCGGTGTTCGGCAACAGCACGCCGACCGCCGCGCCCTGCGGCGCCAGCGGCGCCAGCTTGCGGCCGAGCACCTGTGAACTGAGGATCAGCTTGCTGTAGGTCAGCCGCGTCATCAAGGGATCCTCGATGATCGCCTTGCCGGTGTCGCGCATCTCGCGCGCCGCCACCAGCGCCTCGAACAGCGTGCGGTCGAGCCGCGCCGTCTCGACGGCGGTGTTGAGCATGATGTCCTGGAGGATGGCGCCGGCCGCCTGGCGCCGCGCCTTGCCGCGTAGTTGCGGATCGACGTCGAGCTTGCGCGGCGGCAGGATGGTGACGGTGACCTTCGGCAGCAGCACCTTGCGGATCTGCCCGGCCGAGAGATAGCTCCACGCCGACCGCTCGAAGCCTTCGATGCGCACCGGCACGACGAACGCGTCGGCCTTGTCGGCGATCATCGCGGTGCCGTCGTAGACCTTCATCAGCCCGCCGGTCACCGTCAGCCGGCCTTCCGGGAAGATCACCAGCGTCTCGCCGGCCTTGACGCTCTCGATCAGGGCCCGCGCCGCCAGCGGCCGTGTCGGATCTATGGTGTGCGACTTGATCAGGCCGAGGAACGGTTTCACCCACCACGCCTGCGCGATGCCGGTGTCGATGGCGAAGGCGGCGTGGCTCGGCAGGATGGCGTGCATCACCGGCCCGTCCATGAAGCTCACGTGGTTCGGCGTGATCACGGTGCGCGTGCCGGCGGCGGGCAGGTTCTCGAGCCCCTTGACCTCGAGCCGGTAGAACGTCCGGAAGACGAACGCGGCGACGTCCTGCATGCCCTCCCGGCCCCAGGCCCGGAGCACCAGCACCGCGGCGGCGAGGTTGGCGATCCCGAGTGCGGCCAGGATCTGGCTGACCGAAAGTCCGGCCACGCTCGCCAGCATCACCAGCAGCGCGGCAGCGGTCATGAACGCGGCGTTGAGCACGTTGACGGCGCCGATGACCCGCGCCCGCCGGTCGGCCGGCGCCCAGCCCTGGACAGAAGCGAAGGCCGGGACGATGAACAGGCCGCCCGCCAGCGCGAGCCCCACCAGGTCGACGGCGAGCCGGATGCCGCCTGCCGTTGCGGCGAGCGCGCCGACACCCACCGACTGCGCCGCGCGCACATGGCCGGACACCGTCCAGGCGAGGTCGAGCGCGAACAGGCCCATCAGCACCGCGCCGAGCGGAACCAGCGCGAGGTTCGGGCGCAGCGTGCTGGCCCGCGCCGCCAGACCCGAGCCGACCGCGATGCCGATCGTGAACAGCAGCAGCGTGACAGTGGCCACCTCGGCCGTGCCGTTGAGGTTGGTCTTGACCAGCGACGGCAGCACCGTCAGCGCGATGAAACCGGTGAACCAGAACCACGAGGTGATGAGCCCGCCGATCCACAGCCGGCGGTCGGCGTAAAGGTCGCGCAGCAGCACCTGTGTCGAGGCCAGCGGATCGAACGAGAGGTCGAGATCCGGCGCCGCCCGTCCGGTCGGGGGAATGAGCTTGGCACTGACCCACCCCGCCAAGCCCATGGCGCAGATCGCGGCGGCAACAGCCAACGCCGGCACGTCGTCGGAGGCGGCCAGCCCGCCGGCCAGCGTGCCGAGCAGGATGGCGAGGAACGTGGCCCCCTCGATCAGCGCGTTGGCCGTCGGCAGTTCGCGCGGCTCCAGGTGGTCGGGCAGGATGCCGTACTTGATGGGGCCGAACAGCGCCGCGATGATGCCGAACAGCGCCAGCGCCAGGAACATCAAAAGAACGGAGGTCGTCGCAAACCCGACGGCGGCCAGCAGGGCGACCGGAATTTCCCAGAGTTTCAGCGCCTGCGCCACCTCGGCCTTGTCGTGCTTGTCGGCGATCTCGCCGGCGATGCCCGACAGCAGCAGGAACGGGATGATCAGCGCGGCGCCCGCCAGTGCGGCGTACAACTCGCCCTGGTCCGCGCCGATGCGGAATAGAACGAGCATCACCAGCGCGTTCTTCAGGAAGTTGTCGTTGAGCGCGGCCAGGAACTGGCACCAGAAGACCGGTGCGAACCGGCGGGTGGACATCAGGGCGAACGGCATGGCGCGCGAGGCTCCTGCGGCAAAGGCTTTTCTCAGGATCTCGAATAACGTGGCGGGGTTAAGGAAATCGCTCGCCTTGAAAACGGTTTGGTAAACAAGGCTTCCAGGGGACGTGAGGGCGCGCTGTGCGGCCGGCGTGCAACGTTCCTCAGCCCCGCCGGTGGGGTCTTGCAATTGCCGCCCGGCGGGCCTTGTATACCAGCGACGAGAACGGACGACGCATGACCGAGACGGCGACCCGCATCGATATTGTCTTGAACGGGGTCCCGATCGCGACGGGCGCCCGCACGCTGGCCGTGCTGATCGCCGAGGCAGGGTACGGTGACGCCAGGGTGGCGACGGCCGTCAACGGCGAGTTCGTGGCCGCCGGCCTGCGGGCCGGGACACGGCTGCGGGCGGGGGACCATGTCGAGATCGTGTCGCCCCGTCAGGGCGGCTGAGCCCGCAACCGAAACAGCACGATGGACAAGGTCATGAGCGCCGCGGCGCCCCTGAAGCTCTACGGAACACCCGTCGCCTCGCGCCTGCTGCTGGGCACGGCGCAATATCCGTCGCCCCAGGTGCTGGCCGATGCCGTGGCCGCGGCCGGCGTCGATGTCGTCACCGTATCGTTGCGGCGCGAGGCCGCCCGCGGGCGCTCCGGCCAGCGCTTCTTCGAGTTGATCGCCGGCCTCGGCGTCAAGGTGCTGCCGAACACCGCCGGCTGCCGCAGCCCCAAAGAGGCCATCACGACCGCACAGATGGCGCGTGAGCTGTTCGAAACGACGTGGATCAAGCTCGAGGTGATCGGCAGCGACGACACCCTGCAGCCCGACGTGTTCGGGCTCGTCGAGGCAGCCGGCACGCTCGTCCGCGACGGCTTCCAGGTGTTCCCGTACACGACCGAGGATCTGGGTGTGGCCGACCGCCTGCTGGCGGCGGGGTGCGAGGTCTTGATGCCGTGGGGTGCGCCCATCGGGACCGGTCGCGGTCTCGCCAATCCCTATGCCTTGCGGACCATGCGCAACTATTTCCCGGACGTGCCGCTGATCGTCGACGCCGGGATCGGGGCGCCGTCCCACGCCGTCGCCGCCATGGAACTGGGGTTCGACGCCGTTCTGCTCAACACGGCAGTCTCCAAGGCCGCCGACCCCGTGATGATGGCGCGCGCCTTCGGCCAGGCCATCGAGGCGGGCCGCGCCGGCTACGAGGCCGGTCTGATGGAGATGCGCGACATGGCGGCACCTTCGACGCCGGTGGCCGGCACGCCGTTCTTCGAACTGAGGGGGAAGGTCTGATGCGGCCCGACGATGGTCTCGACGCCTTCTACCCGATCGTGCCCGACGCGGCCTGGGTGCGCCGCATCGTGCCGCTCGGTGTGCGGACCCTGCAGTTGCGCCTCAAGGATGCCGAGCCGGACCGCATCCGCCGCGAGATCGTCGAATGCCTCGACGCCTGCATTCCGGCCGGCTGCCAGCTCATCGTCAACGACTATTGGCGCGACGCCCTGGCGGTCGGCGCCGACTATGTGCACCTCGGTCAGGAGGATCTGGCCGGCGCCGACGTCTCCACGCTCAAGGCGGCCGGTATTCGCATCGGCATCTCCACCCACAGCGATGCTGAACTGGCGACCGCCCTGGCCGTCGAGCCCGATTACGTGGCCCTCGGTCCCATCTGGGAAACCAAGATCAAGGTCATGAAGTGGGCGCCGCAGGGCCTCGAACGGATCACCGCCTGGAAGGCGCGCATCGGCGCGCTGCCGCTGGTGGCCATCGGTGGGATCACGCCGGAGCGGGCCCCGTCCGTCATTGCGGCCGGCGCCCGCTCGGCCGCCGTCATTACCGATTTCGTGACCCATGCCGATCCCGACGCCCGTATCCGCGACTGGGTCGCCTGGGCGCGCTCCCGCGAACCGTGAGCGTGACGGATAGATTTAATGACGGGAAGCCGTTACGTTGCCACAAATTATTCAAGTTAAGTCTTAGGGACGCGCCGACGTCATGTCATTTCGCTTCAAGCTGGACGAAGATGTCGAGAAGGGCGCGCGGCGCATCGCGCTGGAGCAGATCGAACGCGCTGAGACCAGTCTCACCCACGACGATGTCCCGCCCGAGTCGATCCATGGTGTCCGCAAGTCCCTGAAGCGGGTCCGCGCCCTTTTGCGGCTGGTGCGCAGCGGTCTGGGTGACGATGTGTTCAAGGCTGAGAATGCCCGCTATCGCGACATTGGCCACCTGTTGGCCGGCGCGCGCGACCGTCACGTCATGCGCGAGACCCTCGCCGGCCTGGAGGCGCGCCACGGCTTGAAGGTGGCGGCGACGGAGTCGGTGCGAGAGGCGCTGTCGCGTCATCCGGATCCCGCGTCCAACGGCGCGGTGCCGGCCGCCGAGGCGATCCCGGAGGCCGCCAAGCGGCTGGCCCAGGGCCGCCGGGTGCTGAAGCGTCTGGCGGTGCGCCCAGCGGCGTTCAGCGTGGTTCAGGATGGCATCGAGACCGGGCTGCGCACGTGCCGCAAGTCGTTCCATGCCGCCTATGCCGCCGATACCGACGAGGCCTTCCACGAGTGGCGCAAGTCCGTGCAGCACCACTGGCGCCACATGCATCTCGTGGCGCGCGCCTGGCCGACGCTGCTCACTGCCCGGGCCCACGAAGCGCGCGACCTCTCCCAGCTGCTCGGCGAGGATCATGATCTCGGGGTTCTGGCCACGTTCGTCACCGCGGCGGCCACCGGGATCGACGCCAAACTGGCCAAGGACGTCGATCGGCTGTGCCGGGCCCGACAGCGTGCCATTCGCGCCCACGCCCATCCGCTGGGCCAGCGTCTGCTCGCCGAAGGCGGCGAGGGTCTCGCCCGGCGTATCGAGGTCTACTGGTCCGCAGCGATTGTCGCCGAGCGTACGGCGCCCGCCCTGGCCGTTACCGCCACGCCGGAGCGGCCGAAGCCCGCCAAGAACCGCGCCGAGGCTGCAAGCAAGCCGCTGGCCGGCGCCGACACCTGAAGCGGCGGCGCCGTGGATCCGGCGCCAAGCCCGGTTCGTAATCATCCCATCGACCGCACAAGGGCTTGCCGTGCGCCCACAAACCCTGACAGAAGGGCTTGATGGCAGCGCCGGAGGCTGGCCCGCGCCACAGCGTGCGCTCGGCGCCCCAGACCTGCAAACGAGGATCGGCCGATCATGAGCGAGACAGCGGACATCACCCGGACGGCAACGGGGGCCGGCATCCGGCCTGCGGGTCACCCCGCCGTTCGCCTCGGTCGAGTCGGTGTCCTGCTGCTCAACCTCGGCACTCCGGACGGCACCGACTACTGGTCGATGCGCCGCTACCTTTCGGAATTCCTGTCCGATCGCCGCGTCATCGAGGAGCCGCGGTGGAAATGGTGGCCCATTCTCAACCTGATCATTCTGACAACCCGGCCCGGACGAAAAGGCAAGGATTACGAGACGATCTGGAACAAGGAGCGCGACGAAGGTCCGCTGAAAACAATCACGCGCAGTCAGGCCGAGTCACTGGCGGCGCGCTTTGCGGACGACAGCCGCGTCGTTGTGGATTGGGCGATGCGCTACGCCAATCCGACCACCGAGAGCCGCATCCTCTGGCTCAAGGAGCAGGGCTGCGACCGCATTCTGTTCGTGCCGCTCTATCCCCAGTACGCGGCGGCGACCACCGCGACCGCCTGCGACCAGGCCTTCCGGGCGCTGATGAAGATGCGCTGGCAGCCGGCCGTCCGCACGGCGCCCGCCTACCATGACGATCCCGTCTACATCGATCGCGTGGCCGCCTCCATGCGCCGGCACCTCGCGACGCTGGATTTCGAGCCCGAGGTGCTGGTCGCGACGTTCCACGGCATGCCGGAGAAATACCTGCTGCAGGGCGACCCATACCACTGCCAATGCCAGAAGACCTCGCGATTGCTCCGTGAGGCGATGGGGTGGTCGACGGATCGTTGGCAGACGACGTTCCAGTCGCGATTTGGAACCGACGTCTGGTTGCAGCCCTATACCGACAAGACGGTCGAGCGGCTGGCCCAGTCGGGCGTGAAGCGCATGGCCATGGTCGCGCCGGGGTTCTCCGCAGACTGTCTGGAGACCCTCGAGGAGCTCGAAGTCGAGAACCGCGAGATCTTCGAGCACAATGGCGGCGAGCGGTTCGCCTATATCCCGGCCCTGAACGATTCCGTCGAAGGCGTCGACGTCATCGAGAACATCGTGCGTCGCGAGTTGAGCGGCTGGCTGTGACCAATTAGTCACGTCCGTATGCGGAATCGCCCGCATCGGGCGATTGTCGGTCAGGTGCGGCGAACGGGCGCATGATGAACAAGGCGTAAAGAAATTCCGCCGGCCTTTCGAAGAAAAAACGCGAATCAAAACTTCGCGGATCGATGCCGAAAGCTTGTGAAGTGCTTGGCGCCTGAAGTCGTCGCGAAATCCCGGAATGGCCGATTTGATCCGGCGGGACTTTGGTCTCCTTGCTTTTGCCTTGTCGCTGTTGTGGCTGCACTCCGTCTACAAAAAGAAGGAGTGGTCTATGCGTTGGAGTGTGTGGCTTGTAATGGCGGCGATGGTCTTTTTCGCCGGGACGAGTGCCGAGGCGCAATCGTATCGCCAGAACAGCGGAGTTCAGAAGGTGTCGGCGCAGGCCGGCAAGAAGGTGGTTCACAACAAGTCGAAGCGGAAGGTGTCGGTCGCCCAGGCGAATGCCGCCAAGGCACATCACAAGCGCCGGATCGCCAAATCAACCCACAACCGGACGGCGAAAGCGGCGTCGGCGCGCACCGCCCGGGTCGCGCGCGCGGCCCGCACCGCCAATGCGGGCGAGGCGGCCTATCAGCGCTCCAGCGTCACGTCCGACTCGACGTGGCAGCGGTCGGCCTCGGTGGCCGGCGCAGGGCCGCGACCGCGCGCCTGGTGCGGCTGGTGGATGCGCACGCAGCGCGGCGGCGGCCCCGAACTGAACGTCGCCTGGAATTGGAGCCGCTGGGGCAGACCCACGACGCCTCAGGTCGGTGCGGTCGTGGTCTGGCGCCGTCACGTCGGCGAGATCGTCGGGCAGGCCTCCAATGGCCAGTGGCTGATTCGCTCTGGAAACGACGGTGGCCAGGTCCGCACGCGGCCTTGGAACATCCGAGGCGCCGTCTTCCGGATCTGACCTGAACCGCCGGGTCGGCGCGCTGGCGTCGGCCCGGCCCAGGGACTGATTCACGCTCGCGGTGGACGCCAAGGGCTTCCACCGCGAGCGTGAATCAGTCCCTCAATCGACGACACTACCCCCGCTCGTGGAAGAAATCGTAGATGGCCTGCGCCATCTGCGCGTTGATGCCGGGCACCGCCTTCAAGTCCTCCACGCCGGCGCGGGAGACGGCCTTCGCCGAGCCGAAGTGCTGCAGCAGCGCGCGTTTGCGGGTCGGCCCGATCCCGGCGATTTCGTCGAGCGGGTTGGCGCCGAGTGCTTTCGACCGTTTCGCCCGATGCGTGCCGATCGCGAAACGGTGCGCTTCGTCGCGCAGGCGCTGCACGAAATAGAGAACCGGATCGCGCGGCTCCAGCATGAAGCTGCGGGCATTCGGCCGATGGAAATGCTCGCGTCCGGCATCGCGATCGGGCCCCTTGGCGACCCCGATCACCGTCACGTCCCGCACGCCGAGTTCGGCCAGCACCTCGATCGCGACGGCGAGTTGGCCCGCGCCGCCGTCGATCAGCACGAGGTCCGGGCGGTCCGGCATCGCCTCGTCCGCAACGTCGTCCGCCCCGTCCGCGTCATCGGCCTCGATGCCGGCCGGCTCGGGTGCGAAGTCCGGCGCCACCGCGTCCACCGGCACCTGCGTCTCCGCCTCCGCCGCATCCTCCGCCATCAGACGCTTGAACCGCCGCGTCAGCATCTCGCGCATCATGGCGTAGTCGTCGCCCGGCGCCACGCCCTCGAGCTTCATGTTGAACTTGCGGTACTGGCCCTTCACGAACCCCTCGCGTCCGGCGACGATCATGGCGCCGACCGCGTGGCTGCCTTGGATGTGGCTGTTGTCGTAGACCTCGATGCGGCGCGGCGGGTGCGCGAGGCCGAACCGTTCGGCCAGCCCTTCGAGCAGCGTGCGCTGGGTGCCGGTTTCCGCCAGCTTGCGGCCGAGTGCCTCGCGCGCGTTGGCGACGGCGTGGTCGACCAGCCCGCTCTTGGTGCCGCGCTGGGGCACCCGGATCTCGACGCGCCGCTCCGCCTTGGTGGACAGCGCCTCGGCGAGCAGCTCGCGCGACGGGATGTCGTGGCTGACCAGGATGAGCCGCGGCACCGGCTTGTCGTCGTAGAATTGCGCGATGAAGCTGTCCAACACCTCGTCCACCGGGATCGAGCGATCCGCCTTCGGATAATAGGCGCGGTTGCCCCAGTTCTGGCCGGTGCGGAAGAAGAACACCTGCACGCACGTCTGCCCGCCGTCCTGGTGGGCGGCGAACACGTCGGCCTCCTCGATGCCGTCCGGATTGATCGTCTGGTCGGCGGTGACGTGCGCCAGCGCCCACAGCCGGTTGCGGTACTTGGCGGCCTGCTCGAATTCGAGCTTCTCGGCCGCGTCCTCCATGAGCCGCTGGTACATCTGTCGCACGTTCTGGCTTTCGCCGCGCAGGAAGCGGACGGCCTCGTCGACCAGCTTGTCGTAGTCGTCGGGCGTGATCTCGCCGGTGCACGGCCCCGCGCACCGCTTGATCTGGAACAGCAGGCACGGGCGCGTGCGGCTCTCGAACACGCTGTCGGAGCACGAGCGCAGCAGGAAAGCCCGCTGCAGCATGTTGATCGTGCGATTGACCGCGCCCGCGCTCGCGAACGGCCCGAAATAGTGGCCCTTGGTGGTCCGCGCGCCGCGGTGCTTCAGGATCTGCGCTGCGCCGTGGTCGCGCCGGATGAGGATGTAGGGAAACGACTTGTCGTCCCGCAGCAGCACGTTGAAGCGCGGGCGGAAGCGCTTGATGAGGTTCGCCTCGAGCAGCAGGGCTTCCGCCTCCGTCCGCACCGTGACGAACTCCATGGACGCGGTGCCCGCGATCATCCGCGCGATGCGATTGGTGTGCCCGCCGATGCGCACGTAGTTGGACACGCGGGCCTTGAGGCTGCGCGCTTTGCCGACGTAGATCACGTCGCCCGCCGCATCCAGCATGCGGTAGACGCCCGGCGACGACGGCAGGGTCTTCAGATAGTTCTGGATCACTGCGGGGCCGGTCGCGACGGCCGGTTCCGCATCGCCTCCGGGCGCTGCCGGGATTTCGCGCGTGTTCTTGATCGGCATGAGGCTTTTGTGCTCTGCCCTGGTGTGGTGGTCCCGAAGTCCGCTACGCCCTCGTGGCGGGTGTTGCAAGCGGCCTTCGGAGTCTGAACCACACGCGAATCACAGGGTTGCCCGCGGCTCCAGGATCGCGACCGTCGCGATCGGGACACGGGAGAACGGTCAAGTCATCCGCCCATCGACAGGAGTGGACCACCATGCTCGCCGTCATCTTCGAGGTCTGGCCCAAGGACGACGCGCGGCAAGACTACCTGGAGACCGCCGCCGATCTGCGCCCGCTGCTCGCCGGCATCGACGGCTTCGTCTCGGTCGAGCGGTTCCAGAGCATCACCGAGCCGGGCAAGATGCTGTCGCTGTCGTTCTGGCGCGACGAAGACGCGTTGACCGCATGGCGCAAGGTCGCCGAGCACCGCGCCGCCCAGACCATGGGCCGTGACGTGATGTTCCACGACTACCGCCTGCGCGTCGCCGCCATCGTCCGCGACTACGGCATGCACGACCGGGCCGCCGCGCCCGCCGACAGCCGGGTCGTCCACGACGTCGGCAAGGTCTGAGTCTAGCGGTCGGCCTCGGGCTGGACCACCGGCGCCAGCAGCGCGGCGGCGGCGAGGCCGGCGGCGGCCAGCGCCGCCATGGCCAGATAGCTCGCCGCCCCGACGTGCGTGTAGAGCGGGCCGGACAGCGCCATCGCGCCGCCCATGGCGATCCCGGCCGTCACCGCGGACAGGATGGCCTGCGAGGTGCCCTCGGTGCCTTTCGGCGCCAAAGTCTGCGCGATGTGGACGGTGCCGATGTGGGTCGCCGCGAAGGTCGCTGCATGCAGCGTCTGCAGCGGCACCAGCACCGCCAGCGGCGGATCGAGGGCCATGATCGCCCACCGCACCACCCCCGCCGCGCCGCCGACCATCAGCAGGCCGCGCGCGCCGAGCACCGCCACCGCCCGGCCCGAGATCGCGAGCAGGCCGACCTCGACCAGCACGCCGATGGCCCAGAGCGCACCGGTCCACCCCGCCGACAGTCCATTCTCACGCCAGTGCAGCACGCCGAAGGCATAGAAGACCGCGTGCGACGCCTGGATGGCGCCGGCCGCCGTGACCAGCAGCAGGAACGCCGGGTTGGTCACCAGCCGGCGCGCCGCGGCCAGCGTCGGCTGGCGTTGCTGCGTCGCCGCCCCGCGCGCCACCACCGGCAGCAGATGCGCGCCCGCGACCGTCATCAGCGCGCCGGCCAGCAGCCCGTAGGCGACGACGGCGGTGCCGTAGACCGCGACCAGCAGCCCACCCGCCACGTTCGCCACGATGAACGTCACCGACCCCCACAGCCGCATGCGGCCATAGTCGAGCGCGCCCGCCCGCACGCCGGCCATGGCGATCGATTCGGCGAGCGGCATCGCCGTATAGGTGGCGATCAGCAGGACGAACACCACCGCGCCGGTGGCCAGCACCGTCGACGACCACCCGAGCAGCGCGGCCGCGATCACGCCGAGCCAGGCGAGGAGGATGACGGCGGTCCGGTGTCCCGCCGTCCGGTCGGCGGCCATGGCGATCAACGGCGTGAGCACGATCCGGGCAACCAGCGGCAGCGCACTCACCAGCCCGATGTCGGTCGCCGAAAGGCCGCGCCAATCCAGCCACACCGGCAGGTAGGGCAACTGGATGCCGTAGATGACGAAGATCGCGCCGTAATAGACCGCCAGCCGGTTGGCGAAGCCCTGCTTTTCCCGCTCGTCCGCGAACATGCTCAGCCCGACTGGAAGGAGGATGGCAGCCCCGTCGGCGGCTGCGGACCGCGTTGTGCACAGCTCAGAGCGACCGGAGCCGGTGCGACCGGCGGTGGCGCCGACGAATCGCGCTAACCCTCGATGCGGTAACACGGATCGAGGCGTTATCTCCATGCAGACAACGGCAGTGCAAGTCGTCGACGAGTCCGACGCCGAGTATCGCACCATCGAGGCGACACTCCTGCAGACGGCGCGGGGCCGCTGGTTCCTGTCGGAGCACGGCCGGCGCGCGCGCCGCCTCGACAGCGCGCTGCTGGAGGAGGCCATCGGGCGGCTGCAATCGTCGCTGCGCGATCCGCCGGCGCTGCTCGGCCAGCTCAAGACCGAGATCGAGGAGGTGAAGACCCACCTCTCCGAGACGCGCGCCGAACTGTCTCAGCGCCGGGCGCCGGAGCCGGGTGCGGCCGCCGAGGGGCCGTCCGCGCCGCAGGGCATCCTGACTGCCGCCGAGGACATCCACGAACTCGCGTGGTCGCTGCAGGCGAAGGCACCGGACCCCGAAAGCTGCGAGCAGATCGCCCGTCACGCGGCGCGCCTCTACGCGATGAGCCTGCAGCAGGCGATCGAGTCGGCGCGGCTCGCCAAGTTGGCGAGCGCCCTCGATACGGCGAGCGGCAAGCTGTCGGCCGTGCTGGAGACCATCGCCTTCGAGTCGGGCGGCACCGCCGAGCCGGCGCCGGTCACGCACTCCATCTCGAGCATCCTGCCGCCGCCCGAGCCGATCGCCGCGCCGGTGGACGTGCCAGTGGACGTGCTCGCGGACGAGCCGGCAGCCGCCGCGCCGGCACCGGACGCTGCGCCGCACGCCACGCCCCCCGACGTCACCCCGTCGTGATGATCTCGGCGTAGAGCTTCGGATCGACGTTGCCGCCGGACAGCACGCAGGCGATCGTCCTGCCCTTTACGGGGAGCTTGCCGGCGAGCACCGCGGCGAGCGACACGCTGCCGCCCGGCTCCAGCACCAGCTTCAGCTCCTCGAAGGCGAAGCGCATGGCCGCGCGCGCCTCGTCGTCGGTCACGGCAAGCCCTTCGCCCATCAGCTCCTGGCCGACCGCGAAGGTGATCAGGCCGGGAGTCGGCGCCATCAACGCGTCGCAGATCGAGCCGCCGAGCCGGGCATTGGTCTGGCGCGACCCCGCCACCAGCGAACGCGCGAAGTCGTCGAACCCCGCCGGTTCGACGGTGTGCACGCTGGTTGCCGCGCTGGCCGCCTTGACGGCGGTCGCGACGCCCGACGCCAGCCCGCCGCCCGAGCAGCAGACCAGCACGGCGTCGGGCGTGAGGCCCATGGCCTTGGCTTGCGCCATCAGCTCCAGCCCGACCGTGCCCTGGCCGGCGATCACGTGCGGATCGTCGAAGGGGTGCACGAAGGCCGCGCCGGTTTCCTCGCAGATGCCCCGCGCGATGGCGTCGCGATCGGCGGTCAGCCGGTCGTAGAGCACCACCTCGGCGCCGAACGCGCGCGTGCGCTTGATCTTGAGCGCCGGCGCGTCCGACGGCATGACGATCACCGACTTCAGGCCGAGCAGTGTCGCGGCATGGGCGACGCCTTGGGCGTGATTGCCGGACGAGCACGCGACGACGCCGCCCGGATAGCGGCTGCGGTCGATCTGCGCGCAGGCATTGTAGGCGCCGCGGAACTTGAAGGCGCCGACCCGCTGCAGGTTCTCGGCTTTGAGCAGGATGCGCCCGCCGGTGCGCGCGTCCAGCGCCGGATGCGCGAGCAGCGGCGTGTGGATGGCGAGACCTGCGAGGCGCCGAGCGGCAGCCTCGATGTCGGCGATGGTCGGGAGCGAAACGGCCATGGTGGAACCCTCCTGCGCAGCGGCGCACCATAGGCACGCTGACGCGCGCTGGCAATCGGCGCGCGGTTGTTACTCCGCAGGCGGGAGATCGAGCCGGCGCACGGCGTAGAGATGATCGACCGGGCCGTGCCCGTGCCCCACACCGAGATCGCGGCCCGCCTCCAGCGCGAGGCGCACGTAGGTCTTGGCACGGCCGACGGCGTCCGCGAGGTCGAGCCCGCGTGCGCGCAGCGCCGCGATCGCCGACGACAGTGTGCAGCCGGTGCCGTGCGTGTGCGGTGTGCCCACGCGCCGCCCGGCGAACACGCGCATGCCATCGCGCGTCACGAGCACGTCGATCGCCTCGGTCCCGCTGCCGTGCCCGCCCTTGACCAGCACGGCCCGGGCGCCGCGGTCGAGAATGATCCGCCCCTGTCGTTCCATGGCGTCCACGCTCGCCGCCTCCGCCTCGCCGGAAAGCCGCGCCGCTTCCGGCAGGTTGGGCGTCACGAGATCGGCGCGCGGCAGCAATAGGGCGGTGATGGCGGCGACCGCGTCCGGCTCCAGCAGGAGATCGCCCGAGGTCGCGACCATCACCGGATCGACCACCACCGGGATCGCCGGCCGCCCGGAGAGCGCCGTTGCCACGGCCTGCACGATCGCCGCGTTGGCCAGCATGCCCGTCTTGATCGCATCGACCGCGAGGTCCGCGAACACCGAGTCCATCTGCGCCGAGACGAATGCGGGCGGGATCGCCAGCACGCCCTGTACGCCGGTCGTGTTCTGCGCGGTCAGCGCGGTGAGCACGCTCGCGCCGTAGACGCCGAGGGCGGAGAAAGTCTTGAGGTCGGCCTGGATCCCGGCCCCCCCGGAGCTGTCGGAGCCGGCAATCGTCAGCGCGATCGGGGTGCGGGCCATGCGCTCCCTTTCCGGGTTACTGCTTCAGGATCTCGGTCTGCAGGGCGGGCGAGGTGAACATCTCCTCGATCCGCAGAAGAACGGGGAAGGTATCGAGCATCCACTGGCCGAACGCATTCATGCTGAACCAGGGGAAGACGTTGAGGATGGCGATGCCGGTCAGTATCAGCAGCACGCCCATCACGCGCTCGACCACGCCGAGGTGGCGCTTGAACCGCTGCATGAACGCCATGAACGGGCGGATCGCCACGGCGGCGAGCACGAAGGGCACGCCGAGCCCCAGCGAATAGGTGAACAGCAGCGCCACGCCGCGTCCGAGGCTCGCTTCGTTGGCCGCGACGGCGAGCACGGTGGCGAGAACCGGACCGATGCACGGCGTCCAGCCGAACGCGAAGGCGAGGCCGATGACATAGGCGCCGGCTAGACTGACGCCATCCATGTCGGCGTGGTAGCGCGCCTCCCGGTACAGCAGCGATATCCTCAGCAGGCCGAGAAAATGCAGGCCGAACAGGATGATGACGAGGCCGGCGGCGATCGACAGCTCGGCCTTGTAGATCTGGATCAGCTGGCCGAACACCGAGGCGCCGGCACCGAGCGCCACGAACACGGTCGTGAAGCCGAGCACGAAGAAGACCGAACCGAGCACCACCCGCCGCCACACCCGCGCGTCGATGCCCTCCGCCAGTGAAGCCTGGCTGATCGTCGTCCCGCCGAGATAGCCGAGATAGGGCGGCACCAGCGGCAGCACGCACGGCGACAGGAAGCTGACCAGGCCGGCGAGGGCGACGCCCAGGTAGATGTGCAACTCGGCGAGCATGTGAACGGTCTCCTCCCAGCACACCTAAGCGTCGGGGCGCCGTTGCGCAACGCGGCAGGCGGTCAGGCCGCGCCCGAAAGGCGCGCCAGCGCCGCCGGCAACTCGCTGAGATGGTCGATGACCGCGTCGGCGCCGAGCTCGCGGGCCGGCACAGGCGTATAGCCGAACGAGACGAGCACGATCGGGATGCCGAGGGCGCGGGCCGTGCCGACGTCCGTCACGCTGTCGCCGATCATCACGCCCTGGTCGGCCGGCACGCCGATGCCGTCGAGCGCGGCCGCCAGCATGGCCGGGTCGGGTTTGCGTGGCAGCCGGGTCGATTCCCCGATCACGGCACCGAACAGAGCCGTGACGCCGAGCGCGTCCAGAATGACGTGTGTCAGCGCCTCGGGCTTGTTGGTGCAGATGGCGAGGCGCTGGCCGGCACCGATCAGATCGTCGATCAGTTCCCGCGCGCCGGGATAGAGCACCGTTTGCCGGGCCGGATGGGCGGCGTAATGGCGCACGAACGCCCGATGAACGCTGGCGACATCCCGGTTGCCGCCGCCGATCTGGCCGAGCGCCCTTTGGATCGTCACCTCGGCGCCGCGCCCCACCAGCCGGCGGACGTCGTCGACCGCCAGTGCCGGCAGCGCATGGTCGGCGAGCGCCGCGTTCAGCGCCCCCGCGATGTCGCCGACGCTGTCGACGAGCGTGCCGTCGAGATCGAACACGAGGCCGCGCGGCCAACGGGCTGCGGCGCGGGTCGAGGCGGTCAAGGCCGTGCCAGGGCGGCGACGCCCGGCAACTCGCGGCCTTCGAGCCATTCGAGGAAGGCGCCGCCGGCCGACGAGACGTAAGTGAAATCGTCGGCGACGCCGGCGGTATTGAGCGCGGCGACCGTATCGCCGCCGCCGGCCACCGAGACGATCCGGCCGGCCCTGGTAAGCCGGGCGGCTTCCTGCGCCAGCGCGAAGGTGCCGACCCCGAACGGCGCGATCTCGAAGGCACCGAGCGGGCCGTTCCACAGCACCGTCTTGCAGCCGGAGAGCACCTGCGCCAGATGGGCCACCGACTGCGGCCCGATATCGAGGATCATGGCGTCGGCCGGCACTGCCGCAACCGGGACGGTCTGCGACGCGGCGCCGGCCTTGAACTCCCGCGCGATCACGGCGTCGACCGGCAGCACGATCTCGCAGCCCTTGGCCGCGGCGGCGGCGACGATCTCGCGCGCCGTGCCGACCAGATCCAATTCCGCCAGCGACTTGCCGATCCCGAGCCCCTGCGCCGCCAGGAACGTGTTCGCCATGCCGCCGCCGATGATCAGCTTGTCGACCTTGGCGACGAGGTGGGTCAGCACCGGGATCTTGGTCGAGACCTTGGCGCCGCCGACCACCGCCGCCACCGGCCGCTCCGGATGCTCCAGCGCGGCGCGCAGTGCCCGGATCTCCTCCATCATCAGCGGGCCCGCGTATGCCGGCAGCCGGTGGGCGAGCCCTTCGGTCGAGGCGTGCGCGCGGTGGGCGGCCGAGAAGGCGTCGTTCACGTAGAGGTCGCCGAGCCGCGCCAGCGCATCGACGAACGCCGGGTCGTTCTTTTCCTCGCCCTTGTGGAAGCGGAGGTTCTCCAGCACCAGAATGTCGCCCGGCGCCATCGCGGCGATCCGGCTTTCCGCCTGCGGCCCGATGCAGTCCTGGGCGAGGCCGATCGGCCGGCCCATCAGACGGCCGAGTTCGGCCGCTACCGGTGCCAGCGTGAACTCCGGGTCCGGTCCGCCCTTCGGCCGCCCGAAGTGCGACAGCACGATCACCTTGCCGCCGCGGTCGGCCAGATCCTTGAGGCCCGGGATCAACCGCGCGAGTCGCGTCGCGTCCGACACCGCGCCGTCCTGCACCGGCACGTTGAGGTCCGCCCGCACCAGCACGCGCTTGCCGGCCACGTCGGCGGCATCGATGGTCTTCAGCCTGTCGAGGTTCATGGGTCTCGTCCGTTCGCCCGTCGTTGCTCTGCCTCAGCGCCCCGCCAGCCGCCGGGCGGTGGCGGCGACGTTGGCGGCAGTGATGCCGAAATGCTCGTAGAGCTTGGGCGCCGGCGCGGATGCGCCGAACCCGGACATGCCGACGAACGCGCCGTCGGCGCCGATCCACTCGTGCCAGCCCTGCACGACCGCGGCCTCGACCGCGACCCGCGGAGCCGTGCCGAGTACCGCGCGGCGATAGTCCTCGCTCTGCGCCCGGAACAGTTCGAACGACGGCATCGAGACGACGGCCGCCGCCACGCCGTCCTTGGCGAGCAGATCGGCCGCCTCGACCGCGAGGCCGACCTCCGAGCCCGTCGCCAGCAGCGTCACGTCGCGCCGGCCCTTGGCCTCGCGCAGCACGTACGCGCCCTTCGCCGACAGGTTCTCGTCGGTATGGGTGGTGCGCAGGTTCGCCACCGCCTGCCGCGTCAGCGCCAGCACCGACGGGGCCCCGGTCGACTGCAGCGCGATCGCCCAGCATTCCGCCGTCTCGACGCCGCAGGCCGGCCGCATCACCAGCAGGTTGGGAATGGACCGGAGCGCCGCGACGTGCTCGACCGGCTGATGCGTCGGCCCGTCCTCGCCGAGGCCGATCGAGTCGTGCGTCATCACGTACACGACCCTGAGCCCCATCAGCGCCGACAGCCGGATCGACGGCCGGAAATAATCCGTGAACACCAGGAACGTGCCGCCGTAGGGAATGACGCCGCCGTACAGCGCCAGCCCGTTCATCGCCGCCGCCATGGCGTGCTCGCGGATCCCGTAGTGGATGTAGCGCCCGTCGAAGGCGCCCTTGGCGATGGCCACCTGGCCCTTGACCCGCGTGTTGTTGGACCCGGTGAGATCGGCCGACCCGCCGATCAGCGCCGGCACCGCCGGCACCAGATGCTCGAGCGTATGCTCCGACCACTGGCGCGTCGCCTTCTTGCCCGTCTCGGCGGCCGCGGCTTTCTTGGCGGCCTCAACGGCGGCGGCGAAGCTCTCGCCCGTCGCCCCGCCGAGCGGATCGGCGAGTTGCGCCCTGAGCGCCGCGTCGGCCCCGGCCCAGGCCTGCGACCACGCCGTGCGCGCCGCCCGCCCGCGAGCCCCCGCCGCCCGCCACGCCGACAGGATCGGCTCCGGCACCTCGAACGGCGCATGCGGCCAGCCGAGCTTGACGCGCGCCGCGGCGATCTCGTCGGCGCCGAGCGGCGAGCCGTGCGCCGAAGCGGTGCCGGCCTTTTTCGGCGCGCCGAAGCCGATGACCGTCTTGGCGGCGATCAGCCACGGCTTGGAGGAATCGGCCTTGGCGGCCGCCAGCGCGGTCCGGATGGCAGCCGGGTCGTGCCCGTCGACGCGGGCCGTATTCCAGCCGGCGGCCTGGAAGCGGCCGATCTGGTCCTCCGAGGTCGACAGGCTGGTCGCGCCGTCGATCGAGATCGCGTTGTCGTCGAAGATCACGATCAGCTTGCCGAGCCCGAGATGGCCGGCGAGCGTGATCGCCTCCTGGCTGATGCCCTCCATGAGGCAGCCATCGCCGGCGATCACATACGTATGATGGTCGATCAGGCCGCCGGACCGCGCGTGCCATAGCCGCTCGCCGAGCGCCATGCCGACCGCGGTGGCGACGCCCTGGCCGAGCGGGCCGGTGGTCGTCTCGACGCCGGGTGCGTGGCCATATTCCGGATGCCCGGCCGTTTTCGCGCCGAGCTGGCGGAACGCCTTGAGCTGCTCGATATCCATGCCGGGCACGCCGGAGAGATAGAGCAGCGCATAGATGAGCATCGAGCCGTGCCCCGCCGAGAGCACGAACCGGTCGCGGTTCGGCCACGCCGGGTCGGCCGCGTCGTAGGAGAGGAATTCGGTGAACAGCACGGTCGCCACATCGGCCATGCCCATCGGCATGCCGGGATGACCGGATTTCGCCTTCTCGACGCCGTCCATCGCAAGAGCGCGGATGGCGTTCGCCATGTCGTTGTGGCGCACGTCTGGCATGGGCAATGTCCTTCGCTAACCGATCGCGACCTATAAGCGCGGGGAGGAGTGCAGTCCAGGGAGGCGGGTTGCTGCTTTCTGAGTAGCCGCTCAGTGGCGGGTGGCGACCAGGTCATCGAGTTCGGCCCGGGTCGGCAAGCCGTTGCGGCTGCCGAGCCGCCGGCATTTGAGGGCAGCACAGGCGGCCCCCATGCGCGCGGCTTCTTCGACCGGCCGGCCCTCCGCGATCCCGAGAGCAAAGGCCCCATGGAACGCATCGCCAGCCCCCGTGGTGTCGACGACATCCACGGAGAAGGCCGGGATATGCGCCAGCCGGCCGTCGGCCGCGAGCCACGAATAGCCGTCGGCCCCGGACGTGACGCCGGAATGCTTCGGACCGAGTGCCGCGACACGCGCCAGCCGGTCCGCGGTGCTGCCGTCGGGAGCGAAGTCTACCAGCGCCGGTGCCGAGAACACGGCATAATCGGTGAGCCGCAGAATGTCGGACAGGGCTTCGCGCGCACCGAGATCGGCATCGAGCACGGTCGGCACGCCCTCGCGCCGCGCCTCGGCGAAGACGGCGCGCAGCCCTTCGAGCCACCGCAGGTCGCCGAGCACGGCCTGGGCCCCGGCCACCCGTTCCAGCGGCAGCCAGGCCGTCGACGACGGCATGCCGGTATCGCGGTCGCCGACGATCAGGCGCTCGCCGCGGCCGTCGACGATGATCGCCGACGTCGACGAGCGGGCGCCCTCGAACGACTGCACCCACCGCACATCGACCTTGAGAGACTGCAGGCCGGCACGGATCGTCTGCCCCGCCGCGTCGTCGCCGACCCGGCTCCACAGCTCGGATTTGCCACCGAGCTTGGCGATGGCGGAAGCGGCGTTGGCCGCCATGCCGCCGCCGCTGTCGATGTGCTCGATCGCCCGCACCTTGGTCGGCTCGGGCGGAAACTGGGCGATGCGATAGACCCTGTCCAGGGCGGCGTGTCCGACGCAGATGAGCCTCGGGGTCATGTCGGCAGCTCCTCGCATCGGTCGTTCAGGTCCAGCGGCTCAGCCGGGCGGCGTGGCATCGGTCCGCTCCTTCTGTCGCTTCTTGGCCTGTTGCGCCCGCTCCTTGGTCGATTGAGGGGCGCGATCGCTCGCCTGAGCCTTCGCCTGCTCCGCGGCATCGTCGCTGAACAGTTTTTCGAGCGTGGCCGCGTCGCTGCGGGCGAGTTCCTGCAATTTCTGAACATCCGTGAAGTGCTTGTAGTCCTCCGAGAGCCGCCGCTCGTCGTGCTTCCTGAACGTCGACACTGTGCGCTCGACCTCGGCCTCCGGCAACCCCAGCCCCCGCAGCACCTCCCGTGTGAGATCGAGCGCCGACAGGAACGTCTCGCGCCGGATGACACGGACCCCGAGATCCGTCAATCGGTAGGCGTGGTTGCGATTGCGGGCGCGGGCGTAGATCGGCAGATCGGGATAGGTCGCCCGCACGAACGCGGCGGTTCTGAGCGAGGCGTCCACGTCGTCGATGGCGAGTACGAACGCGCGGGCCTTCTCCGCCTGCGCCGCAGCCAGAATATCCGGCCGGCTGGCATCACCGAAGAACGCCTGCGATCCGAATTTCCGGACGAATTCGATCTGGTCGGGGCTGATATCGAGCGCCGTGAACGGGATATGCTTGGCCCGCAGAATTCGGGCGGTGATCTGCCCGAACCGGCCGAAGCCGGCGATGATGACATGGCCGTCGTTCTCCGGCGGCCTCTCGAACGCCGGCGTCGCCTCCTTGGCGGGCGGCAGGAAGATCCGGTCGAGCAGCAGCAGCAGGGGTGTCGCGATCATCGACAATGTCACGACCAGGGCGAACAGTTCCGCGTGCCCGACCGACAGCACCCCGGCGACGACCCCGGCCGTCAGCAGCACGAAGGCGAACTCGCCACCTTGCGACAGCGCCAGGGCGAGCCGGCGCGAGGGTTGCGGCTTCAGCCCCGACCAGCGGCCGACGAGGTAGAGCACGCCCGCCTTGATGGCGATCAGCAGCGCCACCAGCGCGATCACGACATGCGGCTTGGCCAGCACGAGTTGCATGTTGAGCGCCATGCCGATGCCGGTGAAGAACAACCCGAGCAGCAGGCCCTGGAACGGCTGGATGTCGGCTTCGAGCTGATGGCGGTACGAGCTGTCGGCGAGGATGGCGCCGGCGATGAAGGCGCCGAGCGTGGCCGACACCCCCACCTGCTGCATCAGAATGGCGATGCCGATGACGGTCAGCAGGGCGGCCGCCGTCATCGCTTCCTTGACCCGCGTGCGGGCGACCAGGCGAAGCAAGAGGTCGATGATCGGCCGGCCGAGCACCATGACCGCGACGATGACGGCGAGCGCCTTGCCGGCGGCGTGCCAGTCCATGCCGCTCGCGTTGGCCGACAGCGAGGCGGCGAACATCGGTGCGAGCGCGATCAGCGGGATGGCGACGAGATCCTGCAGCAGGAGGATCGCGAAGGCGAGCCGGCCATGCCGGAGCTTCAACTCGCCGGTCTCCTCGAGTATCTGCAGCGCGAACGCCGTCGACGACAGCGCCAGCGCCAGCCCGACGAACAGGGCCGCGGACCCGCCGAGGAACAGGAGATCGCCGATCAGCGCGATGGCGGCGGCGGTCAGCAGCACCTGCAACACGCCGGCTCCGAGGATCGCCGAGCGCATCGCCCACAGCCGGGCCGGTCGCAGCTCGAGCCCGATCAGAAACAAAAGTAGAACAACGCCGAACTCGGCGACGTGCAGGATCTCCTTGGCCGCGTAGAGCGAGAACATGCCGCCGAGGCCGTAGGGACCGAGCGCGATGCCGGCCAAGAGGTAGCCGAGGACGGAGCCGATCCGGAGAAACTTGGCCAGCGGCGCGGCGACGGCAGCCGCTCCCAGCAGCATGGCGACCTCCGGCAACGTCATCGACACCATGGCGTCGCCTCTTCCCTTCGCAAGTTCGAGTGATCCGCCGGCCGCGGCTGCCGTACTGAACTATACGAGAGCACGAGGTTGAGCTATGGTCCAACTGCAGGCGAAAGAGCGGCCCATGCTGCGATCGCCATCGATCGTTGGCTTAGGGATCATGACGGATCTACTGCAACGCGTCGCCCTCGATCGCGACGCCGAAGCGTTTCACGCCCTGTTCCAGACCTACGCGCCCCGCGTGAAGTCGTACATGATGCGGCAGGGCGCGGACGCGAACACGGCCGAGGAACTCGCCCAAGAGACCCTTCTGACGGTCTGGCGCAAGGCTGCGTTGTATTCCGGAGAGAAGGGCAGTCCGACGACCTGGATTTTCACCATCGCACGCAACCTGCGGATCGACCGCCTGCGCCGCGAGGTCATCTGGTACGAGCTGCCGGAAGGGCACGACGAGGAACCCTCTGAGGATGCCCCGCCCGACGAGGCCGTGTCGGATCGCGAGCGCCAGGAGCGCGTGCGCCGCGCACTCGCAACCCTGCCGCCGGACCAGCACGAGGTCGTGGCGCTGTCCTTCGTCGACGGCCTGTCCCACAGCGAAATCGCCGAACGGCTCGCCTTGCCGCTCGGAACCGTCAAATCGAGAATGCGGCTCGCCTACCAGAAGATCCGCGAGCTGGTCGAGGACCTGCAATAAATGAAAATTCAGCATCATCCCGATGATTCGACGCTGATGAGCTTCGCCGCCGGCACGCTCGTCGAGCCGCTCGCCGCCGTGATCGCCACGCACGTAGCCATGTGCCCCCACTGCCAGGCCGAGCTGCGCCTGATGGAGCAACTCGGGTTCGCATGCCTGCGCGAACTCCCGGACGAGGGGTTGGTCGGACCGACGCCCGTGACCCGGCTCGCCAAGTCCGCGGCGGCCGCTGGCACCCAGGAGACGCCCGCAGGCGTGGCCGTGCAAGCGGACGTGCCGCGACCGCTTCGTCCGCTCGTGGGCGATCGCATCGACGGCATTGCCTGGAAGCGGTTGGGGCCGGGCGTTTGGCACAAGCCGATCCCGCTGTCGGCCGGGACCGACGGCGATCTGCGAATGCTCAAGGTCGCGGCCGGACGGGCCATGCCCGAGCACGGTCATGGTGGCATGGAACTCACCCTGATCCTGCGCGGCGCCTACGTCGACCGCTTTGGCCGCTACGCCGTCGGCGATATCGCCGATCTCGACGAGGATACCGAGCACCGGCCTGTGGTCGAAGCGACCGAGCCTTGCATTTGCCTTGTGGCCAGCGAGCGCAAGGCGCGGTTCAAGGGCCTCGTTTCGCGGCTGGTCCAACCCCTGACCGGGATGTGACGGTCCAGTAGGAAGAACCGTCGGAGGAAAGTCTGTTGGCAGCGCCCCGGGTTGTCTGGATCACCGGTGCGAGCACCGGGCTTGGTCGCGCGCTCGCATTGTCGTTCGCCAGGGATGGCGCACTCGTCGCGGCGTCCGCCCGATCGTCCGACAAGCTGGCGGAGCTGGCCGCCGCCGACTCGCGCATCAAGCCCTTTCCCCTCGATGTGACGGACCGCCAAGCGGTCCTGCGCACGGTCGCGGCCATCGAGGCCGGGATCGGGCCCATTGATCTCGCCGTTCTCAACGCCGGCGTCTGGCACAACATGGCGGCGGCGCAGTTCGATACCGACAAGATCGTCGAGTCGATGTCGGTCAACTACCTTGGCATCATCTATGCCCTCGAGGGTCTCATCCCGCGCATGCGCAGCCGTGGGGCGGGGCATCTGGCGCTGATGGCATCGGTGGCCGGCTACATGGGGCTTCCGCGCGGCATCGCCTACAACCCGACCAAGGCCGCGGCCATCTCGCTGGCCGAGACGCTCCATGACGACCTCGCCCGCTTCGGCGTCGCCGTTACGGTGATCAATCCCGGCTTCGTCGAGACGCCGATGACCGCGGTCAACACCTTTCCCATGCCATGGCTCATGTCGGTCGACGCGGCCGTGGGGCACATCCGCCGTGGCCTCGCGAAACGGCAGTTCGAAATCGCGTTCCCCTGGAAGATGGTGTTCTTGCTGCGGTTGGCGCGGCGTCTGCCCTACGCTTTGCGGTTCGCGATCATGAGACGCATGCTGGAACGGGTGCCGGGCCTGCCGGATTGAGGTGCGAACCGGGATCGCCGCTACTGTTCGTCGAGGCTCGGGTGCCGGACGCCGACGACCAGCGTCGGGCCTGGGGAAGCGACGGGGGATGGCGCGGGTTCCGCCGCGCCGAGGCTGTCCAGCGATAGGCCCTCCGCCGCCAGCACCGCCGCGACGGAGACATCGGGCGCGGTGTCGATGCCGCTGCCGGGCGCGCGCTGCCGCAGTTCGGCCAGCGAAAAGCCCATGCGCACATCATAGGTCCGATCCGGCTGGTTGCGCAGGCGCTGCTCGGCATCGTACCAGGCCCGCTTTTCCGCCCCATCGGGACACGTCGCCAATTCGTCCGCCGACGCAGCGCCCCACCGCCGCTCGACACAATGATAGGGGTCGAACGACAGCGCGTAGCGGCGCGCCTCGGCGTCCCGGAACGTGATCTCCCGGCCGGTCCCGTTGCTGCGCACATAGGTGATCCGGCACGCCCTCGTTTCGGCCAGGTAGACATCGGCGATGTCCCGGGCCAGATGCCGGCCGTCGTAGGCGAGCTTGCCGGGCTCGGTCCGCGCCAGCGTGAGGAACCGGACGATCTCGTCGCGCAGTTCCCGGAACGCCGTCTTGAGACGCGCATCCCGCGACGGCGTCGAGTAGGTCTCCCAGTCGCCGTCGGTGCCGTAGATGTTGGTCGGCAGACGGTCGGGCTGCGGCCTGGCTGCAATCCCCGCCTTGATGGCGGCATCGACGGCGTCCGTCCGGTAGCGCAGGTCCTCGCACAAGCCGCGCACCAGCGAGCGCGTCTCCTCGATCGGATCGTACTTGAAGTTGGCGTGGGCGAGCCGGCGGCGGACGAAGTCGTACCAGTCGGCGCGTTCGCCGCCGATCTCGAACCGGCCCGCGCTCCAGCTTGCAGGATTGCGCGCGGTTGTGCCGTAGAACTGCTAGTCGGACCAGTCCGCGATGTCGCGATCCGCGGCGAGCACGATCCGTCCGCCTTCGTAGGAGCCGTCCGGGCGCTGGGCGGCGCCGTCGAGGCGGATCGGCCGCCAGCGCTTGAAGCCGGCGCTCATCGCCGGGCTCGCCCGCACGAACGACTTTCCGTAGACGCCGCGTGTGAGCGAGTTGTCTGGATGGCTGTCGATGTAGTGGATGCGCCCCTCGGGCGACACCTTGTAGACCACCGCGACATGCCCGTTCGGGTCGTAGATGATGGTGCCGGGGCGGATGCTCTCGCGCGTGATCCGGACCGGATAATGGTCCGGCCCGAGCCGTCCTGCATGCCCCGGCGGCACGCGATAGAAGGCCGAGGAGATGATGCCCGACATCGTCGGCAGCACCTTGCGGGCGTCGGCGCCAGCCGGTACGTCGGTGCGCGCCGTGATCTGATTGCCGCGCGCCGTATAGCGGATGTCGGTGGAGCTGCCGAGCGGGAGCACCCCCGAAGCGAACGAGAACGGCAGTCCGTTCTTCCACGCGAAATAGGCGCGCAGCACATAAGGCAGGTCGGCGCAGTCGGCGTAGAAGCTCATGCCGGGCGGGTTGGAGGCCGCGAATTGCGGATTGGCGGCCGGGCTCGTCAGGCAGGCGTGGACGGTCCGGCAGCCGCTCTCGCCGATCCGGGCGACGAACTCCGCGAACCGCTGCTCGTCACGTTCGCTCCATGCGGTGGATTGCACGCGCCAGGTTGCGGGCGCGGGTGCCGTTTTGACACGGGGGACGGCCGGGTTGCCGGTTGCCGCCCGCGGCTGTGTCGTTGCCGCCGAATTGGGCTCCGCCGACGCGCCACTCATCGACGCGACGGCAAACGCAGCCGCCCATGCCATCACGCGACGACGCACCAAATATCTCCCCGCAATTCCACGCGGGAATCCTAGACCGTCCGCGGGCCGAACGGCAATGGAAAGACGCAGCAAATGCAGCTAAGCGGCTGAATTACAACGTAACGGTTCGCCGTTATTCGCTGTCGGTACTCCGCGACACCGTGATGTCCGGCGCTTCCTCGTTCTTCATGCCCTGGACATGGTAACCGGCATCGACGTGGTGCACCTCGCCGGTCACCCCGCGCGACAGATCCGACAGAAGATAGAGCCCCGACGCCCCCACCTCCTCGATCGTCACCGTCCGCCGCAGCGCCGAATTGTACTCGTTCCACTTCAGGATATAGCGGAAGTCGGCGATGCCGGACGCCGCCAACGTCTTGATAGGACCTGCAGAAATGGCATTGACGCGAATGCCGGTCTTGCCGAGGTCGGCCGCCAGATAGCGCACGCTCGCCTCCAGCGCCGCCTTGGCGACGCCCATCACGTTGTAGTGCGGCATCACCTTTTCCGCGCCGTAGTACGTCAGCGTCAGGATCGACCCGCCGCTCGTCATCAGCTTCTCGGCGCGCTGGGCGAGCGCGGTCAGCGAGAAGCACGAGATCAGCATGGTCTGCTGAAAATTCTTTTCGGTCGTATCCACATAGCGTCCATCGAGCTCGGCCTTGTCGGAGAATGCGATGGCGTGCACCAGGAAATCGAGCCGCCCCCACTCGGTGGACAGCTTAGCAAACACCGCATCCATCGAGGCGGCATCGGTCACGTCGCACGGCAGCACGAGACGCGATCCGACCTCGGCGGCGAGCGGATCGACGCGCTTCTTCAGCGCATCGCCCTGATAGGTGAACGCCAGCTCGGCCCCCTGCGCGGCGCAGGCCTTTGCGATGCCCCACGCGATGGAGCGGTTGTTGGCGACGCCCATGATGAGCCCGCGCTTGCCCGCCATCAGCGTGCCCTTCGCGACCTCGGTCCCGGCCTCTGCGCCCGTCATGTTGTCCAACCCCATCGAGTTCCCATAGCGATCGGCGCGCATCCTACACCAACGGCTTGGACGGGAAAGGTAGTTTTTTACATATAAAATACAATGCGTTAGACTTGAAAAAAGGGCCAGATGTCAGCCGGTGCCCGTGCGAGCTTCGTCGTTTGGCCGCCGCCGTGGTACCGCAGCGGAGCGCACCGCTTGACGTTATCGCCCTGTCGCAATTCTTGTCGACTGTCGCGCGATGCAGGGGGACACCATGGCACAACAGGAACTGCTCATCGACGTGCAGTCGCCCGGCAACGCGACGCAGGAAAACGCCCCCGACATCAGGGTCCGGCATTTTCGCCATATCGCGTTATGGCCACTGCAGATCCTGCCCTCCGCCTCGCAGAAGCCGGTCAAGGCCGACTCGCTCCTCGAACAGTTGTCTCCCGGCACCTGGAGTTTGGTCGAAGATGAGTTCGGGCAGGCCGACGGCTCGTTCCAGGAGCGCCATTATCGCGAGTTCGTGAGCTTCCTGCCGCACGTCCAGCGATTTCTCTACGGCGACGCGGCCGGGCCGACTCGCCAGCTGAAGGACACCGAGGCGCCGCTCAAGGTCTATCGCCGGACCGACATCGCGGCTGTTCGCATAATCCTGCAGCGCGGCGCTCCGCCGGTGACCTGCCGGGTCGCACACATCGACCTGCACATCTTTCACGATGTCGACACGGTCATCATGGCCTGCGAGATCGAGGCATCGGACATCTCGCTCGCGACCGCGAAGGATATCGTCTACCGGTTCGGCCGCGCCTACCCACCGGGCTGGACGGCCGACGGCGATCCCCTGCATTGCCCGGTGCGGACGGAATGGCTCGGCCACGACGGCCAAGTGCTGGCCGCCTCCGACTACGAGGACCGCGCCAGCTATCTCGATTTCGTCGGCGAGCGACGGGCCCCCCGCATCGCGGCGCATTGGGCGTTTGCGTTGGCGCCGCTGGCCTCCTACGCCGATCCCGGCGGCAGCCCCCTGGTCTACCGGCAGATCGAATACTACCGGATGCCGGTGATGACGTTCCTCGCGCTCGATCGCATGACCGATCTCTGCCGCGCCGACTTCATCAGGCTGGCCTTCGCCAGCGCGCCGGGACCACGCGAGGAGCCCCCCTATTCCGACCGCGTGCTGCACGACTTCGAGCAGCGCTACTGCTACGACCGCTTTTTCGACGAGCGCGGCCGAGGAAAGGCGATGAATACGCGGTTCCTGTCGTGCGGCCACGCCTTCACGGTGCTCGCCGCTGGCGCCGATCCATCGATCACGGACAACGAGCGCGGCCTGCTCGGCCAATTCCGGCACCAGTACTTCCTGCTGTTCCTCATCAGCCACTTCCACAAGGCGTCGATGCTGATGCTTTCCGACCGGCTGGTCGCGACCATCAAGCGTCTGGAGATCGGCAATGCGCCCTCGGTCGTGGAGTTCCGAAAAGGCGTCTACCGCCAGCAGGAAGCCTTCATGCACTTCACCCAGCGCTACTGGTTCACGGAGGTTTCCGATCAGGTCCAGGCGCGCGATCTGTTCCGCCTCCAGCTCACGCACCTGGGCAACGAAGCACTCTACCGGGATCTGCGCACCGAGCTGTTCGATACCGTGCAGTATCTGGACAGCGACATGCTGCGCCGTCAGTCGGGCTCGATGCATCGCCTGACGACCATCACCATTCTGGGCCTCGTCGGCACCACCGTGACCGGCTTCCTCGGCATGAACCTGATCGCCGAGGCCGAGGCGCCGCTCGGAACGAAAATGCTTTACTTTGCTGCGGTCACCGCCGTCACCGTGTCCATCACCGCCACGACCGTTGCCTTGTCGGGCCGCCTGACGCGACTGTTCGACCGGCTGTCGGGCGAACGCTCGTGAGGCCGTCTCATCGAACGGCCATGACCAGATCGACCGATCTCACGGCAGCATAGCGCCCGGGGTCGCGGACCAAGCGCGGGCCTGCCGAGCAACGCCAGCCCCAGATTCCCGACGAACGGGGCATCCGGTTCCCGGCAGACACGGCTGTCGGAGGAGCGCCGGCGCGCGGTCTGTCACGACGCTCCCGCAGTCCCGCCATCGACAGACGGCGACGATGAGCTATGGTCGCCGCCTCGATTATCCCGGTTCGGCCGCCTAACCTAGCTGTTACGGCTGCTCATCCGGAAGCCATGATCCGTGTCTATCGGCATCCCGCGCATGGCAACATCACCCGGCTGAAGGTCGCATGCTCGGAACGACGCGTTTCCTGCTCTCCCTGATCGTGATCGCCAACCACTTCTGGGTGGCGGGCGAGAACATGCTCGGTTTCCACGCCGTCACCGCTTTTTACATTGTCAGCGGCTTTCTGATGACCCGCGTCATTCAAAACGTTTACGGACTTCATTTGGACGGAATCCGGGTCTTCCTCATCAATCGCTTGCTCCGCATCATGCCGGCTTATTGGCTGTTTCTGCTCTTGTCGCTCTTGCTGATCGCGGTCCTTCCGCCGAGATTCGGGTTCGGTAATCTCCAGGCAGCACCACAATCGGCCCACGACTGGATCGCCAATCTGACGCTGATCGATCTCGTCTGGGCCAACCGACAGGTCGTGCCACCGGCATGGTCGCTGGGAATCGAGATTGTCTTTTACGCGCTCATGCCGATCGCGCTCGCCCGCTCGGTTCGGTCGGTGGAGATATGGGTCGTGGCCAGCGGGATCATAACGGCCGGGTTGCTGCTAGCCGGCGTCGGCTTCGGCTACCGCTACTATCCCGCCTACGCGGCATCGCTCTTCATCAGTCTCGGTGCCGCCTGCTACACGCATGGCCATATCGTCCGGCGCCTGACCTTGCCGCGATGGGCCATCGCCCCCGCGTTGGTCCTATTCCTGTTCCTGCCGATCTTGGTCGAGCAGGTGGGTGTGAGCCACCTCACCTGGGGTTATTATGGCGCTGCCCTTCTGTTCTGCGTTCTGCTTGCCTCGATGACCGACGGCACGCCGTCACCCTGGCCCACCATTGATCGTTGGCTCGGCGACCTCTCGTATCCCGTCTATCTGTCGCAATTCATTGGCGCCGGTCTCGTCAACGTCACGGTCGGTGACCTGATTGTGCCGGGAACGTTGGCCTACACGGGCGCCGCGGCCGCCATCAGCATCGCGATGTCCGCGATCTACGTGATCGCGGTCGATCGTCCGGTGCAGCGCCTTCGCGCCCGGCTGCGGCCCACCCAGCCGGCCCGAGAATCCGCGGCGCAATGGCCGAAACTGTGACACACGAAGCCCGACCATCACGAAGCGAAAGGCGCCGGCCGTCCGGCGAGCGCCTCTTGTGTCATCGGGAGCAGGCCCGGCTCAGTAGCGGACCGAGCTGCCGGCCTTGTTGCCATCGGCCTCGCGCCCCACTTTGCGCGCCTTCGCCCAACCCGACGCGGTCGATGCCACGGGGGCGGCAGCCGCCTCGTTGGCGGACAACTCACTCTGCAGGGGCTCATAAGCCTGAAGGCTCGGCATCAGTGACTGTTGCTGACGCACATAGGCGGCGTTGGCTTCGAACTTCTTGGTCGCTTCTTCTACCCGGCCCTCGTCTCTGAGTTTGATCGCGGCTTGGCGCTCGGCACGCACCACCAGCGCGGTGACATCCTTGACGACGTCCGGATCGATGCTGGCGTCGGACTTCGCCACCTCGTCGAAGCGAGCCGCAACCTGGGTCGCTTTCGACTTGCGTCCGGTCTCACCCGCCGGGCTCCACACGATCTCGACCTTGGCGAGATCGGCGGCGTCTCGTGCCATGCCCGCCGGCACCTCGAGTTCGGCGACGATCACCTGGTCGACGCCGCCGACGATCTGGCTCACCTTGAAGGCCATCCGGCCCTCTTTTACGTCACCGTCGCGGCCGAGCGATCGCAGTGGCCGCACGCCCGGCGCGCAGGTGATGATGATCTCCACATCCTGGGCGACGATGCCGAGCGTGTCATCGAGTTCGCGCGACAGGAACTGGGCGAGTTCAGCCGGCTCCTGAATGAAGGCGTGACTTCCATCGCCGGACTTGGCAAGCGCCGCCATCAGATCCTCGTTGTAGCCGAGGCCGAGGCCCACCGTTGAGATCGTCATCCCCTCGCTGGCAAGCTCGCGTCCGAGGCCGGCGAAGTCGGCCGGCTTCGAGGGACCGACATTGGCGAGACCGTCCGACAGCAGGATGACCTTGCTGACCCGGTCCTTGGACTTGAACTTCCGCACCTCCTCCGCGCCCGCCTGCAGGCCGGCGTAGATGGCGGTCGAGCCGCGCGGTCCGAGCTTGCGGATGGCCTCGCGGGCCTGCGCCGGGTTCGTCAGTTTGGTGGCCGGCACCTCCACCTCGACGCGGTCATCGTAGCTGACGACCGAGAGGATATCGTCGCGACCGAGGCGGTCGACGGCATCGAGTGCGGCGCGTCGTGCCGCCTCGATCCTCGGACCCGCCATCGAGCCCGAGCGGTCGATGACCAGCGCGAGATTGAGCGGCGGGCGCGACTTGGCGCTCGGCCGCCGGCTCTGGATGGCAATACGGACATGGACTTTCTGTGTCTCGCCCGCTCTCAGAATGCTGCGGTCGAGCTGGGCACTGACAGAAAGGCCGGGATCTTCGGGCGCCGCGGTAACGGGCCCGCCGGCGACGAAGGCGGCGAGGGCACAGGTGGCGGTGATGGTCGCGAACTTGGCGATCCGGGTCAGCATGGCAGGCTCCTCGATCGATGGGACGACGGAGGGTTGGCCCGGACGTTGGCCGGCTGAGGGTTGCGCCGCGGCGGTCCCACGTTCGAATTGCGAATTTTTTGTGAAGTGACGGCCGGGAGACACCTGACCGGTTCGTGCGCGGCCGCGCCGTGTCCGACCCGCGACAACGGCCCCGGAGTGGTTTAACTCCAAGCGAGTGGCCGCAGGTTGTTGGCGTAGGGAGGGGCCCAGTGTCCGAGATGACAGCGAAAGTGGCGGGCGGTTGGGGCCGCGTCGTCGACTATATGTTCGGGCGCAACACCCTGATCGGGCTCGCCTCGCTGATGCTGCTGGTGCTGTCGGGTTTCGCCACGTGGCACGGCATGCGCGATTTCATCGTCGGCGTATCGACGGGCACGAGCCAGAGCGTCCAGGGGCCTGGCGGCATGTCGGTCTCGAACGACCTGCTGGTTATCGCCGTGGTCGTGGCGCTGACGTTCCTGATGTGGCTGACGCTGCGCGAGACGTTCGGCGCCAAGCGCGCGCTGCGCGACCGCTTGGTCACTTTCCCCCTCTATGTCTTCCTGGCGGTCTGGTCGATCGGTTTCGGCTACGGCTTCTGGTGGAGCCTGATCTCCGGCGAGGAGGCGACGCGCACCGGCCTTGCCGGCCTGCAGGAGGACGCCCGTGACGCCAGCGCCGTGGTGGCGGCCCGTCTCGACGCCGTGCGGGCCCAGCTCGAGAGCGTGGTGAGCTGGTCGGAGGGGCAGATGTCGCGGGAGGAGACGGCCGGCGGCAGCTGCGGAGTCGCCTCTGGTGCCGGTCGCGGCCCCCTGTTCAACGCCCGCCGCAGCGTGCGCGATTCCGTCGGCACGCTGCGCGATGGCATGGTGCGGTCGTGGCTCAATCCCGTCCAGGTCGACGTCGAGCAACTGCGCCAGACGGCGACGGCTCTCGACGGCGGCTCGGTCGAGGAGCGCCAGCGCGCCTTCGAGGCGCGCGCCTCCGACATTCGCGGCCGCGCCCGCAACATCGCCGCCCGCAGCAACCAGCTCGGCCGCTCGACCGCCGCCGAGATGCGGGCGCTCGCCCAATCGGTCGCCGTCGAGCCCGGTAAACCCGGCTTCAGTTGCTATGACCCGACGCTGGCCGAACGTCTCCGCCAGGCCGCGGCCCAGGCAGAGCAGCCGGCCGAGTTGAAGCTGCGCGAAGCGGTGTTCAATGAAGGACCGGCCGGCGTCGCCAACGCGATCAAGAACCTCTGGAAGAATATCGGTGCCTACATCTCAAGCCTGGCGAGCTACATGGTGTCGGGCTCGGTGCCGACGGCCCGCACCGACGGGGGCGAGCCGATCACCGGCCGGGACCTCATCGCGCTGCTGGCGACCGTGGGTATCGACCTCGGCCTTTTCGCCCTGGCCGTTCTCAACCCGCCGAAGGAGCCGCCGTCGCTGCGCCCGCCGGGTGCGGTCATCCGCCAGGTCAACGCTGCGCTGCGGACCGCCATCGCGCGGGCGCCGGGCGCCGATTTCGAGTGGGTGCGCCGCCATTTCGTGCACCACAATCGCGCATCCTATCTGGTAATCCCGAACCTCTACCGATGCGATCCCAACAACGCCGACGAATCCTCGAAGGCGCTGGCCATGAACCAGCTGGCCGGCGTTCTCAGCGACCTCGAATTGGTGCGCTGGCCGCAGAAGGGGTTCAGCATTGCCGGCATTCCGATCCGCTACAGCGAGCTGCAACGCCTCAAGCACGAGGAGACCCTCGCGAGCGATACCGACCTCACCGAAATCCGCAAGAAGTGGGCGAGCGAGAAGGGGCTCCAGGGCGAGGAGCTGAAAAAGTGGACGGATCGCAAGCCGCAGCGCAACCACGGTCTGTTCTCCAAGGCCGAGCGTGCGCTGCAGATCGCTGGCTGGAGTGAAGAGGCGCGCAGCGACGTCGAGATCTTCGTATTGGTCGATCACGAGGGACTGACGCCGCTGCTGATGGTGCTGGACGAGGCGACCGTGCCGGGGGCCGAGCCGGCGGCGACCGGGGAGGGCGCCGCGACCGGCAAGCGTAAGCCCGAGCTGGCTTGAGCGCCGACCGTGTCGAGGTGAGAGATGGCTGAGGACGACGGCCGCCCGGGCGATCTGACCAGTGCGGAGCGCGACCTGATCGCCGCCGTCGCCGCCGGCCGGCGTGCGGAAATGCACGGTCAGGAGGTGCGCGCTGCCGTGCTGCGCGATCTGGCGACCGAACGCTATGCGGACTGGACCGTGGCACCGGTCGGCATCGATGTCCACAACGCGACGATCAAGGGCGAACTCGATCTCGAAGGCTGCGTCGTCGCCAAGCCGCTGGCCTTCCTCAAGTGCCGTTTCGCGGCGCCATCGGGCGGTGATACCGCGATCCGCGTCCGCGATGCCCAGATGAAGCGCCTCGCCTTTTTCGACTGCACCATCGAGGGTGCCATCAAGGCCGATCGCGCCCATGTGACGACGGCGGTGTTCCTCAATGCCAGCACGGTCAAGGGGGAACTGCGTCTGCGCGGCGCGACGATCGGCGAGGCGCTGACGCTCGAATCCACGCGGATCGAGAACCCGGGCGATGTCGCCATTCTGGCCGACGGAATGCGGCTCGGCGGGCCATGGATCCTGCGCGCCGCAATCGTCCGCGGCGAGATCCGGCTGGCCGGAGCCCGGATCGGGGGTGGCCTGCTTTGGGAGGATCTTCAGGTCGAGCGGGCCGGCGTGGCGATCAATGCCGACGGCGCGATCGGCGAAGGCGTCTGGGTGCTGCGACGGGCCAAGCTCGTGGGCTCGCTCCGCCTGCGCGGCATCTCGATCAAGGCGATCGACGCGCAGGGACTCGAGATCACGGCAGGCTCCGAGGCGTTCAACGCCCGCGCCGCCGAGATCGTCAGCGATTTGATCCTCGAGGGTGCCCGGATCACCGGCGGCATTCTGCTGGGCCGCGCGCGGGTCGGCGGCGAGGTTTCGGCGCGCGGCGCCATCATCAAGGGCCCGGGCGATGATTGGGCGATTGCCGCGGCCGGCATCACCATTGCCCAGGGTCTATCGCTCGCCGGCGCTCAGATAACTGGCGGCTTCAACGTCGCCGGTGCCCGCATTACCCAGGGCATCTCCGCAAGCCACGTTACCATCGTCGGACGGGGGCGTGCCATCGAGGCCGACGTCGTCCACCTCGGCGGCAACTGGATCATGCGCGGTGCCAAGATCGAAGGCAGCGTTCGGTTCGCGGGCGCCCAGATCGACGGGCAAGTCGGCTTCACCGAAAGCACGATCGATGGCAGTGGCGACTTGGCGATCCGCGCCGACGGCGCACACATTCGTGGCGGCTGGTTCATGGGACGCGCCGATATCCGAGGATTGGTGCGCCTGCCTGCGGCCGTACTCGGAAACGAGATGCGCCTGCGCGCCACCAAGATCCGTGTGAAGGCCGGCCCCGCCCTCTACGCCAACGGCGTCAAGATCGCCCGCGAACTGGTGCTCGACGGTGGCTTCGAGGCCGTCGGCGCCATCGCGCTCGATCACGCCGAGATCGCCGGCACCCTCGATCTCTCCGAAAGCAAGTTGCAGTCGGCGATCCTGGCGCGCGGCGGCGCGCCGACCGAGGGCACCTACGACGCCGTTCTGCAGGCGCGGTACGACGAGTCCGTCATCAGTCTCGTCGATGCCCGCCTCGATCGGCTCGTCATGCCGGAAAAAGCCGACCACCGGCCGCGCGGCATCGTCGATCTCTCGCGGGCCCATATCGGCAGCTACGAGGACGCCGCTTCAGCTTGGCCGCCGACGGCCGCCGAGCGCCGCAAGCAGGCGCGCCGGAATCCGCAATGGCGGGATCTCGATCACCTCGTGCTCGATGGTTTCGTGTACGAACACCTGCAGAATCCGGCCGGTGTCCCGTCCTCGGTGAAGACGGCGCGGGTCGATACGGCTAAGGCGCGGCTGCGCTGGCTGGAGGGGCAGTCCGGCGACGATCTCGACGTCCATTTCAAGCCGCAGGCCTGGATGCAGTTGTCGCGCCGGCTGGTCGCCCAGGGTTTCCACGATGACGCCCGCGAGATCGCCATTGCCCGCCGCCGCCGCCATCGTCGCGGGGCCAGTGCGACCCGGACGGCCAAGCTGCAGGGCATGTTCCTCGATCTTTTCGCGCTCTACGGGTTCAACCCGTGGCGCACGGTGCTGTGGTCCGTGTTCTTCGTCATGCTGTTCGCCGGCGTTTGGGCGTGGGCATCGCGGGACTGCGGCCAGGCGGACTGCAAGGACGAGACCGTCTACGTGATGGCGCTCAAGGGAAACTTCGGTCAGGACGACACCAAGGCCGAGGCCAACTACCCGCCGTTCGCGCCGCTCGCCTATTCGCTCGACGTCTTCCTGCCTTTCATCAGTCTCGGCTTCGAGGACCATTGGCGCCCGCGCACCAGCCACCGCCCGTTGGCGTCGATCGAAATTCCGGCCTCGCCGTTGATCGCAGGCGGGCCGCGCCGCGTGACACTTACGCTGGGACAGGTTCTCTACGCGCTGTACGTCGTCGAGATGATGATCGGTCTCGTGCTGACGTCGCTCGCGGTCACGGCCTTCACGGGTCTCTTGCGGGGCGAGGAAGAACCACGTTAAGTGGTGACGCCTAATTTTTAATCACTTCAGACCGGAGGCCGCGTGGCACCGGACACCCAGAAGCCGATTGGCGTCGGTTTGCTGACCAAGCTACCGCAGCCGGGCTTCAGTAAGACGCGGCTTGCGCGTCATACCGGCGACGATGTCGCCACGCGCCTTGCCGCGGCATTCTTGTCGGACGTCGCCGCCATCGTCGCCGAGGTCGGCCGCGATCCGGGCGTGAGCCCCTTCGTGTTCTATCGCCCGCAGGGCGCCGAGCGCGAGTTGGCGTCGTTGTTGCCGCCCGGTCTGCCGATGGTGCTCCAGACGGGCGAGGAACTCGGCATCACCATGCTTGCCGCCCTGCGCCACATGCTGGCGGTCTGCCCGGGTGGCGCCATCCTCATCGGCAGCGACCTGCCGACCTTGCCCGTGCGGGTCCTGCGTGAGGCGATTGCCGCCCTGCGTCCGGGTGGCGAGCGCGCGGTGTTCGGGCCGTCGGTCGATGGCGGCTACTACCTCGTCGGCATGACCAGCGACCAACCGGCCCCGCTCCTCGCGCCACTCCCCTGGAGCACGCCCGACGTCATGCGACTGACCCGTGAGCGGGCGCAGAAGGTCAAGATCGACATTGTCGAGGTCGGCACGTGGTTCGACGTCGATGACGCCGACGATCTCGCCCGCTTGCGTGACGAGTTGACCTTCCTGCCCGCAACGGTGGCCCCCCATACCCGCCGCGTGCTGCTGGACCTGCCGTGAGTTTATTCTCGTGTCGGCAGCGCTAGGTTGTGGACAACCGAATCTGTTGCAGTGGCTCACTAGCCCGCAGGCCGAGCGCCCGGTTTCATAAGGCCATAGTGTTGGTCAGAAAACGCCGGGGGCATGGTCGTGAGCGAGCTTCCACCTGAAAACGCGCTGACGACGACAGGGAACGCCATTGCATTCGATCGCACGCGCCGGTTGAAGGACGGCGGCTACTGTCTGGCCGCCCACCACGGTGCCTTCAATCAGGCCATCCGGTTCACGGTCACCCCGTCGGCCGATCACGGCGGCTGGCAGATCACGGCGTGGTTGATGACGCAGACCTGCTTTGACAACGACACGTGGAGCTTTCCGCAACTCGAAGCGACGCCGCTCGTCGGCCAGCATGCCATCGAGGACGTGCTGCGCCGGGTCGCCCCCTTCGCAGCCGAGGACGCCCGGCTGCTGGCCAACTGGGTCTTCGAGATCTCGGCGGCGCTCGCGCGGGTTCTCAGATACTTGACGGTCTACGATGCCGTCGGCTGCTCGTGGCGCAGCGCGGCCTGACACCGGCGCCACACCGTCACCACGCGATCTACTCGGCGGCTTGCGGCACGGCCTGCAGGTTGCGCTTCGGCACGAGGCGTTGCTCGACCAGATCGATGTGTCCCCTCAGATCGTAAAGCTGATCCGAGAAGTGAAGCGGCAGCTTGAGGCGGCTGACCGCACGATCGATGCGGCGCAGTTCCTCGGCAGCCTCGGTGACTTGCTCCGACGTCGGATCGTGATCCAGCGTGAACTCGATCTTCTTGAGCCGCTCGTACCACGTCAACAGGCGGCGGCGGATCATGTACGTGTAGAGCATCGGCAGGAACCGGGCGAGTGGAATGGCCACCGACAGCACCGGAATGGCGAGCAGGATGATCTTGGTCGCGTGCAGGAACGAGAAGGCCGTCACCCAGAACGGAATGCCGTTGTTGGCGAAAAACGGACCCACAGCACGCAGCAGGAACGGCAGTTCGTGGGACTTGTGATAGGTGCGCGCGTCCGGGTCGATCTCGTACTCCGGATCGAAGCCGTTCGGGAACTCTCCGGCCTTGTAGAACAGCACCGGCTCACCGAGCGCGTCGAAGCCCGGCTTGGGCGCCATCGACGTCGCATGGGTCAGCAGCGTGACAAGCGCGGGATGCATGTCCTTGCGCACGATGAGCGCCGGCGCTGTGGCGAGCAGCGTGATGTCGGCCGACGGGATGTCGGGGTCGAACTCGACGGCGCCGCGATGCAGGACGACGCTCGACAGGAACGGGAACCGGGATTTGTAGGCATTGGCCTCGGCCGTGAAGTCCATGAGGTAGATGTTGGGCGTGCGCAGCAGCGCCTGGATCTTCTTGGAATCCGGCGGCAGCGCCACGAAGGCGACGTCGACGCCTTCTCCCGTCAGCGGCCTGGCGTCCGAGGGGAATTCCTGCGCGACGAACTTCGAGTTCTCGGCGGTCACGCCATTGGCCTTGAGCAGCAGTTCGACGACGCGGCGCGTGCCGCTGTTCGCCGAGCCGACCATGATGCGCTTGCCTTTGAACTCGCCGAGGCTCTGGACCAGCTTCGGCCCGCGGTAGAAGACCCACAGCGGTTCGTGGAACATCCGGCCGACCGACTGCAGCCGATCGTTCTGCAACTCGTGGACGATCTGGTCGGCGGTGCTGGCGAGGCGCCCCTGCATGCTGCCGGACACGCCACCCTTGACGATGGCCGCGCTGACCTCGCCACCGTCCAGCAGCACGGCGTGCAGCGAGTCCGCGCCTTCGACCGTGGGGCGCAGCTCCAGCTTGACGCCGAAACGAGCCAGTTCCTTTTTCCACCGTTCAGCCAGCTCGGTATAGGCGCCGCCGGCGCCCCCCGTTGCCATCACGATCCGCCCCGCCGGGCCCGGATTGGCGATGACGATTGCGAGCCACAACGTCGCGATGATTGCGACGAGTCCACCGAAGACGATCATCAGAAACTGGCGCACGCGCTTGCTCGTCATGATGAGGGGCTCCCCGTCCGATCCATCGCGCCCGCGCGCGAGTGGAGACATACCGGGGATAAGCCCGTCTCATCAAGTCGAGACCGGTGGCCGAGTTGTGGCGCCGTGGCCTCCATTGATCGGGCTTGTGCATGACCACCGCGAACCGACGGCCTAACGCCCTTGCTCGCAGGCGCTGGCCCTGCCGATACTCCCGGCCGGCGGGCAAATCGGGCAGGATGGCGCATGACGCCGCTTCGCAATCTCATTTCGATCGCTGCCGCCGTGCTCGCAGCGGCCATCGTGCTGCGCGCCGCCGATCCGGTGCCGGTCGCGCAGCTGCGAGCGGCCGTCTTCGACAGCTACCTGCGCCTGGCGCCGCGCCGCGTCGACCCGGCCATGCCGGTCAGGATCGTCGCCATCGACGAGGGATCGCTGGCCGCGCTCGGCCAATGGCCGTGGCCGCGTGCGGTGCTGGCGGACCTGATTGGACAGCTGCACGAGGCCGGCGCCAAGGTCATCGCGCTCGACGTCGTACTGGCAGAGCCCGATCGGATGTCGCCGGACGCCATCGCCCGCGCCTTTGCGGGGCAACCCGGTGGCGACGCCATGGCGGCACTGGCAGCACGTCTGCCATCGGGCGACCGCCGGCTCGGTGAGGCCATCGCCCGGGCGGGTGCCGTGCTCGGGTTCGCGGCCGACGACGCCGGTGGCCCGCTCGCGCCGCCGCGACTGGCGTTCGCCAGCGCCGGCGACGATCCGCGCGGGTTCGTCCCCAAGTTCTCGGGCGCGGTGGCGCCGAGGGACGAGATCGCGTCGGGTGCCAGAGGGCTCGGCGCTGTCAATTGGCTGCCGGAGCACGATCAGGTCGTCCGGCGCATCCCGCTGCTCGTTCAGGTCGGCTCGACCCTGCAACCCGCGCTCGTCGTCGAGGCCCTGCGGGTGGCAGCGGGCGAAAGCACGGTTCTGGTTCGTTCTTCGGGGGCGAGCGGCGGATCCGCGTTCGGTCAGCAGACCGGTATCGAGCGGTTGCGGATCGGACGTGCCACCATTCCGACAACCGCGGCCGGCGAACTCTGGCTGCGGCCCGCGCCCCACGACGACCGCCGCGAACTGCCGGCTCACCGTGTGCTCGCGCCCGATTTCGACGCACGCGAGGTTGCGGGCCGCCATGTGTTCATCGGGGCGACGGCGGTCGGCCTCAAGGATCTGCGGGCGACGGCGCTGACCGACTCCGTGCCCGGTGTCGAGATCCATGCCCAGGCGCTGGAGCAGCTGCTCGCCGGCGATTTCGTCGTGCGCCCGGCCTTTGCCGCCGGCGCCGAAATGCTGTTCTTGCTGGTCGTGGGCGCTCTGGTCGCGGGACTGATCATGTGGTTCGGGCCGCTGGTGGCCGCACTGGCCACGCTCGGCGCCATGGTCGTCGTCGGCGCCGCCTCCTGGCTCGCATTCTCGCATGCCGGATATCTGATCGACCCCGTGTACCCGAGCCTCGCTGTTGTGGTCCTCTATGTCACCGGGTCGCTTGGCACATACTTGAGGACCGAGCTGGAACGAGCGCGGGTGCGTACCGCCTTCCGCCACTACGTCGCACCGGCCGTCGTCGACGAACTGGCTCGCCATCCGGAAAAGCTGAAGCTGGGAGGCGAACGTCGTGACGTGTCGCTGCTGTTCGCCGACGTCCGCAACTTTTCGCGCATCGCCGAGGGGTTGGAGGCCGAGGCGCTGATCGGGTTCGTCAACCGCCTGTTCGGTCCGCTCTCGGACGTGATCCTCGAACACCGGGGCACCATCGACAAGTACATGGGCGATGCGGTGATGGCCTTCTGGAACGCCCCCCTGGCCGAGGCCGATCACGCCCGCCTGACCTGCCGGGCGGCGCTGGCGATGCAGGAGCGCCTCGCGGCGCTCAACGGCCAATGGCACGCGGAGGCCGCGGCACGCGGCGAGAGCCATGCGGCGGTGCACGTCGGCATCGGAATCAACACCGGGCCGTGCGCTGTCGGTAACGTCGGCACGGCCGAGCGGTTCGACTACTCGATCCTCGGTGATGCGGTGAATGTCGCCGCGCGGCTCGAGTCGACGACCAAGACCTACGGCGTGCCGATCGTCTGCGGTCGGCCGACGGTGGAGGCCGTGCCGGATTTCGCCTTTCTCGAGATCGCTCGAACCTCCCTCAGGGGCCGAACGCAAGCCGAGGAGATCTTCGCCCTGATCGGCGACGAGACCTTCGCCGCACGCCCCGACTTCCAGGCTCTGCGCCGGGCGCACGAGGAACTGCGCCGGGCCATGGAGGCGCGCGAACACGCCCGCGCCGCGGCCGCCCTCGCGGAGTGTCTCAACGTGGCGCCGCCGGCGTGCCGGCCACTGCTGGCCCATCACGAGCAGGAACTCGCCGCGCGGCGCGAGGACCGGATCAGTACTTCCGGTTGAGGCCGGGCATGCGCGGTGGCGACTTCGGCGTCATGCCGCCGCCGGGCCGGTGCCCGCCGAAACCCCGGCCGATGCCGGGACCGATGGTGATCGTGAATCCGCTCGGTCCGCGAGGAACCTCGGTATACCGGGGCTCGCGTGTCTCGCGCGTTTCGCGGATCCGCGGGGGCGGTCCCTTTCCGGTGTCGCGCTTGCCCGGCGGCTTGCCTTTCGGCGGGACCGGAAACGTGCCGAGTACGATGTTGTCCCGCGACAGCGTCGGATTGGGATCGATTCCCGGCGCGTTGACGACGAATGGAAAAGCCGTGTCGAAGTTGATGGCATTGCGGCCGGGCAGGCCCGCCCAGGCGCTGGGCCGTCCGAGATCGCCATTGGGCGCAACCCGGAGGATCTGTCCGGGCCGGTCGAGCGCGCGACAGGTGCCCTGATCGTTACAGGCGCGGATCGCGCCCTCCATCAGCAGGATCCAGATCGCCCGGTCGTCGGCGATATAGACGTCGAAGATGGTGCCGCGGACAGTGATGGCGGCGGCCGGCGTGCGGATGCGATAGGCACTCTTGCTGGCGATGCCGGTCACGAACCGGAACGTGCCCTTGACCAGATTGAGGACGATATCGCCGTTCGATTTCCGGCCGTTGTAGACGAAATTGTCGAGCAACAGCCGCGAGCCGGCGCCGAGCGCGAGCTTCGTCTCGTCCGCCAGCACCAGTTCGCCCCGCGAATCGGGGCCGACCTCGATCACCTCGTCCTGATGCACGGCATCGCCGCGTTGCAGGTCGCGCCGGTCCTGGTCGTACTCCGCCCGCACTTCGTTGACGATTTGCACGGCTTCGCCGATGCGCGGCGTCTGCGCCGCGTGCGCCGGTGCCGTGGCGATGCCGGTGAAGGCGGCGACAGCCGCCCATGTCGCTCGTCGCATGGCGCGATACCCTCGGGGTTTGAGCCGTCCGATCATACGGGGCAACCGGGGTCTGATGTCCAGGCCTCGTGCAAGATTAGGTTGCCCAAGTCTTATCTGGCCGGCTGTTCCCGTGGGAACAGAGATAGTGTCATTTTTCCAGGTCCAGGGTTTTCAACCTGAGCGCGTTCGCAATCACGCTGACCGAGGACAGCGACATCGCGGCGGCGGCCACCATGGGAGACAGCATTAGTCCGAGAGCGGGATAGAGGATGCCGGCCGCGATCGGCACACCGGCGGCGTTGTAGGCGAAAGCGAAGAACAGGTTCTGCCGGATGTTGGACATCGTCGCGGCAGAAAGCCGCCGCGCCCGCAGCAGTCCCGACAGGTCCCCGCCCAGCAGCGTTATGCCGGCGCTCTCGATGGCGACATCGGTGCCGGTGCCCATGGCGATGCCGACGTCGGCGGCAACCAGCGCCGGCGCGTCATTCACGCCGTCTCCCGCCATGGCGACGACGCGGCCCGCCTGCCTGAGGCGCATGACCACCCGGCTCTTGTCCTGCGGCAGCACCTCGGCCTCGATCTCGGTGATCCCGAGCGCATCGGCAACCGCCTGCGCTGTCGTGCGATTGTCGCCGGTCAGCATGACGATGCGCAGGCCCCCCGCGCGCAGCCCGTCGAGCGTGGCTCGCGTCATCGGCTTGATCGGGTCGGCAACGGCAATCGCGCCGGCCGCCTGTCCATCTATGGCAACGAAGACGACGGTTCGGCCGCTCTGGCGCATCTGCTCCGCCTCGACGGCGAGCGCGCCGAGTGAGATGCCGGCCTCCGTCAGAATGCGTCCATTGCCGATCACGACGTTGCGGCCATCGACCGTTCCAACGACGCCCTTTCCGGTCGGGGCATCGAATGCGGCGACGTCGGCGAGTGCGAGGCCCCGCTCCGCTGCCGCCGCGACGACCGCCGCGCCCAACGGATGCTGACTGCTGCGCTCGACGCTGGCGGCGAGACGCAGCACGGTCGCCTCGTCGAAGTCCGGGTTCACGGCCACGGCCACCACCTTCGGGCGGCCCTCCGTGAGCGTACCGGTCTTGTCGATCACCAGGGTGTCGACGCGTTCCAGCCGTTCAAGTGCCTCGGCGGACTTGATGAGCACGCCGGCCTCTGCCCCGCGGCCGACCCCCACCATGATCGACATCGGCGTAGCAAGGCCGAGCGCACACGGGCAGGCGATGATCAGCACCGAGACGGCGGCGACCAGCGCGAAGGCCAGCCGTGGTTCCGGCCCGAACAGGCCCCAGGCAGCGAACGCGACCACCGCTACGGCCAGAACGGCCGGTACGAACCACCCGGCTACCCGGTCGGCCAGCCGCTGGATCGGCGCCCGGCTGCGCTGGGCCTGCGCCACCATCTGTACGATCTTGGCCAGCATGGTTTCGCGGCCGACCGACGTGGCGGTCATCACGAAGCCGCCGGTCCCGTTCAGCGTGCCGCCGATGACGCGGCTGCCAGTTTGCTTGCCGAGCGCCATCGACTCGCCGGTGATCATCGATTCGTCGACCGTGCTGCGCCCTTCGGCGATCACGCCGTCGACCGGCACGCTTTCGCCCGGCCGGACGCGCAGCCTGTCGCCGGCCTTGACGGCATCGAGTGCCACGTCCTCTTCGGTGCCATCGCTGCGCAGACGGCGGGCCTGCTTCGGGGCGAGATCGAGCAGCGCGCGAATGGCGCCGCTGGTGCGCTCACGCGCCTTGAGTTCGAGCACCTGCCCGACCAGCACCAGCACGATGATGACAGCCGCCGCCTCGAAGTAGACAGCCACGGTCCCGTGATGACGCAACGCCGCCGGAAAAATGTCCGGCGCCACCGTCGCCACCACGCTGTACAGCCACGCGGTCCCGGTTCCGATAGCGATCAGCGTGAACATGTTGAGATGGCCCGTGCGGACCGAAGCCCAGCCGCGCTCGAAAAAGGGCCAGCCCGCCACCAGCACCACCGGCGTCGCCAGCATCATCTGGACCCAATTCGCCATCTGCTGATTGGCGAACGGCTGCCATCCCGCGATGTGGCCGCCCATTTCCAGCAGAAACACCGGCAAGGCCAGGGCGAGGCCGAACCAAAGCCGGCGGGTCATGTCGGCCAGTTCGGGGTTCGCCGTCGCTTCAGCGGTGACGAGCTCGGGCTCGAGCGCCATGCCGCACAGCGGGCATGCGCCCGCCCCGATCTGGCGCACTTCGGGATGCATCGGGCAGGTGAACATCGTGCCCTCGGGCACCGCCACGGCCGGCTTGGGGCTCGGATGGAGGTATCGGCCCGGGTCGCTCTCGAACCGGGCCTTGCAGCCGCCACAGCAGAAGTAATGGGTCGTGCCGCCGTGCACCGTGTGATGCTTCGCCGTCGCGATGGTGACAGACATGCCGCAAACGGGATCGATCGCAGTGAGGGCGGCCGGTGCTGCGTCGTGAGCGCCGCCGCAGCACGCTGGGACCGGCGCATGACCGTGGTTGGCTGCATCGGACATCGACCACCTCCGTCATGTGTACCCCAAGGGGGTATCTGGCCAGTTGACGGCTATACCCCTTGAGGGTATCCGTCAACCATGCATGATGAGTCCAAGACATCTTGCCTCAAGAGGCTGTCGCGCATCGAAGGACAGGTGCGGGGGCTATCCCGCATGGTCGAGGAGGGGCGCTACTGCATCGATGTCGTCACGCAGATCCGCGCTGCGCGTGCGGCCCTGAGCCGGGTCGAGGAGGAGGTCTTGCGGGCGCATATCCAGCATTGTGTCGCCCACGCCATGACCAGTGGCGACACGGCGGAGCAGCACGCCAAGATCGAGGAGTTGATGGACGTGCTGGCACGGTCGAGCAAATAGCGCGCCGACCCCGGCCCCGGCGATGTGGCCAGGCACTTCGGAACGCAAACGCGGGCCGTCAACCCGGAGGCCGGATTGACGCCGTGCCCCTCTGCAACACGAGTGTCAGGCCGACCAGCGTCGAATTGTGGAACTGGATCTCGACGATCTGCTTGTCGCCGCGCACCATGATCTCCATGCCGGCGGTGAGTTGCTCACCGGTCACCGTGACCTGGAACCCGCGCGGCGTGATCTCACCCTTGATGTCACCGGCGATGTTGTGGATGCGCTCGGTCCACTGGCCGCTCAGACGGTTGTCGGCCACGGCCACGTTGGCTTTGACCTCGATCATGCCGGAGGCGGCGGCGCATCGGATGCTCTGGTCGAGGGAGTCGGCGGTGCCGGAAGCGTAGGTGGCCCGGCACTTCACGGTCTCGACCTTGCCTTCCTTGAAGCCGAGGCGGCCTTCGCCGCTCCACCACCCGGCCAGCGCCCCGAAGGGTCCGGACGGCGCCGGCGCGACCTGGCCCGTTGCCGGCGGACCCGATGACAACGCGAGCATCGCGATCCCGACGACCGCTCCGAGACGTCTCAGCAAACGACCAGTACAGCTCATGATGCCACCGCTTCGGCCGACGACGATTGCGCGATCCTAAGCGAGATTCGAGATCGCGCGCTGACGCCGCGGCGCGCCGACGACGGCCGGTCAATAAGTCGCGCGCCCACCCGACAGATCGAACACCGCCCCGCTGTTGAAGGTGCACGCATCGGAGGCGAGCCACAGCACCATTTCGGCGGCTTCCGCAATGGTGCCGAGTCGGCCCTGCGGTGAGCGCGCGATCATACTGGCCACCGCCTCCGGGTCCATCTGCTGGAGAAGCTCGGTGTCGATGGCGGCCGGCGCGATGCAGTTGACGCGAATGCCCGCCGTCGCCACCTCCTTGCCGAGCGCCTTGGTGAACCCGATTACACCCGCCTTGGCGGCGGCATAGGCCGACAGCATCGGCGAGCCATCTTTGCCCGCCAGCGAGGCGATGTTGACGATGCGGCCGGCGCCGGCCTGGCGCATGTGCGGCACCACCAGCCGCGAGACCTCGTAGGTCCCGGTGAGGTTCACTTCGATGATGCGGCGCCAGACCGCCGGGTCGATGTCCTCGGCGCGCGCGGTGCCGCCGGTGAAGCCCGCGTTGTTGACGAGGATATCGATGCGTCCGCTGTCGGCCAGAACCTTGGCGACGGCGGTGGCAACATCGGCCGTCCGCGTCACGTCGACGGCTGCGGCGCGCGGGTCGTGCTTCGGCGGCGCCAGATCGAAATTCCAGACCGAGGCGCCCGCAGCCGAGAGCCGCCGTGCGATCTCGTGTCCGATGCCTTTGCTGGCGCCGGTGACGATCGCGGTCTGGCCGGAGAGGTCATAGGTGACAGGCATCAGGGTGTCGCTCCACTTGCGAGGTCGGTTGAAGGGGTGTCGCCGCGCGCCGCCCGCATCAGGCGCAGTGCGGCGGCGGCAATGCAGGCTTCTTCGTTGGTCGGGATCACGCGCACAGCCACCCGCGAGGATTTCATCGAGACGAGCGGCGCCCCTTGGCGGTTGCGGCGCGTGTCGAGTTTCAAGCCGAGCCACGCCATGTTCTGGCAGACACGCTCGCGGATGTGCCACCCGTTCTCGCCGATGCCGCCGCAGAACACGAGCGTATCGAGGCCACCGAGAATGGCGGCGAGCGCGCCGAGTTCGCGACGGATCATGTGGACGAAATAGGCGATGGCCTGCTCCGATTCCAGGGTCCCGGCGGCCTCGATTTCGCGCATGTCGGAGGACAGGCCCGAGAGCCCCTTGAGGCCCGATTGCCGATAGACGAGGTCCTCGATGGCATCGAGCGTCATGCCGCGCGCGCGGGCCAGGTAGAAGACCACGCTGGGGTCGAGTTGTCCGGTCCGCGTCCCCATGGCGAGGCCGTCGAGCGGCGAGAAGCCCATCGTGGTCGCGACGGCGCGGCCCGCCTCGAGCGCACACAGCGACGCGCCGTTGCCGAGATGGGCGATCACGGTTCGCCCGTTGGCCGCCGCCGGATCGATGCGAGCCAGCTCACCCGCGACATAGGCGTAGGACAAGCCGTGGAAACCGTAGCGGCGCACACCTTCCTCGTACAGATGGCGGGGCAGTGCGTAGGTGTCGTTGACCCAGTCGTGCGTCCGGTGGAATGCGGTGTCGAAGCAGGCGATCTGGAGGGCCGCGGGAAAGACCTGGCGGGCGGCGGCCACCCCGCTGAGATTGTGCGTCTGATGAAGCGGCGCGAGCGGTGCCAAGTCTGCGAGCGCGGCGACAACACGGTCGTCGATCGCGATCGGATCGACGAAGTGGCTGCCCCCGTGCACGATCCGATGGCCGACGGCCGCCACCGCCGCACCATCCAGCGAGTCCTGCGCGACGGCGATGATCTCGCCGAGGGCGGCTTCGTGGAACGACCGCGCCCCGAGCGCCAGCGTGCGATCGGCCAGCGGCGTGCCGGAGACGGACTTTGCGCGAAACCGCGGGCTGGCGCCGAGGCCATCGGCCTGTCCGCGGCAGATCTCCACCGGCAAGCCGTCCGCCGCGGCCGAGAACAGCGCGAATTTCACCGACGACGAGCCGGCATTGAGGCTGAGTATCGCCGGTGTCATCGTCCGCCGGCGCCTGCCGCGCGCAGTACGGCGGGAAGGGCGGCTGGTGTCGCGCAGACCGTGATCCCGGCGTCTTCGAGTGCCGCCTTCTTGCCCGCATAGCTGCCTTTGGAGCCCATCACGATGGCGCCGGCATGCCCCATCTTCTTGCCCGCAGGCGAAGCGGCGCCCGCGATGAAGGCGGCGATCGGCTTGCTCATCGTGCGCGCATAGACGGCGGCATCCTCTTCCATGCTCCCGCCGATTTCGCCGACCAGCGCGATCGCCTCGGTCCGCGGGTCGTTGTCGAGCGCGATCAGTGCGTCCCGCGTCGTCGTGCCGATGATCGGGTCACCGCCGATGCCGATGAACGACGAGATGCCGAGCCCGGACTGGACGAGATTGAGGCAGACGAGTGTGCCGAGGCTGCCCGAACGCGAGATCACGCCCACCGCGCCCTTCCGGAACACCCGGTCGTTGAAGGCCGGCATGAAGCCGACGAACGTTTCGCCCGTCGTCACCAGCCCGGCCGTGTTGGGCCCGAGCAGCGTCGTGCCGCGCGCCCTGGCTTCGGCAAGCATCGCCATGGTGTCGTGCACAGGCACGTGCTCGGTCAGGCAGACGATCTTGCGGATGCCGGCGCGCACGGCGTCCAGCACCGCATCCTTCACGCCCATCGGCGGGATGAACAGAACCGCCACGTCGATACCTTCGCTCCGGGTGGCGTCTTCGGCCGAGCCCCAGACCGGCAGGTCCAGGTGGCGCTGACCCGCCCGGTTCGGGTTCGTGCCACCGACGATGCGGGTGCCATAGTCCCGCATACGCTCGGCCCAGAATGTGCCCTGCTTGCCGGTGATGCCCATCACCAGCACGCTTTCCCCGCCATGGACGATCATGCCGACCTCCCGGCCGCGGCCGTCACCGCCGCCTTTACGGCATCGTCCATCAGGTCATAGGGCTCGATGCCAAGTCGCGATCGGACCAGCGCGATCGCCTCGTCCTCGCCCGTGCCGTGGATCGTGAAGACCACGGGAATGCTCGGCTTCAACTCCTCCCACGCTTTGACGACGCCTTCCGCCATGACGTCGGTACGCGCGAACGCGCCGCAGAAATTCACGAGCAGGGCTTTGACGCGCGGATTGGCGAGCACGAGCCGCAGGGCCGGCGTCGCCTTGGTGTAGCTCTCCCCGCCGATCTCGAGGAAATTGGCGGGCCGGCCGCCGAAATGCCGGATGGCATCCATGGTCGTCATGGTGAGGCCGGCGCCGTTGGCCAGCACGCCGACCTCGCCGTCGAGTTCGATGAACTTGAGACCGAGCGCCTGCGCCTCGCCCTCGAGTTTGGTCAAGAGGTCCGGAGAACCCTGGGCAGCAAGATCGCGCTGCCGCGCGAGCGCACTGTCGTCGATCGTCAGCTTGCAGTCGAGAGCCAGCAGCTGGCCGTCCTTGGTCACGACGAGCGGGTTGACTTCGACCAGTTCGGCGTCGCTCTCGCGATAGGCGCGATACAACTTTGCCAACTCGGCGGCGAGCGTGACGCGATCGGCCGGAAACGCTGGCGGCAGCGCGTCGAGCAGACTCGCCGGGTCCGCGCCCTGTCGAATGTCGACGGCGATGCGGATCAGGGCGCCGGGATGCTCGGCCGCGATCTCCTCGATATCCATGCCACCCTCGGCCGAGACGAGAATGAGGGGGCTGGCGGTCTCGGGGTCGTTGAGAACTGCGGCATAGAGCTCCTGGGCGATCGCCACCTGCTCTTCGACCAGCACTGTCTCGACCTTGTGGCCGTCGATCTCCATGCCGAGGATCGCGTGCGCCTGGACGATCGCTTCCGCCGGCGTGGCGGCGCGCTTTATGCCACCGGCCTTGCCCCGCTTGCCGGTCGGCACCTGCGCCTTCACAACGCAAGGTCCCAGGTCGATGGCGATGCGTTCCGCCTCCGCCGGGGTCGCCGCCAGCGCGCCGCGCGGTGTCGCGATACCGACGCGCCGGAGCAGCGCCTTGCCCGCGTACTCAACGAAATTCATTGCCGCCCCCTGGCTCGTCGCTGCGCACCTATTTGCCGTACTTGTCCCAGTACGGTCCGAATAGCGCCTCCTCGGTTGGCTTGTCCTCGGGGATCGTCGTGACGAGGTGCGTGATATTGACGAAGCACCGCCAGTTGAGATTGTCGGACAGCGCATTGCCCTGCCAGGTGCCGCAGCCCATCGACAGCGTGAAGGCGAGGCCATTGTCGAAGCCGCCGCCGTTGCCGAACGTATGAGCCTGGTTCACCAGCACCCGGACGACATCCATCTCGGCCGCGAGCTCGTGCGCCAATTCGAGCCGGCGCGTGTGGATGCCGCACGAGTGGCCGCGGCCCTGATAAGCCAGGATCGCGCCGACGATGCGCTTGGCATCCGCGAAATCGCGAGCGCGGTAGAGGGTCAGCACCAGCGAAAGCTTTTCTCCCGACAACGGATGATCCTTGCCGATGCCGGTTTCCTCCGCCATCACGAACGCGCAGCCGGCTGCCCCCTTGCCGAGGTCGAACACGCTGCAAAGAGCCTCCGGGCCCTGGGCGATCACGCCCCGGTGCAGCTTGCCGTCTTGCCACAACCGGTCGACGATGCGCGCCCGCTCATCCGGCGTGGCGAGATACCCGCCCTGCCGCCGCAGCGCCGCGATGGCGCGGTCCCAGATCGCATCCTCGATGACGATCGCGTTTTCCGACGAGCAACTCGTTGCATTGTCGAAGGTCTTCGACAGCATGATCTTGCGGGCGGCGTCGTCGAGATCCGCGCTCGCCTCGATGATCACCGGGACGTTGCCGAGGCCGACACCGAGCGCCGGCTTGCCGGACTTGTAGGCCTGGCGCACGTTGGCCTGACTGCCGGTGCACAGCACGAGATCGGACCGCTCCATCAACTCGGCCGTGGCCTCCCGCGTCACTGGCGCCGGCAGAATCTGCACGAGGTCGGCCGGCAGCCCGATCCGCCCGAGTTCCGCCCGCATGGCGTCGATGGCCGGCAGCGAAGCGGGCCATGCCGATGGCGGGGGCGCGATGACGATCGCGTTGCCGCCTTTCAGTGCCATCATGGCCTTGTTGACGGGGGTGGCCTGCGGGTTCGTCGACGGCGTGATGGCGGCCACGAGACCCACCGGCTTGGCGTACTTCACCAGCCCCTTTTCCGGGATCTCCTCGATGATCCCGGTGGTCTTGGCCCGCAACAGGTCGCGCAGCGTCCCGAACGTCTTGCGCTGGTTCTTGATCACCTTGCTTTTGACGTTGCCGAGGCCCGTCACTTCGACCGCGATCTCGGCGAACCGGCGGGCATTGGCGGGCTTGTACAGCGACCATGCGAGCCCCGTGACGGCCTCGTCGATGCGCGGCTGGCCATGGCGCGCGATCTCCGCGCCGTACAGCGCCATGGCCGCCCGCCCACGGGCCTCCACGTCGGCCACCGTCGAGGACGGCGCGGCCGTCGCCGACTTGCGCGGCGTCTCCTGCATAGTGCCTCCCTGTCGCGGCCGGCCACCCGTCCGCGCGATCCATTCTTCGGCGTCGAAGCCGGGGCAGTGTTCGGGGCGATGGACGACATGTCAATCGCGGCGCCGGGAGCGTCGCCCGGCCCGCCGACCTCCCCTGCAAACCGCGCAAGCGGTCGGCACGTCCTCGACCCATCAGTCCCGTCGGGACCGCGCAGGCTACCGCAGCAGCCCGATCGAGGCGATCCCGGCGACCAGGACCAGCACCACCCGCCGTCCCGTCGCATCGCTGACCCGGCCATGGAGCCGCGCGCCCGCCAGGGTTCCTGCGAAGTAGGCGGGTGCGACCATCAGAAAGGCCCCGGCCTGCCCGTGCGGAAAGCCGCCCTGCACCGTCAGGATCGCGAGCAGAGCAAGGCTGGTGATGAAGACCCAGACGATGAAATCCGCCCGCGCTTCGGCCGCGGAGGTCTTGCCGGACTGCAGAAACAGGGCGGCCGTGACGGCGAGCGAGGTCAGCCCCATGACGAGCCCGGTCAAAGCCCCGACGGCCACCCACTGGCCCGGCGCGAGTTCGGCACGCCAGCGCCACCCGGACAGCATCACCAGGCTGGCGACCAGGATGGCCGAACAGATGACCCGCCGGACCATTTCGGCATCGAGCGACACGAGCGCGAGGCTGCCGATCGGCAGGGTCAGCAGCGACCCGATCGCCAGGGGTACGACGACGGCCCGCCGGGCAATGCCGCGGACCTCGGGCAGCAGGCGAACATTGACCAGTATGTCGGCGCAAAGCACCACCCAGACCGCGGCGGCAGGGCCGAGAACGGCGGTGGCGACGGGCAGGATCACCATGGGACCGCCGAACCCGGCGAAGCCGCGCACGATCCCGGCGACGGCCGCCACGACGAGCAGCAGACCATTGGCGAAAGCGGCATCGGCGGCCACGCGCGTTTCCCCTCGATCCCCCGGTCGCCCAAGATTACACGGGTTGTGCGCGCCGAAGCGAGGTGCGAGCGTGGGCGTTGCCCGACGCTTTGCCGGCAGGGGCGTGGCCCAGACTATCGAGCAGGAGCGAGTGCATGCGCACGATCAAGGCTGAACCACTCACCGCTGCAGCCTTCGCACCCTTCGGTGACGTTCTGGAGGCGCCGGCCGCTTTCGGCAGGGTCTATTGCGATGCCGGCCTTGCCAACGGGCGGGCAGACGCCCGGCCGAGCCTCTCGATCGCCCACGTGAAGCCGGTCGAAGCCGTGCCGCTCAAGGCCGTCATGATGGAGCGCCACGAGTTCTCCTCGCAGAGCTTCATCCCACTGGACCCGGTCCGCTACATCGTGCTGGTCGCCCCGAAGGCCGCCGACGGCGGGCCGGATCTGGGCGCCGCGCGCGCGTTCCTGGCCACCGGCCAGCAAGGCATCACCTATCGCATGGACGTTTGGCACCACCCGATGACGGTGCTCGACCGCCCCGCCCGGTTCGCCATCGTCATGTGGCTGGACGGCGGCAACAAGGACGAGGAATTCGTCCAACTGGCCGTACCCGTCGAGATTGCGCTCGCCGGGTGAGCGTGCGGTAACGGCCGACACGCTAGTTTCAAAGTCCGGGAATTAGGGTATGCCTCAACCGCTTGTTCGGGTGTGAGGCGTCAAATGTCCGCTGGTGCGCGAGTTTTCGTTCTGTCGGTCTTCGTGGTGCTGGGGCTGTCGTTCCTCGCCACGACCTATTCACTCTACAGTGAGTTCCAGGCCTCGGGATGGTTCGCCTTCGCAACCTTCTACAGCCACGCCTTCATATTCTTTCCGACGTTCGGCATCCTCGCCCTCTGCGCCTTCTTCATTCCGGCGTCCGCGCTGGTCGATCTGTACTGGAACCATGTGCCGTTCGGCCGGGTCCGGTTCATGGCCGGTCTGGCCGTCGTGGTGGTGGCGTCCGTCGTGCTCTCCCAGAAGATCATGGCCGGCGATGTGCCGGCGCTGTGGTGGCTCTCGCCGAGCACCTTGGAAGCCGATCGCGGCAATCCGGCCGGCTGCAATGCCGCCGCCGGCGGCTGCAAGCGGGTTGCCATTCTCGATGCCGTGGCCAAGGTCCGCTTGGAGAGCACGCAGCGCATGGGCCTGTCGCGATTTGCGCGCAACTGCAGCCCCGACCCGTTGATGGAGGCGTCGGCGGAACAGACGGCCAAGCGCTATTGCTTCGCGAGCCAGACGATGGCGACCGCGGCCGAATGCTGCACGGCCAAGGCCGCTTTCACCGAGGACTTGCGGCGCCTCTACCGCAAGCCACAGGCCCATTCCGATACCGCGCGCGTTCACGAGGCGCTGCTGCCGCTCAAGGTATTCTTTCTGCTGATGATATTCGTTATGGGGCTCATGCTCGCCGCTTGGCGGGGCAAGATCGACCAGATGTACAAGGTCTATGCCACCCGCATCGAGCGCGGCGTGATCGTCGGCGCGCTCGCCATGCTGATCTGGCCGATCTCGAACCACGCGTTTCTGCAATCGGCCTCGCTCCTCTATGCGCCGTGGGGCGAAGGATTCTTCAAGGATGCGACCCCGATCTTCAGTCTGATGTTCGGCGGCTGGGCCCTGCTGATCATTCTGTTCTACTTCCGACAGCACCAGCGCGACATCGAGGCCGCCGGCAAGATCGGCGGCGGCATCGCCAGCGCCGTGGCTGTGCTGAACTATGATCGGATCGTCGACTTCGCCGAGCGGTTCCTCGGCTCCGGCGCCGACCCGGTGCTCCTGGCCAGCCTCGCAGCCCTGCTCGGGGTGGCGTTCCTCGGCATCATCTGGGGCGCAAGCACCCCCGAGGACGTCTCGTTGCCCGAGTAGGCGGGCAGCGCGTACCTCCGGTCAGACGGTCACGTTCTCGGCCGGCGCCTGCGGCCCGCCGGCTTCCGGCGCGAGTGGCGTCCCGTCCGTGTCGCTCGGCGGTTTCGGCTCGGTGAACCCGCCCTCCGCGACGAGGCGCGCAAACAGCCCGCCCTCGCGCACCAGGGAATCGAACGTGCCACGTTCGACGATGCGGCCATGATCGAAAACCAGGATCAGGTCGGCGTTAGCAACCGTCGACAACCGATGGGCAATGATGAACGTCGTGCGGTTCTGGCGCAGCACATCGAGTGCGCGCTTGATCTTGCCCTCGGTCTCGGTGTCGAGGGCGCTGGTGGCCTCGTCCAAGATCAGGATCGGCGCCTCCTTGAGGATGGCCCGCGCGATCGCGATGCGTTGGCGCTCGCCACCGGACAGCGAGACGCCCCGCTCGCCGGCCACGAAGGAATAGCCTCCGGGCTTTCGCATGATGAAATCGTGTGCCTCGGCCAGTTGCGCCGCCTGCTCGATCTGGGCGTCGGTCGCATCGGGCCGGCCGACGGCGATGTTCTCCCGGATCGAGCGGTTGAACAGCCCCGCTTCCTGGAACACCACGGCGATGGCCTGGCGCAGTGACAGCAGCGTGGTGTCCCGCACGTCGGTGCCGTCGATCACGATCCGACCGCCTTCGGGATCGCGCAGCCGTTGCAGCAGTGCGAGCGTGGTGGTCTTGCCCGAACCGGTCGGTCCGACGAGCGCGATGGTCTGCCCGGGCTCGGCCCGGAAATTGAGGTCGAACACGCCCTGGTCGCCGCGGCCGTAGCGGAACGATACCTGATCGTAGACCACCTGACCCGAAACGGTGCCGATCGGCTTGGCATCCGGCTTCTCGACCAGACCCGGGGCTTCGTCGATGAGCCGGAAGAAGGATTGCAGCGTCGCGGCCTGCATGAAGACGCGCGCCACGAACCCGGAAAGCTGGTCGAGCTTGCCGATCAGCAGCGATGCGAACCCGACGAAGGCGACGATCTCGCCGACCGACATCTCGCCGCGCGAGGCGAGCAGGGCGCCGATCGCGAACACGCAGACCATGGTGACGGTCGAAGCGGCGCGCGTCAGTACGGTGAGCAGGCCCCACCACGTCAGCACGGGGTACTGGGCGGCGAGCAACTGGCTCATCATGCCGCGGAGTTCGTACACCTCCGCGCCGAGCCGCGCGTAGCTCTGCACGACCGAGACGTTGCCGATTACGTCGCCGACCCGGCCGGCCACGTCGATGTGGTAGCGCTCCACCTCGGACTGGCCACCCGACGTGCGCTGCACGACGATCACGTTGAGCACCGAATAAACGCAGGCGAGGGCGCCGAGCAGCACCGCCATCCGCCAATCCATGAAGATGGCGGTCGGCACCAGGAACAGGATGCTCACGAAGGCGGAGAGCTGCTCCCGCATGAAGGTCAGCCACGTGCCGAACAGACTGTCCGTGCCGGCCAGGATGGTGCGCACGACGGCGCCGGACCCTTTCTCGGCATGCCAGCTGATCGGCAGCGTGATGGCGCGCTCGAAGGCGAGGTTCATGGCGGCCAGTCGCTGGCGATGGGCGAGACGGTCGGAATAGACCGCGACGACCACGCTGGCCACGATGCCGAAAATGCCGAGACACGCCCACAAGGCGATCAGGTCGAAGGTCGGGGAGGTCTTGGCGATCGCATCGACCACGCGGCCGAACAGGATGGGCTCGGCGAGCTGGACGAGACCGATGGCGACATTGGCCGTGGCGAGACCGATGGCCGTTGACCGCTCGCTGGCGAGCAGGCCGAGGGCTCGTAGGTAAACCCGGATCAGGCTCATGGGTCTCGTTCGTCTCCGCGCACCGCGCAACGGCTTCGTCAGGTATAGGTTTCGCTGGACGATGAAAAGGTGGCTCTTTGCAGGCCGGCAGCGCCGGGGCTTCACCTATGTTGCGTCAACAGCCGCGCCAGATCGCGCACCATGCCGCGGAGCGGCGCGAGCCGAAAGACGACCGTATGGCGTCCAGGGGGCACCGCGACCGCGCGGAACAGCACGTTGGCGCGCAGCAACTCGGCCGGTCGGTCGTCGACCATCGCCGTCCACCAGGACTGATAGATGTCGTTCAAAACGGCCCAACCGCCGTCCGGACTGTCCACTTCGATCGTGATTTCGGTATTTCGGTAGCTGAGGATCCGTGCCTTGCCTGCGCGCCGGGCGCCCGTGTCGGCGACGGGCTGCTCGAGAACGATCGTCGACGCCAGTTCGGCCCGCGCGAGGGGCCAGCGGCCCGACACCAGCATCTCGTCGAAGTTGCCCGAAACCGCCCGGGTCGCCAGCATCACCCGTGGCAGGGCACGCGGGTTCTCGTAGATGAAACCCTCGCTCGTCTGGGCCAGCAGGGTGAGGTCGCCGGGTGAAAGCCGCTTGTCGATCTGCGCGATGGGCACGCCGGTCGCGATGAAGCGCAGTCCCAACAGGTCCGCGAGCGGCGAGTTGTAGGATGGGAACAGTGGCGTCAGCTGGCGTTGATCGGGCAACCCGACGGTGTCCGATGCCCCTGTCGCCGCCGCGTAGATGGCGAGCCGGACCGGATTGTAGCCGACGACGTTCTCCAGCCGGTGCGGCAGGCCGGCATTCGGCCAATGGAAGCCGAGCCCCGTTAGCTCGACACGCGGCCGCTCGGTCTCGGTCGTGCTCGCGGCCACACGCTCCTTCAGCAGCGCCAGCGTCGGGCTGGAGCTCTTGGGATCGAGCATGGCGAGCCAACTCGGCGGCATGGCCGTGGCCCCGTTCGGCCCATTGTTGGCGACTAAGTCGATCGCGACGCCCCCAGCGACGAGGATGGCGGCGGCGACCGGTCGGATCGGCCGCAGCCATGTCGCGAGCCCGAGGGCCGCACCGGCGCCGGCAAACCAGGCAGCCGCCAGGGCGATCGGGAGGGCGGCCCGATCGAGCCGGTCGAGAGAGACCGCGAAGGTGATCGCTGCAGCGAAAGGCAGCGCGACGAGCGCCGCCTCGAGCGCGCGCTGCCAGGGCCGCGGCGCCGGCAGCGTCCCGGTCCACCAGCGATGCAGGACATAACCGGCCAGCAGCGCGCCGAAACCGCCCATCAGGAACACGGCGTCCGCCGGCCGGCGAAACTTCGCGATCCCCGGTACGAACTCGTAAAAGGCCCGGAAGACCGGCGTGTACCAGCCGACGGCGTAGAGGCTGACCAGCACGAAAGCGACCGTGACAAAGCGGATGTCGCGGTGAAACAGCGCGCCCCGCGCGAGGCCCGCGAACAACAGCAGCAGTGGGATCGCGCCGATGTAGAGCTGCCCGACGTTCTGGGCGATGAACAGGTCCGTGCCCACCCAGGTGAAGCTCGGCGGCCCCCAGTACAGCGCCATCTCGCCGGCCGCGCCGAACAGATGCGGGATTGCGGCCGTGACCAGCAGCGCCGGATGCAGCGAACCGCGCCCCGCGCCCGTAAAATCGATATCGGGCCGGTTCGATTGCGACGCATAGACGAGGGTCATGGCCAGCGGCACGGCGGCGATCAGAAGGCCCGTGACCGCCCCGGCGGCGAGCGGCTTGAGGCTCCGCCGCAAGGCCGCGCCGCGGTCGGTGGCGGCCGCCAGATGCCAGACCGTGAATCCCGCCAGCACGTAGATGCATAGCAGGCCGACCTGATCGCGGCCGAGCAGAATGAGCGCCGCGATCAGACCTGCCAGTGCGCCATAGGTCGCCGAACCGCGATCGAGGCCACGGCGCAGGCACAGCAAGGCCAGCGGTAGATAGCCGAGACTCAAGACCTGTCCGAAGTGCTGCAGCCGCCAGGCCATCGCCGCGCCGAACAGGAAGGCCAGAGCGCCGACCACGGCGGCGAGCCAGTGCCAGCCGAGGTCGCGGGCCAGGAGCAGGACGCCGATCCCGCAAACGAGCAGCGCGACGAAGACCGTGACATCGACCGCCCAAGGCCCCGGATTCCCGTTGAAGAGTGCCAGGGCGAGGAACGGTGGCGAGAAGAACAGGGACTGCGGATCGGCGATCTGCAGCGTGCCGGAGAACGCGTAAGGCAGCCAGAACGGGCTCTCGCCGCGCGCAAGGCTCTGGGCCAGGAATTGCGCCTGGGGCGTGAAGTGGGCGCCGCCGTCCCACGGGATGTAATAGAGCCCGGCAAGCCAGGGCCAGGCGAACAGCGCCCAACAGGCGGTCAGCAGCAGAGCGGGTGGGAGCAGGGGCCACGGCCCGCGGACGGCCGCATCCTCGCTGGCCGACAATTGGCTGGCCCAGCGCGCCCGTGGGGCGAGTGGCCGGATGGCGGAAAAGTCGCGGGACATGGATCAACCGGTCAGCGGGGTAACTCGAGCGCGTGTACTATCGCCTTTGGATCGGGCGCGAAACTGTGGCGCGCCGACTGGATTGTGGTAGGGGGACGGGCGCGCGGCATCTTGCTCTTGCCATGCCGTCCCTATAAGTCGGGGGCGCTGGCCGACCCGGGACTGTGTGCCGGCACGTCGATTGGAAGGGCTGGGAGAACGGGCGGTTCATGGAGCGAAACGGCCGCGATGACGACGCCGCTGCGACGCCCCGGCCGGCGCTCGCCCTGGCCGAGGCCGATCCCGGCAATGATCCGTACTGTCCGATTTCCGGCTCGGCGCCGGATCGGCCATTCGTGATCGCCCAGCTCGGTCAGTCGCTCGACGGCCGCATCGCGACCCTGACGGGCGAAAGCCGCTGGATCAACAAGGACGCCGCCCTCGACCACCTTCACCGCCTGCGCGCGCTCGTCGATACCGTCGTGGTCGGCGTTGGCACGGTCGCCGCCGACGATCCGATGTTGAACGTCCGCCGCGTGCCCGGCCGCCATCCGGCCCGCGTGATCATCGACCCCTCGGGCCGCACCCCGCCGACCGCGCGGTGCCTCGATGCCGGCGACGGGGTCCGTCGCGTCATCGTCACGACGCCCGAGGCCGATGTGAAATGCGCAGGAGTCGAACTGGTGCGCGTCCCGCGCGGCGCGAACGGCGCCATGGAACCGGCCCGCATCGTCGCCGCGCTCGCCGCCGTCGGTTTCCACCGGCTGCTGGTCGAGGGGGGAGCGTCGACCGTCTCGCAGTTCATGGACGCTGGCGTCATCGACCGGCTGCACGTTCTGGTCGCACCTGTTATCCTTGGTTCAGGCAAACCGGGTCTCGGCCTCGCGCCGATCGCACGCCTTGCCGATGCCCGTCGCCCGCGCACGCGCGTCTATGTGCTGGCCGACGGAGACGTGCTGTTCGATTGCGATCTCAGGACCTGAAGGATTTGGCCATGGCACCGACCAAGAAGCAGCCCTTTCACGCTGGCGACACCTACACGCCCAATGCCCGGATGTTCCACTGGGTGACGGTGGGGTTCGTCACCGTACTGGTCATTATCGGTGTCATCATGACGGGGCGCGCGGAACGCAATATCTGGGACGGCGTCACCAACGGCCTTTATTCGACCCACAAGCTGCTCGGCTTCATGCTGTTCTGGATCATGCTGTGGCGGCTGACCAGCCGCTTCCGTACCGGTGTTCCGAGCCCGGTGGCGACCCTGACGCCCATTCAGCGGATCGGCAGCGAGGCCGTCCATTGGGCGCTCTACGGCCTGCTGTTCGTCGTGCCGCTGCTCGGTTGGCTCGGCGTCTCGATGTACCCGGCGCTCAACATTTTCGGACTGTTCTCGCTGCCGTCGCTCACGGGCAAGAGCGATGCCGCGGAAACGGTTCTGTGGATCCACAAGGCGCTGGCCTGGGCGCTTGTCGGGCTCGCCGGCCTGCATATCGCCGCCGCACTGTTCCATTATTTCGTGCTGAAGGATGGCGTGCTGGCCCGCATGATGCCGTCCGTGCGGCGGAAGTCCTGACCCCGGCTCAGGTGTAGGACGGCGGCGGTACGAACCCCCCGAGTTCGCGCTCGATCATCCGGGCGACGTGGATGGTCGTGCGGTCGCCGTACTGCGGCCCGACGATCTGCACGCCGACCGGCAGGCCCTTGGGCGTCAGCCCTGCCGGCGCGATCGTCGACGGCAGATAGGCCAAGCCCGAATAGCCGGCCCAGAACAACTGATCCGTCGTCGGCACGCGCTTGCCGTTGACGGTGATCTTGCGGTCGTGGCGCTCGCCCGCGTGGTCGTGCGGCATCGCCGCCGATGCGGCGGCGGGGCAGAGCAGCACGTCCCAGTCCTTGAAGAAATCGGCCCACGCGAGCCGCATCTGGTGGCGCCGGTTGTTGAGCGCGAGCCAGCCGCGGTGATGCAGTGTCTGTCCGCGCATCATCAGCGACAGATAGCGGTCGTCGTCGTCCTTGATGCGGCGGGCGGCCGCGCTCGCCTTTTCGAAGGCCGCTTGTGGCATCCGGCCCGAAGTGGCCGCGCGCAGCAGCAGAATGTAGATCCGGTTGGCCTCGGCCGTATCGAACGCCGGCCGCGCCTTGTAGCTGATCTTGGCGCCCTCCCGGCCGAGCATGCGCGCCACGGCCGAGACACGATCCTGCACCTCGAGATCGACCTCGGAGCACGGATCGTCCAGCATCACGGCAACGCGCAACTCCGCGACTCGCTCCTTGCGCGGCGGCGGCAGGTCGAGACTCCAGCCCACGCCGTCGATATCGTCAGGGCCGGCAACCACCGAGAGCGCGAGATCGAGATCGTCGACGCTGCGCGCCAGCGGTCCGATCACCGAGATGTCGGACGCCGCCACGACCCCCGGCAGGGCCTGGCCCCGCGGCGTGCAGATGCCCCACGTCGGCTTGTGGCCGAACACGCCGCAGTAGTGCGCCGGATTGCGGATCGAAGCCCCGATGTCGCTGCCGAGCTCTAGCGCGGACAGTCCGGCGGCGAGTGCCACCGCCGACCCGCCGGACGACCCGCCGGGCGACAGCGTCAGATCCCACGGATTGTTGGTCGTGCCGTAGATCACATTGAAGCTCTGCCAGTCGGCCAGATAGATCGGCACGTTGGTCTTGCCGAACACGACGGCGCCGGCCGCCAGCAACCGGTCGACGGCGATGGCGTTGCGCTTGGCAATGCTGTCCTTGAGCTCCGGCACCCCCCACGTCGTCGCCAGCCCGGCGACGTCGAAGCTTTCCTTGACCGTCATCGGCACCCCGGCGAGCGGGCCGACGGCCTCGCCCTTGGCGATCGCCGCGTCGACCGCCCGGGCCCGCTTCTTGGCGCCGGCCGTGTCCATCGCGATCACGGCGTTCAGCTCGGTATTGAGCGCCGACACGCGCTTCAGGTGGTGGTCGAGCAGCTCGACGGCGCTGATTTTCTTGCGCCGGACCATCTGGGCGAGCTGTTTCGCGGTGCGGTAGTGGAGGTTGGTCATGGCGGCCTGTCCGGGTGGTGGGTCTCGAGGGCAAGGCGCTCCGATGGTGCCCTCTCGCCGCCGCGCCGTCGAGATCCCCCCGCGATCCGCCGCAGGCCCGGTTACCTGAAATGCTTGCTGAGCTTGAGGCCCTGCGCCTGATAGTTGCTCCCGAGGTCGCGGCCATAGAGCACCTCGGGCACCTCGGTCATGTGCTCGTAGATCAGTCGTCCGACGATCTGGCCGTCTTCGAGGATGAACGGCACCTTGTGGCTGCGCACCTCCAACACCGCGCGCGAGCCGGCGCCCCCGGCCGCCGCGTGCCCGAAGCCCGGATCGAAGAATCCGGCGTAATGCACGCGGAACTCGCCGACCAATGGATTGAACGGCACCATTTCGGCGGCGTGGGTCGGCGGCACGTGCACAGCCTCCTTGGAGGCCAGGATGTAGAACTGGTCCGGATCCAGCACCAGCCGCGGCGCGCCGCTGATCTGGATCTCTTCCCAGTAATCGCGCACCGGGCAGGCGCCGACAGCGTCGACGTCGACCAGTCCGGTATGCCGCTTGGCGCGGTAGCCGATCACGCCGTCGGCGCCGCCCTTGAGATCGACCGAGAGCGCGATCCCGTGCGCGATGTCGGCATGCTCGGCCGAGACGAGATGCTCGCGCCGCTGCAACTCCGCGAGCGCGGTGTCGTCGTCGAGGGCGGGGCCGCAGCGGAAGCGGATCTGCGACAGCCGGCTGCCCTTGCGCACCAGCACGGGGAACGTCTGCGGGCAGATCTCGGCATAGAGCGGGCCGCTGTACCCGGCCGGGACCTGATCGAAGGCGCCGACTCCGTCCGCGATGACGCGGGTGAACACGTCGATGCGCCCGGTCGAACTCTTCGGGTTCGTCGCGGCCGAAAGCTCGGCCGGCAGGGCGAGGCTCTCCATCAGCGGCACGACGTAGACGCAACCCGTCTCCAGCACCGCGCCGGTCGACAGGTCGATGGCGTGCAGCGCGAAGTCGTCGAGCTTGGCCGCGACCTTGGCCCCCGGCCCCGGCAGGAAGCTCGCGCGCACGCGGTAGGCCACGGCGCCGAGGCGCAGATCGATGCTGGCCGGCTGGAGCTGCCCGGGGAGCGCCGGCTCGGCAAGCCGCAACGCCCGGGTGTCGATCAAATGGCGGATAGCCTGGATCGGCAGAATGCCCGTCGTCATGGGTCGATCTCCATGCCGTCGCCCAGGCGCTCCGGGCGACGCCGCTTGCGGTCGTCAGCGCTTAGACCAAACTCTGCCCTTGACGCCAAGCGCCGGGTCGACGTAATCCACGCGCCCGTGGTGATTTGCCGGCCGGCTTGCAGCCACGTTAAACAACTCGCTAAAGGGCCGCGCGCGACCCCGGACCCGGAACGTGCGCCGCTCCATGCGGCTGCTCGGCCGGGTCGATTGTTGAGGAGCGCGCGATGTCCGAGAGCCCGAAGTGGCAGCCGGAAACGAACCTGGTGCATGGCGGAACGTTGAGGTCCGGCTTCGGCGAGACCTCCGAGGCTCTTTTTCTGACCCAGGGTTACGTCTACGCGTCCGCCGAGCAGGCCGAGGCGCGCTTCAAGGACGAAGACCCGGGCTTCATCTACTCCCGCTTCTCCAATCCGACGGTCGCCATGTTCGAGGAGCGTATGCGGCTCCTCGAGGGTGCGGAGGCCGCGCGCGCCACCGCGACCGGCATGGCCGCGGTGACCAGCGCCATGCTGGCCTACCTGAAGGCCGGTGACCACGTCGTCGCCGCGCGCGCGCTGTTCGGTTCCTGCCGCTACGTCGTCGAGGATCTGTGTCCCCGCTTCGGCATCACGTCGACGTTGATCGACGGCGCCGATCTCGATGCCTGGCGCTGTGCGATGCGTCCGAACACGAAGGTCTGCTTTTTCGAGACCCCGGCCAATCCCACGCTCGACCTCGTCGATATCCGCGCGGTATCCGAGATCGCGCACGCCCATGGCGCCATCGTCGTCGTCGACAACGTGTTCGCCACACCCATCCTGCAGAAGCCACTGGCGCTCGGCGCCGACGTGGTCGTTTACTCGGCAACCAAACACATCGACGGGCAGGGGCGTTGTCTCGGCGGCGTGGTGTTGTCGTCCGAGAAGTTCCTCAAGGACCACTTGCACACCTTCCTGCGCCAGACCGGGCCGTCGCTGAGCCCGTTCAACGCCTGGGTGATGCTGAAGGGCCTCGAGACGCTGGCGCTCCGGGTCCGCGCACAAACGGCAAGTGCGGCCCGCGTCGCCGACTATCTGGCCACCCGCCCCGGCGTGACCCGTGTTCTGTACTGCGGCCGTCCGGATCATCCGCAGGCCGCGTTGGCGAAAGCCCAGATGACCGCCGGCGGCCAGGTGGTGACATTCGAGCTTGGCGGCGGAAAGCCGGCCGCCTTCCGGTTCCTCAACGCGCTCCGGCTGATCCTGATCTCCAACAATCTCGGCGATGCCAAGAGCCTAGTCACCCACCCTTCGACGACGACGCATCAGCGTCTCAAGCTCGAGCAACGCGCCGAGCTTGGCATCAGCGACGGCATGGTCCGCCTTTCGGTGGGTCTCGAGGCCGTGGACGACCTGCTCGCCGATCTCGACGGCGCGCTGGCGGCTGCGGCACGCGCTTAAGGAGCGAGCACGCGATAGGCCATGACGACGCGCACGCCGGCCGACACGTAGCACATGGCCGCCATCAGGCCGGCGAGCCAGGGGAAGTAATCGGGGAACAGGCAGAACAGGACGAAAAAGGCGATCGTCTCGGCGCCTTCGACCAGCCCGGTCATGTAGAACAGCGATTTCTGGCCCTGGGCCGCGGTCTCGATGTTGCGTTTCGCGGCCATGATGGCGAACGCCAGGAACGACGAGCCGTTGGCGAAGAAACTCGACACCAGAATGGCCGCGGCCACGCCGTTGCGGCCCGGATCGAGAATGGCGAAGCCCACCGGAACCAGCCCGTAGAACCAGAAGTCCAGGGTGATGTCGAGAAAGCCGCCGCGATCCGTCTTGGCGGTGGCCCGGGCGATGGCGCCGTCGAGACCATCGGCCAGCCGCCCGGCCAAGATCAGCCCCAACCCGGCCAGCGGCGCGCCAAGCGCGATCGCGACCACGGCGGCGACGCCGAACGCGAAGGAGGCCATCGTCACCTGGTCCGCGCGGACCCCGAGATCGGCCAGCCAGCGGCCGAGAGCATTGAGTGGCGGATCGATGCGCAGCCTTACGTACGGATCGATCATGGACCCCCTCGCGCGATCATGGTGCTACGGCTGCGTATTAGCCAACTCTCATGACAAACGGGCGCGGCCTTAGTGGCGGGCCTGCCAGCCCCTCGAACATGGGCCAAGCCGACATTGACCTTCTGCAGGCTTTGTTGTTCAGTTTCCCCATGCCAGCCGCTCCCGACCGTGCCAACGAGGCTACCTATACCGCGACGACTCGCGGGATTCGCGTGCGCGTGCTGCCACAGTTTCTCGAGAACCAGTCCGAGCCCGACGAGGGCCGGTTCGTCTGGGCCTACACGATCGAAATCGCCAACGAGAGTGATGAGACGGTGCAGTTGAAGTCTCGCCATTGGCGCATCACCGACGGGTTGGGTCGAGTCGAGGAGGTGCGCGGGCCGGGCGTGGTCGGCGAGACGCCGGTCCTTGGCCCGGGTGAGTCGTTCAGTTACACGTCGGGCTGCCCCCTCCACACGCCGACCGGGATCATGGCCGGCACCTACCAGATGGTGACCGACGACGGCCGCGCCTTCGATGTGCAGATCCCGGCGTTCTCACTCGACAGTCCCTACACCACGCGCACTCTGAATTGAGTTTTCCGGAGACCCCTATGACGGCGTCCGCCTCGCCGAAGGACTTGCTCGCCCAACTCGTCTCGTTCGACACCGTCAGTGATCGCAGCAACATCCCGCTGATCGAGTGGGTCCGGTCCTATCTCGAAAGCCACGGCGTCGAGAGCCATCTCGTGCCGACCAGCGATGGCACCAAGGCCAGTTTGTTCGCAACCGTCGGGCCCAGCGGTGTCGGCGGTATCGGCCTCTCGGGCCATACCGATGTCGTGCCGGTTATCGGTCAGACCTGGCGCACCGAGCCGTTCCGATTGACCGAGGATGGTGACCGGCTTTACGGCCGTGGCACGTCGGACATGAAGGGCTTCATCGCGTGCATCCTCGCCGCGGTCCCCGAACTCAAGCGCCGCAAGCTCGCGGTGCCGTTCCACATCATTCTGTCCTACGACGAGGAGATCGGCTGCACCGGTGTCCGGCCGATGATCGCAGAGTTCGGCAGAGCGATCACCCAACCCCGCTGTGTGATCGTCGGCGAGCCCACCAACATGACGGTGGTCGATGCCCACAAGGGGCCGGTGCGCTGGCGCGTCGAACTGCACGGCCGGCCGGCGCATTCGAGCATGGCGCACCTCGGGGTCAACACCATCACGTACGCCGGCCGGTTGCTCGGCGAGCTGGAACGGATCGAGCAGGACCTCAAGGCCCTGCCGCCCAATCCGCGCTTCGATCCGCCCTACACGACGCTTCAGGTCACCCGCATCGAAGGCGGCGTTGCGAGCAACATCGTGCCGCAGGATTGCTGGTTCGGCTGGGAGATCCGCGCCCTGCCGGGGTGCGACCACCTGGCCATCGAACGACGGCTCAGGACCTTCGCCGAGGCCCACTGCCTGCCGCAGATGCGGGCGGTGGCGCCCGAAGCCGACATCCGCATCGCCATCACCAACGAGGTGCCGGCCTTTGCGGCGGATCCAGGGTCCGAAGTGGTCGCGATCGCCTTACGCGCGGCTGAGGCCAACGAGACGTTCGCCGTCTCCTACGCAACCGAGGCGAGCCTGTTCCATCGCGCCGGTCCGCCGACGGTGATCTGCGGCCCCGGCGACATCGCCCAGGCGCACACGGCGAATGAATGGATCGCGACCAGTCAGCTCGACGCCTGCATGCGCTTCGTGCGCCGGCTGGCGGACTGGGCGGAGACCGGCTGAGAAGGCCCGGTCTCGGGGGGGGGCTACGCCGGCCGCCGCTTCGCCGAGGGACGCTGGCGTCCCTCGGTCTTGGCATAAAACGGCGCTATTCGTCCTTCGGCTTCGGAACGGAAGGTACGGTCCCGGAAGACCGCGGCCGGCCGCGCCCTCCGCCACCGCCGCCTTCACGCGGGCCGGGAAGAGCACGGCGGGGAGCCGCCTCGATCAACGCCTTCTCAGGCTCCGCCGCGTCGCCGTCGTCGTCATCCTCGCTCGACTTCGGCTTCTTGGACGGGTCGAGCGGAAAGACTTCGAACGCCAGCTTGGAGCCCTTGCCTTCCCCGGCGACCGTGACTTTCACCGCGCCACCGTGCTCCAGCTTCCCGAACAGCAATTCGTCCGCGAGCGGGCGCTTGATGTGCTCCTGGATCACGCGGGCCAAAGGCCGTGCGCCGAACTTGTCGTCGTAGCCGCGCTCTGCCAACCACTTCGTGGCGGCCTCGGTCAGCTCGATGGTGACGCCGCGGTCGGCGAGTTGGGCTTCCAACTGGAATACGAACTTCTCCACCACCTTCTGGATGACCTCGGGCGGCAGACCGGCGAACGCGATCACCGCGTCGAGACGGTTGCGGAACTCCGGCGTGAACAGGCGGTTGATCGCCTCCTCGTCGTCACCTTCGCGCTTGGTCCGGTTGAAGCCGAACGCGGCGCGCGCCAGATCCGACGCGCCAGCGTTCGACGTCATGATGAGGATGACGTTGCGGAAGTCGACCTGCTTGCCGTTGTGATCGGTCAGCTTGCCGTGATCCATGACCTGCAAAAGAATGTTGAACAGGTCGGGATGTGCCTTCTCGATCTCGTCGAGCAGCAGCACCGAGTGCGGATGCTGATCGACACCGTCGGTCAGCAGTCCACCCTGGTCGAACCCGACATAGCCCGGAGGCGCACCGATCAGCCGCGAGACCGTGTGCTTCTCCATGTACTCCGACATGTCGAAGCGCAGCAGCTCGACCCCCATCAACGCCGCGAGCTGTTTGGCGACCTCGGTCTTGCCGACGCCGGTCGGGCCGGAGAACAGATAGCACCCGATCGGCTTCTCCGGCTCGCGCAGGCCGGCACGGGCGAGCTTGATCTGCGCCGATAGGGCCTCGATCGCCTTGTCCTGGCCGAACACCAGCCGCTTCAGGTCCTTCTCGAGATTCGACAGCACCTCGGCGTCCGACTTGGTGACGGTCTTGGGCGGAATGCGCGCCATCGTGGCGACGGTCGCTTCGACTTCCTTGACGGTGATCTTCTTCTTGCGCTTGCCCTCGGGCACCAGCATCTGCGACGCGCCGGTCTCGTCGATCACGTCGATCGCCTTGTCGGGCAGCTTGCGATCGTTGATGTAGCGCGCCGACAATTCCACCGCGGCCTTGATGGCATCGTTGGTGTACTTGATCTTGTGGAAGTCCTCGAAATAGGGCTTGAGCCCCTTGAGGATCTCGATCGAGTCCTCGACGGTGGGTTCCTTCACGTCGATTTTCTGGAACCGGCGGACGAGCGCGCGATCCTTCTCGAAGTGCTGGCGATACTCCTTGTACGTCGTCGAGCCGATGCACCGCAAAGTACCGGATTGCAGAGCCGGTTTCAGCAGGTTCGAGGCATCCATGGCCCCACCCGATGTGGCGCCGGCGCCGATGACGGTGTGGATCTCGTCGATGAAGAGGATCGCGCCCTCGTAGTTCTCGATCTCCTTCATCACGGCCTTGAGCCGCTCCTCGAAGTCGCCGCGATAGCGTGTGCCGGCGAGCAGCGCGCCCATGTCGAGCGAGAAGATGGTGGCGTCCTTGAGCACCTCGGGCACATCACCCTTGATGATCTTGCGGGCGAGACCTTCCGCGATGGCGGTCTTGCCGACACCCGGATCACCGACGAACAGCGGGTTGTTCTTCTGCCGCCGGCACAGCACCTGAATGGTCCGCATGACCTCGGGCTCACGGCCGATCAGTGGATCGATCTTGCCGTCGCGCGCCTTCTTGTTGAGGTTGACGCAGTAGGTGTTGAGCGCGTCGGCACCGGGCTTCTTGGCGGGGCTCTCGCCGGCCTCGTTGGAATTCTCCTCGTCCACGCCCCGCACCGGCCGCGGCTCGCTCATGCCCGGCCGCTTGGCGATGCCGTGACTGATGTACTGGACGGCGTCGAACCGCGTCATATCCTGCTCCTGCAGGAAAAAGGCGGCGTGGCTCTCGCGCTCGGCGAAGATGGCGACCAGCACGTTGGCACCGGTCACCTCCTCGCGACCCGAGGACTGCACGTGGACGACGGCGCGATGGATGACCCGCTGGAAGCCCGTCGTCGGCACCGCTTCGGTCGGGCCCTTGACGACGAGCTGGCCGAGCTCGGTGTCGAGATACTCGGTGATCCGCGTCCGCAGCGCCTCGATGTCGACCTGGCAGGCGCGCATGACGCTCGAGGCGTCACGATCGTCGATCAGGGCGAGCAGCAGGTGCTCAAGCGTCGCGTACTCGTGCTTCCTCTCGTTGGCGAACTCGAGGGCACGGTGAATGGCGGCTTCGAGGCTCTGTGAGAATGGCACGGTCTACTCTTTCTCCATGGTGCACTGTAGAGGGTGGCCATGCTGACGCGCGAAGTCCATAACCTGCGTCACCTTGGTCTCGGCCACCTCGTAGGTGTAGACGCCACAGATCCCCACGCCCTTGTGATGGACGTGCAGCATGATCCGGGCGGCTTCTTCCCGTCCCTTGCTGAAAAACTTCTCGAGCACGTGCACCACGAATTCCATCGGGGTGTAATCGTCGTTCAACAACAACACTTTGTAAAGGTTCGGCCGCTTGGTTTTCGGCCGCGTCTTGGTCACGAGGCCCGTCTTGCCCTCATCGTCCGGCGTCCGGCCGGGATTGCCGCCCTTGGCCGCCGTCGTTGGGACCCGCAGTGCCGGCGCCCCCCCTGTTCGAACCGCCGTCGCTTCTCTGCTCCCGCTGGAGCTGCATATGATCATCTACGACTTCCGCTGCAACGCTCGTTGAATGTGCCGGCACCGGTTGACCGGCGCCGCCAGCCGCCCACGATCGCGCATGCAGCCACATGAATCTTACGCAACACTGGCCTCGGTCGCAAAGAGTGGAAATGCGTGGTGCCAGGACCCCCCGGGCCACTGGAGATTACACCCTATCATTCGGCGCGGAGTTGGACGCAAAAAAGGCCCGGCCGCGGTGGCCGAGCCTGATGCGATCGAAAGGGAAATCCGGCCGGTTCAGGCCTTGAGGGCGAGAGCCTCGACGGGCTTCATGGCCTGCTTGGTCAGATCGGCCATGATGCCGTTCAGGCGGGCCACCTGCTGGAGATAGTCGTCGTACGCGCGCTTGGCATGCGCAGCCTGAACCTCGAACGCCTGCTCGAGCGAGCGCGCCGCCAGAAGCTTCTCCATCGCAGCGGTGTTCTGCTCGACCGTCCGCTTCGAGTAATCGGTCCATTCGACCGTGATCGCCTGCCACCCCTTGGTCAGGTCGGTCGCGAAACCCATGGCCGAGTCGAGACCGTTCTGACCGAACTTCCCGAAATTGCCGTAGCTCTGGAACATCATGATCGCTCCGATGCGGATTCACCCGCGTTTATGCTGCACTGCAACAAACAATTAGCGATTGTTTTGCAGTGCGTCAATTAAGGCATGTGCAACCTGGAGCCTGTGTCGCATCTATCGGAAAGTCTAAGGCCGGCCAGGCGGGGGTTCGCTCAATGGCCGAGTATGGCCCGCGCCGCGCCGGGGCGCCGGTCGATCGTCAACGCGCCGACCGGCGCAACCGTCTCTATTGCGAACCGCGCGGGCGACAACTTGGCCTGCTTCTTCAAACCGGCGAACCGTCGGGTGACCCCCTCCACATCGACATCCGACGCTCCGGCCGGCAGGTGGATGATCGCAGCGCTGCACGTCATCAACGGGAAAGCGGCCTTCTGCCCGTCGCGCCCGACTCCCGTCAGGAATCCGCGCTCGCGATCCTCGCGCTCGTACAGCGAGTGCACGGCTTCGGAGAATTTCCGCTGAAGTTCGCCGAGGCCATTGCTCAGTATCTCCGCGTCCGGCCCCGCCGCCCCGGCGAAGAAATCGTCGCCGCCCACGTGCCCGATGAACACCGAAGACGTTCCCTTGAGCGCTCTGAGGAGGTCGCCGAAGATCAGGATCGCGCGGTCGCCGACACGGAAGCCGTAGGCATCGTTGAACGGCTTGAAGTTGTCGAAGTCGAAATAGCAGAACACCCGCTCGTGCGTGGCCTGCGCACACGCATTGGCCATGAAGCTATGGACGGCTTCGTTGCCGGGCAGCCGCGTCAATGGATTGGCGCCGCGGGCTTCGGCGACACGCAGATCGGACACGATCCGCGCGATGGCGAGCGGCGACAGGTAGCCGACGTAGCGCAATTCCTCTGTTATCAGAATGCCGTCGGCGAGGCGATCGTGGTAAGTCTCGATGATCCGCCCGATCTGGCTGTTGACATTGGCGATCGGCACCGGGCGGATGAATTGCGCCAACGTGAAGCCGGACGAGCGGTTCTGAAGCAGCTCGCGCCCGAACGGCGAGTAGAGGAATGGCTTGATGTCGTGCTCGCGCACGATGCCGACCGGCATGCCGTTGGCCGATAGGATGGGAACGACGCTCTGCCTGGAGTGGGTCTCGAAGACGCGCATCGCATCAGCCAGTCGTGCGCTCTCCGGCAGGGTTTGGACCGGGGCGAGGCATTGGCGCAGCGTGTCTGCTTCCGCCGTTTCCCGGCGTGGGCTCGACGTCGCGACGCCCGCATAGCTTAGGGCCAGTTCGCTGGTGATCTGGACCGGGGGGGAAATCAGATAGCCCTGCGCGAAGTCGCAGCGGATCCCGCGGCAGCAGGCCAGCTCCTCCGGCGTCTCGATACCCTCGGCGATCACCGCGACGCCGAGCGTGTGGGCGAGGTCGACCACGGAGGCGACCAGCAGGCGCTTCTTGCCGTCGCCTTCCAGGGCGCGCACGAAGAAGCGATCGATCTTCAGGAAGTCCGGGTTGGCCTGATACAGCATCTGCAGGCCCGAATAGCCCGTGCCGTAGTCGTCGATGGCGACCCGAAAACCTTCTGCGCGCAGCGCGGTGGTGAGGCTCTCGAAGTCCCGTGCCGCGACCTCCTGGTTGGCCTCTGAAATCTCGATGCAGATTTCGCTCGGTCTCAGGAAGGATCGTTCGATGATGGCGCCGAGGCCGGTCCTGACGCTGCTCGACCGTGCGAGCCGTCCGTCGAGGTTGAGAAACAGCAGCGAGTCGGGGGCACGGTCGAGGTTCGCGAACTTCCTGACGGCCTTCGCCTGGATCTCGAGTTCCAGTTCGGCGAGACTCCCGATCTGGTGCGCATGGTCGAACAGCTGGGCGATCGAGCTGAAACCAAGGCGGCCGACCTCACGGACCAGGCTTTCATAGGCGACGACCCGGCCGGTGTGCATGTCGACGATCGGCTGCAGGGCCACTTCCAGGTTCTGCCGGGCGCGCGAGAGGAACAGAGACGGATTGTCGTTCGATAGCCACGGCGTATCTGTGAGCGAAATCAACACGACTAATCCCATCGATAACATTTGATGGGAAGTTCCCACAAACCTGCAAACATTCCGTTGCCACGAAGGATGCGCCCTGGCCCGCCTGGGACCCTATCGCCGAGCCGACCCACATTCCCCTTCGCGACCTCTCAGCGCATCGGCCCGATGGTTGCGCTGCGGAGGCGGTTGGAGGCCTGCTCGACCGCCACGACAAGTATGAAGATGCAGATAATAATGGTTGCCGCGGTGTCATAATCGAAAAGGTCGAAAGCGACCTTGAGCTCGACCCCGATACCGCCGGCGCCGACCAGCCCGAGGATCACCGAGCCCCGCACTGCCTTCTCCAGGCTGAACAACGCGGTCGCGATGAACGACGGCAGGGCCTGCGGAACGATGGCCGAGAAGATCAATCCCATGCGCGTGGCGCCGAGCGCCGACAGTGCTTCGCGCGGCCCCTTGTCCGTTTCCTCCATGGCCTCTGCGAAAAATCGGCCGGCGAAGCCGATCTTGTCGACCATGATCGCGAGAACGCCGGCGGCCGGCCCGAGGCCGACGGTGATCACGAACAGCAGCGCCCAGACCAGATCCGGGACCGTCCGGAACAGCGCAATGAGCCCGCGCGAGAAAACCCGAAGCGCCGGATGCGGTGAGATTCCGTCGGCGGCAAGAATCGCGAGCGGAAAGGAGAACAGGAGACCCAGAACGCAGCCGGCCACCGCCATTTGGAATGTGCCGAACAGCGACCACAGGATCTGCGGTAAACGGTCGAGTTCAGGCGGAAACATGCGCTGGAATATGGAGATCAGCGACGGGATGCCACGCGCCAGCCGCTCCATCGAGGGGCCGGTCCCGGCAAACGACCAGACCACGAAGGCAATCGCCAGCACCCACAGGACGAAGGAGACGGCACTCGGGCGCTCGAAGCGCGGCAGGCTCGCGGGTGGCGCAGCACTACGATCGTTCATCACGGCGGCTCCGCGCATTGAAGAAGTGACGAAGCGCAGCAGGGTCCGCCGACGAGGATGGCACGTCCAGCGACGCGCGCCCGCCGGACAGGCCGACGATCCGGTCGGAGAACTGGATGGCGTGCTCCATGTGATGGGAGATCAGCACGAGCACCAGCTTCTGGCTTTTCGCCAAGCGATTGAGCAGGCCCATCACCTCCTCGCCGGCGCGGGGATCGAGACTGGCGTCGGGCTCGTCGGCCAGAATCAATTCCGGGCGCTGCATCAGCATCCGCGCGATGGCGACGCGTTGGGATTGCCCGCCCGAAAGGCTTTCGGCGCTTTGCCGTGCGACGTGGGCCAAGCCGACGGCGTCGAGGCAGGCCATCGCCTCCTCGCGCACCTCGCTGCGGGCCAGCGACTGGAGCCAGGTGCGTGGACCTCGGGCGCGGGACTGTACGCCATGCACGACGTTGGTGAGGGCCGACAGCCTCGGCACCAGATTGTGCCGCTGAAAAACGAAGCCGACACGGGACCGGTAGGTCGCCAGACTGGCCCGATCCAGTTTCGTGACTTCGCGCCCGAGGGCGTGAATCGTGCCGGCTGACGGCTCGATCAGGCGGACGAGGCAGCGCAGCAGCGTCGACTTGCCGGTACCGTTGGCGCCGATCAGCGCGACCACAGATCCGGCATCGACGCTGAGATCGATGCCATCGAGAATGCGGTTCTCGCCGAACGACTTCGAGAGCCCGCAAACGACGAGAGCAGGGTCCGTCGACCCTGCTCTCCCGGTTTGATCCGAGGGTGTTGCCTTGGTCAACAAGTCATCAGTTCCCGATGAACTTCGTGAACTCTTTGATGCCGATGTTGACGTACATCTTGCGGACGATGTCGTAATCGGAGTCCTTGACGTCCGGCAGGAACTTGCCGCCCTCGAACTTCTTGTTCTCTTTCGTCGTGACGACGGCCTTCATGACGGCATCGGCGTGCTCGAGAAAGGCCTTGCGGAAAGCCGCCAGGGTCTCAGGCTTCACCTTGGGCGACGCCAGGATCAAGTCGTTCGGCAGCTCGATGCCATCGCCGATCGAACGGAATTTCTTGTCCGGGAACGCCTTGCGCACGCGATCGAGATGGGTCTGGTTCATGCCGATAGCGGCAATGTCGTTCTTCAGAAGGGCCTCGGCGGCCACGTTGAGCTTCAGGAAGACCGCTTCGTAATCTTTTCCGTACGAGAGGCCGCCATCCGCCAGAATGGTCGCCGGACCCAGATGCTGCGAGGTCGAGCCGATCTCGCCGAACGAGATCTTCTTACCCTTGAGGTCGGCCAGAGTCTTGATCGGGCTGTCCTCCGGCACGACGATGCTCGAGCGATAGTTGGGCCGCGTCCACACCACGGTCGGCTGCGCCTTCAGCCGCGCATTGAACACCACGTACTCGGCCGGCCCGGTCAGCACGAAGTCGACCTGATCGGCGGCCATAGCTTCCACGGCTGCGGTACGACCCGAAACGGGGAAGAAATCGACCTTGAGGCCCGATGCCTTCTCGAAGGCTTCCTTGAACGGCCCGTACTCGCGCTGGAGCGACTCCAGCCCGTCGATGTCGGTGACCGCGAAGCGGATCTTGTCCGAAGCCCAAGCCGGGCCTGCGAGGAAGGCCACGCCTGTGGCCGACATCGCGAGCAGCGCGCTCGTGAGCAAGCGACGCGTAATCATCTGATCCACCTCTTTGATGAAGACAAGGACGCAGCGTCTAGCAATCGAGCGCAACAGTTCCATGACGCCAGCGGCAAAACCTGTGCGGCGCGACGAGAGGCTGTGGGCAACGGCGCTGACCCGCCTCGTGGCGCGCGAACGGCCCCGCTGTCACAGACCTGTTACAGATCGGTGAGGTGGTGGGCTGCCCTCTCTTTGTCGCATTGGAGAGAGAGGCGTTATTTTCCGCGCCGGTGGTTCATCCACCGGCGCGAATTTTTTTGCGACGCTCCCGCCGGCATCACCGTGTTCCTGGCTCTCGGCGACGGCCGAGTGTCACTCAGCCGTCAACCAGAGCCGCTATTGGGCGTGAAAACGTTTCCACCCGTGGCGATGCATGGCGCGCAGCAGTCCAGACACTCGTTCGACCATCCGCACAGTCGCCCATCAGGCTGGCTGCTCAGTGGCTACGGTGTCGCGGGTCATCAACCGTTCCGGCCCCGCCAGTGCCGAGGCGCGATCGCGCGTAGAGGCCGCAGTCGACCAGCTCGGGTTCGTGCCGAGCGATCTCGGCCGCAGCCTGAGAGCCAAACGCACGACGGCCGTCGGCGTGATCGTGCCGAGCTTCACCAATCCCGTGTTTGCGGATTCCGTGTCGGGGCTGGAGGCGATCGCGCGCAGCGAGCGCCGGCACCTGCTGGTCGCAGCGACCGACTACGAGGCCGCGCGCGAGGTCGAAGTCGTCGAGGCCTTGTTGCGGCAGCGCGTCGAAGGACTGGTCCTGACCGTCGCCGATGCCGAGCGCAGCGCCGCGCTCGACCGCCTCGACCGCGAGGGTGTGCCCCATGTCCTCGTCTACAACCAGCCGCTTCGGGGGCGGGCCGCCGTCACCGTCGACAATCGTGCGGCATCGGCCGAGTTGACCCGTCGCTTCTTGGCGCACGGGCATCGCCGCCTGGCCTATGTGGCCGGCCGTTTCCGCACCACCGATCGCTCCCGGATGCGGTTCGAGGGCACCGAAGCGGTGCTGGCGACCGCCGGTCTCGACCCGGCAGGATTGATCGAACTCGACTATCTCGATTCGATCGAGGGGCACGCCGCCGCGCTGCGGGCAGCGCTGTCCGGACCCGGCCGTCCGACCGGGCTGCTTTGTTCCAACGATCTCCTCGCAATCTCGGTGATCGCGGCCCTGCGGTCTCTGGGCATCGCCGTCCCAGACCAGGTGTCGGTCGCGGGCTTCGACGGTATCGGCCTCGGCCGCATGCTGCATCCGAGCCTCGCGACGGTGGCGACCCCGACTGTCGACATGGGCCGGCTGGCCATGCGCCGCCTTCTCGAATTCATCTCCGGCAAGGCTCCGGTGCACCCCACCGTCGAGCTGCTGCCCTTCGAGTTTCGTCCGGGCGGATCGCTCGCCCCAGTCCCGGGTGAAAATGCTGGCGGTGGCGAGCGCCGCCGGCCGATACGTCGCAACTGAGTGTTCGAGAGGTCTCACTCATGCTGAAATTCCTGCGGACTGCCGCCATCGGCATCGCCGTGGCTACGGGTGCGGCGTCGCCGGCCTTCGCCGCCGATGTCATTTGCTACAACTGTCCGCCGCAGTGGGCGGATTGGGCCAGCGTGCTCAAGGCCATCAAGGCCGAGATCGGCCTCGAGGTGCCGCACGACGACAAGAATTCGGGGCAGACCCTTTCGCAGCTGATCGCCGAGAAGGCCAAGCCCGTCGCCGACGTCGCCTATTACGGCGTCACGTTCGGCATCAAGGCGAAGGCCGAGGGCGTGACCGAGGGCTACAAGCCGGCCGGGTTCGATCAGATCCCGGCAGGTCTGAAGGATACGGATGGCCATTGGTTCACCATCCACTCCGGCACCCTCGGTCTGTTCGTCAACAAGGACGCGCTCGGCGGCAAGCCGGTTCCGAAGTGCTGGGCCGACCTCGTGAAGCCCGAGTACAAGGGCCTCGTCGGCTACCTCGATCCCTCGTCGGCGTTCGTCGGCTATGTCGGCGCGGTCGCGGTCAACCGCGCCCTCGGCGGCTCGCTCGACAGCTTCGACAAGGGCGTCGAGTACTTCAAGGCCCTGCTCAAGAACGACCCGATCGTCCCCAAGCAGACGTCGTATGCGCGCGTCGTGTCGGGCGAGATCCCGATCCTGTTCGACTACGACTTCAACGCCTACCGGGCCAAGTACACCGAGAAGGGCAACTTCGAGTTCGTGCTGCCGTGCGAGGGCACCGTGGTGGTGCCCTACGTGATCAGCCTGACCAAGAACGCACCCAATGCGGACAAGGCCAAGAAGGTTCTCGACTTCGTGCTGTCCGACAAGGGCCAGGCCCTGTGGGCCAACGCCTACCTGAAGCCGGCCCGCGATGTGAAGCTGCCGGCCGAGATCGCGAGCAAGTTCCTGCCCGACAGCGAATATGCCCGCGCAACGCCGATCGACTACGCCAAGATGGAGCAAGTCCAGAAGGGCTTCTCCGATCGCTACCTCGCGGAAGTCCGCTAACACGGCTTGCGGCGGCCCGGCACACTCGCTGCCGGGCCGCCCAGCGATCGGGTCGCCCATGACATCGCAATCGCGCTTCGCACTGCTGCTCATCCTGCCGCTCGCCATCCTGGTGACGGCGTTCTTCATCCTGCCGATGGCTGGCCTCGTCGCCGGCAGCCTCGTGTCGCGCAGCGGCGCCATCACCTACCTCGAAATCCTGCACACGCCGCGTTATCTCGAAAGCCTGTTCGCGACCGTCGTCGTCGCGAGCATCACCACCGCGCTGACGCTCGCCGTGACGACAGCCGTGGCCCTCTTTCTGGCGCGCAACAGGTTCCCTGGACGCGCCGCGCTGACCGCCCTGCTGACGTTCCCACTGGCGTTTCCGGGCGTCGTCGTCGGTTTCCTGGTCATTCTTCTCGCCGGCCGCCAGGGCCTCGTCGGCGAGGTGAGCCGGATGATGACCGGCGAGAAGATCGTGTTCGCCTATTCGATGGCGGGGCTCGTGGTCGGCTACCTGTACTTCTCGATCCCGCGCGTGCTGCTGACGCTGATGGCCGCCGCCGAGAAGCTCGATCCCGCCCTCGAGGAGGCGGCGCGCTCACTCGGTGCGTCGCCGGTTCGCGTGCTGAAGGATATCGTGATCCCGGCGCTCGGACCGGCATTCCTCGCGTCCGGCGCGCTCTGCTTCGCGACAGCCATGGGCGCCTTCGGCACGGCCTTCACGCTGGCCACCAAGATCGATGTGTTGCCGATGGTCATCTACACCGAGTTCACGCTCAACGCGAGCATCGCCATGGCGGCGGCGCTCTCGATCATCCTGGGGCTGATCACGTGGGTCATGCTGGCCATCGCGCGCAGCCTCGGTGGTTCGAGCGTGGCGGCAGCGGGCTAGGGTCTGGTCGGTCGAGGTGGAAGCGGAACGCTTCGACCGAGGCCGTGAATCAGTCCCAGAAACAAGCAGAGAGAGGGCTTCCGGGCCGTAGGACCAACGCGACCAAGACCGGAAGCACTCTAGGGGATCTTTATGCGCTCATCGCCGCTCCTCACATCGGTCCAGCTCCTCATTACGGTATTGGTCAGCCTGTTCCTGATCGTGCCCGTCTGCCTGTCCGTGTTGACCGGCGTGACCGCCAATTACTTCCATGGGCCGATGAAGAGTGGGCTCACGCTGCGCTGGATCGGCGAGGTGTTCGATCTGTATGCCGGCACCATCGTACTGTCCCTGCAGGTCGCGCTGGCGACGCTCGCGGTCACGCTCGTGGTCGGCGTGCCCGCGGCCTACGTGCTCAACCGCTATCCGTCGCGGTGGTCGCGCATGGTCGAGGAGATCATCACGCTGCCGTTGGCGATCCCGGGCCTTGCCATCGCGCTGGCGCTTCTCATCGCCTACGGAACGTTCGGCGATCTGCGCAAGAGCTGGCTGTTCATACTCATCGGTCATGTCCTTTACACGCTGCCCTTCATGATCCGCTCGGTCCTTGCCGTTCTGGCCTCGATCGATGCCCGCACGCTGGAGGAGGGTGCAGCCAGCCTCGGCGCTGGCCCCGGCGCGCGGTTCTTCCACGTGATCTTGCCCAATGTGGCGCCGGGCGTTCTGGCCGGCGCGCTGACGGTGGTGACGCTGTCGATCGGCGAGTTCAATCTGACGTGGATGCTGCACACACCACTGACCAAGACGCTGCCGGTCGGCCTAGCCGACAGCTACGCGTCCATGCGGCTGGAGATCGCGAGCGCCTACACGCTCGTCTTCTTCCTGATGATCGTCCCGCTGCTGATCCTCATCCAGGCTGTTGCGAGCTTGGTCGGCCCGCGCGCCGACAGCCGCCGATCGAAAGGGGGCCTGTCATGACGACCGGAGCCGGCGTCGTCGTCGAGAACTGCGCCAAGACATTCGCCGACGGCACGCGCGCGCTGCACCCCGTCACGATCGAAATCGCGGCCGGGGAGACCGTCGCGATCCTCGGCCCCTCGGGCTGCGGCAAGACCACGGCGCTGCGCATCATTGCCGGCCTCGAGCAGCCGGATCGGGGCGGTCGTGTCCTGTTCGACGGCGCCGACGTGACCCGCCTGCCGATCGAGCAGCGCAACGTCGGAATGGTGTTCCAATCCTACGCGCTCTTCCCCAACATGAGCGTGATCGAGAACGTCGCCTATGGCCTGCGCGTGCGCGGTGTGCCCCGGCGCGAGCGCGAGAAGGAAGCCGGCACCGTCCTCGCGATGATGCGCATCGATGATCTCGCGGACCGGCGCATCGACCAACTGTCCGGCGGGCAGCGCCAGCGTGTCGCCCTGGCGCGCGCGCTCGCCATCAAGCCGCGGCTGCTCCTGCTCGACGAGCCGTTGACCGCCCTCGATGCGACGCTGCGGGAGGAACTGCGCACCGAGATCGACCGATTGCTCCGCAATGTCGGCATCACGTCGGTCTACGTGACCCACGATCAGGCCGAGGCCATGGTGCTCGGCGACCGGATCGTCGTCATGGAGAAGGGGCGGATCGCCCAGGTTGGCACCCCGCGCGACATTTATTTCAACCCTCAGAGCCGCTTCGTCGCCAACTTCATCGGCAGCATGAACAGGCTCGAAGGCCGCATCGCGGGCGGTCGCTTCGAGACGGCCGCGGGCATGATCGAGGTGCGGCGCCCCGATGCATCGGACGTCGCGGCCTACTTCCGGCCCGAGGCCGCGCATCTCGACCCGATCGAGGGGGCCGACCTTCGGTTCGTCGTCGAGCGCGTCCATTTCCTCGGTGCCAGCCAGCGCCTGCATCTCGTGGTGCCGGGCCAGCAAGCCCGTCAGGTCATCATCGAGGTCGCCGGCAAACAGGAGATCAAGATCGGAACGCAGATCGGGATCGGCATCGACCCGGACGATCTGTTGTTCCTCTAGGGTCTGGTTCACGCTCCAGGCATTTCACACGTCCGAGGTTCCCCATGATCATCGCACAGATCACCGACCCGCACATCCGCGCGCCCGGACGGCTCGCCTACCGGCAGGTCGATACCGCCGCGTTCCTCTCGGCCGTCGTCGCGTCGTTGCAGGCGAGCCCGACGCCGCTCGACGCGGTGATCGTCACCGGCGATCTCGTCGATGCCGGCACCGAGGTCGAATACGATCACTATCTTCGCCTGATGGAACTGCTACGCGTCCCCGTTTTTGCACTGCCCGGCAACCACGACACGACCGACGGCTTCCGGCGGGCATTCGCCGACCGGTTGCCGCTGACGCGCGCGAACGACAATTCCTACGCCGTCGACATCGGCGACGTCCGCCTCGTGATGCTCGACTCGACGGTGCCGGAGCAGTCGCACGGCCTGCTGTCGGACGACCGCGCACAATGGCTCGATGTAACGCTGGCGGCGGCGCCGGATCGCCCGACGCTGCTTGCGCTCCACCACCCGCCGTTCGAGACGGGCATCCGCCACATGGATGTCCAGAACTGCCGCGGCAGCGAGGTCCTGCACGCCATTCTGCTGAAGCACCGCCAAGTCTTGGCGGTGGTCGCGGGACATGTCCATCGCAGCATCGTGACGACGTTCGCCGGGCGCACCGCCTCGATCGCGCCGAGCACGGCGCATGCGGTCAGCCTCGATCTCGACCCCGAGGGTCCGCCCGCGTTCCACATGGAGCCGCCGGGCTACCATCTCCATGTGGTGACGCCCAACGGCGGCACCCATGGGCAGGTCGTGACCCACCGCGTGGCGATCGGTAGCTACGCCGGCCCCTACCCGTTTTTCGGACCCGACGGCCGGCTCATCGACTGAATTCAGCGCCTCACACCGCCGAACGGCGGCGCCATCGAGCGGTCGCGATGGCCGCTCTGCGCCCGGTCCGAACTGCGCGTCAGCCGTCGGCCCACGCCTGGATCAGCGCCCGTGCGATCGCCTGCTGACCCGGCACCCACCAGCCCTGCGGGTGCTTGCCGGCGAGCATCTGGCGCACCTCGTCGCGGCTGAACCAGCGGGCCTCCTCGATCTCCTTGGGATCGATCTTGATGTCGGTGGTCTCAGCAACGCCGATGCAACCGAGCATGATCGAGTGCGGGAACGGCCATGGCTGGCTCGAATGGTAGCGCACCTCGCCAACCTTGATGCCGGCCTCCTCGTGCACCTCGCGACGCACCGCATGCTCGATATCTTCGCCCGGCTCGATGAAGCCCGCGAGCGTGGAGTACATGCGCGGCTCCTTCTGGAAGCGCGCCTCGTGCCCGAGCATGCAGCGATCACCGTCGACGATCAGCATGATCACCACCGGATCGGTGCGCGGGAAGTGCTCCTGCCCGCAGGCCCAGCACTTGCGCCGCCACCCGCCGTCCTTGACGTTGGTGGTGCCGCCGCAGCGGCCGCAGCAGCGATTGACCTCGTGCCACGCGGCGAGCGCCCGCGCCTGACCGACGAGCGAGATCTCCTCCGGCGTCAGCGCGCCCTGCATGGCCAGCGTCCGCACATCGACGATCGGCCGCATGACATCCATGGCGCCTGGGGCGTAGCGGACGCGATGCTCGGTGAATGCGAGCGCGAAATGACCGGCGCCGGTCCGGGGATCGCGGCCGAGAAACAGGGCGTCCGCGGTCGGCAGGTGGAACTCGGCCAGTTCCTGCCGGCTGAACCAGCGGATCGTCGAGACCTCGGACGTGTCGCTGGTGCGGATAACCGCTTTGAGATCCGCCAACATCAAAAACCGGGCTTCGGGCGCGTTGGCCAGCCCTTCGATCGTGCCCGGGTCGCCGCGATGGGCGCTCATCCGGTCGAGAATGGTGGTCGCACCCAAGGTCGGTTTCATCGGACGGTTCCTCCAGACGCCCTTCTCGCGCCCGAATGATCTCGGGGAAAGAGCTTTAGATGCATGGCAGGCAGCGCGCCGGCTCGGGCTGGGCTGGCACCACAGCACACGGGACGGATTCCCGCAACGCCGCCGGGCGACTGCCAGTGCCTTTTCAACGCGTAGGCAGGCTTGCCTGGTCCGGCCTCGCGACCGCGCCGCGCAAACAGGGTTGTCTTCGGCCGCCCGTGCGGCCATATTGGCGGCGGGCTGGCGGCGGACGAGTCCCTCGCCAACCGGGTCAGGTCGGGAACGAAGCAGCCCTAACGATCAGGACGCGGGTCGTCCGCCAGCCTTATTCCTCGCGCCCCTTGCCGCCGGTCTGCGGCTCTTGCCCACAGCGGCAGGTGTTTGTCGCGGTTTCGGTCTTGCCTCCGGCGCCCGTCTCGGCCAGCCTGCCGCGCATGGTTGACAAGTCCCTCCCGGAAGACGGTCGTCCGGCCACGCCCGCTGTGCCCTACGTGGTGCTGGCGCGCAAGTACCGGCCCGAGAGTTTCGAGCATCTGATCGGTCAGGACCCGATGGTTCAGACCCTGCGCAATGCGTTCGCTACCGACCGCATCGCCCAGGGCTACATGCTGACCGGCGTGCGCGGAGTCGGCAAGACCACCACCGCCCGCATCCTCGCCCGCGCGCTCAACTACGAGAAGCCGGGCACGCCGCCCAGGCCGACCGTCGATTTCGACGGTTACGGCACGCACTGTCTCGATATCGTTCGCGGCCGCCACCCCGACGTCATCGAGATGGACGCCGCCTCCAACACCAGCGTCGATGACGTCCGCGAGATCATCGAGAACGCCCGCTACCGGCCGATCCTCGCCCGCTACAAGGTGTTCATCATCGACGAGGTGCACATGCTCTCCAAGAACGCGTTCAACGCGCTCTTGAAGACGCTGGAGGAGCCGCCCGAGCACGTGAAGTTCATCTTCGCGACCACCGAGGTGCGCCGGGTTCCCGTCACTGTGCTGTCGCGCTGTCAGCGGTTCGATCTGCGCCGTGTCGAAGTGCCGGTGCTGGCGGCGCATTTCACCCACATCGTCGCCCAAGAAGGGGCTGCGGCGGAGCCCGATGCGCTGGCGCTGATCGCCCGGGCGGCCGAGGGCAGCGTGCGCGACGGCCTGTCCATCCTCGACCAGGCCATCGCCATGGGCGCCGGCACCGTGAAGCCCGCCGACGTGCGCGCCATGCTAGGGCTGGCCGACCGCGGCCGCATTTTCGATCTGCTGGAGCAGGTGCTGTCGGGGCAGACCGCCGAGGCGCTGAACCGGCTGGAGGCGCTGCATCGCGACGGCGCCGATCCGGTGCAGACCATCGCCGACCTCGGCGAGGCGGTCCACATCGTGACGCGCGCCAAGGTCGCGGGTCGCGACCGCGCCGGAGACGGTCTTGCCGTCGAGGAACGCCGGCGGGCCGGCGACCTGGCCGACCGGCTGTCGATGCCGCTGCTCGCCCGTGCCTGGCAGATGCTGCTGAAGGGCACCGAGGAGACCTCGCGCTCGCCCCATCCGCGGGCCGCCGCCGAAATGGTGGTAATCCGCCTGGCCCATGTCGCGGATCTCCCGACACCCGACGAGGCCATTCGGCTGCTCGGCGGCGAGCGGCCTGCCCCGAAGGACCACCGCCGGCCGGAGACGGCGCCGCCAGCCCCCGGCATGGGCGCGACGGCCGGCGCGAACGCCGAGAGTGTCGCCGCCGAGATCGAGAGCGACGTCGATGCCGATGAGATCGACTCCACGACGGACAACGGCGAACCGGCGCTCCTGCGCGCGCCGATGCCGCGAACGTTCGTCGACCTGGTAGCGCTGGTCGGCACGAAGCGCGAGGCCAAGCTGAAGCTGCACCTCGAGGATCACGTGAGCCTCGTCCGTTACGAGCCGGGCCGCATCGATGTGCACGCCCTCGACGGCGCGCCCAGTGCTCTTGCCAACGAGCTGAGCGACAAGCTGAAGCGATGGACCGGTCAGCGCTGGGTGGTCGCTTTGTCGCGCGAGAAGGGCGAACGGCCGATCGGCGAAGTGCGCCGTGAGCAGGAGCAGGCCGAACTGGCCGAACTCAGGACCCATCCCGCCGTCCGCGCCGTGCTGGATGCCTTCCCCGGCGCCGAGATCAAGGGCGTGAAGCCGATCGCGCCACCCGACGAGACCGACGACAGCGCCACCGGCTAGAAAGTCCGGTGATGGCGTTCGAGAACTTTCAACCAGGAGACGGCGATGCGTGATCTGATGGGCATGATGAAGCAGGCGCAGGAACTGCAAGGGCGCATGCAGAAGGTCCAGGAGGAGCTGTCCGCCATGGAGATCGGCGGCCAGTCCGGTGCCGGGCTCGTGCAGGTCACCCTCAACGGCAAGGGCGAACTGCGCCGCATCCGCATCGACCCGTCGCTCATGAAGCCCGAGGAGACGGAGGTCCTCGAGGATCTCATCATCGCGGCGAGCCAGGACGCCAAGGCGAAGGTCGAGGTGGCGATGCAGGACAAGATGCGGGAGGTCACCGGGGGGCTGCCGATCCCACCCGGTTTCAAGTTGCCGTTCTGAGCGCTCCGCTCACGACTCCGTGGTGGCAGGGGTGTGGCGGCGACGGGGAAACACCACGCGGCAGGCCTTGCAGTTGAGCGGCAGCAGCACGCCACCCTGCCGGCCGAGGTTCAAGCCACAGCGCGGGCAGTGATCGCGGAACTGCACGTAGGCCCCAGCGATCATCAGCGCGCCGATCAGGGCGATCATTAGCACCAGCGACCACGACTGGTCGGCGAACATGGTCGCCAGCAACGCCGCAATGCCCATCAGCACCATGGCGGCCGCGTAGAAGATCACCATCCGGCGCTCCCACCGCCAAAGCCGCGCGCACTCCTCTGGCGTCAGCGGTTCGGTCGAAATGCGCCTCGTCATGGTGTTGCTCCCTGTGGTCGGCGGATCGCCTGGATTTCCGATCCGCTGCGCGCGATGCGCCGCACCGCGACCTCGAGCGGTTCAACGGCAACCGCCATATGGTGCGCATTGGCATGCAGCAACATCACCGCGTCGATCATCATGCCGACGTGCCCTTTCCAGAACACCAAGTCGCCCCTGTGCAGGCCTTCGAGATCGTTGGGGATCAGCACCGCATTGCCGACCTCGTCCTGCTGCATGTCGCTGTCGCGTGGACACGCGGCACCGGCAGCGTCCAGCGCGATCTGCACGAGCCCCGAACAGTCGACCCCGAGCCGCGTGCGTCCCCCCCAGAGATAGGGCACGCCGACGAACCGCTCGGCCACTTCGACGTAATCGCGCGCCTTCTTGGCTATCTCCACGGTATGCCGGGTGACCACGAATCCGCCGGTGACCAGCTCGCAGAACTTCTCGTCGCCGCCCTTGATGGCGACCAGACTGTTGCAGGACAACGGCATGATCGGCGGCGACTTCATGTCGGCCCGCGGATAGATGAAGGTGCCGAGCGACTGCACCCGATGCGTCGGCTTGACGACGTCCGCCACCAGCCCGTCGGCGGGCACGTAGCCGACGTAGCGGTCGCGATCGAGCTGCACCCAGGCCCAACCCTCGGCGATGTCGTAGACCTTGAGCGTCTCGCCGAACAGAACTTCGTTGTCGAAGGCGAGGGTCTTGTCGGGGCCGCGCCGCATCGGCACCGAAGGTCGCAACAGCTGATGCGGCCGGCCCGCCTCGTAGCGGGGCACCAACACCCTGTCCCACAACTCCTCGGCTGCCAGATCGCTGCGCCACACGTGCCGGCGCGGATCCGGTTTCGGCAGGTCGTCCGACGGTTTGCTGCGCGTCATGAACGCGTCTCCTCGGACGCGCGGACCCCGCCAGCGCGGGCCAAGGCGACCAGCGCCCGCGCCAGATGCGGCTCGCCCCCTTTTGGCCCGAGCGCGCGCGGCGTCGGCCGCCATCCGTAAAGATCGACGTGCGCGAACCGCTTGGCTTGGCGCACGTAGCGGCGCAGGAACAGCGCCGCTGTGATCGAACCGGCGAACGGGCTCTCGCCCGCATTGTTCATATCGGCGATCTCGCTGTCGAAGAAGCGCTCGTAGCCGGGCCAGAAGGGCATCCGCCACGCCGGGTCGCCGATCGCGGCGCCGGCCGCCGTGAGCGCACCGGCAAGGCCGTCGTCGTCGGTGTAGAGGGCCGGCAGGTCGGGCCCGAGCGCCACGCGCGCCGCGCCGGTGAGGGTCGCCAGCGAGATCATCAGGTCCGGCGCTTCCTCGTCGGCGAGTGCCAGCGCATCCGCCAGCACAAGCCGGCCCTCGGCGTCCGTGCTGCCGATCTCGACCGTCTTGCCGGACCGGCTCTTGAGGATGTCACCGGGCCTGAAAGCGTTGCCGGAGATGCTGTTCTCGGCGATCGGCAGCAACACGCGCAGCCGCACGTCGATGCCCTCCGCCATGATCATGTGGGCGATGGCGAGCGCCGAGGCGGCCCCGCCCATATCCTTCTTCATCAGCGCCATGCCGGCGGTCGTCTTGATATCGAGGCCGCCGGTGTCGAACACGATACCCTTGCCGACCACCGTCAGCCGCGGCGCCTGCGCCCGGCCCCAGGTCAGGTCCACCAGCCGGGGCGCGCGCGGGCTCGCCCGCCCGACCGCATGGATCATGGGAAAATTCTGGGTGAGCAGGTCGTCGCCGACGATCGAGGTGACCTTGGCGCCATGGCGCTCCGCCACGGACCGGGCCGCCGCCTCGAGTTCGGCCGGCCCGAGATCGCTCGCCGGCGTATTGATGAGATCGCGGCCGAGCCAGACCGCCTCGACGGCGGCGCGCACGCGCAGGGCATCGGTACCCTCCGGAATCGCGAGCCGGGGCAGGGATTGGGGCGCCGGGTCGCTGCGATAGGGCGTGAAGCGGTAGGCGCCGAGGCCCCAGGCGATGGCGGCGAGTTCGCCATCCGCCACGCCCTCGAGCCGATAGGTACCGGCTGGCAGCACCCCGGGAAGCAGGCCGGCGAGCAGCGCGGCCGGGCCGCAGGGTTCGCCCGTGGCTCCGCGACCCGTGCCCAGCAGCACGGCTGCGATGCGCCCGTCGGATCCGGGCACGATCACGTGCTTGCGCGCCGCCCCCGTGAAGCCGAGCGCCGCCGCCCAGGCCCGCGAACGCTCGTCCAGATGGCCCGCAAGGTCATGACCCTCGGCAACCAGACGAATCGGAATGGCGTCGCCGGCGCCGGCCGGATCGGCCAGGACGTCGACCACGTCGGCGGCGCGCAGCGCTCGGGTGTCGGCCATGTCAGCGAGCTCTCCTGTCGAGATAACGATCCGGCTTAGCCGACGCGGCCCGCCAACTCAATGCGGGGCCGGATTCGTCGCAAGATCATCGGCGCACGTCTCATTGACAGTGCCGAACTGCATCAGTCGCCGGCGATTCGAGTTAACCAATTTTAAGCTCTGCATTGCTATGCCGTGAAGGCTGGTTGTGCGTCGTCGGCTCTCTGGAGGTCGGATCATGCCTGCCGGTTCCCGCCCGTTTCGTTCGAGCCTGCTGCCTGCGGGCCTCGCGCTCGCACTGGCGGTGCTGGGCGCGGGCTGCTCCCAGGTCGGCGACCTCGGCAACCTGGGTCCACTTGCTCAGAGTCAGGCGGAGCCGGCGCCATTCCCGGGCCAGACCGATCTCCACAAGGCGACCGAATCGTCCGGCAAGAAGCTCGCCGCGGCGCCCCGGGATGCCGAATCAGCCATCGCCCACGCCCGCAATCTGAAGACGCTCGGCGACAAGGCCGGCGCCCTCGCCGTGCTGCAGCAGGCGTCCACCGTCCACGCCAACAACCGCGAACTCGCCTCCGAGTACGGCCGTCTCGCGCTCGAACTCGATCAGGTCGGGCTCGCCAGCAAGCTGCTCGCCATGGCCGACGACCCGGCACGCCCCGACTGGCGCGTGCTGTCGGCGCGCGGCACCGCGCTGGCCAAGGAAAGCCGCTACGAGGAGGCGATCGCCTTCTTCCAGCGCGCCGAGGCGCTGAGCCCGGGCAACCCGACCGTAGTCAACAATCATGCGATGGCGCTGGCGGCCACGGGCGACCTCCCGCAGGCCGAGAGCCGGCTGCGCCAAGCCCGCGCCGCCCGCCCGTCCGACACCCGCCTGCAGACCAACCTCGCGTTGGTGATGCGCCTGCAAGGCCGCGAGGCCGAGGCCGCCGAGCCCGCGAGCCCGGTTCAGCGCGTGACCGCTCCGGTCATGCCGGCCCGCCCGGTGACGGTGGCTGCGCCGGCGCCGCGCATCGCCGAGACGCGTGTCCCCGAGCCGCGCATCACGGCGCCGATGCCCGCCCCCGATTCCTGGTCGAAAGTTGCGGTTTCGCAGGGCCAGCTGCCGGCCCCGACACCGCCGGGTCTCGCGCTCCCCGAGTTGCCAAAGATCCCGGTCGTCCCGTCGGTCGCCGGCTGGTCGAGCCAAGTGTCTCGCGACTAGGGCATTATCTGATCTGACGGAGCCGCGTTGGCGGTTCCCAGACCGGATGATGCGCTAGCCTTCGAGCACCATGCACCCGAACTCGGCGGCGCTGGTCACCAGAAATGACAGCAGCGACTTCACCAGGGTCGACGGCGCGATCAGGTAATAGGTCGGCACGTCGTCGGTCTGGGCGATCAGAACGCCCACATGATCGATGGTGGTGACCGCCGCATGCCCCTTGCCGAACGCGCGCGGGTGCAGATCGACACGGCAGCCCTTGTCGAGCACCGACCGGCTCAATCGGCCGCTGAGCTTGAGCGCCGTCTTGCCGTGGCTCTGATCGGTGACGGCGGCGAGCCCCGCCAACAAGCCGGACAGCCGGTCGTGAAGGGCGCCGTCCTGAACCAAGGGCGCCGTAATCAGCCAAGTTTGAGGGGCAATCGAGACCGCGGAAAGCTCGCCATGGCGGGTAAAGCGGCCGGCGCCGGGCAGCGAGAGGCCGAGCGCCGCGTCCAGCGCCGCGGTCACCGCCTCGGCACGCCCCTTGCGGGCTTGCACCTGTACGATGGCGAGGCGCACCTCGGTCAACGACAGCGGCATGTCGCCGGCGGCGCCGACGGGGCCGCGCGGATGAAACGTGGCGAGTGGCGAGCGGATCTCAGGCGCGGACACGGGCGTTCTCCGGATCGACGTGATGCGGGCTCGTGATCTCGACCTCCACGACTTCGCCCTTGAGCGGGAAGGTCGCGAACAGCCGTTGCCCGATACGGTCGGTGCCGCGCTCGAGCATGGCGAGGCCGACCCACCGGTCGAGTTCGACCGAGCGCGTGATGCTGGTGACCCAGCCCAGGCTGGCACGAGAGTCCGGGTCGGCCACGAGGTGGGCGCCACCCCTGAGGCGCTTGTCGAAATCCGAGCCGAGCGCCCGGATGCCGACCAGCGACGGCCGCGTCGGCTCGAGCAGCGCCGGCCGTTCGGCCAGCACGCGGCCGATGAAGTCGCCGCTCTTTTTCATCATCCGGCCGAAGCCGAGATCGCGCGCCGTCGTCTGCCCGTTGATTTCCGGTCCGGCGACGTGGCCCTTCTCGACCCGAAGCACGGCCATCGCCTCGAGGCCATAGGGCACCACGCCATCGGGCTGGCCGGCATCGACGATCGCTTGCCAGACCTGCGTGCCATACCCAGACGGCGTCGCCACCTCGTAGGCGAGTTCCCCCGAAAAGCTGACGCGATAGATGCGGACGGGGCATCCCGCGATCCGCGCCGCGACGTGGCCCATGAACGGCAGGGCCGCGCCGCCGACATCGGCTTCGGAGACGACGCGGGCCAGCACCGCGCGTGACTGCGGCCCGGCGACCGCCATCTGCGCGAACTGATCCGACACCGAGCAGAACTGCACGTCGAGTTCTGGCCACAGCACCTGGACCGCCAGCTCCATGTGCTCCAGCACCTCCGCCGCCTTGGCGGTGGTGGTCGTCACCAGCCAGTGCTCGGGCCCGAGCCGCGACACCGTCCCGTCGTCGAACACGAAGCCGTCCTCGCGGAGCATCACGCCATAGCGGCACTTGCCGACACCGAGGTTGGAAAAGGTATTGATGTAGAGCCGGTCGAGCAGCCGCCCGGCATCCGGCCCCTGGACATCGATCTTGCCGAGGGTCGACACGTCGCAGATGCCGACGCCGCGCCGCACCGCACGGGCCTCCCGAAGGATCGGGTCCCAGCCGGTCTCGCCGGAACTCGTGTAGTAGAGCGGCCGCAACCAGAGCCCGGTCTCCTGAAAGACCGCGCCGTGTCGCTCGTGCCAATCGTGCAGCGTCGTGCGGCGGATCGGCATGGCGTGGCGGCCGACGTTGCGCCCCGCGAAGGCACCCCACGTCACCGGCGTCACGTAGGGCCGATAGGTCGGCAGGCCGACGCTTTCTACCGGCGCGCCGCGCGCCTCTGCAAGGATGGCGACCCCGACGAGGCCGCCACTCTTGCCCTGGTCGGTCGCCATCGCGTGCGTCGTATAGCGCTTGGCATGCTGAACATCGACATAGCCTTCGCGCACGGCCAGGCGGATGTCCTCGGCGGTGACGTCGTGCTGCAGGTCGACGAACGACTTGCCTTTCGTGACGCCGCCCTTGACCTCCCAGACCGGAAGCAGCGGCGTGGTTTCAGGGTCGGCACCGGGCAGGGGATGGCTGCCGGCGGCGCCGTCGAACCCTGCGGCACGCGCCGCCGCAACACCGGCCGCACGACCCTCGGCCGCCGCCGCACGCAGGCCGAGCGTGCCCCGCGCCGCACCGGCGGAGCGCTCCCGCTGGACCGGCGTACCCGGCACGTAAGCGGCCAGGCCCGCATCCCATGCCAGTTTCGCCCCGGATTGACTGGCGAGGGTGACGCTCGGATTGCACCCGCCCGACACGCACAACAGATCGGCCACCACCGTGCGGCCGCGCTCGCTGCCACGCCGGCGCACCAGCACCGCTTCCACGGACGTCTTGCCGACCGTGCCCGCGACCTCGCTTTCGAGCAGCACCTCGATGCCGCGCCGGCGGGCTTCCTCGGCGGCCGCCGACTGGCTGCGGGCATCGACGACGGACACCACCTCGACGCCGGCAGCCGCCAGATCGAAGGCCGTCGCATAGGCCGCGTCGTTGTTGGTGGCCAGCACCGCACGGCGCCCCGGCAGGGCTGCGAAGCGGTTCACATAGGTGCGGGCGGCCGCTGCCAGCATGACGCCGGGCCGGTCGTTGTCGTGAAAGGCCATGAACCGCTCGTCGGCGCCGGTCGCCAGCACGACCTCGCGGGCGCGGATCACCCACGTGCGCTGGCGCACGCCGTGTTCCGGCGGCACCGGCAGATGATCGGCCACCTTCTCGACCGCGCCCAGCACGTTGTGCTCGTAGTAGCCGAACACGGTCGTGCGCGGCAGCATCACGACGTCCGGGAGGGCGGCGAGGCGGGCAATGGCCGCCCGCCGCCAGTCCTCGAGAGCCGGCTCGAGCAGCAGTCCGCCGCCCAGCTCGAAGTCCTGGTCGGCGAGGATGACGCGCGCGCCGGCCTCGCCAGCGGCCAGCGCCGCCGCCAGCCCCGCCGCGCCGGCGCCGACCACCAGCACGTCGCAATGGGCGTGGCGCTGTTCGTAGGCGTCGGGGTCGGCCTCGCGGGCGGCCCGGCCCAGTCCCGCCATCCGCCGGATCATCGGCTCGTAGAGCTTCTCCCAGAACGAGGCGGGCCACATGAACGTCTTGTAGTAGAATCCCGCCCCGAAGAACGGCGACAGCAGGCCGTTCACCGCCGACACGTCGAAGGCGAGGGTGGGCCAGCGGTTCTGGCTCGCCGCAGCGAGCCCGTCGTAGAGTTCGGCGACGGTCGCCCGCGTGTTCGGCTCGCGCCGCGCGCCGGCCCGCAGTTCGACCAGACCGTTGGGCTCTTCGGGGCCCGCACCGAGCAGACCGCGCGGCCGGTGATACTTGAAGCTCCGCCCGACCAGCCGCACGCCGTTGGCCACCAGCGCCGAGGCGAGTGTGTCGCCCTGGAAGCCGCCGTAGGTTCGGCCGTCGAACTTGAACAGCAGCGGCTTGGCACGATCGATGCGGCCACCCGCCGGAAGTCTGTAGGGCTGTTTCATGGGCGCGGAACCTGAAGCGTGTCGGACGGCCCGCCCGTCGAGGCGATCTCGTGCGTTGCCGTATGACGGACCACCTTCACGAACTGGCGGCAGCCGGCGAAGTGATGCCACCACTCGGTATGCCAGCCGCGCGGGTTCTCCCGGCTGTAGACATAGTCGTAGAACGCCTGCTGGCCGGCGTCGCTCGGGGGCCGTGAGACCGTCGCATCGCCGCGATAGTGGAACTCGGCCTCGTCGCGGCGGCCGCAATGCGGGCAATTTATGATGTGCATTTTTTCACGGACACGAATGGAGAGGTGAAGAGCGAATTGAGAGCGATGGCCGAGTTGAGGGCCGGCGCTTGCGCAAGTGCCCGTTCGGGCGCTCGGGCCTGCGGCCCGCAAGGACGTGGCACCACTCTATTGGCCGCGTCAGTG
>JBMOGA010000011.1:0-94445 GCA_049318625.1 Hyphomicrobiaceae bacterium
GGAATCATATTCGCGGAGGGCTGTCAGCCGGCGAGAAGTTCAACAGCCTGCTAGCGCAGGTTAGCAAACGCGACGCGACGTAAGGCTATGGGTGATCATCGAAAACGAGCAGGACTTGTCGAACCGGGAAAGAGCGCCGCAAATGCCAACCGAAATGCATAATGCCGCGTCTGGCCTTGCGGCCCTTGCCATTTGTGAGTCCCTTCTGCTGGCGATGGGGGACCTGAAGATCATGGGCGAGAGTGAAGTTGTCGGGATTGTTGCGGACGCCGCGTCCGCCCATCGCGGCGCCGGCTCGACCCCACAGGAGAAGGCGATGCACCTTGCCGTCGCCGACATCCTCGACCGGATCGTTTCCGGCGGCAATTCGATCAGGCGAGCGTGAGCCGGCTGAACTGAACGCGACGAATTGTATTGAGCCATCCTGTCTTGGCGCCGCCTTGGCGGAGCCCGCCAAGCGCCGGGGAATCGCGCGCATCACAGCGGCATTGCAGTCATATTCGAGTGAGGTTCTGTCATGACGACGGTCCTGAACCACCAAGCCACGGTTCATGCTGATCCGGGCCGATACTGGGCGGGTCGTCCCTCTGCCGATGGCTGTGCCCCGCAAACGCGTCCCGTCGTTCTCGTGCTCGATGGCGGAGCAGCGAGCCGCGACGAGCTTCTCCGGACTTTCCGCGACACCAATTATCAGGTCGAGTGTTTTGCCGACTTTGGGAGTTTTCATGCAGCCCACCCGTCGGGGTGCCGAGGTTGCGTCTTCATAGATGTCACGGCTCCACGAACGACGGGCATCGACCTCATCAAGGAACTGAGGACGAGGCCATGCGGCCTCGCCGTGATTGCGACGATTGCCACCGCCGACACGACACGGGTGGTTGAAGCCATGAAGGCCGGCGCCAGCGACTGTATCCAATTACCGGCCGCTGCCGAGGTTCTCATCAGGGCACTGAAACGTGCAATTCTGGAGGCAGATGCGGTCGGCAATCCGGCCGCGTTCAGATCCTTGGCAACCCAGCGGGTCGCGTCGCTCACCACGCGTCAGCGTGAGGTGCTGGATCTGATCACGACAGGTCATCCCAGCAAGAACATTGCTTTCGCTCTCAACATCAGCCAGCGAACGGTCGAGAACCACCGTGCCGAGATCGCGAGGAAGACCGGGTCCAGGTCGCTGTCCGACGTCGTTCATACGGCGGTGTGCGCGAATTGCGCGCTGATGAAATCGGCACAGAGTGCTTGAGTGCGGTGTCGCCCGATACCGACCACATGCCTCCGCCACACAGAAGCGGAGCCGCGACACCTGCGGCTCGAGCCTCCCTCGAATGTGGCCCTATCGACCAGCGGGTCTGGGCAATGAAGGTGTTCGTCGGTCGCAGCTAGACGACTGTTCCAAAAAGTTTCCCTATTCCGCCGGTCGCCGCCATCGCCAGCGCACCCCAGAACGTGACGCGCACGGTGGCCTTCAATATCTCCGCACCACCGGCCTTGGCGCCGATGGCGCCCAACAACGCCAGGAAGCCCAATGACGCCACCGACACGAGCGGGATCAGATAGCTCGCCGGTGAAATGAGAACCATCACAAGCGGCATGGCGGCGCCGACGGCGAACATCGCTGCGGAGGCGAGAGCCGCCACCACCGGTCTCGCCGCTGTCAGATCGGACAGGCCGAGTTCGTCGCGTGCGTGGGCACCCAAAGCGTCATGTGCCATGAGTTGCAGCGCGACAGCCTGTGCCAGCTCCGGCTCGACACCGCGCTTGACGTAGATCTGTGCCAATTCATTCCGCTCGGCCGAAACATCGTCACGCAATTCGGAGGACTCGCGCGCCAGGTCGGCGCGTTCCGTATCCGACTGCGAACTGACCGAGACGTATTCACCGGCCGCCATCGACATGGCCCCCGCGATCAGACCGGCAACGCCGGTCACCAGGATATCGCTGGGCTTGGCGGTTGCCGCCGCCACGCCGACAATGAGGCTCGACGTCGAGATGATTCCGTCGTTGGCGCCCAGCACGGCTGCACGTAGCCAACCCACACGATTGATGTAGTGACCCTCGGCGCCCGTTTTCAATCGGCTCACGGCACTATCTCCTTGCTGGCGCTCTCGGCCGCGAGACCCATGCTCAGCTCGGCGTCGAAGTGCGGACTGATCCTGTCGTTGGCCGATCGACACGGATGAGCATGCACGAACGGTCGAGCGTTTGATACGCCGCAAGGGTCGTAGGTATATCCCGATGCTGGTACGGAGATGAATGAGGTGCGCAAATGAATTTCTAGAAGAGACCAAAGGAGTTCCAAAATGATCCGTTCCATTTCACTCGCAGCTGTTCTCGCCGCGACGTTCGCACTTCCGGTGCTCGCCCAGGATACGACCGTCAAGGCCCCGCCCGCAGCGGCCGTGCAGGTGAACGAGCCGCTGAAGCTGACGGCCGATCAGGCCAAGTCCTGGGTCGACAAGCAGGTCTACAGCAGCGACGACAAGAAGATCGGTGAAGTGGCCGCGTTCGCCCGCGCAACCGACAACGCTGTTATCGAGATGCACATCGATATCGGTGGCTTCCTGGGCATGGGCGAGACGCGGGTCAAACTGGTACCGGCCCAGTTCAATCTCGTCGGTGATCGCGCCGTACTCAACATGACGTCGGCACAGGTCAAGGACCTTCCGAAGGTCAAGTAGGCACGCGAACCTGATCTCCGGGGGCGGGCCAATTGCTCGCCCCTGGTCGATCGGGCTTGATCATGGCGTCAGTGCGCTCGCCCCCGTCGCGGGGCCATAGAGAAACTGCACGGCGGCAATATCCGTTGGCTGCAGACTACCAACCGTTTCATCGTAACGGTACCCCATGACCGAGCCCGAGCGTCCGGGATGGTCGAGACCGATGGCGTGACCGATCTCGTGCATGAATGTATGGCGCAGATCGTAGATGCTGAGGTTGCCGTCGAAGCCGATTTTCCAACTCACGTTCGGATTGAGACAAACGAAGGCCTGCTCGATCAACACGACTGGCTCCCTCACGGACCAGAGGCCCATTCCGTCAGACGGGCGATCCATCCCGCCGCCCAGTGCCTTGCCGTGTGATTTCTGTACGCCCTTCCGGTCGCGCAGGCTGAGGTTGGCAAATGCCCGGCCGGCCGGTGTCTCGGTGGCGCCGATGACGATACTGGCCGTCCGTGGGTCGCTCACCTCGACGAAGCTGACGTCACCCGCTTGTTCCCAGGCATCGAAGGCCGCGCGCAATTGTCGCCGGCTCTCGACCTCGCCGACATCGCGCGATTTGGACGCGATGTCGGCAAAAGGCTGCATGGATCCGCAATTGTCGGGGCTCAAGATCCCGTCACGCCGCGCCACCACGTAGGGTTCGCGCAAAATACTGTAGGTGATGAGCGTCGTCGTACCGGTCGCTGGAGCGGCCCATCTGACGATGCGACCGTCGACGCGCAGCAGGTCCGCGGCGCGCACAGTCTCGGAACCCGCGAACAAGCCGGATCCGAGCAAGGCGAGCAGCGCAAGACCTTTCGGCAAGCAGCGATCCCCTTCTGGCGCACCACCGCGAACCCCCCGGTGGTGGCGCAGTCCGCCGAATACGGCTTCGGCCGTGACGCTATCGGACAACAAGTGCACACTCCCGTTCGGACCGCAACCGGCCTGGGGACGCACGTGCGTCCCTGCCAGACCCACACATGAGCCCAATCGACTGGACGCCGATCTCCGACCCGACGCTGTTCGTGCCAGGGCATACGCGCGCCGCCGGGCTAACGTGGATCAGTGCCGAGCCCCGCGACCGCAGGTAAACTGAGCTTTCATCACCGGCCCGGCCACGACAGGCGGGCTCGCGAAGCCAGGGATCGGGACACCAGCCATGCCGCTCAGCACCATTCTCGTCATATTGCTGATCATCCTGCTATTGGGCGGGTTCAGCGGTCGCTTCGGCGGTTATGGGTATGGCTTCGGTCACGGCGGTGTCGGTCTGCTCGGAACCGTATTGATCGTGATCGTCGTGTTGATGGTTCTCGGACGAATCTAGGCAGTTCGGGTCGAGGTGGCGGCGCGCCCGACGCGGGCTCGCACGGCCGCATTCCTTTGACGGTAGAATGTTGATCGATTGGAAGCGTTGATGGAGCGGGAGCGGCGATCGGGCCGCGCCGCAAGGTTCCTGCGGCTGGCCTTGGGCTTCTGGAGCGGAGCCACACGTGGGCGCGCATGGCTGCTGACCATCCTGGTATTGCTGTTCCTGGTTGCCAACCTCGCTTCGGCGCTGGCCGTCAACTTCTGGACCAAATACTTTTTCGATGCGCTCGAGCGCCGAGACGCTGATCACGTCGTGCTCGGCATCGGGCTCATTCTGGCCGTGGCTCTGGCATCGGCAGCAGGCTCGGTCGGCATGCTGCACAGCCGGATGCGGCTGCAGTTGCGCTGGCGCCAGTGGCTCTCGCGGGTGCTGATCCGCCGCTGGCTGTCCGACCGCCATTTCTATCAGCTCACGATGGTGCAGTCCGAAGCGGAGAACCCGGAAGCCCGCATTGCCGAGGATGGACGCCTCGCGATCGAACTCATGGTCGAATTCGGACTGGGGTTCATCAACGCTTTCCTTGCTGGCGTTTCATTCATCGGCATTCTCTGGGTCGTCGGTGGAACTCTGGTCGTGGCCGGATTTCACATCCCCGGCTACATGGTCGTCGCCTGCATCGTCTATTCCGCGATCACGACGCTTGGCACCACCCTGCTGGCGAGGCCGCTGGTTCGGAAGGTCGAGGAAAAGGCCGCCGGCGAGGCCCAGCTGCGTTACGAGCTTACCCGTGTGAAGGACAACGCGGATGGCATTGCACTGATCAGCGGCGACGACGACGAGCGGATGCGCTTGGACGCGACCTTCTCCGAGTTGGTTCAACGCTGGCTCGGCGTCATTGTCTGGCAGGGGCGCCTGATGTGGTTCAGCGGCGCCAATCTGGTTCTGGCCCCCGTGGTGCCTCTGCTGCTCGGTGCACCCAAGTATCTTTCCGAAGAAATGACCCTGGGCTCGTTGATCCAGGCAGCCACGGCGTTCACGCAGGTGCAACTCGCCCTCAATTGGCTTGCCGACAACGCGATGCGATTGGCCGATTGGCTTGCGGCCTCGAACCGGGTGACCCAGCTGTCCGACGCGATCGATCGGCTCGAGGAGCGCCTGGGACCCGTTGGACAGGTCGAGACCATCCGGCTCGGGGCAAGTCCAGACAATTCGATCGTCCTGCGGGGTCTCAACATCGCACTGCACGACGGCGATCTCAGTCTCGATTGTGCGGAGGTCGTCATCCGCCCCGGTGAGAAGATTTTGGTCAAGGGCGAGCCCGGGTCGGGCAAGAGCACGCTCATTCGCGCGATGGCCGGCCTATGGCCGTGGGGACGCGGTGAAATTCTGCTGCCGGCGGGTGCCGAGATCGTCTTCGTGCCGCAGCGGCCCTATTTTCCGATCGACACGCTACGTGTCTCGCTGCTCTATCCCCACCAGAACCAGGACCTGACCGACGAAGCGATCACCGATGTCCTGCTGCGCTGCGGCCTCGAGCATCTCGTTGCAAGTCTCGATAAAACCGAGTCGTGGGGCACCTTCCTTTCGGCAGGCGAACAGCAGCGCCTCTCGTTTGCCCGCGTGCTCATCAGGCCGCCGGACATCCTGATCATGGACGAGCCGACCTCGTCGCTGGACGAACTCAGTCAGTTCAGGGTGATGGAATACATGCGCGACATGCTACCGCGATCGACCGTCATTCACGCCGGCCATCGCGTCGGCCTCGATCGCTTTCACGACAGGCAGATCGGCCTGGTCCGCAGCAGGCTGATCGCATGATGGCCAAGCCCCACGGATCGGTGGGCCGCGACCGGGTGCCGGCCTTTTCGGCGCGCTCGGAACTCCTGCTCGTTTTGGCCCGGATCACGGCGTGCGTAGATTCCGATGCTGCCGCATCCGATCCCGATCCCGCATATTCGAGGTGCCCGATGTCGGTCGCCGTGACGGCCCGAGGAAAGTGTGGTGGTGCGAGGTGTTGGATAAACGGAAATTTCTGATGGCCGGCGGCGGACTGGCGCTCGCGGGTGCCGGCGCGAGCTATGCAGGCCTCAGCGGGATGGGCTCGATCGAGTCCTACAGCGCCGCCGTGGGCGCAACCCGGGCTCCACTGGCCGCCATGCCGAATACCCATGAATTGATCCGCTACGCAACGCTGGCCGCCAGTGGCCACAACGCCCAGCCCTGGCGGTTCCGCGTCGGGGACGGGCAGATTGCTGTCCTGCCCGACCTCGCTCGGCGCACGCCCATCGTCGATCCCGACGACCACCATCTTTTTGTCAGTCTCGGCTGCGCGTCGGAGAACTTGTCTCTGGCCTCCGGCGCGCAGGGACGCCCGGGTACCATCGCTTTCGATCCCGCGGCCGGTGGCGCCGTCGTTGTGACCTTCGGGCCGGGCCCGGCCGAAAACCCGGCCTTGGTCGCGGCGATCCCGAAACGCCAGTCGACCCGCGCGGACTACGATGGCCGGCCGGTCAGCGCGGCCGACCTGCGCACGTTGGCGGCGTCAGCCGCCCTGCCGGGCGTCGATTTGGTGCTGATGACAGACCGCCAACAGATGGATCGCGTTCGTGACCTCGTCGTTGCGGGAAACACCGCGCAGATGGCCGATCCGGCCTTTCTACGCGAGCTGAAATCGTGGCTGCGTTTCAGTCCTCGCGAGGCCGCCCTTTCCGGCGACGGCCTGTTCGGCGCGGCCAGCGGCAGCCCGATCCTTCCGAGCTGGCTCGGACCTTCACTGTTCGATTGGGTCTTCCGGGCGGAGTCCGAGAACGCGAAGTATGCAAGCCAGTTGCGCTCGTCGTCGGGCATCGCCGTCTTCGTCTCGGAGAAGGACGACCGTGAGCACTGGGCTCTGGCGGGGCGCGCCTGCCAACGCTTCGCCCTCCAGGCCACCGCGCTCGGCATCAAGCAGGCCTACATCAATCAACCGGTCGAAGTGCCAAGCCTGCGGCCGGCACTCGCCAGCTTGGCGGGATTGCCCGGCCGGCGTCCCGATATCGTCATGCGCTTCGGCTTTGGACCGACGCTTCCATTCTCGGCGCGCCGACCTGTCCAGGGGACACTGATGTCGTGAGCACGCCAACAGCATCAACCGCACTTTTTACGATCAAGCTGGCCCACACCGCCATCTGGGCCTTCTTCGTGGCCTGCATCGTCGCGATCTGGGTCTTCGCTCTGCAAGCCAGATACCCCATCGCGGCGCTCATGATCGGTATCGTTCTGATCGAGGCCATCGTCTTGGCACTGAACGGCCGGCGTTGCCCGCTCACGAGCTGGGCTGGCCGCTATACCGACGACCGGCAGGCCAACTTCGACATCTTTCTGCCAGCGCCGGTCGCCGCGAACACCAAACTGATCTTCGGCACGCTCTATCTGACCGGAGCTGCCGTGACGTTTGCGAGGTGGGCTCTTGAACCTCAGTAAAGGAGAGCGACGCGATGTTCGATGATCTCACCCGGGTGAAGGAGCGGTTGCCCGCGGCCGTCTTTGAGCTGGCCGCGCGTCTCGGCGTCCGGCCCGACACACGCCGATCGGCGGTCGCGCTGACCCAATCCGGGCAGATGAAGCAAAAGCTCGGCGGGACGTCCTGGATGTCCTTCGAGGCCGTTCAGACGATCGCGACACAGAATTGCGCGTTCGAGTGGCAGGCGCGCGCCGGCCCATTCGGAATGGTCACGGCGGTTGATGCTCTGAAGGACGGCAGGGGACGCCTCGATGTGATGGCACTCGGCTTCATCCCGATCGCACGCGCCGCGCACACGGCGGCGCTCGTTCGCGGTGAGTTGATGCGATACTTGGCGGAGCTGGCCTGGGCGCCGGATGCCATCCTGCTCAATCCCGAGCTGCGCTGGCGCGAGAGCGGACCCGATCAGCTGACGGTACGTGCCGGCGCCGGAGAATCTGCCGCCGAAGTCATGCTGAACCTCGACAGCGACGGACGGATCGCCGGTGCCTTCGCACCCGATCGGCCGCGCCAGGCGACAGCACCGTTTCTGCCGACGCCGTGGCGTGGCCGGTTCTCCGACTACCGCCTCCACCGTGGCTACTGGATTCCGTTTGCGGGCGAAGTCGCTTGGGAGCTCGGCGGCAGGTCGGAAGTCTACTGGGAGGGCCGCGTCGAGACCTGGGAGACGCATGAGCGCGCCGGTCGCTGATCGCGACACCGTTCCAAACTGGAAATGCCCCTCAACAACCTCGGAGGTCACCGCGTCATGATGGACTTATCGGGTATCCCGCGTCTCAGGATGGTGGTTGTCGCAATCACCACCTATGCGCTCATCAGTAGCTCGTTCGTTGCGGCGTCCGCGCAAGGGCAGCCGACGCCGTCCTTTACTACCAAGCAACTCGAGCAAATCGCCGCCCCAATTGCGCTGTACCCGGATTCGCTGCTGACCCAGATCCTGATGGCGGCCACCTATCCACTCGACGTGGCGCAAGCCGCCCGCTGGCGCCGGGCCAACCCGGGCTTGCGCGGACAGGGACTGGAACAGGCTCTGCAAGGGCGCACCTGGGACGAGAGTGTGAAGGCGCTGACTGCTTTCCCCAACGTCCTTCGCATGATGGACGAACGGCTCGAGTGGACCGAGCAGCTCGGCGAGGCTTTTCTCGCGAACGGAGACGAGCTTCTGGCCGCGGTGCAGGAGTTGCGCCGCCGCGCGGCTGAGGCCGGCAATCTCGCCTCCACGCCCCAGCAAAGGGTCGAGCGCTCTGGCGACTATTGGCTGATCGAGCCGGTCGACCCGGACTCCGTCTACGTTCCAGAATACGAGCCGGCCGTGTACGGGGTATGGCCTTATACCGACTATCCGCCCGATAACTGGTACAGTGGGCGGCGGGATCACAGCCGTGTCCTCTGGTTCGCAGCTGTCGCCGTCATCGGTGGGGCGCTGTGGGCACGATGGGATTGGAAGAGGCGTCAGGTCGCCGTCGATCCTGTGCGGTTCAACAAGTTCAATAGGGCACAACGCGCCGACACGACGTGGCGGCACGATCCGCTGCGCCGACGCGGTGCGCCTTACAAGGCCCCTGTGCTGGTCAGCAAATTCGCGGACACCCAACCTTTGAAGGCGCCGCGCGATCGTCGAGGAAAGCAGGCGGTGCCGTCTGTGACCGCGCCAGCCGGCAAGCGCGCACCCGACACGGGCATTGTTCTGCCCAACAAGCAGGCCCCGCAGGCCGCACCGAAGGTCGGTCCAGCTGTCAAGTCGCGGCCACGCGAGGCAGGCCAGGCCGCGCCAAAAGCCACTCGGCCGCCCAACGTGGCACCGAAGGCTAAGGCCGCACCGCGCACCGCAACGCCAAAGGCCAAAGCCCCCAATGTGGTGCGCCGGACAATTCCGCCGGCGAGCACGCGGTCGCGTCCGGAGGTGAAGAAAGCGCCGGCCGTCAACAGGCCGGCGAAAGCCAGACCATCGGTGAACCGGCCGGCTCAGTCGGCGCCGAAAGCGGCGGCCCCGCGTCGGGCGCCGACGCCTGCGGCACCCAGAGCGGCACCGAGAGCAGCACCCAGAGCGGCACCGCAACAACGGGCGCCCGCTGCCGCCCCTCGCGCAGCAAAGCCAGCGCCCGCCAAGCAGGCGCCACCCAAGAAAGAAGGAGCGGCAAAGGCTCAGTAGCGCCGGACTGGCGCAACGAGGGCGCCGCGACCGGTCGGCCGGGCTGGCCCTGCCGTTAGGGCCCCCGGCAGGGACTTGTCTCGGGTGCCGGGTGCGAGGGCGGAGCCCGTTCGCGGCTCCGCAGAGTTTCGCCTGGCGATGCGCGCGGACTTCGACATCGACATGGTTTCAAACGGGAGACGGGAAATGGGAATTCTGACAACTGGCGTGGTGAACCTGATTGTTGTTCTCGCGATCGGGATCGGGGTCGGCCTTGGTTTCAACCGGTACGGCCGCAGTTGGCTCGGCCGGCAGGCCGCCAGCGCGACCGGTGTGGGCGATGTCACCTATGCGCTCGTCGGGATCGCAGGAGCCTTCATCGGATTTCATATCGTCGTCATTCTCGGCCTGCTGCCGACGCCGCTCATGCTGTTTCTCGGCGCCCTCGTTGGGGCCGTGGTGACGTTATGGCTGTGGCGGGGGCGGTGAACCGATAGTGTCCGCAGACGGATCGGACGACAGGCGCCAGCGATTTCGGGGGCGGATCGTCGGGCCGGTAAGGCGGCGGCGCCGGGTCGAGGCGCCAGCAGCGGCGCAGTGGCAGCCGGGCGACGTGCGCGTGGGGCGCCCGCCAATGCAGCACACGCAGTGGTCGGGCGAGCCCGTTGCTCTCGGGCTCGCCACGGGTCGGCGCTTCAGGCGCGACTACCAGGCGTTATGATGCCATGCCTGACGACCGGGGTGATACCAGCCGAACCGAACCCCGTTGCGGTTCCATATCCAGCCTCTGCCGTTTGGCCGGTTGGGACGGCAGACGAGCCGCTTGTCGCCCCTCTGATACGTCCATTTGTTGTCGACCCACCGGCAATCGCTGCGGGCCTTCTCGACGAGCGAGGAGGCCGGCCGCGTGTCGAGGGCCGGCGCTCCGGGCGCGGCCAAAACCTGTGTTCCGGACAGTCCGAGCACGATGCAGACAGAGGCGATCTTCCATTTCATAGTTGCATCCTCGTGGACAGAAATGATGTGCGGTGCCGCCGCGGGAGAAGAGAGGCTCGACGCAACCCATCTGCGTGCGGGGCGCGGCCAGAGCGCTCACCCAAGCACTGGAGCGGGGCTCGACGGTAGCCTCGGAATGTACGCAGCGCGGCGCGGCCGTGCGTGCTCCATCCGCAATATCGTCGTCACACCGACGGGAGGTTCGTTCATGCGCAAACTGAAGCAGAGCCGCATTTTCACGCTCATCGAGCCGGGGCCCGTGGTCCTGGTGACGACCTTCGACGGCGCAAAGCGCAATGTCATGACCATCTCGTGGACTATGGTGCTGGACTTCACACCGATGTTCGCCATCACCACGGGTGCCTGGAACCACTCGTTCGCCGCCCTGCAGAGAACCAGGGAGTGCGTGATCGCCATTCCAGCGGTCGACCTGCTGGACCAGGTGGTCGGTATCGGCACGTGCTCCGGCGCCGATACCGACAAGTTCGCCAAGTTCAAGATCACGGCCGTGCCCGGTCGGCTCGTGCGGGCGCCGTTGATCAAGGAGTGCTTGGCCAACATCGAGTGCAGAGTTGTCGACGTTGTCGAGAAACACAGCATTGTCGTGCTGGAGGCGGTCGCGGCCTACAGGGACACCGCACGCAAGGAGCAGCGGACACTTCACGCCATCGGCGACGGAACGTTCATCGTCGACGGCCGAAAGTTGGACCGCAGAACGATGATGGCCTCCAAACTACCCAAGGGGGTCTAATCCGGGGCTCCGTCGTCTGCTTACACCTCGCGAATGGCGGACCAAGCGGACTGGCGGATCTGATCCACAGTAGGTTCGTGGACTTGCTCGTGTGGTCCCGCCCGGGCAACGGCCACCATCGATCTCGTCCGTGCGTCAGGGCTGGCCGTTGCGTCTCGACCCGCCGTGCCGCGTGTGGCGGTCGATACGACCGGCAACGCCGAGCGCAAGAAGGACAAGTCGCGGTGCTGTTGGTGCCGGGTTGGCTGCGCTGAATGCACTCTGAACCGATCCGGACGGGGTGCACGCGGGGCGATCGTCCAGGGGGGCGGAAAATTACTCAATGAAGTCAGAGATTAATGGCGCTCCCTACGGGAGTCGAACCCGTCTTTTCAAATTGAAAATCTGACGTCCTAACCGATAGACGAAGGGAGCGTGCGGTTCGTATAAGCGGCCCTAGCAGCGGTGACAAGACCTCCGGCGTACCCGTGCGGCTGGGGTCGCGCCCCAGGGCCAGGGGCATAATGTCCCGCGTCGGCCGACCTCAACCCTGGCGGCGCGGATCGGCCGCATCGTCGATGGTGAGTTCGATGCGGTCGCGCCCGCCCCACTGGTCGCGCCGCAGCGTACCGGCGATGTGCAGCGGCATGCCGCCCGCGCCCATCAGCAAGTCGCCGAGCGGCTGTCCGACCGCCCGGAACGCCACCGCGTCGAGCCGCGAGCCGTCGCCGGCCTCGAGCAGGCAGCGCACGTGCGCCTCGCCGGCGAGCTTGCAGAACCGGACCCGATGCGCCGGAAACGCGAAGCGGGGCTGTGGATTACCCTGGCCGTAGGGGCCGGCCCGTTCGAGCAGCGCCATCAGATCCTGCGTCACGGCCGCCGGCGTCAGCGCGCCGTCGATCTCGAGGCCCGCCGCAACCCGGGCCTGCCCGGCGGCGTCCGAAACCTCGGCGGTCATGAACGCCGACAGGGCATCCAGCCGGTCGCGCGCCACGGTGAGGCCGGCCGCCATGGCGTGGCCGCCGCCCTTGACCAGAATGCCGGCCGACGTGGCCGCCCGCACCGCCGCCCCGATATCGACGCCCGATACCGATCGCAGCGATCCGGTGCCCAGACCCGTGCCGGTGTCGTCCCAGGCGATGACGCACGCCGGACGGCGGAACCGCTCGACCAGCCGGCTCGCGACCAGCCCGACGACGCCCTTGTGCCAGCGCTCCGACGCCACCACGAGCAGCGGCGGATCGGCGTCGGCGATGCGCGCATCGGCCTCCGCCACGGCCTCGGCGAGCATCTCGGTCTCGATCGCCTTGCGCTCGCGGTTGAGCTTGTCCAGCACCACCGCGATGCGCGCGGCTTCCATCTCGTCGTCGGTGGTGAGCAGCCGGGCGCCGAGCCCGGCATCACCGATCCGCCCGCCCGCGTTGATGCGCGGCCCGAGCACAAAGCCGAGGGTGTAGGGCGTCGGCGGCTGGGCGAGCCCCGCCGCGTCGAACAGCGCGCGCAGCCCGATGTTGTGCCGCTGGCGCATCACCTCGAGGCCCTTGGTGACGTAGGCGCGGTTGAGGGTCTGCAGAGGCACGACGTCGCAGACGGTGGCCAGCGCCACCAGATCGAGCGTCTGCAGGAGCTGCAACTCTGGGCGCGCCGCGCTGTAGTAGCCGCGCCGTCTCAGCTCGCGCGCGGTCGCGACCAGCACCAGGAAGACGACGCCGGCGGCACACAGGTGGCCGAGGCCCGACAGATCGTCCTGCCGGTTCGGGTTCACGACCGCCCGCACGTCCGGAAGCTCGGGATCGGCCTGATGGTGATCGATCACCAGCACGTCGACGCCGAGCGGCTTGGCGGCGGCCAGCGGCGCGAAACTCGTTGTGCCGCAGTCGACCGTCACGATCAGCCGGGCGCCTTCGCCCGCCAGCATCTCGATCGCCGCCGTATTGGGGCCGTAACCCTCGAACAGGCGATCGGGAATGTAGATCCGGTTGGCGACGCCGTGGTGGGAGAGAAAGCGGGCCAGCAGCGCCGAGGAGCAGGCGCCATCCACATCGTAATCGCCGAAGATCGCCACCTTTTCGCCGGCCACGACGGCATCGGCCAAGCGCTGGGCGGCGACGTCCATGTCGGTCAGCGTGCTCGGATCGGGCATCAGCGCGCGGATCGTCGGGTCGAGAACGACGGTCACGTCAGCGGGATCGACGCCGCGCGCCGCCAGCACCCTCCCGAGCAGCTCCGGCAGGTCGTGCTGCTGGCTGATCGCCTCCGCCACGCCGGCCCGCTCGCGCGGCAACCTGTCGATCCAGCGCAGACCACGCGCCGATTGCGAAACGCCGAGCAATGGCGCCGTTGGCGCATCGCTGGCGCTGGATCGGGACGAACGTCGAGCCAAACCCATGTCTCACTCCTAACGCACCCTGGATCTAGGGTGATTCGGGCCGGCGCTTGTCGACGGCAGCCAGGATATGCCCTGCAACCTGTGCATGGCATGGTGCTGCCCGGGACGGTCGCGCCTGGCCGGCAAAGCAGTTAAGCGTGGCCCGATGAACCGAGCGGCTCTCTGATGCATGAACCCGTCCCGCGCAGGCCGACCGCGAGACCGGAAGCGTCGGCACGGCAGCGGTTCCGCGCCATCCTGCTGATCTGCCTCGCCGTGACCTGCTTCTCCGGCCTCGACGCGACCGGCAAGTATCTCGTGAGCAACAGCGGACTGCCGCTGAGTCAGGTCGTGTGGCTGCGCTTTTTCGGCCAGTTCGTCGGCGTCGTCGTGATGCTCGGCGTCCTGTCCGTGCCGCGCTTGCTCATGACCAATCGCATCTGGCACCAGGTCGCGCGCTCCTTCCTCATGCTCGGGTCGACCGTGCTGAACTTCATGGCCCTGCGCGAGTTGCGCCTCGACCAGACGACGACCATTCTTTTTCTGGCCCCCCTGTGTGTCGCACTGCTCGCCGGACCGTTTCTCGGCGAATGGATCGGTTGGCGGCGGATGCTGGCAGTTCTGGTCGGCTTCTGCGGCATTCTGATCGTCGTGCGGCCCGGCTACGCCAGTTTCCAGGTGGCACTGCTCTACTCCTTCGCCGGCATGCTCTGTTACACCGGCTTCATCCTGCTGACGCGTTTTCTGAGCGCCCACGACGCCCCCGTGGTCACGCTGTTCTACTCGCTGCTGGCCGGCACCTATCTGCTGGCACCCTTCGCGATCGTCGACTGGGAGTGGCCGACTGAGCCCCACATCTACGTGCTGCTGTGCATGCTCGGGTTCTGGGGTGGTCTCGGCCATTACCTTTTCATTCTGGCCCATCGCCACGCCTCGACATCGACGGTCGCGCCGTTCCTCTACGTGCAATTGCTGTCGACCACGGGGCTCGGCTACGTGGTGTTCGGCGACGTGCCCGACGGCTGGTCGATCGTCGGCGCCGGCATCATCGTCATGTCGGGCATCTATCTGGTCTATCGTGAGCGGAAAGTGCGCGAGGGCAAGTAGCGATACCGTCATGCGTCTGGCCACGTTCAATATCGAGAGCCTGGATCTGCCGCCCGACGCCGCGCATCCCGTCGCGGTGCGCGCCCGCGTGCTGCGCCCGCTGCTCGAGCGCCTGGAGGCCGACGTCCTCTGCCTGCAGGAGGTCAACGGCCAGCATGTCCCCGGTGTCGCCGGCCGCCGCCTCGCCGCCCTCGACCAATTGCTCGAAGGCACCGTCTACGCCGGCTATCATCGCGCGTCGACCCGCAGCGCCCGCTCCGACGGCGTGCTGGATGTCCACAACCTGGTGACACTGTCGCGGTTCCCGATCGCGGCCGCCGCCGAGGTCGCTCACGAACTCGTCGCCGGGCCGCTGTGGCGGCCGACGACCGGCAACCCGCCTGCGCTCGACCACGCCGAGATCCGCTTCGACCGGCCGCTGCTCGTCACCCATCTCGATGTCGGCGGCACCCCGCTGGCGGTCGTCAATCTGCATCTGCGCGCGCCCATCGCTGCACCTGTGCCCGGACAGAAGCTCGAGGCTTCGGTGTGGCGCACGACGCCCGGCTGGGCCGAGGGCATGTTCATCGCCGGTTTGAAACGCAGCGCGCAGGCCCTCGAGCTGCGTCTCCTGATCGACCGGCTGCTCGACGAGGACCCGGACCGGCTGATTGCGGTCGCCGGAGACTTCAACGCCGAGGATCACGATACCGCGCTCAAGCTCGCGATCGCCGCCGAGGAGGATACCGGCAGTGCCCTCTTGGCCGCGCGCGCCCTGGTTCTCCTCGACCGCGCACTGCCGGCCGACCGCCGCTGGACGATGCTGCACCACGGCCGCCGTCAGATGCCGGATCATATCCTGACGACGCGCGCGCTTTATGGCCGGTTCCGCGCCATCGAGGTGTGCAACGAGACGCTCGAAGACGACGCCAGTGGCGACGACACCCCCGCCGGCTCCTCGCATGCCCCGCTGGTGGCGACGTTCGACCTCTGACGCGGTTCGCTGCCGACGCGGGGAGGGACGTCAGAACCGCGTTTCGTCGAGGATCTCGCCGGCCAGCCGCAGGCTCGCGCCGGCCGCGATCAGGAGATCGGGTAACACCAGCCATTCGAGCGTCCAGGCCGCGCCGGACCGCTCGCCCTCGTGGATCAGCGCCTGGTGCAGCGTGCCCACCAGCCCGGCGGCATGGCGGGCCAGCGCGATGACGGCCTCGGCCTTCACCGGATTGCGCTTGTGTGCCATCGCCGACGAGCCGCCGCCCGTCAGCAGCGTCGCGGCCCCGATCTCCGACTGCGCCATCAGCACGACATCCTGGCCGACCTTGCCAGCCGCGCCCGCGATCCGGCCGAGCAGCGCGCCGAACTCGACGATGCGCGCCCGGTTCGATTGCCACGGCCCGTCGTCCGGCACTCTAAGACCCAGCGAGCCGGCGACGCGAAGCGCAATGGCATCGGCGCGGGGGCCGTAGTCCCCCCCCGTGCCGACCGCGCCGCCGAGCTGCACGACGAGCAGCCGGGGCGCGAGCTCCGCGAGGCGGGCCTCGGACCCCAGCAGTCCGGCCCGCCATTGTCCGAGCCGATGGGCGAGCGGGATGGGCAGCGCCGCCTGCATGCGGGTCCGGCCCATGATCTCGCGGGCGCCGGCCTCGGCCATCAGCGCGCCGAGCCGTGCGGCGAGCGTGGAGAGCCGGCCGCGCAGCACCGCGACGACCGGCGTCAGGCGGACCATCAGAGCCGTATCGATGACGTCCTGGCTGGTCGAACCCTTGTGGACCGAGGCGTCGTGCGGCGGGCCGACCGCCGCCTTCAGCATGCGGATCAGCTCGGGGGCGATCAGCCCGTCGCGCGCGGCGGCCGCTGCGAGACGGCCGTCGTCGATGGGCAGGCTGCGCGTGGTTGTGGTGATGGCGTCCGCGGCGGCGACCGGGATCACCCCCTCCGCGGCCTGCGCCTCGGCCAGCGCCGCCTCGAACGCCAGCATCGCGCGCACCTCGGCGTCGGCACTGAGCAGGCCCGTGATCTCCGGGTCGCCCAGCAGGGCCGCGAGGTGGGGGTGCTCCAGCGCCGCGATGCTCATCCATTCACCTCACTGGGTCGCCCGCCGGTTACAGCGGTAGCCCGACGTAACTTTCGGCGAGCGCCGTCGCCGCCGCCCGCGACGTCGTCACATACGCGAGTTCGGCCAGCTGCATGCGCGCTTCGAACGAGTTTTCTGGATGCAGCGTGTGCAGCAGCGACGTCATCCACCACGAGAATCGCTCGGCCTGCCAAATGCGGGCCAGCGCCCGCGGCGAATAGGCCGCCAGCGCGGCCTCTGCGCCGGTCCGCTGATGCGTGACGATGGCCTCGGACAGATAATGGACATCCGACGCCGCGAGGTTGAGCCCTTTGGCGCCCGTGGGTGGCACGATATGGGCCGCATCGCCGGCCAGGAACAGCCGCCCGTGGCGCATCGGCTCGGCCACGAAGCTGCGCAGCGGCGCCACACTCTTTTCGATCGATGGGCCGGTCACCATGCGGGTCGCGACGTCGGCGCCGAGCCGCCGGCCGAGTTCGTCCCAGATCCGGTCGTCGGACCACTCGGCGATATCCTCGTCGATCCGGCACTGGATGTAATAGCGGCTGCGCGTCGGCGAGCGCATCGACGCCAGCGCGAACCCGCGCGGGTGGTGGGCATAGATCAGCTCGGGCGAAACCGGTGGTACGTCGGCCAGAATGCCGAGCCAGCCGAAGGGATAGACGCGCTCGTAGGTCGCCAGGACGCCGGCTGGGATCATCGACCGGCTCGGCCCATGGAACCCGTCGCACCCGGCGATGTAGTCCGCGGTCAGGCGGACGTCGCGGCCGTCGTGCCGGAAGGTGAGGGAGGGGCGCGTGCCCTCGATGTCGTGAATGGCGACGTTGCCCGCATCGAACAGCAGCGGCAGGCCGGCGGCGAGGCGCGCGTCGATCAGATCCTTCGTCACCTCGGTCTGCCCGTACACGACCACGGTCTGGCCGGTGAGCGCCCGGAAGTCGATCCGCCGGCGCTCGCCGTCGAAGGCGAGCTCGATGCCGTCGTGAACCAGGCCCTCCCGCTTCAAGCGCTCGCCGACGCCCACCTGTTCGATGAGGCCGACGGTGCCCCGCTCGAGCACGCCGGCGCGGATGCGCCCCTCGACATAGGCCCGGCTGCGCTTCTCGACGATGACGGCATCGAGGCCCGCCCGGTGCAGCAGGTGCCCGAGCAGCAGTCCGGCGGGGCCGGAGCCGATGATGGCGACGGTGGTGCGCATTACGACCTCATGCGCAATCAGAACAGCAGCAGAACGGGCCCGAACGCAAGGCCTCTACGGCAACCGGCCGAACGGCTGGAAGCCGCGCCAAAAAGGCGGGAGGTTGAGCCGGCCGCCGGACCCGGCCGGCCTGAGGGCCGGACGGGACCACGGCGATACGCTCCGGCCAACGGATCAGGCGCGCGCGTGCTTGGCGAGCAGGCTCCGCGCCGCCTCGAGCAGCTTGTCGCCGTCGAGGTTCTTCTCCTTCGCGGACTTGAGCCAAGCCTCGGTGACCGGCTTGGTCGCATCCATCCAACGCTTCTTCTCGTCCTCGGTAATCGTCGTGATGACGTTGCCGCGCTTGGCCACCATCTCGGCGACCGGCACGCCCATTTCGTCCCACACCGTGCCGGCCATCGTTGCCGCCGCGAGGCCCGAGTTGTCGTCGATGACTTTGCGCAGATCTGCCGGCAGCCCCTCGTAGCGGGCCTTGTTCATCGCCAGGAAGAACGTCGCCGTGTACAGCGTCGGCGAGCCCGGGATCTCGGTGTGATACTTGACCAGTTCGTGCACCTTGATCGCCGGCACGACCTCCCACGGCACCACGCAGCCGTCGATCACGCGCTGGGCGAGGCTCTCCGGCACCTGCGGGATCGGCATGCCGATGGCGGTGGCGCCGAGCGCCTTCAGGGCTTCGCCGGCGAGCCGCGTCGGGAACCGCAGCTTGAGGCCCTTCAGATCTTCCATCGTCTTGATCTGCTTGTTCGCATGGATCAGGCCGCGATCGTGCGCCCAGAAGCACAGCAGCTTGACGTCCTTGGTCTCGGCCGCGAGGTGGGCCGCCGCGAACTCGGCACACGCCTTGGAGTTCACCGTCGACCTCGAATCGGCCGTGAACGGCAGCTCGAACACTTCGGTCGACGGGAACCGGCCCGGTGTGTTGCCGGGCAGCGTCCAGATGATGTCGACCACGCCGTCGCGGGCCTGATCGTAGAGCTGCGGCGGGGTGCCGCCGAGTTGCATCGAGGGGAAGATGTCGATCTTGATCCGCCCCTTGGAGTCGGCGGCGAGCTTGTTCGCCCACGGCTCCAGAAACCGCTTGTGCGGATTCGAAACGGGCGGGAGGAAATGGTGCAGCTTGAGCGTCACCTCGGGAGTCTGCGCCGACGCCCGCGTGATGATGGCCGGGGTGGCGAGCGCGGCCCCCGATGCCGCAAGGAACGAGCGACGAGAAATGGTCATGGCATAGCCTCCCAGCCAAATCCGCCCATTCAACGGGCGTGTTGGGCTTTGTTTACCATGGGGTCCGCTGCCTCCAAAGATGTTTTCAACACCCCCTGAAGAGGCGCCGGAGGCCGATGGAACGTGGGTTCTGGGGTGGGGCTCGCCGACGCCGGGCCGAACCACTGCATCGCAATATGCAATCTTTAGCAGAGATTTTTACAGCAAATTGCGACGTTCGCCCGGCCTGCTGGCAATCTTGCGCTAGGCAATCGAACAACTGTTGCCGGACAGGGAATTTGAGCCGTGCCATATCGTTTATACATGGAGCGCTGACGATCAGCGCCAAGAGCGGTGCATGAAGGCGCCGCCGATCTGCAACTTGGAGTCTAGGCCATGTCGCTTGAGTCGATGCCCACGATTGAGGTCCGCCCGTCCCCCCGACTCGTTGTATTGAACGGTGGTAAGTTGGACGAGCCAGCGTCGGGTGCTGGCGGCGAAACGCAGAATGACCAAGGGAATTTGCCCGTGAGATCGGCGGCAACCGTGATGCGGCTCGGCGACGTGCTCCGGTCCGGGGCGTGTCTGCGTGTCGGCTGCGGCACGTGTGGCCAAATCGAAGAGGTGAGCCCCCAGTCCGTACGGGCCCCTGCCGAGTTGCCGCTGGCGGAAGTCCGCCGGATGTTCTCGTGCTCGGCCTGCAACGGTCGCTGGGTGGATGTGCAGGTTGCCGCGGCCCAGGGCTCGCAGCGTATCCGCGCCGGTCGCGCCAAGCTGCGCTGATCTGTGTTCAATGCAACGTCGGTTGTTTCAGGAACATGCGCCGGTCGCCGGACTGCACCACCAAATCCACGACCTTGCCGTTGCGCTCGATCACGAGGGGCACGTCCACGCCGGCAGTGCCGAGCCGCCACACGGCCTCGTAGAAGCCGCTGAGGTCGCGCACATTGGTGCGGCCAACGGCGACGATGATATCGCCCCGCCTGACGCCCGCGCTGCTGGCCGGCCCTTGCCGCACCACACTGCCGACCGCTAGTCGTTCGTCGACCTGATGGGCGTAGACGCCGAGCCAGGGCCGCGCCGGCGCCTGGGTCCGCCCAAATCGCAACAACTCATCCTGCACCGGGACCAGCAGATCGATCGGCACGGACATGTTGAGTTCGGTCGTCTCGCCGGCGACCACGGCCCCCGGAATGTGTAGCGATCCGATTCCGATCAGCCGCCCGTCGGGGCTGAGCAGGGCCGCGCCGCCCCATTGCCCATGGGCCGGGGCTGTGATCAGCGCCTCCTCCAGACGGTATTCCCAGTAGCCGGTGAACTCCTGCTTCGCGAGCAAGCGGGCCGACACCATCGTGCCGTCGCCACTCGCCATTACGACCGAGCCGCCGAGGCGCACCTGTTTGGCGCTGCCGATCGGCACGAAGCTGTGCACGGCCCTCTCGAGAATGCGCACCAACGCGAGGCCGCTCGTCTGATCGATGCCGACCACATCGCCGGCGGCCACATGCCCGTCGGGGAAACTGATCCAAACCCGCTCGGCCTCGGTGACCAGATAGCCGATGGTGACGAGCAGCCCGTCGTCGCGGATGACGACGCCGCTGCCGAGCCGCTCGGTGCCGAGCACATCGGCCGTCAAAGCGTCACCCGGAACGAAGGTATGCACCCCGACGACCGACGCCAGGGCCCGCTCGAGCGCCTTGTCTCTGTTGCCTTGGGGCTCGTTCATCACCGGCCTCTCAGAAGAGAAGGCCGAAGCGTACAATGATCGTGGGGCCCTGAGTAGGGCATGACCACACCCAGCCCTTGTCGGCCTCGCCGCACGGCGGGATCACGGTGTGTGGTCGCCGGCCGATCAGGCCGGGACGCGCGGCGCCTGGCGCGGCGAAAACCAGTCCCGCCACCAGTTGGCATCGAGCGGTTTCAGCTCGGAGGTGGCTGGCCGGGGCAGCGCCAGCGGCGTCGGGGCGGGCGCCTCGGACGGCAGACCGTCCAGTGGCTCCCCTGCCATGGCGTAACCGGCGGCACGTGCAGCTGTGGTCAAGGTGTCCAGCGTCATGAAGTGAACCCCACCGGCCTCGTCGCGCTGGCATCCGGGTGATGCAAAACCTTCCTCCGGACCGCGCCATTAGTCATGATGATGATACACAGAATCACCCTGTCAAGTTTTATTTTCCGTTAAGACGGAAGCAGATTGTGATGTGCGGCGTACCATGCACGATACTGCACTGCGGAAAATTTTGACTTTAGCCTCAGTGCGTTACGGTGGACCAATGAGCGCCCCCCTACTTCGGGAGGCTTGCGCTCGGGTCCGGGCGGGAGGAGCATAATCCTTGCCGTGACCTCCTCCGGGCGCGGGGCGCGGCTCCCGTGTGCGCCCGTGCGCAGGAGGATGCCATGGGTCAGTCGAATGGCTCGGGAACTGCAGGCGGCCGGGCTCATGGAGCCCGGTGCATCGCAATCGTCGGCCCCTTTCTTGCCGGCAAGACGACCCTCCTCGAAGCGATACTGACGCGTGCCGGAGTGATCGGGCGGGCTGGGCGTGTCGCCGATGGCAATACCGTTGGCGACGCCAGCGACGAGGCCCGCGCCCACGGCATGAGCGTGGAGCTGACCGTGGCCGAGGCCGAATATCTCGGCGAAAGGTTCGTCTTCGTCGACTGCCCAGGCTCCATCGAGTTCAAGCATGCCGGCAACGCGGCGCTGGCCATGGCCGACATGGCCATCGTGGTCTGCGAGCCGGACGCCAAGCGTGTCCCGGCGCTGCAACTGATCCTCCGCGATCTGGAGGACCGTGGCATCCCCCACATCCTGTTCCTGAACAAGATCGATACCTTCGATACCCGCGTCCGAGATATTCTGCCGATCCTGCAGCCGGCCAGCCGCCGTCCGCTGGTGCTGCGCCAGATCCCGATCTGGGAGAACGGCATCGTCACCGGCTTCGTCGATCTCGCCCTCGAGCGCTCCTTCGTTTATCGCGAGCACAAGCCCTCCGAGGTGATCGAGATGCCGGCCGGCGTGCTCGATCGCGAGAAGGAAGCGCGCTTCCACATGCTCGAGCAGCTGGCGGATTACGACGACAAGCTGATGGAGGACCTGTTGTCCGACATCGAGCCGCCGCGCGATCGCATCTTCGACGATCTTGCCCGCGAACTGCGCGCCGGACTGATCTGCCCCGTGGTGCTCGGGTCGGCCGAGCGAGGCCACGGCATCCTGCGCCTCCTGAAGATCCTCCGTCACGAGGCGCCCGGCATCGCCGAGACGCGCGCCCGCCTCGGCCTCGCCGATGCCGCCCAGGCCGTCGCCGTGATCGAGACCCGTCACAGCACGCACGGCGGTAAGCTGTCGATCGTGCGCGCGCTGGCCGGAGACGTGACGGACGGCACCGTACTGACTGGCCCCCACGGCGACGACCGGGTGGCCGGCGTATTCTCGCTGGTTGGCACGGCCGCCACCAAACGCGGCGCCGCCCACGCGGGCGATGTGGTGGCGCTCGGCCGCCTCGAACACGCCGCGACCGGCGACATGCTGGGACCCGACGAGGCGCACGCGGCCTTGCTCGCCGCCGCCGAGACGCCCGCACCGGTCTACGCGGTCGCCATCGCGCTCGAGGATCGCAAGGACGAGGTCAAGCTCAGCAGCGCCATGCACAAGCTGTGCGAGGAGGATCGCGCCCTCGTCTTCTCGACCGATCCGGTGACCCATCAGATGGTGCTCGAAGGGCAGGGCGAGATGCATCTGCGGGTGGCGATCGAGCGGCTGCAGCGCAAGTTCGGCGTCAAAGTCGTCCGCCGCCGCCGCGAGGTACCCTACAAGGAGACGATCCGCAAGCAGAACAAAGTGCGCGGCCGTCACAAGAAACAATCGGGCGGCCACGGACAGTTCGGCGACGTCGTCGTCGAGATCGCCCCCGAGGCGCGCGGCGCTGGGTTCACCTTCTCCGAGGCGATCGTCGGCGGCGCGGTGCCCCGCCAGTTCATCTCGTCGGTGGAAATCGGCGTCACGGATGCGCTGAAGCAGGGGCCGCTCGGCTTCCCTGTCGTGGATCTGTCCGTGAAACTCGTCGACGGCAGCTACCACTCGGTCGACAGCTCCGACATGGCCTTCCGCCAGGCCGGACGGCTGGCGATGAGCGAAGGGCTGCCGGATTGCCAGCCGGTATTGCTGGAGCCGATCCGCCATGTCGAGATCTTCGTGCCGAGCGAGGCGACGCCGCGGATCAACGCACTCATCGCACAGCGCCGTGGCCAGATCCTGGGGTTCGATGCCCGCGACGGCTGGCTCGGCTGGGATCGTGTGACGGCGCACATTCCCGAAGCGGAAATGAACGATCTAATCGTCGAGGTGCGCTCGGCCACCCAGGGCGTCGGCACCTACACGTCGCGGTTCGACCATCTTGCCGAGTTGAGCGGGAAGCTGGCCGATCACGTGCTGGCGCAGCACCGTCAGGCTGCCGAGTAGCGGCGCCGAGGCGGTCGGGGCTCGGCCCCGGCCGCCGCCTGGTCACGCCGTCAATTCGTCAGCAGTTTCTTGCCGCCCGCCTCGCTGCCCCACAGTGCCTCGAGCCGGGAGTCGCGCCCGCAGCCGACACGGTAGGTGACGTAACGCAGCGGGTTCTTGTTGTAGTAATCCTGGTGGTAATCCTCGGCCGCCGTGAACTTGCTGGCGTCGGTGATCGGCACCACGATCGGTTTGCTGAACCGCTTCGACGCCGTCAGCGCCGCCTTGCTCGCCTCGGCAACGGTGCGCTGCTCGGCGGTCGTCACGAAGATCTCCGGGCGGTAATGGTCGCCGCGGTCGCAGAACTGGCCGTCCTTGTCCAGAACGTCCACGGTGCGCCAATAATAGTCGACGAGCTTCTGGAAGCTGACCTTGGTCTTGTCGTAGACGACCTCGACGCCCTCCGTGTGACCGGTGGTGCCGCTCGACACGGATTTGTAGGTCGGGTTCTCGGTCTTGCCGCCGATGTAGCCGGAGATCGTCGAAACGACGCCCGGAACCTTGTCGAAGTCCGATTCGGTGCACCAGAAGCATCCGCCAGCGAAAATCACCCGCTCGAGGCTCGGGTTGCGCTGGGCCTCGGCACCACTGGCGGCGAGGCAGGCGAGCAGCGCCAAGGCTGCGCAGAGGAGGGAACGTCGCATGGCTGAGTGGCTCGCTCGATCTAGGAGGACGACTTGGCGCGCGGCACGAACTTCATCGCGACGCCGTTCATGCAGTAGCGCAGTCCCGTCGGCTTGGGCCCGTCCTCGAACACGTGGCCGAGGTGGCCGCCGCAGCGCCGGCAGTGGACCTCGGTGCGCGGCACGAACAGGCTCCAGTCGGACTTGGTGCCGATCGCGTTCTCGAGCGGCCGCCAGAAGCTCGGCCAGCCGGTCTTGCTGTCGTACTTGGTATCCGACGAGTACAGCGGCAGGTCGCACCCGGCGCAATTGTAGAAGCCCGGATCGTAGGTCTTGTCGAGCGGGCTCGAAAACGGCGGCTCCGTGCCGTGCTTGCGCAACACGTTGTACTGCGCCGGTGACAGCAGCTTGCGCCACTCCTCGTCTGTCTTGGTGATTTCGAACTTGCCCGGGGTCCCGCTGGCGCTGGCCCGTCCGGCGGCCAGCAGCGCCAGCCCGCTGACGAGCCCCAGTCCGGTGAATGTGCGGCGGTCGAGCATCTCGGTTCTCCCACGATCGGCGGTGCGGCTTGATGTGGCAGAATAATCTGTGACGCGATGGCCGCCGTCCAGCCACGTTCCTTCACAGTCTCGTGTGGCGCCGCCGGCGCCCGTCAGGCGACGATGGGGATCGCCGTGGTGACGTCGATGCCGTCGGGCGTCACCGTGCAGCGCAATGCCACCGCCTCGACCCCCGCCGCGATGGCCGCATCGAAGGCGGTGCCGTAACCCGCGTCGACATCGCGGGCGAGCGACAGCCGCTCGGCATCGGCCCGCTGGATCAGGAACACCATGACCGCCCGGTGGCCCTCCCACACCATACCCATCAGCTCACCCAGATGCTTGACGCCACGCTCCGTCACGCTGTCGGGAAACTCCGCCAGCCCCGACGTGCGCATCATGTGCACGTTCTTGACCTCGACGTAGGCGAGCCCGCGCGACGGCGACTCGAGCAGCAGGTCGATGCGGCTGTTGAGGCCATAGCGCACCTCCCGCCGCAGCGACGGGTAATCGCACAGTTCCGGCACGAGACGGCTGCCGATCGCCTCGGTCACCAGCCGGTTTGGGTGCCCGGTGTTGATGCCGACCAGCACCGGGCCGTGGCCGAGATCGGTCTCGACGATTTCCCAGGTGTGCCGGTACTTCCGGGTTGCGCTGTCGCTCTCCGACAGCCAGACGCGCAGGCCCGGCTCCACAAGTCCCATCATCGAGCCGGTGTTGGGGCAGGTCGCGGTGACGGTCTCGCCGGTGTCGAGCACCACGTCGGCCAGGAATCGTTTGTAGCGCTTGACCAGCCGCCCGGGGACGAGCGGACTTGCGAATTTCATGGGGGCCTCGACATCGACGGAGAAGCGCGCAAGGTATCCACTTATGGGGCTGCTGGGCAACGGCAGCGAGCGACATGCGAGGAACAATCGAATGGCCGAGACCTCCGACATCGTCACCGCCGCCGTGCTGGTCATCGGCGACGAGATCCTGTCCGGCCGGACCAAGGACAAGAACATCGGCTACATCGCCGACCATTGCACCGCGGTCGGCATTCAGCTGAAGGAGGTTCGCGTCGTCGCCGACGAACCGGCCGATATCGTCAGCGCCGTCAACGCGCTCCGCGCCCGCTACACCTACGTCTTCACCACCGGCGGCATCGGCCCGACCCACGACGACATCACCGCCGACTGCATCGCCGCCGCGTTCGGCGTCACCATCGACGTTGACCCGCGCGCGCTCGCCCTGCTGGTGCCCTACTACGAGCGGCGCGGGCTCGAGCTGACGCCCGGCCGCCTGCGCATGGCACGCATCCCGGCCGGAGCCGATCTCATCGACAACTCGGTGTCGATCGCGCCGGGCTTCATGCTCGGCAACGTCATCACCATGGCGGGCGTCCCCAATATCATGCAGGTGATGCTCGACGCGGTGACGCCGCGCCTGCGCACCGGCCGCAAGATGCAGTCGGTGTCGATCGACCTCGCCCATCCCGAAGGCGCCATCGCCGAGATGTTCGGGGCGCACCAGAAGGATTTCCCCGACGTGCCGATGGGCAGCTACCCGACCTTCCGCGACAACCGCCCGATGACCCAGCTCGTGCTCCGTTCGGTCGATCCCGACCGGCTGGCGGCGGCGGCCGAGGGGCTGCGCGAGAAGCTCCGGGCCAAGGGTTATCTATAGCGCCCGTTTCGCGACTCCAGGCCGGCCAGCAACGAATTGGCAAGAACCCGCCGCTCATCCGCGCGCGAGGGCGGGCCATTCTTGCTTTTTATGTGACCAAGTGTTATAGGACTGAGCGCGGGAGAAGAGGCCGTGAGGGTGTTTGCGACGAAGGCGTTCCGGCGCTTCCAACGCAAGGAACAGATCGAGAATTCATCGCTATGCGAGGCGATCCTGCGGGCGGAGCGGGGGCTCGTCGATGCCGATCTGGGTCGCGGCCTGATCAAGCAGCGCGTTGCGCGAAAAGGTCAGGGTCGCAGGGGCGGGTTTCGCACCATCGTCGCCTACCGGGCAGCGGAGCGATCGGTGTTCATGTTCGGGTTCGCCAATAGCCGGCAGGCCAATCTCAGTGCCGCCGATGAACGCGATCTGGCCGACTTCGGCGCACTTCTGCTCGGGCTTGGTGACGCCGCTATCGAGACGATGCTCATGGGCGATGAACTGAAGGAGGTGGCATGCTGACGGCTGAGAAAAAGTCCAGGAGATCGGCGAGGCCCGCGAAGTTCCGCAGCGAGGTTGCCGAGACCGTGCACGAAGGCGTACGTGGCCTGCATCGGCTCGGGCTGGTCGATAAGCAGACCATGCGCGAGTTCGACGTGCGCTGCCTGACCCTGATCGAGAGCTTGTCGGGTGAAGATATCGTGGCGCTGCGCGAGCGCGAAGGCGTCAGCCAGGCGGTTCTGGCCCGCTGTCTCAATGTGACGACGAATTACGTGAGCCAGATCGAGCGCGGCGCAAAGCGGCCGGGCGGATCGACGTTGAAACTGCTGACGCTGATCAAGAGCAAGGGCCTTGCGGCGATCCTTTAAGACGATGCGCGGACCGGCCGGGCGACGCGGCGAGGGAATCATGGGCGTGCGATCCGGCCCCGCCTTTGCTAGGGTCTGATCGGTCGAGGTGGTCGGAACGCTTCGACCGAGACCGGAAACGCTCCAGGCTACCTCGAATCACCCCAGAACCGCCATGCTCGCCCTCGAACCCGCCAGCTTCCCCGAAGATCGCGACAGCGTTGTTGATCTGTTCCGGGAGTACCAGCGTTCGCTCGGTGTCGATCTCTGCTTCCAGGGGTTCGATGCTGAGGTGGCCGGATTGCCGGGCAGTTACGCGCCGCCCAATGGCCGGCTGATTCTGGCGCGGTCGGCCGGTCGCCCGGTGGGCTGCATCGCGCTGCGCCGTCACGATGGCGAGAGCGGCGAGATCAAGCGGCTCTACGTCCGGCCGTCGGCCCGCGGACTGAGCCTTGGGTCCAGGCTGGTGGCGGCCATCGTCGAGGAGGCACGGGCGATCGGCTACCGGCGGCTATGTCTCGACACGCTGCCCGAGATGATCGCGGCCCAGGCGCTCTACGAGCGTCTGGGCTTCCGGCCGATCGCCGCCTACACGTTCAACCCCGTTGCCGGCGCACGCTATCTCGGCCTGACACTCTGACGGGGCGGGCCGGTGGTCGCCGCCCCGCCGCGCGGGACGGCCGTTCACCTATTTCAGGTTGCCGCAGAACCGCTGGATGCGCCGGCAGGCGTCCTCGAGGGCCGCGGTCGACGTCGCGTACGAGATGCGGAAGTTCGGCCCGAGCCCGAACGCCGTCCCGTGCACGGCCGCCACGCCCTCGGTGTTGAGCAGCTCCAGCACGAAATCCTCGTCGGTCTCGATCGTCTTGCCCGACGGCGCCGTCCGCCCGATCAGATCCCTGCACGACGGATAGACGTAGAACGCGCCTTCGGGCGAGGCGCACTTGAGCCCGCGCGCCTGGTTCAGCATCGACACCACGAGGTCGCGGCGTTCCTCGAACGCCTTGCGGAACCGCGGCAGGTGATCCTGCGGACCGTCCAGCGCCTCGACGGCGGCCCACTGCGCGATCGAGCAGGCGCCCGACGTCTGCTGGCCCTGGATGTTGTCCATCGCCTTGATGAGGTGGTCGGGGCCGGCCGCGTAGCCGATCCGCCAGCCGGTCATCGCGTAGCCCTTCGACACGCCGTTCATGGTCAGCGTCCGATCGTAGAGATTCGGCTCGACCTCGGCCGGCGTCACGAACTTGAAGTCGCCGTAGGTCAGATGCTCGTACATGTCGTCGGTCAGCACCCACACGTGGCGGGCGGCCGGCGTCATCAGCACTTCGGTCAGTGCCTTCATCTCGGCGCGCGTGTAAGCGGCGCCCGTCGGGTTCGAAGGCGAGTTCAGGATCACCCACTTGGTCTTCGACGTGATCTTGGCCGCAAGCTCGGCCGGCTGAAGCTTGAAATTGTCCTTCTCGTGCGCCATCGCGATGACCGGCGTGCCGCCGCACAGGAGCACCATTTCCGGGTAACTCACCCAGTAGGGGGCCACCACGATCACCTCGTCTCCGGCATTCAGCGTCGCCATCAGCGCGTTGAAAATCACGTGCTTGCCGCCGGTGCCGACGATCGTCTGCGCCGGCTTGTAATCGAGGTTGTTCTCGCGCTTCAGCTTGCGCGCGATGGCCGCCCGGAGCTCCGGAATACCGGCGACGGCCGTGTACTTGGTCTCGCCCCGTTCGATGGCGGCGATCGCCGCCTTCTTGATGTTGTCGGGGGTGTCGAAATCGGGTTCGCCGACCGACAGCGAGATGACGTCGCGGCCCTGGGCTTTGAGGTCGCGCGCCTTCTGCGTGAGGGCGATGGTGGCGGACGGCTTGATGCGTCCGAGCGCGTCGGAAAGGAATGCCATGGCGTGCGACCGGTTGTTGCGAGGGGCTGCCGAGACCCGTTTCGAAGCGGCGGGACGTTAGGCGCAGCGGCGACCGGGTGCAAGGGCCTCGCGGCGCAGCCATCGTCGCGCCGCGGCCACGCGCCTCTCCGCGGGGCCTGCTCCCGCGGCTGAAGCGTCCCGATCGGGTGACCCGCCCGCGACGGCCGCCCGCGCGATCACTCCTCCCGGAGCGCGCGGAAGAACTGGTCGCTGACCGGCTTGAACAGATAGCTCGCGAAGGTCCGTCCGCCCGTCTTGATGTACGCCTCGGCCGGCATGCCGGCCACCAGTTTGAGCCCGTCGAGTTTCTTGAGCTCCGCCTCGCTGATGGTGATGGCGCCGGGATAATAGGACATCTGCGTCTGCGGCTCGCGCACGAGGTCGGCACCGATCCGCGTCACCGAGCCGATCACCTGCGGCGTCGTGTGGCCGTTGAACGCCGACAGCCGCACCAGCGTCTCCTGGCCGGGACCAATCCGGTCGACGTCCATCGGGCTGATTTTCACTTCGATGATCAGCCGCTCGGAATCGGGGACGATCATCATCATCGCTTCGCTCGGCGCGACGACCCCGCCGACGGTGTGCACCGCGAGCTGCAGCACGAAGCCCGAGATCGGCGCCTTGACGTCGATCTTGCGCAACTGGTCCTCGGCCGCCACGCGCCGCTCCTGCAGGTCGGCGATCTTGGTCTCCGCCTCGCGGATGTCCTTGGCGACCTCGCTCGCCAGATCGCGGTCGAGCTGGGAGATCAGCACCTGCGTCTCGGAGATGCGGCCCTGCGCCTGCGCGACCCGCGCCAGCAACTCGCCGGCCAGCCCCTCGTTGCGCATCACCTCGCGCTCGAGTTGCGAAACGCGATTGCGCGGCACGAGACCCTTCTTGAACAGCTTCTTCAGGTCCTTAATCTCGTCGCGGGCGAGCACGGTCTGGCTACGGGTGGCGTCGAGCTGTTCCTGTGCGCCGCGGATCTCCTGCTTGAGCTGGCCGATCCGCTCGGTGAGTTGCTGGCGCTGGCCCGCCCGCGTGGTCGCCCGGGCGTGGAACACCGTGCGCTCGCCGGCGATCACGGACGCGACATCCTTGTCGGCGGCGGCGCGGGCCAGAAGATCCGGAGGGAAAGCCAGCTCGGAGGCACCGTCGCGCTCGGCGTGCAGGCGGACGAGGCGGGCGCGGTGGCCGGTCAGCTCGTTGACGACGATCCCGAGATTGGCGCGCGCCATCGTGTCGTCGAGCCGGACCACGACGTCGCCGGCCTTCACGTACTGGCCTTCGATCACGGCCAGTTCGCTGACGACGCCGCCGGTCGGATGCTGCACCTTCTTGATGCTGTTCTCGACCGCGATCGTGCCGGGCGCCACGACCGCGCCGTCGATGGTGAAGCCGAAACTCCAGGCACTGACGGTCACGAAGAACGTCGCGATCAGCAATGTCGCCGCCCGGGCATGCGCCTGCAGCGCGAACGCGGCCGAGGTGGGGCGACCCGGCGGCGCGGCGGCAGGGGGAGCACCGGCGGCTTTGGTCCGGTCGGCGAGCGTGCCGGACGCGGCGGGCGTTTCGCTCGGATTCGCGCCGGCATCGACAGCAGCGGCCTCGCGGCGTGAGATCAGTCTGCGGCGGCGGAACATCAGGCGGCACCTCCAGCAGCGGCTTCGGGGCTGACGACTTTGAGGGTGCTCGCGTCGGCGCGGCCGGCGACGGCCCGCGATGGCGGCGCCCCGCCGCCCGGTCCCGGCCCGCCGGGTCTCGTGCTCTGCACGGTCTTGGCCAGTACCTCGTCGCGCGGACCGAAGGCGACCGGCTGGCCGTTGCGCAGCACCAGCAGCAGATCGACCGCGGCAATGGCACTCGGCCGGTGCGCGATCACCACCGCGATGCCGCCCCGCGCCCGCACGTTGCGGATTGCGGTGGTGACGGCGGCCTCACCCTCGGCGTCGAGATTGGCATTGGGCTCGTCGAGCACGACCAGGAAGGGATCGCCGTACAGCGCACGGGCGAGCCCGAGGCGCTGGCGCTGGCCGGCCGAAAGGTGCGAGCCGCCTTTGCCGACGGGCGTATCGTAGCCCTTGGGAAACCCCAGCGCGTGCTCGTGGAAGCACGCCGCCGTGGCCGCCCGGATCACCGCCTCGGTCGAGGCGTCCGGCCTGAACCGCGCGATGTTCTCCGCGATCGTGCCCTCGAACAGCTGCACGTCCTGCGGCAGGTAGCCGATCGACGGGCCGAGTGCCTCGCTGTTCCATTGCTTGATCGAGGCGCCGTCGAGCAGGATGTCGCCGCGCGCCGCCGGCCACACCCCGACCAGGGCCCGCGCGATCGTCGACTTGCCGCTGGCCGATGGGCCGATGATGCCGACCGCCTGCCCGGCCTCCGCCTTGAAGCCGATCCGCTGAACGATCGGGGCATTGGCGCCCGGCGCCACCACGGCGAGTTCCTGCACCTCGAGCGTCTTCTTCGGCGCCGGCAGGGCGAAGCGCTCCTCCTCGGCCGGGAAGAAGCCGAACAGGCGGTTCAGCCGGTCATAGCCCTGCCGTGCGGCCGCATAGGCCTTCCAGCTCGCGATCGCCAGGTCGACGGGCGCGACGACCTTCGAGCCGAGGATCGTCGCGGCGATGATGGTGCCGGCCGAGATCTCGTTCTTGATGGCGAGGTAGGCGGCCACCCCGAGCAGCAGCGACTGCAGGATCATGCGGAACGTTTTCGCCGCCGCGCTCAGGCTGCCGACCATGAAGTTGGCCTGCCGCTGCAACGCGAGCGAGCGTCCATTGACCTCCTGCCAGCGTTGCGAGACGGCGCCGAGCATCCCCATCGCCTGCAGAACTTCGGCGCCGCGCTGGGCGCTCTCCGCCTGATGGTTGCGCTGCGATATGGCCTCGACGGCGTCCTTCATGGGTTTGGCGCCGCGGATCTCGCTGACCGCGGTGAACCCGACCAGCACCACCGCGCCGCCCAGCGCCACCAGCCCGATGATCGGGTGGAAGACGAAACACAGCGCGAGGTAGACCGGCGCCCACGGCATGTCGAACAGCGCGACCGGGCCTTGCGACGACATGAAGGTGCGCATGGCGTCGAGATCCCGCAGCGGCTGCAGGTTCTCCACCGCGCCCTGAGGGTTGCGCAGCGGCATCGTGACGACGATGCGGTGGATGCGGGCGCCGAGTTCCTCGTCGAGCCGCTCGCCGACCAGCGCCAGCATGCGCGAACGGATGTAGTCGAGCCCGCCCTGGAACGCGTAAGCGACGAGCGCCAGCAGCGACAGCACGAGCAGGGTCGGAATACTGTGGCTGTTGAGCACCCGGTCGTAGACCTGCAGCATGAACAGCGAACCGGTCAGCGTCAGGATGTTCACGATGCCACTGGTGATGGCAATGCTGACGAACGCACTCCGGCAGGTCGAAAGAATCTCCAGGATCGGAGATGCGACCGACGCTCTTCCACTCGACATGCCACAACCTCTGACGACCCGGAACGCCCAGACTCGACGTTCCCCACCCAACGTATCGTTAAAGCGTACTCATTACAAAGATGTTGCGTATTCGCCATTAATAGTGGAACGCCCGCCGCCGGCCGCTGCGGGCGCCGCCCGGCCCGCCGGGTCGCGCCGCCGTCGCGCCCTGTCCAAGCCCCCGGCGGTCGCTATAATGCCGGCGTCGAGCCGGGCGGAACCGGGCTGAGGCAGCGGAGGAAACAATGGATCTCGGGATTACCGGACTGCGCGTTCTCGTCACCGCCGGCGCCGGCGGCATCGGCCTCGAGGTGGTCAAGGCGTTCCGGCGCGAGGGCGCCCGCGTCCACATCTGCGACATCGACGAGGCGGCGCTGAAGGCGCTGGCGAAAAGCCACCCCGAGGTCACGTCGTCCCGGTGTGACGTCGCCAATCGGGAACAGGTGTCTCAACTATTCAAGGAAGCCCTGGCGAAGCTCGGCGGCCTCGACTGCCTGGTCAACAACGCCGGCATCGCCGGCCCGACCGGCCCGGTCGACGAGATCAACCCCGAGGACTGGGACCGCTGCGTCGACATCTGTCTGACCGGGCAGTTCAACTGCGCCCGCCTCGCGGTGCCCCATCTCAAGGCCAGCGCCAACCCGTCGATGATCAACCTCGCGTCGGCGGCCGGCAAGTTTGGCTTCCCCAACCGCTCGCCCTACGCGGCCGCCAAGTGGGGCGTGGTCGGCTTCACCAAGACGCTGTCGCGCGAGCTCGGCGACTACGGCATCCGCGTCAACGCCATCCTGCCGGGCGTCGTCGAGGGCGACCGCATCCGCCGCGTGTTCGAGGCGAAGGCGCAGATTGCCGGCAAGTCGGCGGCCGAGATCCGCGACGCGGCGCTGGCCCACGCCTCCATCAAGGAGATGATCCTGCCCGAGCAGCTCGCCGACATGATGGTGTTCCTGGCGAGCCCCCGCGCCCGCACCATCTCCGGCCAGGCCGTCTCGGTCGACGGCGACACCCAGACACTGGTCTGAGTCATCCCGCCTCAGGCGACGGTGAGCGCCACCTCGCCGAGGCCGCCGAGCGTGAACGACAGCCGGTCGCCGGCCTTCACCGGGATCGTCGGGATCACGCTGCCGGTGATGATCACCTGACCGGCCTTGAGCGGCCGGCCGCGGCCGGCGGCGAGGTTGGCGAGCCACGCGAGCGCGCCGAGCGGATCGTCGGTCCGCCCGCTCTTCTCGTCGCCGCCGTTGACCGTGAGCCGTCCCTCGAGGCCGTCGAGCGGCGCGTTCGGCGCCACCGTCACCGGCCGTCCGAGCACGATGCCGGCGTTCCAGGCGTTGTCGGCGATCAACGAGAGCGCCTTGGTCTCGCGGTAGACGGCGTGACGGTCCTCGATCAGCTCGAACGCGGGCATGACCGTCGAGACGGCGTTGCGCACGCTCTCCCGCGTCCACGGCTCGGCGCGCGCCGCCAGATCGATGACGAGGCGCACCGCCAGTTCGCACTCGATCATCACGTTGACGTAGTCGGCGCGCGCGATGGTCGCCGGCGAGGTGTGGATGCGCCGCTCGAAGATCGCGCCGCCGCACGGATGGTCGATCCCCATCAGCGCCTGCATCACCTTGGTCGTGGTCGCGATCTTGGCGCCGGCGATCCGGCCGTACCGGCCGCTCCAGATTTCCTGCAAGGCGTCCTGCACGGCGTAGGCCTGGTCGAGCGAGCCCGGCGCCAGCTCCGGCGGCAGGTTGGTGTAGACGGCGCGCGCCGCGTGCTGCTCGGCCACCCAGCGGGCGGCGGCCTCGGCGTCGAATGTCGCCATGTCGGAAGACCCCCTTGTTCTTATGTCAGGACGGCCGCCCCGGCAGCAGCGCCTTCCGGCGCTGAGCCACGATTCTCCTTCCCCCCAGCCCATTCAACACGGCCACGCGGGGCAAGGGCAAGCGCCGCCTGCATCCGCCGCGGCCGATCTACATGCGGAACACACCGAACCGCGTCGCCTCGATCGGCGCGTTGAGCGCCGCCGAGAAGGCGAGCGCCAGCACCCGCCGTGTCTCGCCCGGTGCGATGACGCCGTCGTCCCACAGCCGCGCCGTCGCGTAGTAGGGATGCCCCTCCCGCTCGAACTGCTCGAGGATCGGCTGGCGGAACGCCGCCTCCTCGTCCGCCGACCAGGCCTTGCCCTCGGCCTCGATGTTGTCGCGCCGCACCGTCGCCAGCACGCTCGCGGCCTGCGGGCCGCCCATCACCGAGATGCGGGCGTTCGGCCAGGTGAACAGGAACCGCGGCCCGTAGGCCCGCCCGCACATGGCATAGTTGCCCGCGCCATAGGATCCGCCGACGATCACCGTGATCTTCGGCACGTTGGCGGTGGCGACCGCCGTCACCATCTTCGCGCCGTGCCGCGCGATGCCGCCGGCCTCGACGTCGCGGCCGACCATGAAGCCGGTGATGTTCTGCAGGAACAGCAGCGGGATGCGACGCTGGCAGCACAACTCGATGAAGTGGGCGGCCTTCTGCGCCGTCTCCGAATAGAGGATGCCGTTGTTCGCCACGATGCCGACCGGGATGCCCTCGATGGCGGCGAACCCGGTCACCAGCGTCGTCGCATAAAGCGCCTTCCACTCGTCGAACTCGGATCCGTCGACCAAGCGGGCGATGATCTCGCGCGCATCGTACTGCGTCATCAGGGAGGCCGGCACGCAGCCGTCGATCTCGCCCGGATCGTAGGCCGGCGCCACCGGGGCCCGCAGCGCCACGTCGGGCGATTTCACCGTGTTCAGGTTGGCGACGATGGCGCGCGCGATGTCGAGGGCATGGGCATCGTCGAGGGCGTAATGGTCGGCGACACCCGACAGCCGCGCGTGAACGTCCGCGCCGCCGAGATCCTCCGCCGACACCGTCTCCCCGGTGGCCGCTTTCACCAGCGGTGGGCCGCCGAGGAAGATCGTGCCCTGCCGGCGCACGATCACCGATTCATCCGACATCGCCGGCACATAGGCGCCACCCGCCGTGCAGCTGCCCATCACCACCGCGATCTGCGGGATGCCGGCCGCCGACATCTGCGCCTGATTGTAGAAGATCCGGCCGAAGTGCTCCTTGTCCGGAAAGACCTCGGTGTGATGGGGCAGGTTCGCGCCGCCCGAGTCGACCAGATAAAGGCACGCCAACCGGTTCTCCCGCGCGATCTCTTGGGCCCGCACGTGCTTCTTCACGGTCATCGGGTAGTAGGTGCCGCCCTTGATGGTGGCGTCGTTGGCCACGATCATGCACTCGCGGCCACTGATGCGGCCGATCCCGGTGATGATACCCGCGGCATGGATGTCGCCGGTATAGAGCCCGTGCGCCGCCAGTTGCGACAGCTCCAGGAATGGCGTTCCCGGATCGATCAGTCGCATGACCCGGTCGCGCGGCAGCAGCTTGCCGCGCGCGGCATGGCGCTCGCGGAGCTTCTCGGGGCCGCCGACGGCAGCCGCCGTCCGTTTGGCCACGAGGTCGTCGACCAGCGCCCGCATGGCGGCGGCATTGGCGCGAAAGGCGTCGGACGACGGCGAAAGGGCGGAAGCGATCCTCGGCATGGGGCTCGCGCTCAGCCGCCGACCGGCCGCGTCGGCGGCTCGACCGGACCGCCCGCGTTGCGCCAGGCGCCGAAGCCGCCGACGATGTGCGCGACCGGCTTCAGCCCCATGTCCTGCACGGTCTTGGTCGCGAGCGCGGAGCGCATCCCGCCGGCGCAGAACAGAACGAACTCCTTGTCCTCGCCGAACACCGGCTTGAAATACGGGCTGTCCGGATCGACCCAGAATTCCAGCATGCCGCGTGGGCAGTGGAAGGCGCCGGGAATGCGGCCTTCGCGGTCGAGTTCGCGCGGGTCGCGCAGATCCACCAGCACGACGTTGGGGTCCTTGGCGCGCGCCATCGCCTCCTCGGCCGAATACTCCTTGATCTGGCTCTTCGCCGCCGCGACCATCGACTTGACGCCCAGCGTGATCTTTCCGGTCATGATGCGCTCTGTGCTCGCTATCGGTCCTGACTGCCGGCTCGGCGGGGGGTCTGCAGGCGGGTGTATCGGCTGCGCGGACCTTCCCGAAGGCTCCCGCACGATTTATAGGCGAGCCGGCGGGCAATGGCGACCCGGCTTGTCGGGCAGCTCGTCCGGTGCCGGGCGGCGCCCGCAAAAATGTCCGTTTTGCCCGATCCGGTGGTGGGGTGAGCGAGGGAGACGCGATGCGCACGCCGACAACCCTGATCGTCCTGGCGCTGCTGGCCGGTGGTTGCGCCCAGGCGTTGCCGGGCGGCACGCCGACGGCCCGCAAGGTGGTCCCCGACACCTCGGGCGCCTACGAAGGCGGCGCCTACAAGCTATCGGCGGACGAGTTGACCCTCGATTGCAAGAAACTCGCGGGCCGCATGCAGGTTCGGATCCTCCAGATCCGCGACGCCGACACCCGCAAGCCGACCACGGGTCTGAGCCAGGGGCTGCAATCCGCCGTCACGCCGGTTTTTGGTGGCGCGACCTACGGCGCCAGTTCCCAAGGCGACTTGGCGCGTGACCGCGCCATGCTCGACGCCTACAACGCGCAGCTGAAGGCGAAAGGGTGCGGCACCTTCGATCTCGACGCCGAACTCGCCTCTCGTGACGTCACGCACACGCCGCGGCCGCAGCCCAAGCGCTGAGGCGTCCCTCACGCCCCCTCGCGCACGGCCTGCCGGGCGAAGTCGAGCGGCATCGCGGTCGTATACTTGATCTGCTCCATCGCGAACGCTGAGGACACATTGGTGAGTTCGATCTTCGAGATCAGCTTCTTGTAGAAGGTGTCGTAGGCCTCGATGCTCGGCACCACGACCCGCAGCAGATAATCGACCGCGCCGCTCATCCGGTAGAACTCGACGACCTCGGGAAAATCGACGATCGCCGCGTGGAACCGCTCCAGCCAGCCGATCGAGTGCTGATTGGTGCTGATGGAAACGAACACGGTCACTCCAGCGTGAACCTTGCGGGCGTCGAGAATGGCGACGCGGCGCTGGATGACCCCAGACTCTTCAAGCCGCTGAATGCGCCGCCAGCACGGCGTGGTCGACAGCCCGACCGCCTTACCGATCTCGGCGACCGGCTTGGTCGCGTCGTCTTGCAGGATCCGCAAGATCTTGATGTCCATCTCGTCCAGCATCGAAGGGCCCACTTCTTGCCAATAATAGAAATCATATTGCTGCGAACCCTATCCGAACCCCGCAATCATAGCAAATAATTCTATGGTGGGGTGATTTTTCCCCTTGCCCAACCGGCGCCAGAGCGGATATGAGCCCGCCCAGTTCATCCGATCCGCGAGGGTACCGTGCCAGCCGTCCGTCCCATCACGCCCTCGTTCGCCGTCGCCGGCGAACTCACCGCCGCCGATATCGCCGATCTGGCTCGCCTGGGTTTTCGCGGCCTCATCTCGAACCGGCCCGACGGCGAAGAGCGCGGCCAGCTGACGGCCGCTGAGACCGCGGACCTCGCCGCGGCTGCGGGTCTCGCCTTCCGCCATGTCCCGGCCTCCAAGCACGATCTCTTCTCCGCAGGGACCGTCGCCGCCATGCAGGCGGCCGTGGCCGACCTCGAGGGTCCGGTGTTGGCCCACTGCAAATCCGGCCTGCGCTCGGCCGTACTGTGGGCGATCGTCGCCGCCGGTGAGCAGCCGATCGGGGAGGTCGTGGCGACCGTGCGCGCCGCCGGGTTCGACATCTCGGGTCTCGCCGACGATATCGTCGACGCAGGCAGTGCGACGCTGGCTGCGGCCGGCACGACGGGCCGGGCGGTCTAGCCAAGCGCGAGACAGGCCCGCACCGCCGCCCGGAGCGCCGGCACCACATCGGCGTCGAACCAGGGGTTTCGTTTGAGCCAGCCGTTGTTGCGCCACGACGGGTGCGGCAGCGCCATCAGCCGCGGACGCGCGGCATCGGCGGTCGCGGTGCAGGTCTCGCGCACCACGGCGTCGAGCGGCCGGCCCTTGAACATCGGGGCGTGCCAGTCCTGGGCATAGCGTCCGATCAGCAGGATCAGCGTCAGGCGTGGCAAGGCCGCGAAGATATCCGCCCGCCAGCGTGGCGCGCATTCGCGGCGCGGCGGCAGATCGCTGCCCGCGGCACTGAGACCGGGGAAGCAGAATCCCATGGGCACGATGGCGATACGGCCCTCGTCGTAGAACGCCGCCTCCGTCACGCCCATCCACTCGCGCAGCCGCACGCCCGAAGGATCGCTGAACGGCAGCCCGGAGGCATGCACCCGTGTCCCCGGCGCCTGTCCGCAGATCGCGAGCGTCGCGCTGGCGCGGCCACGCACCACCGGCCGCGGCAGGTGCGGCAGCGGCTGACCACGGGGCGCCTCGATGCAGAGCCGGCACGCCCGAACCTCGGCCAGCAGCGCCGCGAGGCGGGCCTCCGCCGCCGGGTCAGACATCGAGGACCAGGCCATCCTCCGCCAGCGTGATCCGCGGATCACTGACGAGGTCGCGGGCCGCCAGCATCGCCGTGTTCATGTGCGTCAGCAGGATGCGGCGCGCGGTCAGCAGTTCGAGCTTTTCAGAGAGCGTCCGCCAGTTGATGTGGTAGCGCACGGCGCGGTCGGGCTCGTAGCATTCGACGATGAAGAGGTCGGCGCCGCGGGCGCAGGCGGTGAGTGCATCGACCCATTCGGTATCGCCCGAGAATGCCAGCACGCGACCGTCGCGCTCGATCCGCAGCGCATGCGACGGCGCCCCGGACGGGTGGCTGACCTCGAAAGCGGTGACACGGCTGGCCCCGAGGGTGAGTGGTTCTCCGGCAGCGATCTCGCGGAACGCCAGAGGATGGCGGCGTGCCGTCGTTGTCGAGCCCGGAAAAAGCGCCTCCGACGCCGCGACCACCCGGGCTTCGATGCCGGGCGGTCCGACGATGTCCAGCGGCACCGTCCGCCGCGCCACGTGCTGCGCATGCAGTAGAAAAAAGACGAGCCCGGCGAAATGGTCACCGTGCAGATGGCTTATCAGCACGGTGTCGATCGCGTTGGGATCGAGCCCCAGCCGGTTGAGGCCGATCATCGAGGACGCGCCGCAGTCGATCAGGAACGTGCCGGCGCCATCGCTGACGTGAAAGCAGGTGTTGAGGCGGCCGCCCGAGCCGAATGCATCCCCGCAGCCGACGAGTGTGAGCTTCATGTGATCGCGACCCCATTCCAGCCCGATGGGCGGGCCAGAAAACGCTGAGCACCGTTCTGGATCCGGCGCTGTTCCCCGAGGAACGGCGCCCGTGACATCAAGCCGTGGCGCTGGGCCGCGCCGAGACCGCGGCGTGCCAGCGATCGAGATTGGCCAGACCGGCCGGCCGCTCGATCTTCGCCGGCTTCAGGAAGTCGACCGCCACCAGCGCCGTGATGTCCGCGACCGTGTAGCTGTCGCCGGCGACGAACGCCCGGCCCGCCAGTTCGGCGTCGAGCATCGCCAGCTGCTCGAGCGCCCGGGCCCGGCTCGCCTCTGCCCAGGCGGCGATCTGCGGCTGCTCCAGCGGCGCCATGGCGGGGTGGGTGTGCCGAAATGTCTGCGCAACCCGAAAGAGCAGCCCATGCTCGATGCGCCGGTTCCACATTTCGACGATCGCCCGCTCCTTCGCCGTGCGGCCGAACAGTGCCGGCTCGGGCTGGGTCTCTTCGAAATAGCGGCAGATTGCGATGCTTTCCGAGATGGCGGTGCCGTCGTCGAGGATCAGCACCGGCACCTGCTGCAACGGATTGAGCTTGGTGAAGGTGGCGGCGCGGTGCTCCATCTTCATCATGTCGATCTGCTCGAACGGCACCGTGATGCCCTTCTCGGCGAGAAAAATGCGCACGCGGCGCGGATTCGGCGCCCGCGACTGCTCGATGATCTTCACCACAACGCTCCCTGGTCCGGCGGCTCGCGTGTGATCGGCTTTGACGGATCGCGTCCGCGGTCCTTCGAAGTCGCAACGCTCACGCATGGTCATAGACTGAGGGTGCGAAGGCCGATCTCGGTGGACGCGCCACGCGCGTCCACCTCGACCGACCGCACCCTGGGTGCCGACCATGCACCGGCCGGGAGGGATCGGCAACCGCCCGGCCGGAGATGGAGCGTCGGTCAACGGAGCCTTAGGAATTTGCATGCTACCGAGGAGCGGTCGGGTCCGTCACCGCCCGCCCAGGCGTTGGAGTTTGCGTCCGGTCATGGCTCACAGTGTCCGCGTGCCGTCGCCAGAGGTGCTGCGTGAGCGCTATGCGCGCCAGCCGTCGCCGTCGGGCGGATCGCAGGCCGTACGGACGGCCCGCGAGCAACTGTCCGACACCCCCGATTTCACCGGCCGCGTCGCCCACGACCGCTTGGCCATGCTGGTGCGCAACGAGCTGTCGGCCGGCAAAACGAGCCTGCTGATGACCGTCGTCGTCGGTCTGGCCGCTCTCGTCTGGGCGCCCTGGACGGAGGTGGCGCTGGCCGTCGTGGCGATCGTCGCCGCCAAGCTCCTGCTGCTCGAAGCCGGCCGGCGCTTCGAAGCCGACCCCGAGGCAAAGAGCGCGACCGCCGCATGGCACCGCCGTCTGGTCTGGCACGAGGCCGGCAACGGGGTGGCCTGGGCGGCACTCGTGCTGGCGGGGATCGGCGGCGAGGCGGCCTTGTTCCACGACAGTCAGCCGGTGGCCGAGCCGATCGGGCTGTTCGGCGCCCTGGTCGTCGTGCTCGCCGTTCGCATGGCGCTCGCCGCCCCGTCCGCGACCATGCTCTGCGTCGGCACCATCCCGATGACCCTTGCGGTGATCGCCCGGATCTCCCTGGCCTCCGAGCCGTTCCATCTCGTCCTCGCCGTCCTCGCAGGCGCGATGCAGGTCTGCTTCCTGTTCCTCGCCGGCAGCACCAGCCGGACCGCCCGCACCATGCTCGCCTACCGGGCCGAGAAGGACGCCCTCATCGCCGAGATCGAGGCCGAGCGGGCGCTCGCGGAAGCCGCCCGCCGCCGCGCCGAGGAGGCCAACGTCGCCAAGTCGCGCTTCCTCGCCACCATGAGCCACGAGCTGCGCACCCCCCTCAACGCCATACTCGGCTTCTCGGAGGTCATGAGCCGCGAGGTCATGGGGCCGCTCGCCAACCCGGTGTACAAGGATTATGCGGGCAGCATCCACCAGAGCGGCACGCACCTGCTGAACCTCATCAACGAGATCCTCGATCTTTCCCGCATCGAGGCCGGCCGCTACGACTTCGTCGAGGAGAGCGTGCGCCTCGTCGACATCGTCGACGACTGCCGCCGCCTCCTGAAGCTCAAGGCCGAAGCGAAGGGGCTCGCCGTCCACGTCGACTTCGACGAAACGCTGCCGCCGATCCGCGCCGACGAGCGGGCGATCCGCCAGATCTGCCTGAACCTGATGTCGAACGCGCTCAAGTTCACGCCCCGCGGCGGCACCGTTGCCCTGATCGTCGAGCCGACCGACAACGGCGGCCAGCGGCTGCGGGTGCGCGACAACGGTCCCGGCATTCCCGCCGACGAGTTGCCGAGGGTGCTCGAAGCTTTCGGCCAGGGTTCGCTCGCGCACCAGACGGCGGAGGGTGGCACCGGCCTCGGCCTGCCCATCGTACGCAGCCTCGCCGAGTTGCACGACGGCCGGTTCGAGCTGCGCTCGGAGTTGCGCCGCGGCACCGAGGCCATCGTCGAGTTGCCGGCGTCCCGCGTCGTGGGCGCCGTGCCCGCACCGCCGCTGACCCACGTCATGGCACCGCCGGCCGCGCGTCCGCCCCGCGGCGCCATCGCGCCCCGCGCGTGCTAGCGCCGGCATTGTTGACGACAGCCCCGCATCCTATGTTTCAAGGGCCGGGAAAGGTCGAGGTGCGCCATGGGTCTTTGGATTGTACTGGGGCTGCTGGCGCTGGCCGGGCTCGTCGGCCTGCTCATCGGCGACGGCGGCACGCTGCTCGGTCTCGAGGCGTCGGTGCTGGTGCCGGCCCTGATCAGCGCCGCGCTGCTGGCGGTTGTCGGCGGCGGCCTCATGTCGAGCTATCGCGGGCAGTTCGTTCGCGCCGTCCGAGATCTGGTCGTCTGGGTGGCGATCGCCTTCGGGCTGGTGCTGGCCTACAGCTATCGCGATGTCGTCACGGCTGCGCTGAACCGCGTGGCCGGTGAACTGCTGCCGCCCGGTGAGAGCCTCACCGTCGACGGTGTGCCCGAAAACCGGGCGGTCCGCGTCCGCCGGCGGCCCGACGGCCACTTCGTGGTGCGTACACAAGTCAACGGTGGCAACGCCACCATGATGGTCGACACCGGTGCCTCGGTGGTGGTGCTGACCCAGGCCGACGCGCGCCAGGCCGGCATCGACCCGCAAAAGCTCTCCTACGTCGTGCCGGTTCGCACCGCCAACGGCCTCGCCTACGCCGCTTCCGTCCGCCTGCGCAAGATCGCCATCGGCGGTCTCACCCTGGAGAACGTCGACGGCATGGTCGCGGGCCCCGGCGCACTCCACCAAAGTCTGCTCGGTATGAGTTTTTTAACCCGGCTCCGGTCCTATGAGGTGTCGGGTGAGTTCATGACGCTGCGGATGTGACGTTCGCGGCGGTCGTCGGTGACGGCCGCAGCCTGCAGCGGGGGAGCAGTAATGGCGTTGTCGACCGGTGCACGTCGCATGCTGAGCGAAGCCACGCTCTGGGCAGGCTTCGGGGCGGTCGCAGTCCTGGCCTTCACCCATTTCGACGACATCGCGGAACTGGCGGCCCCGCGCCTCGGCGCACTCGAACGGGCCTATGCCGCGAGCGAGGTCCCGACTGTCCGCAGCACCGGCGGCGTCGAGCTCAGAGCCGACGGCCACGGTCACTTCGTCGCCACCGCCCAGGTCAACGGCAGCGGCATCGACGTCATGGTCGATACCGGCGCCTCGCTGGTCGCGCTGACCGCCGAGGACGCCGAGCGCATCGGCGTGCGCGTGCGTCCGGCGGACTTCACCCAGCGTGTGGCGACCGCCAACGGCCACGCCAAGGTCGCCCCCGTCGTGCTGCAATCGATCACCATCGGCGACGTCACCGTCCGCAACGTCCGCGCCGTCGTGGCCGAGGCTGGGCGCCTGGAGACGACGCTGCTCGGCATGACCTTCCTGTCGCGCGTCGGCCGTGTCGAGATGAGCGGCGGGCGCCTGCTCCTGCAAGACTGACCGGCCTTTCTCCCGGGGACGGGGACGCAGCGCGCTGGTACGCCGCCGGGCCCCGCGAAACCGTCGATTTGTGTTGCGGCGGGGCCGCCCTCTGGGGCTAGGTGTGGCTGGCGTCAGCCGCCGGCAAACACGAGTTCCCGCCATGGTCGCAGCTCCGCAGGCCCCCGCAACAGTCGCGCCACGACTGCCGTTGCTGCAGGTGCTGCTGGGCATTGGCGCCATTGTGTGCGTCGTTGCTCTGCTCGCGCTGCCGAGTTTCGCGCCCTGGCTCTCGCGGCTCGATTACTGGACCGCCGACTGGCGCACCGCCTACCTGTCGCGCAACGGCCCGACCGCCCATCCGCGCGTCACCGTCGTGACCATCAACGACGACACGCTGAAGGACTATGCGAGTTCGCCGATCGACCGCGGCCTGCTCGCCCGCATCGTCAAGGCGATCGACGCCGCCGGCGCCGCCGCGATCGGCATCGACGTGTTCTTCCTGAAGGCGACCGAGCCGGACAAGGATGCGGCCCTGGTCGCCGCCGTCCGCAACGCCCGCGCCCCTGTCGTCCTCGGCGCCATCGACGAGCGTGGCGCGCTGCAGGGCTTCCAGCGCCAGTTCCAGGCCGCCTTCCTGGCCGAGATGCAGCGGCCGGCGGGCTACCTGAACCTCCGCCACGAGCGTGACAGCGTCGTCCGCTACACCGCGAGCCCGGCGCCGGGGTCGGCCTTTCCGAAAAGCTTCGCACGCCTGCTTGCCGAGGCCGTCGGCGCCCCCACCGCAGACGACGCCGGCAAGCCGATCGCCTGGCTGCTGCAGGCCGCCGACGGCGCCGAGGCATACCTGAGGATCCCGGCCCAGGACCTGCTGGCGGCCTCGGCCGGTGCCGCGCCCGCCGGGGCGCCGCTGCCCGATCTCAAGGGCCGCATCGTGTTGCTCGGCGGCGATTTTCCATTGCGCGATCGCCACCGCGTGCCGCTGTCGGTGCGCGACGGCGAACCGGTGCCGGGCGTGCTCATCCACGCCAACGTGGTGGCGGGCCTGCTCGAGCCCGGGCGCGCCATCCGCGAGTTGACCCCCGCCACCGTTCGCATCCTGCTCGGCGTGGTCGCCGCTGCCGGATTCCTGCTCGGCTGGGCGCTGTGGCAGAGTGGAGCGGTGCGGCTGGTCGGGTGGAGTTTCGCCAGCGCGGTGCTGGTGGCGATCGACGCGTTCTGCTTCGTCAAAATGCAGACGCTGCTGCCCTTTACGCTCGCGCTCGTCGCCTGGGTCGCCGGCCTGACGGCCGGCCGTGCGCTGCATATCCTGGGTGATCATTTGATTTTCAGCAGGGGATCGAAGGCATGACCAAGTTTCGCGCGCCGTTCGCTGCCACCGTTGCAGCGGCCATCATCGCCACGCTGCCGGGCGCCGCCGCGGCCCAGGAGATCCGTCTGGCCCAAGCGGCCGGCAGCGAGCGCGTGCCGGGCGGCGTCGAACACCGCCCGTCGGACGGCGGTTCCATGGCCCCCGGCTCGGCCACGGATGGTCCGGCTTCCCGCTCGGCGACGCGCCGCAGTGCCACGCCGCCGACACTCGGGGCGACCGGTGGCGCGCCCCCGATGTCTGCGCCTGCCGCGCCTGCGGATACGAAAAAGGCGCCGAAAGAAGACACCCCCAAGAAGTAGGTGTCGCGGGCCGACCGGGCTCGACCACCAGCGTCGCGCGCGAACCGATCGCGATGCGGCGGACCCGGAGGCGGCTGCCCGCCCGCCGGCGCGCCGGAAAAGAAATGGCCTCGCCGAGGGGAGCGGCGAGGCCAGTCGGGGGATGGAAGCGCGGGGGGGTGCGCTCCATGGAGAGAACGTTAGCGCGGGTCGGTTTCCGTCGCTGTTCCCTGTGGCACACCCTCGTGCCCCGGGGCAGGGGCCGCTGGCGTCACGGGGAAGGCGCAACGGCCGAGCCTTTCAACGCGTACTCAGGCCCGGCCGTTTTGGTTCAGGCGTTACGCAACAAGCTGAACAGTTCCGAAGTTCGACGAGTCGCCGGGCGAAATGACGGCGGCCGGGTGAACGGTTTGTCAGCTTCCTGTTCATGGCGGCCGAGCGGCGCGGCCGAACGGGCGTCAGTCCTCGATGACGTGCAGGATGATCTCGCCGTTCTCGATCTGGCCGGCGTACATCTGCGGGTTGTTCAGGACGTGGATCAGGGCCGTCAGCATGATGTGCTCCATCGTTCGCGGTGTCGGGGCGAGCGGACCGGAAAGCCGTGTCAACTCGATGATTTGAGTATGGTGAACACCACGTTGACGCGCTGTTCCGCGCAGCACACCGACGGCCTTTTTCACCCTTCGACCTCAGCGCGCGGCCCGCGTCACACGTTCGACACGCCGGCTGCTTAGCGAGCAGCCGGGGCGCAACGAACCCGCGCGCCGCAGGGAGGCTGCAAGCCCATGGACACGCTGCTGTTCATCGTCTCGAAAATCCTCACCTTCCTCCTGCAGCCGTCGAGCCTGTGCGTGCTGACGATCGCCGCCGGGCTGGGACTGATCGGCTTCGCCCGCCGGCCTGTCGTGGGCGTCCGGCTGTCGCTGTTCGGGCTCGCAGCCCTGTCGATCGCCGGGCTCACACCGCTGGCGAACGTCGTGCTCCTGCCCTTGGAGTCGCGCTTTCCCCGTCCCTCGCTCGAGGACATGGGTCCCGTGCGGGGCATGATCATTCTCGGCGGCTTCGAGGACATGACGGCGGAGCGCGGCGCCGGCCTCGGGCTCAACGAGGCGGCCGAGCGGGTCACCGAGGCGGCGCGCCTAGCGCGACTGATGACCGGCCTGCGCGTCGTGTTCACCGGCGGCGCGGCCGGCCTGCTGCGCGACGACCCGGCCCAGGGCCGGCAGGTGGCCCGCTGGCTCGGCGACATGGGCATTGCTCCGGCACGCATCCTGGTGGAAGAGCGCTCGCGCAACACCTGGGAGAACGCCACCGAGACGCGGCGCCTGCTCGGGCCGGCGGCCTCGGGGCGCTGGCTGCTCGTCACCTCGGCGGCGCATATGCCGCGTTCGATGGGTGTTTTTCGCCAGGCCGGGTTCGACGTGGTGGCCTTTCCGGTCGACTTCCGCACTGCCGGCTGGAGCGCGGCTGTGCGCGGCTTCGACAGTCTCGGCGCCGGTCTGCGGCGGCTCGACGACGGCAGCCGCGAATGGATCGGCCTGCTCTCCTATTGGTTGCTCGGCCGTTCCTCGGCGCTGTTTCCGGGGCCGTGAGCAGCCGCGCGCGCAAACGAAAGCGCGCCCCGGAGGGCGCGCTGGGAACATCGGCCGGCGGCGGCTGGCTCAGTCGCGGCGGAAGAAGGTGTCGACCCGCATGCCCGGCACCAGCGCCGGACGGCCGTCGAGCTCCACCGTCACTTCCAGGACCTCGACATCGGTCGGACGCCGTGGTCCGCGGGCCGTGAGCTTGGCCGAGGTCAGCGCCGGAGCAATCGCAGTGACGCGGCCTTCGAAGTCCTGGCCCGGATGGGCGACGCTGCGCACGAAGGTGCGCTGTCCGATGCGGACCTTGCCGGCATCCGCCTCGTCGAGCTCGGCCTTGACCCTGAGCGCGGCGGTATCACCGACCACGGCCAGCACGATCTCCGGTGACGGCGCCGCCGTCTCGCCCACCTTGGCATTCAGAACCAGGATACGGCCGGCGATCGGGGCGCGGATGCGCGTCTTGTCCAGCAGAACTTCGGCCAGGGCCACGTTGGAGCGCGCCGAGCTCAGCGCCGCCTCGAACCGGTTGGGCGAGGGCAGGTTGGATTTGGCCTGCGCGTTGGCATAGGCGATGCGATCGCGCTGCAACCGGTCGCGGGCGTCCTGGAGGCGCCGGCGGGCGTCGTTCACTTGCTGCTCGGTGCCGGACCCGGAGCGGCGGGCGGCAAGGGCGTAATCGAGCTCGAACCGGGCGCCGGTGACGGCTCGCTCGGTCGAGAACATGTTGTCCTCGGCCTTGCGCACGTCTTCCCGTCCGGCGGTCGCCGTCTGGGAATCCCGGTCGCTCTTGCGTCCGCCGGCCTCGGCCTCGGCAGAGACGAGCCGGGCGCGGGCCTCGTCGTCGTCGAGACGGATGATGAGCTGGCCTTCCTCGACCTGCTCGTTGTCGCGCACCAGCACCTCGGCAATGCGGCCGAGGACGGTGGCGCCGATTTTGACATCGCCGCTGCGGGGCTCGACGCGCCCGAGTGCCGCGGCGACCCAGTTCGCCTGGTTGGAGGTGGTGGCCGGGGCGGCGCTCGATTGCGCGCGTCCCTCGGCGATCCAGAAGCCGGCTGCGGCGGTGAGGCCGACAACGGCGAGCCCTGTGGCAACGATCTTAAGCACTCCGGCGCCTCCGCGACTTCATTTGACCCTCGGCAAGTCCGTCCGCCGACTGGCGGTCCAGATGGTTCTCGTTCTGCTCGACCAGCCGGGGAGCCGGCTCGGTGACTTTGACGACCGCCGGCTCGGCGGCGATGGTGGCGACGCGGTGCTTGGTCTCGAGCTTCGGGCGCTCGTCGCCGACCACGCGGCCGTCCTCGATGTGGATGATGCGGTCGGCGTAGGACAGCGTGCGATGGTCGTGGGTGACGGCCAGCACCGCGCGGGTCGGGTCCTTGGCGACGCGGGCGATCAGTTCCATCACCGCGCGGCCGTTCTCGCTGTCGAGCGCGGCAGTCGGCTCGTCGGCGAGCACGATCGAGCCGCGGCCCGAGAGCGCCCGGGCAATGGCGACCCGCTGCTTCTCGCCGCCCGAGAGCTTCGAGGGGTAGGCGTTGATCCGGTGGCCGAGGCCGACCGCCTTGAGGGCCTCGATGGCCCGTTCGTAGGCGCCCCGCTCGGCGCCGTGGCGGACGTCGAGGGCCAGCATCACGTTCTCGACCACCGTCAGCGTCGGGAACAGGTTGTAGGACTGGAACACGAAGCCGACGTGGCGGCGGCGGATCTCGGCCAGCGCCTCGGCGCCGAGGCCGTGGGCGCGCTCGCCGCCGATCTGCAACTCGCCCTTGGTCGGCGACAGGATGCAGCCGAGGATCGAGAGTAGGGTGGTCTTGCCGCTGCCGGAGGGACCCATCAGCAGGGTCAACTCGCCGGGATAGAGCTTCACATCGACGCCCTTGAGGACGGTGAACTCGGTGCCGGGGGCGCCGAGCACCTTGACGATGCCGCGGGCTTCGAGGATCGGGTCTTGGCGGGGGATCTGCATGTTCGTCTCCGTGAGGCCGTCGTGTTTCTTCATGACCCCACTTTGCCCCGGCACCCTATCCCGCGCTGTTCCAGGCGGGACAGGGTAACGTTTTTTACGGTTATCGGCTGAACACGCTCGCCGGGTCGATGCGCGTCACCTTGAAGATGGCCGAGACCGCGGCGATCGTGCACATGCCGAGCGTGAGCGCGAACAGCATGGCGGCGAGCGCCGGGGTCATGACGATCAGTAGCGTGGTGTTCTGCGTCAGCCAGATGACGATGAGCGCGAGCCCGAGCCCCAGCAGGTAGCCGATCACCGCGCTCATCAGGGCCTGCAGAAGAATGACCCAGTGGATGTAGTTGGCCGACGCACCGAGCGCACGCAGCGTCGCGAACTCGTTGAGATGGTCCTTGGTGCTCGCATAGAGCGTCTGCGCCACCACCACCACGCCGACGATCAGTCCGAGCACGGCGCCAGCGATCAGCGCCGCGCCGGCGCCGGTTTTGAACAGCCAGTAATTCAGGCTGCGCGTGCGGAACTCGTCATGGGTCAGAACCTCGGTATCCTTCAGGCGCGTCTGCAACTGATCGCGAACCTGGGCGATGTCGGCACCGGGCTTGAGCTTGACCAGCGTGAAGGTCGCGCGGTCGCCGGTATAGTTCAGCAGCTCGCGGGCGCGCTGGGTCGTGGTGAAGACGTAGGGCAGGGTTGTGAACGAGCGGATGCCGCGGGTCACCGCCTCGACGGTCACGCGCTGGCCGTTGATCTCGGCCCAGCCGCCCTTTTCGGCGATGCCGAGGTCGGCGAAATAGCTCTTGTCGATGGCGACGGCGCCGGGTTGCGTCAGCTCGACCAAGCTGCCCTCGACGAGGTTCCACGGCGCGAACCCGCCACGGTTCCAGTCGGTGCCGACCAGCAGGATCGCGCTTCGGCCGCCCTGCGGCTTGCGCCACGATGCGAAGCCGACCACCAGCTCGTGGACCGAGGCGACGCCGTCGGTGGACAGCGCCGGATACTTCTCCCGGCCGGGCAGCGGTGAGGCGTCGTCGAAGCTCTTGGTGGCGAACGGCACGATCCACAGGTCGGCTTGCGAGCGGTCGATCACCGAGGCGATTCGATTGGACGATCCGATGTACAGGCCACACTGGACCGCCACCAGCAGCACCGAGAACAGGATGCCGACCAGCGTCACCGCCAAGCTCAACTTATCGTGGAACAGGTTGCGATAGGCGAGCCGCGGCACCATGCGGATGGCCTTCGAGAGGCCGACGTTGCCCTGGTCGCCCATCGGGAAACCTTCGGCCAGTTCATGGGGTTTGCGTGGCATTGCTCTCTCCCGGGGGCTCGCATACGGGAGCGGCCGGGTGGGTCCCGGCCGCCGCCACGTCCAGTTGCCAGTTTAGTTGCAAGGCACGTTGATCGTCATCCCGACACTCGGGACGAACTTGCGGCAATCTGCAATCTTGGTTTTTCCCTTGCCGTTGCCGGTCGCTTTGGCCGGTTCGTCGGCAATTTCCGTGGCGTTGCCGCCGGTCTTGGCCTTGAGCAGGGTCGTGTCCGCGGCCACCAGAGCGCTGGAAACCGTGGCGTCGGCCGTCTGGTTCACCGGGGTCTTTCCGGCCGGTGTCGGCAACTCGCCGCCGTCCGCCAATTTCGCCTTGGCCTCCGCCTCGGCCTTCGCCTTGGCCTCCGCAACCGCCTTGGCCCGTGCCTCGGCGATGGCGGCGGCCTTCTGGCGCTGCATCTCGGCAGCCCGCATCCGGGCGATCTCCTGGCGGCGCTTGGCTTCGTACATCTGCTGCTGCTGCATCGCCTGCTGGCGCTGCATCTGGCCCATCAGCAGGCCGGCGCCGAGGCCGACACCGAGACCGACACCGAGGCCGAGCCCGCGGGCTTCTGCGGCCGGTGCGAAGGATGCCTGGAGCGCCACGGTCGCGGCGACGGCTGCGATCATCAACTTCTTCATCTCGGTCTCCATCGTCTGGGTTGTCGGTTCGGGGATGTCCCCGTCGTTGTGATGATCCTCGTCGAAGTCCGCCCGGCGCGCTGTTCCGCTCGGCACAAGGACGAAAAATGTCGGGCTCAGGCCACCAGGGCGGCCGCGGCGCGCAACTCGATGGCCGCCGGAGCCGCCGTCTCCGCAGGCCGCCGCGTCTGCGGCCGGCTGGCGATCCGGGACAGGAAGGCGAGGGCGCGATCCAGCACCACGTGGCGCTGCCGGTCGATCGAGATCATGTGGAAGCTGTCGTCGAGGACCGTCATCTCGACCGGGCCGGACAGCTTGGCCTGCAGCCGCCACGCGTTGTCGAGATGGGCGACGTCGTCCTCGCGGGCGTGCAGGATGAGGGTCGGTTGGCGGATCCGGCCTAGCAGCGGCTCGAGCGCGCGCACCAGCCTTCGGTGCTCGAGCACCGAGGTGCCGGGCGTCGCGTCGAGGCCCGCACCCGCGCTGTCGCCCTTGGCACGAGCGGCGAGCAGGAATTCGCGGACGCGGGCATCCTTGACGCCGCCGGCGAGGCCGAGCGGGAAGCGGAACAGGGCGGCGATGGCGCGGGTTTCAACGAGCCGGAACAGCGCCGCGTACCACGGAATGCCCCAGCCGTTGCCGGACAGCGTCGGCGAGAGCAGGGCCGTCGCGTCGACGATATCGGGCCGCCGCGCCGCCAGCATGAGGGCGAGCACGGCGCCGGTCGATTGTCCCCCGGCGATGATGACGCTGCACGTTTCGGCCATCTCCTCGACGGCCGCCTCGGCGCTGGCGAGCCAGTCCTGCCAGCGGGTGCCGGCGAGATCGGCCTCCGAGCCGCAATGGCCGGCGATCTGTGGACAATGGACCGTGTATCCGGCGCGGCCGAGGCCATTGGCGATGAAACGTAGCTCCGCGGGTGTACCGCCGAGGCTGTGGAACAGCAGGATGCCGACACGTCCCCCGGCAATGCGGAAGGTCTGATCTCTGGTCGTGGTCATGATGGCGGCCCTCCAAGCTCTCGAGATCCGAAGCTACCGGCCGACCCGCCGCGGCGCTGTTCCGGGAGGCACAGAGAGGGCACAAGGGATGGCGCCGGCGGCGTGCAAGGAGCGATCGCGCAGACGGCGGAGCAATGGCGGGGGCGGCCTCGACAGCGACCGGTCGGCGCCAGGATCGACCGGTCCATTGCAAACACGGTTAACTTGGTGTTTCCGGCGCTGGCCCTAAGATCCGTTGCTCTCGTGCGGCGCACCGGAGGAGAAAAATGCGTTCGCTGGTCCTGTTTCTTGGCTTGATGGCCTTCGGGCTGTCCGTGGCTGTGATGGCGCTTGGCTTTGCCACCGGCTTCGATGCCAAAGGGGCGGCCATGGCGGCCGGCCAGCATGGCCTCGACATGCGCTCCTACACGGTGGGCCTCGCCGTCGGCATCATCGCGACCAACACGCTGCGCTTCGGTCTCGGCGCCTTCATGAGACGGGTGGCCAACGCTCTGGTGCGGGTCGCGCCGGGCATGAAGCTTGCGGCACTCGCACTGGTCTTCGGCGGCATCCTCATTTTCTATTGAGCCGACCGGCGGCCGTCAGGCCGTCGTGACGGACGCATCGAGCAGACCGCGCTTGCGCAACAATCCCTCGATCGCCGGCAGGCGTCCGCGGAACGCCACGTAGGCCTCCTCGGGCGGCCTCAGGTTCCCGGCCCCGTAAACGAAACGGCCGAGGCGCTCGGCCGTCGCGGGATCGAAGACATCGCCGGTATCCTCGAACGCCTGGAACGCATCCGCATCGAGAACCTCCGACCACAGATAACTGTAGTATCCAGCCGTGTAGCCGCCGGTGAAGATGTGGGAGAAATGCGGGGTGCGATGGCGCATCACGATCTCGCGCGGCATGCCGAGGTCGGCCAGGGTCTTCGCCTCGAAAGCGACCGGATCGAGCCCGCCCACATCGGTCAGGGTGTGGAAAGCGATGTCGACGAGAGCGGATGCACAGTACTCGACGGTGTGGAAACCCTGATTGAACGTGCGCGCGCCGCGGATCCGCGCGATCAGCGCGTCCGGCATGGCGGCACCCGTCTCCACATGACGGGCGAACCGCGTCAGGATCTCCGGCGTCAGCATCCAATGCTCGTAGAGCTGCGACGGCAGCTCGACGAAGTCTCGCGAAACCGCCGTGCCGGCGAGCGACGGGAACGTCACGTCCGACATGAGGCCGTGCAAGGCATGTCCGAACTCGTGGAACAGCGTACGGGCATCGTCTATCGAGAGCAGGGCCGGCTTGCCGCTCTCGGCCTTCGCGAAATTGCAGACGTTGACGATGATCGGGCGCGTCTCGCCGTCGAGCCGGCTCTGGCCCCGATAGCGCGACATCCAGGCGCCCGACCGTTTGGAGGAGCGCGCGAAGTAGTCGCCGAGGAATACGCCGACGTGACGCCCGTCGCGCCCCTTCACCTCCCAGGCCTTCACGTCGGGATGGTAGACGGGAAGGTCGGGCCGCGGCTCGAAGCTGAGCCCGAACAGTTTGCCGGCCGTGTAGAAGGCCGCTTCGATCATCGCATCGAGCGGCAGGTAGAGCTTGATCTCCGCCTCGTCGAGCGCGTACTCGGCGCGCCGGACCTTCTCGGCGTAGAAGCGCCAGTCCCACGGCTCGATCGTTATGTTCTGCCCCTCGGCGGCGGCCATGGCCTGCAGCTTCGCCGCTTCGCTCTGGGCACGCAGTTTGGCTGGCCGCCATGTGCGGCTCAACAGCTCACGCACCTGATCCGGGGTCTTGGCCATGGTGTCGTCGAGGGCGAAGGCAGCATAGTTTGGATAGCCGAGCAGTTTGGCGAGTTCGAGCGTCAACGCCAACTGTTCGGCGACGTTGGCGCGATTGTCGGTCGCCCCGCCGTTCTCGCCCCGCCGGACCCATGCCTTGAAGGCCAACTCGCGCAGATCCCGCCGGGTCGAGAACGTGAGGAACGGCTCGATCAACGAGCGCGACAGCGTCACCACGTGGCCCGCGCCGCCCCGCTCCGCCGCGGCAGACGCCGCCGCCGCGCGCACGAAGTCCGGTAGTCCGGCCAGATCCGCTTCGCCCTCGAGCGGGAGGCTCCAGGCCTTCTCATCGGCCAGCACGTTCTGGCTGAAGGCGGTGCGTAGGCCCGCCAGCCGTTCGCTGATTTCGCCCTTGCGCTTTTTTTCGGCCGGACCGAGCCGCGCACCGGCCCGCACGAACGCGAGATGCGAGCGTTCGAGGACGCGCCGCTCCTCCGCTGACAATGCGAGCTGGTCGCGGGCCGCGTGAACGGCATCGATCCGCGCGAACAGCCGCTCGTTGGCGGTGATGGCGTTCCAGTGCGCGGCGAGCCGTGGCGACACCTCGCGCTCGATCGCCTGAAGGGCATCGTTGGTGTGGGCGCCGGCCAGATTCCAGAACACGGAGCCGACCCGATCCAGCAGGTGGCCGGCCCGTTCCAGCGCCACGATGGTATTGGCAAAGGTCGCCGGTTCGGTGTTGTCGACGATCCGGGCGATCTCCCCGTTGTGGCGTTCGAAGGCCGTCTCGAACGCCGGCCGGAAGTGCTCGGGCGCGATGGCAGCAAAGGGCGGCACCTCGAAGGGTGCGGTCCAGGTCTCGAGCAGCGGATTGGTGGACATGGGGCCCTCAAGGATCGATCTCGCAGTCGATATAGGCGGCCGGAGCGGCGCGGGGAAGCTGTCGTGCGCGCGGCCTGGTGCGACCGCCGCGCCCGGCGCCGCCATTTGATTCGGTTGCCAATCGCGTGTAGAGGCCCGCTCGGTGCCCCAGAACGGTGGTTGTTCCGTGACTCGCAATCTCAATATCGCGCTGCTCTGCTTCTTCGTCAGCTGGGCGGCCTATGGCGTGCTGCACGTCTATCCCGGCTACGTCCACCAGGACACGGCCGAGGTCTATATGTGGAGCCAGATCGGCTACCTCGGCGGGTTCACGAAGCATCCGCCGCTGATGGCGTGGCTGTTCCGGGCCGTCGACTCCGTCGTGCCGCTCAATTTCGCGACCCTCGCACTCCTCTCGGCGGCGAACCTGACGATCGGGGCGTTCGCGGTCTGCAAGATCGCCGAGCGTGTCGTCGGCCCTGAGCGGACACCGGCCGCGATGCTGCTCTACATGTTAACCCCTTTCGTGACGTGGCAGGCGATCAAGCTCAATCATAACTCCATTCTGGTATCGTTCTGGCCGCTCGCCATCCTTGCATTCCTGATGTTCCGGGAGCGGCCGACAATCGCGCGTGGGGCGTTGCTGGGCCTGATCGCGGGACTTGCGATCCTCGCGAAGTACTACGCGGTGCTGCTCGTGGCCGCGATGGCGGTGGTGCTCCTGCCGTCGCTGCTGCGCTATCTGGCGAGCCCCGGCACCTATGTCGGTATTCTCGCGGCCGGTCTCGTTCTTGCGCCGCATGCGCTGTGGGTCTTTGCGCACCCGGGTGGGATGGCGACCGGGGCGGGCGGCGCCGCCGAGCCCGGGACTGTCCATCTCATGCTGACCCGCAACCTGCTGGGCCTTCTGCCGGTCCTCGTCGGGTTCCTGGTGCTCCGATACGGCGGGCGCGGCGGCAACGGCACCGAAACGAGTGAACTGCCGCGGCGCGACGAGTGGGGCGTCGTTGTGATGCTCTTCGTGGTGCCCTACGTCCTGACCGTCGCCGCCAACATTTTGTTCGGGCTTCGCGGTTCTGCGTCGTGGACGATGCCGATTTTCACGATCGTACCGGTGATACTCGCCGGTCTGTTGGTCCGTCCCGCGCCGGCGCACCAGGCCCGTATCGCCTACGCTTCATTCGCCCTGCTGGCCCTCGTTCTGATGGCCGGACCGGTGATCCGCTACACGGCCTTCAAGCGTGGAGACGTATCCTTGGTCGACCCGCGGATCGAAATCGCCGAGGCCGCGGACCGGCTTTGGGGGCGGGTCGTTCCCGCGCAGCCGCTGCGAGTGGTGGCCGGGGATCACCAGTACGTCATGCAAGCCGCGGTGTCCCTGCCGTCCCGTCCCCGCGGATGGACCGTGTTCGCCTACATGCCATTCATTCCCCAATCCTACATCGATGCCAACGGCTTCGTCGCCATCTGCGAGCCGGTCGATGCCGGATGCCGCAAGCGGACCGCCGAAGTGACCGCTGGCAAGCCCGCTGTGACCTGTACGGTCGCCAAGCGGCGAACCCTGTGGGGACAGAATGGCCGGGAGTTCCAAGTGGTTCTGACGCTGGTGCCGCCGCCAGGGCATACGTTGGGGCCGGCGACCGAGAAGGTCTGCAGCGGCCTTTGAGTGGCGCGGAAACGAAAAGGGGCGGCCCTCGGGCCGCCCCTTCGTGTTCGTTGGCAATCGACAAGAACCAGGATCAGACCGAGTAGTACATGTCGAACTCGACCGGATGGGGCGTCATGTCGGTGCGCGCAACCTCGACCATCTTCAGCTCGATGTAGGCGTCGATCATGTCGTCCGTGAACACGCCACCGGCCTTCAGGAAGGTGCGGTCCTTGTCCAGGCTCTCCATCGCCTCGCGCAGCGATCCGCAAACGGTCGGGATCTTGGCAAGCTCGGCCGGCGGCAGGTCGTACAGGTTCTTGTCCATCGGCTCGCCCGGATGGATCTTGTTCATGATGCCGTCGAGGCCGGCCATCAGCATCGCGGCGAAGCCGAGATAGGGGTTGGCGGCCGGATCCGGGAAGCGGACCTCGATGCGCTTTGCCTTCGGGCTCGTCACGTGCGGGATGCGGCAGGAGGCCGAACGGTTGCGCGCCGAGTAGGCGAGCAGCACGGGCGCTTCGTAGCCGGGCACCAGACGCTTGTAGGAGTTGGTCGTCGGGTTGGTGAAGGCGTTGATCGCCTTCGCGTGCTTCAGGATGCCGCCGATGTAGAACAGGCAGGTGTCGGAGAGATCGGCGTACTTGTTGCCGGCGAACAGCGGCGTGTCACCCTTCCAGATCGACTGGTGGCAGTGCATGCCCGAGCCGTTGTCGCCGAAGATCGGCTTCGGCATGAACGTCGCGGTCTTGCCGTAGGCCTGCGCGACGTTGTGGATGACGTACTTGTAGATCTGCATGTGGTCGGCCATGCGGACCATCGGGCCGAACTTGATGCCGAGTTCGTGCTGCGCCGAAGCCACCTCGTGATGGTGCTTCTCGACGACCACGCCCATCTCGGCCATCACCGACAGCATCTCGGAGCGGATGTCCTGGCAGCTGTCGACCGGCGGAACCGGGAAGTAGCCGCCCTTGGTGCGCGGACGGTGACCGAGGTTCCCCATCTCGTACTCGGTGCCCATGTTCGAGGGCAACTCGGAGGAGTCGAGCTTGAAGCCGGTGTTGTAGGGATCCGACGTGAAACGCACGTCGTCGAAGATGAAGAACTCGGCCTCGGGACCGAAGAACACGCGGTCGCCGATGCCGAGCGACTTCATGTAGGCCTCGGCCTTCTTCGCGATGCCGCGCGGGTCACGCTCATAGAGCTCCCCGGTCGACGGCTCGATGACGTCGCAGAAGATCGCCATCGTGGTCTGCGCGAAGAAGGGATCGATGTGGGCCGAAGCCGGATCGAGCGCCAGCGTCATGTCCGAGGCTTCGATGCCCTTCCAGCCGGCGATCGACGAGCCGTCGAAGGCATAGCCTTCCGCAAACATCGCATCGTCGACGCAACTGGCGTCGGCGGTCACATGCTGCATCTTGCCTTTGGTGTCGGTGAATCGCAGATCGAGGAACTTAACGTCCTTGTCCTTGATCGCTTTAAGGACGTCGGCTGGAGTCTGCATACTTGCTCCCCTCTTCGCTGTGCTATGGGAAAAGTTCAGGCGAAAGGCGTGGTTAGGGTCCGACCCCGTGAACACGCCGGCTCAAATGGGACCCTTGCTGGCCCACTTCAGATAGCGTCCGAGCCAGTCTCCCCGGTTCGGATGCGGATCGCTTCCTCGACAGTCGACACGAAGATCTTGCCGTCCCCGATCCGACCGGTCCGCGCCGCTTTCTGGATGGCCTCGACGGCCTTGTCCAGCATGTCGTCGCCGAGCACCACCTCGATCTTCACCTTCGGCAGGAAGTCGACCACGTACTCGGCGCCACGATAGAGTTCCGTGTGCCCCTTCTGGCGGCCGAAGCCCTTGGCCTCGATCACGGTGATCCCCTGCAGGCCGATTTCCTGCAGAGCTTCCTTCACCTCGTCCAGCTTGAACGGCTTGATGATGGCTTCGATCTTCTTCATGCGCGCCCCATGTCCGCGTCTCCGTCTGAGGAGGCATCGATGGCGAGCGTTAAGCATGCCTCGTGCCAACGCGCAATGAGGCGTGATTCCAGGCGCTTCGAAGGCCGGGGAGAACGGGGTCGGCGAGGATATGAGTAAAAAATAGCCATAAAGCCTAAAAACAAGGCAATGAGTCGGCCGGGTGGTGCCCCGTGTTTGGGCACGGCCATGCCGGACCGGTGCGGGCTTTCTGAATGGTCCGGGACCTATCCGCCAGGATGTCGGTGCCGGCAGAGCATGCGAACTGTTGGCGCGGGACGTGGCCATCTCGGGCTATGATGAGAAACGCGCCCGCTTGGCCCGCTAAGGTGATGCCATGACCGACGGCCTCGAACTCTTGACGACCGAGCAGATGGCCGAGGCCGACCGGCGGACCATCGCCGCCGGGACGTCCGGACTGGTGTTGATGGAAAACGCCGGCCGGGCCGTCGCCGAAGCGGCCGTCGCCATGATGCCCCAAGCCGGAGCGGTCGCGGTGCTGTGCGGTCCCGGCAACAACGGCGGTGATGGGTTCGTGGCGGCCTGTCTGCTGGCGCAGGCCGGATATCGGGTCCGCGTGGCGCTGGTCGGCTCCCTCGACGGACTGCGCGGGGACGCCGCCGAGATGGCCCGACTGTGGCGCGGGCCCATCGAGCCCCCCGGGCCTGACGCATGCGCCGGCGTCGATCTGGTGATCGATGCTCTGTTCGGCGCGGGCTTGTCCCGGCCCATCGAAGGCGCGGCCGCGGCTCTCGTCGAAGCGGTCAACGCCGCGCGTATCCCGGTTCTGGCGGTCGACGTGCCGAGCGGCCTCGACGGCTCGACCGGTCAAGTGACGGGTGCGGCGATCCAGGCAACCCGCACGATCACGTTCTTCCGGCGCAAGCCGGGACACGTTCTGATGCCGGGGCGCCGGCTCTGCGGCGAGTTGACGGTTGCCGATATCGGCATCGGCGCCGCCGTGCTGACCGATCTTGCGGTGATGACGATCGCCAACGCCCCGGCGGCATGGCGCGCGCAGTTCCCCGTGCCGGGCGCCAAGTCTCACAAGTACGTGCGTGGTCATGCCGTGGTTGTCTCCGGCCCGCCCGACCAGACGGGCGCGGCCCGGCTCGGTGCGCGTGGCGCGCTGCGGGTCGGTGCCGGCCTCGTGACTGTGGTCGGCTCCGGCGCGGCCAACGCCGTCAATGCCGTGCACCTCACCGCCATCATGGTCCAGGCGCTGGCACCACCGAGGGGGCTGGCCGAGTTCTTGGCGGATCGGCGCCGCAACACGGTTCTGATCGGGCCGGGCGCCGGGATCGGCACAGCGACAGCCGGTAACGTCGAGACCGTGCTGGCATCCGAGGCGGCGGTCGTGCTCGATGCCGACGCCCTGACCTCGTTCGCCGAGGTTGCCGAGCGTGCCGGAAGCCTCGGGTTCCTCGGGGCGGCCCCCGCCAACGACACACTGAGCCCGGCGACGCTGTTCGCGGCCATCCGGCGGCGCGCCGCGCCGGTGGTCATGACACCCCACGAGGGGGAGTTGCGGCGCCTCCTTCCGGGCATCGCCGCAGGGTCGAAGCTGGCGCGCGCCCGCGCCGCCGCCGAGCAGAGCGGAGCGATCGTCGTCCTCAAAGGGCCGGATACCGTGGTCGCCGCGCCCGACGGCCGCGCCGCCATCAACGAGAATGCCCCGGCCTGGCTCGCAACCGCCGGCTCCGGCGACGTGCTGGCGGGGTTCGTGGCCGGCTTGCTCGCGCAGGGCATGCCGGCCTTCGAGGCGGCGTGCGCGGCGGTCTGGTTGCACGGGGCGGCCGGAGCCGCCGTCGGCCCTGGCCTGATCGCCGAGGACCTGCCCGAGGTGCTGCCGACTGTGCTCCGAAGCCTCCTGTCCTCGTGACGCCCGCGCGCCGCTATGACGGAGTCAGGCGGCGTCCCAGACGCTTTCGGGCATCGGCAGGTCACCGAACGTCTCGATCCCGAGCGGCTGGGCAGGCGCTAGGGCCAGCGACTCCGACATCATCCACATGAGCTGGCGCGTGTGCTGTCCGGCGTGCCACGTGGTCCGCTCCAGGAACTCGTGCAAGGTCTGCTGGCCGTAATAGACGTCGGCACGGCGTGACCAGTCGGCTGTCTGGCCCGGCCCTGCCCACCAGGCCGCCACGCGTTCGCGAACTCCCAGGCCGTAAGCGAGCAACTCGGCTTTGCTCATGGATCCCGGCTCCGGCTCGCGGCAGTACGAGGCGAAGGTGAGGGGAATGCCGTCCTCGTGCTCGAGAAAGGCGTCCGCGACGTTGAACAGGTGGTAGCCGAGCTGCAGCAGCGAGCGTGGACGGCCGGGCAGCATTGTCGCGAGCTGCGCCTCCGGGATCTGGCCGAGGAAGCGCGCGGCGCCATCGAGAATGCGAAGCAGTCGCCGGTGCAACTCGGCCGGCGGATGCTGGATGGGCGCCCCGTAGGCGATACCGGCCAGCTCCGCCACATCCTTCAGCACCTGACCATTGACCCACCGGTCGCCGCGCGTGACGATCGGAACTTGGCGCAGCCCGAACCGCGCGAGTTCGTCGAAGGCACCTTCGTCGGCCAGCACATTCCGCGACAGGAACGGCACGCCCCGGCGGGTCAGGAACTCCTTGGTCCTGAGGCAGCTCGTGCAGCCGGGCTGCCAGTAGACACGAAGGGCGTTGTCGGCGCTCGGCACGGTCATCGGCGGGGCTCTCCACTGGGTCTTCGGCCATTTGAGATGGCCCGACGCCGCGCAGCAAGCCGGCCGCCCGAACACCAACCTTGCGGCTGACGCGGGCCTCTGGCATGCAAGCGGAAAAGAAGACGCCATCGCCCTCCGCGGTGGCGCCGAAGCATCAGGGCAGGAAATGGGTCCGAGCGCCACAGCAGCGCCAATCGCCGCGTCGTCTGAAGCCGTCGCTCGCCAGGCGATCGAACTCGCTGCCGTGTCGGTCGCTTTTCCAATGCCGTCCGGCCGTGTCTACACGGCGGTCGCGGCGACCGATCTCAAAGTGGATGCTGGCGAATTCGTCGCCATCGTCGGCCCGACGGGCTGCGGAAAGTCAACGCTGCTGAACGTCGCCGCAGGCCTGCTGCGTCCCGCCGCCGGGCGCGTATCCATCGACGGCCGCCCGCTTGCCGGCCTCAATCGCACCGCCGGCTACCTGTTCCAGCAGGACGCCGTGATGCCATGGAAAACGGCCCGCGAGAACGTCGCGCTCGGCCTCGAAATCGCCGGCACCCCGCGGCGGCAGGCCCACGAGGAGGCGCAGCGCTGGCTCACCCGCGTCGGCCTCAAGGCCTTCGGTGACCGCTACCCCCACCAGCTCTCCGGTGGCCAGCGCAAGCGGGTCGGTCTCGCCCAGGTGCTGATCCGCAACCCGCGCATGCTGCTGATGGACGAGCCGTTCGGCCCGCTCGATGCCCAGACCCGCCAGATCATGGGTACGCTCCTGCTCGACCTGTGGGCGGCGGATCGCAAGGCCGTGCTGTTCGTCACGCACGACCTCGAAGAGGCGATCGCGCTGGCCGACCGCGTGGTCATCATGTCGGCGGGTCCCGAGGCGCGCATCATCGGCGACTGGCCGGTCGATCTGCCACGCCCGCGCGACGCCGCAGACGTGCGGTTGCTGCCCCGCTTTCACGAACTTCACAAGGCGATATGGGGCCAGTTGCGCGCCGAGGTCGTCAAGACGTACGGGGATGTGGAGGCATGACCATCGGTCCGGCACGCCTGCTCGCCTATCAACTGCTCGTCGCGGTCATCCTGATCGGCTTCTGGCACATCGGTTCGAGCGTCCCGATCGCCGGCGTTTACATCCTCCCGAAATTCTTCTTCTCGACGCCGCTCGACGTGGCGATGCGGGTCATCCGCATGTTCGCGACCGGCGAGGTGTGGCGCCATCTCGGCGTCACGCTGCTCGAGGCCGTGCTGTCGTTCGGGATCGGCTCCCTCGGCGGCGTGATCTTCGGCTTCTGGTTTGCCCGCAAGCCCTTCATTTCCGCGGTCTTCGGGCCCTACCTTCAGATCGTCAATGCGCTGCCGCGTGTCGTCCTGGCGCCGATCTTCATGCTGTGGTTCGGCCTCGGGATCTGGTCGAAAGTGGCGCTCGGTGTGACGCTTGTCTTCTTCATCGTGTTCTTCAACGTCTACCAGGGTGTGCGGGAGGTGAACACGACGGTGCTCGCCAATGCCCGCATGCTCGGCATGAACGAACGCCAGCTTCTGCGCCACGTCTACTGGCCGTCGGCGCTCTCTTGGATGTTCTCGTCGCTTCACACGTCGGTTGGCTTCGCGATCATCGGCGCCGTCGTCGGCGAGTACCTCGGATCGTCCGCCGGTCTCGGCTATCTCATTCAACAGGCCGAGGGCGTGCTCGACGTCACCGGCGTGTTCGCGGGCATGGTGATCCTGGCCGCGTTCGTGCTCATCATCGATTGGCTGGTCACTCTCGTCGAGCGGCGCCTCCTGGTGTGGCGCCCCGCTCCGGCAACCGCAAACTGAACGAAGCCGACACAAAGAGGAGGAAGACCATATGTTGCGCAGGCTGACTTTCATCACGGCTCTAGCCGCCGTTCTGGCCGGTCCGGCATTCGCTCAGGGCGCGCCCGAAAAGGCGAGCATCAATCTGGGCGTCGGCGGAAAGCCGCTTCTCTATTATCTTCCGCTGACCGTTGCCGAGCGGAAAGGGTTCTTCAAGGAGCAGGGGCTCGACGTCGCCATCAACGACTTCGGCGGCGGCGCCAAGTCGCTGCAGGCGCTCGTCGGCGGCTCCGTCGACGTGGTGACCGGCGCCTACGAGCATACCATCCGGATGCAGGTCAAGGGCCAGGATATCGTCGCCGTCGCCGAACTCGGACGGTTCCCGGGCATTGTCGTCGCCGTGCACAAGAGCAAGGTCGATCAGATCAAGTCGGCAGCTGATCTCAAGGGCATGAAGATCGGTGTCACCGCGCCGGGCTCGTCCACCATGCTGACGGTGCAGTATGCGATGGTGAAGGCCGGTTTGAAGGCCACCGATGCGGCGTTCATCGGGGTCGGGGGCGGTGCCTCGGCGGTTGCTGCGATGAAGAAGGGCGAGATCGATGCCATCTCGCATCTCGATCCGGTCATCGCCAAGCTCGAGGCGGACGGCGATATCAAGGTTCTGATCGACACCCGCACCGAAGCCGGCTCGAAGGCGCTTTGGGGCGGCTCCAATCCGGCGGCCGTGCTCTACATGAAGCGCGAGTTCGTGGAGAAGAACCCCAACACCACCCAACGGTTGACCAACGCGCTCGTGAAATCCCTCAAATGGCTTGCCACGGCAAAGCCCGAAGAGGTGGCGGCGGTCGTGCCTGAGGAGTACCACCTCGGGGACAAGGCGCTCTATATGGAGGCGGTCAGGAAGTCGCTCGAGAGTTACTCGCGCGACGGCATCGCGAGTGAGGCCGGCATGCAGAGCGTGCTCGCCACGCTGCAGGCTCTCGATCCCGAGCTCGCCAGCGCCAAGGTCGACCTCGGCCGCACCTTCGAGCCCCGCTTCGCCAAGGCGGTGAAGTAACCGAACGCAGGACCATCGCCACGCCGCCGCTTGAGGGTGGCGTGGCGGCCGCGACCCCGACCGGGCCCCACGAAATCTCGAAGCGAGCACCAAGAGCACCCATGGCGAAGTCCAAGACATCGAAGACCGAGAAGCTGAGCATCGCCGTTATCCCGGGTGACGGCATCGGCAACGAGGTCGTGCCGGAGGGGATGCGTGTGCTCGAGGCCGCGGGCCGCCGGTTCGGCATCGACTTCGAATGGAAGAATTTCGATTGGAGTTGTGAGCGCTTCCAGAAGAAGGGCGCCATGATGCCGACGGACGGCCTCGACCGTCTGCGCGAGCACCAAGCCATCTACCTCGGTGCGGTTGGTTATCCCGGTGTGCCCGACCACGTCTCGCTGTGGGGTCTGCTGATCCCGATCCGCCGCGGGTTCGAGCAGTACATCAATCTGCGCCCCGTCCGCTTGTTCAAGGGGCTCAAGTCGCCATTGGCCGATCGCAAGCCCGGCGAGATCGACTATTGGATCGTGCGCGAGAACAACGAGGGCGAGTACTCGTCGGTCGGCGGCCGGATTTACGAAGGCACCGAGTACGAAGCCGCCATCCAGCAGGCCATCTTCACGCGGCGCGGCTGCGACCGGGTGATGCGCTACGCCTTCGAACTGGCCGCGACGCGCAAGCGCCAAGAGGTGGCCTCGGCGACCAAGTCCAACGGTATCTCGATCTCGATGCCGTTCTGGGACGAGCGGTTCGCGGAAATGGCCAAGCACTTCCCGAAGGTCAAGACCAGCCAGTTCCACATCGACATTCTGTGCGCGCACTTGGTGCGCAATCCACACTGGTTCGACGTGATCGTCGCCTCCAATCTGTTCGGCGACATCCTGTCCGATCTCGGCCCCGCGACGACCGGCACCATCGCCATTGCGCCCGGCGGTAACATCAATCCCGAGAAGAAGTACCCGTCCATGTTCGAGCCCGTCCACGGCTCGGCACCCGACATCGCCGGCAAGGGCATCGCCAACCCCATCGGCCAGATCTGGTCCGGCGCGATGATGCTGGAACATCTCGGATATCCGGCAGCGGCGGATGCCATCGTCGGGGCCATCGAGACGCTGATCGCGGAGCATGACCTGCGGACCCCGGATATGGGTGGCAAGGCCTCGACCAAGGAACTCGGCAAGGCGATCGCGGAACTCGTCGCCGAAGGATAGTGGCGCCTGGGGTTGCAGATTCGCCCGCGATATGGTGACCGTTGTCCATGATTGGCTGCGAGCGGAATCGTCCGGCGAAAGGGTGGGCTGTCCGGCGCACGACGGCGGCGTGGGCGGTGGCCCTGCTGCTTGCGCCGGCCGCGGCCGATCTGGCGCGGGCACAAGGACAGGTGGCATCGAAAGTCCAGGATGCCTCGGCGCTGCTCACCAAGGGTGATGCGGCCGGTGCCCTGGCGATGTACGGCGAAGCGCTGTCCGACCCCGGCCTCACCAACGACCGGCGGTCGGCGATCCTGACCGACCGCGGCGTGGTGTACAGCCGGCTCAATCAGCCGCGCCAGGCCATCGAGGACTTCAACCGGGCGATCCAGCTCTTCCCCGAAAACCCCGCCGTCTACAACAATCGCGGGTCGACGCTGCTGGCGCTCGGGTTGGCACAGGAGGCGGTCAAGGATTTCGATCGCGCCATCGCCCTCGCACCCGGATATGCCGCGTCCTACAACAACCGTGCAGCCGCCTACACGCGCCTCGGCATGCCGATCGAAGCCATTCGCGATTACACCAAAGCGATCGAGTTGGCGCCGCAGAACCCGGCGCCGCTCGGCGGCCGCGGCCGCGCCCATCTCGCCCAGCAGCGCCCCCACGCGGCGCTGCGCGACTTCAACCGGGCCATCAATGCCGACGGCCGCTTCGCCGCCGGGTATCGCGCGCGGGCCGAGGCGAAGCTCGCCATCCAGCGCTACGACGAGGCGGCGGAAGACCTCAGCCGTGCGGCGGCATTCGACGCCGTCAACCCCGAGGTGCTGCTGCTGCGCGGCCGCGCTTACCTTCTCGCTGGCAACTACGCCGGTGCCATCAAGGACTTTTCCCGCGCCATCGAGTTCGAGCCGGGCCGCGCCCGGGCGTACGAGCTCAGAGGCTATGCTCATGCACGGGCCGAGGCTCACGACCTGGCCGACGCCGATCTCGCCAGGGCACTCGAACTCGAGCCGCGATCCGCGCTGGCCTACGCCTACCGGGCCTGGTTGTTCAAACAGACCGGACGGGCGGAGCTGGCCGCGCGCGAGATCGACAAGGCCGCAAAGATCGAGGCGGATCGGGCCGAGGTTCTGTGGGTTCGCGCCGAGATCACGGAGGCGCTGGGCCGGCCCCAGGAGGCAATCGGTCATCTGAGCCGGGCGCTGGTGGCGGACCCGAGCCTCAAGGAAGCCGTCGACGCACTCGACCGCCTCGGCGGTCGGTCCGGCCAGGACGAGACCGAGGTCGACGGCGGGCTCGATCCGTGGCGGGTCGTCAAGCAGTCGGGCCGCTTTTTCGCCGTCAGTCGCCAGCATCCACGCCTGCGGGTGCCGCTGGAGATGATGGGGCCGGGCCAGCCGCGCCTGCTCGAGTTCGACATCCGTCCGCCGCCGTTCGTCGGGATCGCACTGCTGCGATTCGATGCCGGCAAGGTGAATGGGGCAGAGCCGGCGGAGCAGGTGGCGATCCTCGATCTGCAGGCCGGTGCGATCGTCGGCATCCAGCCTCATCGTCAGGGCGATCGGATCGCGGCGTGGCAGTGGAACGAAGGGCGCGTCGTGGTGGCGAGCGTGGACGGCGTGAGCGACGAGTTCGTGCTGCGCCAAGCGCCCCGTCCCGCCCCAGTTGCCGATCCGCGGCGCCTTGCGACCGGGGCAGGTACGCAACCCAAATACGGCTTGCCGGAGTGGGCGCCGTGGGCCACTCCGAACAACTATCCGCGCCAGGCGCCGGCTCCGGGCTACGGGGCGTCCGGTGGCGGTCAGAAGAAGCCGAAGACGTTGTTCGACATGCTGCTCGGCAATTAGGTCGCAGCGGCGCGTGCGCCGGTCGAGCGATCCGGTCCCGGCCGGGGTCCGTTGACGGCAGGCTCACGCCTGTCGCGACGATACGTCCACCCCCGGAGCCCCATGGCCGAACCACCGATTGTTGTCTGGTTTCGCAACGACCTGCGGCTCGAGGACCATCCGGCGCTCGCTTCGGCCGCGGCGCGCGCACCGGTCGTTGCCCTCTTCGTGCTGGACGACTTGAGCCCTGGGCCTTGGCGGCTCGGTGGTGCGGCGCGGTGGTGGCTCGCGGGCAGCTTGCGATCGCTCTCGGCACAACTGGCAGCGCGCGGTCTAAAACTGCTCCTGCGCAAGGGTGCCGCCGAGGACGTCGTCTCGGACGTGGCGCGGGCATCGGGTGCGACTGCGGTCTATTGCAGCCGGGCTTACGAGCCGTGGGCGCGCGAGCAGGAGGCGCGAACCAAAGCCCGGCTCGACGCCCTTGGCATCTCTCTCAAACGGTTTCCCGGAGCCCTGCTCGTCGAACCGGAGGCCCTGACAACCAAGACCGGCGGGCCCTATCGCGTATTCACGCCATTCTGGCGTGCCCTGTCGGCGGGCGATGTACGGCGGCCGATTCCGGCGCCGAAACGCCTCGGGGCGGCCGAACTGGACCTGACCGGCGTGACGCTCGAGGAATGCGCGCTCTTGCCGCACATGCCGGACTGGGCCGGCGGCCTGCGCAACACGTGGTCCCCGGGCACCGATGCGGCGCGCCGGCACCTGGACGCGTTCATCACCGCGCGGCTCGGGGATTACGCAGAGCAACGCAACCGGCCGGACCTGCCGGCAACGTCGCGCTTGTCACCGTTTCTGCGGCACGGCGAGATCAGCCCGGCGGCCTGCTGGCACGCGGCCCAGGCCCGAGCCGAGCCGGAGAGTGCGGGTCGCGAAACGTTCCTCAAGGAGATCGTCTGGCGAGAGTTTTCCTACCATCTCCTGTTCCACTTTCCGTCTATGCCGGAAATCCCGCTGCGCAGCGAGTTCGCGGCGTTCCCTTGGGCGCACGACCCTGTGGGCCTCTCCCGTTGGCAGCAAGGCCGGACCGGCTATCCCATCGTCGACGCCGGCATGCGCCAGCTCTGGGCGACGGGTTGGATGCACAATCGCGTCCGGATGATCGTCGCATCGTTCTTGATCAAGCACCTCTTCATTCCTTGGCAGACCGGGGCGGCGTGGTTCTGGGACACCCTCGTCGATGCGGACCTCGCATCCAATTCGGCGAGCTGGCAGTGGGTCGCCGGCTGCGGAGCGGACGCCGCGCCCTACTTTCGCATCTTCAACCCCGTCAAACAGGGCGAGACGTTCGATCCGGCCGGCGACTATGTCCGCACCTGGGTGCCCGAACTGGCTCGCCTGCCATCACCGGCCATCCATGCGCCCTGGGAGGCGCCGCCGGCGGAACTGGCCGCTGCCGGGGTTCGCCTCGGAACGGACTATCCGCTGCCGATCGTCGATCACCGGGAGGCGAGAAACCGCGCGCTCGCCGCGTTCCAGCAACTGCGATGATGATTGCGCGGTGCGGGGTATCACGTTCACGTAAATCGACAGCAACCTCGGCGGCTGATAAGGCTACCCGAGCGTCGAGGCCGGACGTCACGGGCGCTGGGCGATGAGGTCGGTGGTAATGAAGTCGAGTTTCGAGCATCGCGTCGTCTGGCGCGGCTTGGTTTTGGCACTGGCCGGTCAGATCGCGCTGGCGGCCGGCACGCCCGCATACGCACAGGGGGCTTCGGCCGCGCCCGCGCCGGTCGCGCCTGCAGGCCAGCCGGCTCCGGAGGCGCAAGCAGGTTGGCTGCAGCGCCAGTGGGCGGCGCTGATGGCTTTGGCCCAGTCGCCGGCGTCGACAGGCACCTCGGCCACGGCGCCCAAGGCGCCCGCCGGCCCACCACCCGCCGTAACCGTCAGCCGGCCTCTCGTCCGCAACGTGATCGAGTGGGACGAGTACACGGGCCGGTTCGATGCGGTCGACGCCGTCGACGTCCGCGCGCGCGTCTCGAGCTACCTCGTCGATATTCATTTCAAAGACGGCCAGTTGGTGAAGAAGGGCGACCTTCTGTTCACCATCGACCCACGGCCGTTCGAGCGCGCCGTCGATCAGGCCCGCGCCGAACTCGACCAGTGGCAGACCCGGGTGCGCAACGCATCCAAGGACGTCAGCCGCGCCCTGCCGCTGGTCAAACAGGGTGTCGTTTCCGAAAAGAACTACGATGATCGCGAGAACGCCTTCGAGGACGCGGTCGCCGCCGCCAAGGTGGCCGAAGCGCGCTTACGCACGGCTGAACTCGAGTTGTCGTTCACCAAGGTAACCTCGTCGATCGACGGCCGCGTGAGCCGCGCGAATGTCAGCATCGGTTCCTACATCGTTGGCAACAATGCGAGTGGCACCCAGCTCACCAACATCGTCAGCCAGGATCCGATCCTGATCTACTTCGACGTGAACGAGAACAATTACATCAAGTACAAGCGGTTGCAGATCGCGGGGGCGACCGCCGTCGCCTCCGAACTCGGCACGGCCGTTGAAATCGCGCTGCCGGACGACAGCGGCTTCCCACACAAGGGCCGCCTCGACTTCATCGACAATCGGCTCGATTCATCCACCGGAACGCTGCGCGCCCGCGCCACGATCGCCAACAAGGCTGGGTTGTTCTCCGCCGGCATGTTCGCCCGCGTGCGCGTGCCGGGCTCTCCGGAGTACAGCGCGGTGCTGCTGCCTGACGAGGCGATCGGTACCGACCAGACGAACCGCTTCGTTTTGGTCGTCGACGCGGACGGCGTTGCGTCGCGGCGCACCGTGGGTCTGGGTCGACTTCAAGATGGCCTGCGGGTCATCAAGAGCGGCGTGACCGCCGACGACTGGGTTGTGGTGCGTGGCATCCAGCGCGCCAGACCCGGTCAGAAGGTCACGCCGAAGCGCGAGCCACTTCAAGTGTCCGCAGTCAGCGCCGCCCCTGGCGGCTCGGCACAATAGCAGCAGGCACTGGGCGCGGCCGCCGGCCCCACCACAGATCACCCGGGGAACCGTCATGGGAATGAGCCACTTCTTCATCGCCCGACCGATCTTCGCGGCCGTCCTCTCGCTGTTCGTGACGATCGTCGGCGTGATCGCCTACGGCAGCCTCGCCGTGACCCAGTTCCCCGAGATCGTGCCGCCGACGATCACCGTGAATGCGAGCTATCCCGGCGCCAGTGCCCAGACCGTTGCCGACACCGTCGCCGCGGTGATCGAGCAGGAGGTCAACGGCGTCGACGGCATGATCTACATGTACTCGAACTCGACGAGTGACGGCGCGATGAGCCTCACCGTTACGTTCGATATCGGCACCGACATCGACAAGGCGCAGGTTCTCGTCCAGAACCGCGTCGCGGGCGCCGAGCCCCGTCTGCCCGACGAGGTGCGCCGCTCGGGCGTCACGACCCGCAAGAACAACCCCGATCAGCTGCTGGCCGTCCATCTGGTCTCGCCGGACGGAACCTATGATCAGGTCTACATTTCGAACTACGCTTTCCTCAAGGTGCGGGACGTGCTCGCCCGCATCGAAGGCGTCGGTTCGGTCAATCTGTTCGGCGCCCGCGAGTACGCGATGCGGATCTGGCTCGATCCGGAGCGCATCGCGGGTCTGAGCCTGACGGCCGAAGAGGTGCTGAATGCACTTCGCCAGCAGAATATCCAGGTGGCGGGTGGCGCGATCGGCGAGCCCCCCATGCAGAACACCGGCGCATTTCAGATGCCGATCCAGCTCAAGGGCCGCCTCCGCGAGGCCGGTGAGTTCGAGAACATCATTCTGAAAAGCGGAGCCGATGGCCGGGTCGTCTTGCTGCGAGACGTCGCGCGCGTGGAACTTGGAGCGCTGAGCTACAGCTCGTTCGGCTATCAGAACAACTACCCGGCGACCGTACTGTTCATGACACAGGCGCCCGGAACCGACGCGCTGAAGGCCGCCACGCAGATCAAGCAGACGATGGCGACGCTGTCTCAGTCGTTCCCCAAGGGTCTCGAGTATCGCATCATCTACAACCCTACCGAGTTCATCGAGGTTTCGATCAAGGAACTCTACGCGACCATCGCGGAAGCCGTGCTCCTGGTCGTGCTGGTGGTGATGGTGTTCCTGCAGACCTGGCGCGCCACGCTGATCCCCGTTATCGCGATCCCGATCTCGCTGATCGGTACGTTCGCCGTCATGGGCGTGCTCGGCTACTCGATCAACATGCTGACGCTGTTCGGCCTCGTTCTGGCGGTCGGCATCGTGGTCGACGATGCCATCGTCGTTGTCGAGAACGTCGAGCGAAAGCTGAAAGAGGGCCTCTCGGCCGGGGAAGCAGCCCGCGAGACCATGAACGAAGTCGGAACCGCCCTCGTCGCCATTGCCATCGTGCTGTCGGCCGTTTTCATCCCGACGGCGTTCGTCGGCGGTATCACAGGGCAGTTCTACCGCCAGTTCGCCGTGACGGTGGCGACCGCGACGGTCATCTCGGCATTCGTTTCGCTCACGCTGAGCCCGGCACTGGCGGCGATCCTGTTCCGTAACCACGAGCACGATGCCCATCACAGGGGTCTGCTGATGGCACCGGTCCGCCTGTTCTTCAACGCCTTCAACTGGGCGTTCGACAGGCTGGCGTCCGGTTACGGCCACTTGGTGCGCAGGCTGACCGCCGTATCCGGGTTGCTTCTGGTCCTCTACGTCGGCCTGATCGGCGTTGCCGTTTGGATGATCCAGAACACGCCAACGGGCTTCATTCCCAGCCTCGATCGCGGCATCGTGGTCGTCTCGGTTCAGTTGCCGCCGGGCTCTTCTTTGGAGCGTACCAACGAAGTGCTCAAGAAGGCGAACAAGATCATCCAGGCGACACCGGGCGTCGCCTACACCAATGTCAACGTCGGGCGTTCGGGCGCAACCTTCACCAACGCGTCGAATGCCGGCGGCATCTTCGTGGTGCTCGAGGACTTCTCGGTGCGCGTGCCACGCAAGATCACATCGCAAGTGGTCGCGCAGCAATTGCGCCAGAGATTGGGCCGCGAGATCGAGGAGGCCACGTCGCTCGTCTTCGTGCCACCGCCGGTGCGCGGCGTCGGCTCGACGGGCGGGTTCTCCATGCGGCTGCAGGATCAGGCGGGGCTCGGCTCGCAGGCCCTGTCGGAGGCGGCACAGGAGTTGATCCGGGCGGCGAACGCGACGCCCGGCATCCAGAACGTGTTCACGACCTTCCAGACGTCGACGCCCCAGGTGTTCGTGGACGTGGACCGTGTGAAGGCGCAGATGCTCCGCGTGCCTCTGGGTAACATATTCGAGGCGCTTCGGCTGTACATGGGATCGGCTTATGTCAACGATTTCAACATGTTCGGCCGTACCTATCGTGTGACGGCCCAGGGCGACGGTCCCTTCCGCATCGACCCGGACAACATCGCCCGGATCCGCGTGCGCAGCATCGAGGGCCAGATGGTGCCCCTCGGCAGTCTGGTCACCTACCGGGTGATCTCCGGACCCGATCGTGTGCCGCGCTACAACCTGTTCCCGACCGCCGAGATCCAGGGCGGCAGCACGCCCGGCGTGTCATCGGGCCAGGCGCTTCAGTTGATGCGCGAGGTTGCCGACCGGACTCTGCCTCAGGGCATCGGCTATGCCTGGACCGATCTGTCGTTCCAGGAGGTCAAGGCCGGCCGCGCCGGCTACTACATCTTCGTGCTGAGCGTGCTGTTCGTGTTCCTCGCCCTGGCCGCCCAGTACGAAAGCTGGGCCCTGCCGATGGCGATCATGCTGATCGTACCCATGTGCCTGCTGTCGGCCCTGTTCGGGGTGTGGCTGCATGGCCAGGACATCAATATTCTGACCCAGATTGCCTTCGTGGTGTTGATCGGGTTGGCGGCCAAGAACGCTATTCTCATCGTGGAGTTCGCGCGGCAGATCGAGGAACAGGGCAAGGACCGCGTGACCGCCGCCGTCGAGGCGTGCCGCCTGCGGCTGCGTCCGATCGTCATGACGTCGCTCGCATTCACGCTCGGCGTGCTGCCGCTCTACTTCGCGAAGGGGGCAGGCGCTGAAATGCGCGTCGCGCTTGGAACCGCCGTGTTCTGGGGCATGATCGGCGTCACGCTGTTCGGCCTCGTTTTCACGCCGATCTTCTATGTCGTGATCCGCAAGCTCTCGACCCGCGCGCCCCGCCCATCGGTGCCGGCCGCCATCCCCCATCCGGCCGAGTAGACACAGTGAGGTGGCAGCCGGCCGCCGCGCGCTCGCCCTGACGTTGAGGCGATCGCAGATCGATCGGCCGGAGACGCGTAGTTCTGCGGCATGATCGGCGTCACGCCGATCGACCTCGCTTTCACGACGATCTTCTGTGTCGTGATCCGCAAGATCCCAATCCGCGCGCACCGGCCATCGGTGCCGGCCGCCATCCCCGCTTCCGGCCGAGTGGGCACGGTCAGGGGGCCGCCGGCCGCCGCGCCTTTGCGCTGATGATGAAGCGATAGAAGATCGGCCAGATCAGACAGGCGATGGTGAGTGCTGCCAGCACGGCGGCCACCGGCCGGCTGAAGAATGGCAGCAAACTCCCGTCCGATTTGATGAGGGACGTCACGAAGCTCTGCTCGACCATCGTGCCCATGACGATGCCGAGCACGAGGGCAGCGACCGGAAAGCCGTTGCGCTCGAGCACGTATCCGATGCATCCGAAACAGGCGACCATCGTCACGTTGAAGAGGTTGTTGCCGGTGGCGAACGAGCCGACGGCGCACAAGAGGACGATCACCGGCATGATGGCCGAGCGCGGCGCCCGCAAGACCACACTGGCAATGCGGATCATCATGATCCCCAGCGGTATCATCAGGATGTTCGCAATGATGAAGATGATGTAGATCGCATACATGCTAGACGCTTTCTCGGTGAACAGCGTCGGACCGGGGTTGAGGCCCTTCATGTAAAGCACGCCAATGGCGATGGCGGTGATGGTGTCGCCGGGAATGCCGAACAGCAACGATGGCACCCAGCCACTGGCGAGGCTCGCGTTGTTGCTGGCCCCCGCTTCGATCAGTCCTTCGGGGTGGCCGGTCCCGAACTTCTCCGGCTCCTTCGAAAACTGTTTCGACATCGCATAGCTGACCCACGCCGCCATGTCGGCACCGGCGCCCGGCAGCACGCCGATGATGATGCCCACGATGTTGCCGCGCACCTGCGGCAACGGATACTTCCTGGTCAGGGCCAGCTGGCCCGCCAGGATCGAGCCGAACTTGCGCTTCTCCAATTTCGGCGGCTCTGGCGTATTGATCGCACGCATCAGTTCGGAAACGGCGAACACGCCGACTAGCGCGGGTACGACCTCGATGCCGCCGAGCAGATCGACGCTGCCGAACGTGAACCGCGCGGTGCCGGCAGGATTCTCGATCCCGATGCAGGACACCAGCAATCCCAGCAGCATGCTGGCGATGGCCTTGACCGGCGACGAGCGCGCAACCAGCGTGGCGCACATCAAGCCGAGCAGGGCCATCCAGAAATACTCGTACGTCGAGAAATTGAGCGCCATCTCCGCAAGTGGCGGCGCGAGTATGATCAGAGACAGTGTGCCGATGATCCCGCCGATCGCGCTGAACCACACGCAGATGCCGAGCGCGAGTTCGGGTTGGCCCTTACGCGTCATGGCATAGGCTTCGTCGGTGTAGGCGGCAGAGGCAGGCGTGCCAGGAATGCGCAGCAGGCAGCCTGGAATATCACCGGAGAAGATCGCCATGGCCGATGCGGAGATGATGGCGGCAATCGCGGCGATCGGTGACAGATAGAAGGTCACCGGCACCAGCAGGGCCGTAGCCATCGTTGCCGACAGGCCAGGCAGAGATCCGACGACGAGCCCGTAGATCGAACTCAGCAGGATGACGATGAGAACGTCCGTCTGGAGAACGAGTTGGATGGCTTCCAGAAATGTCGACATGGTTCACCAGGGCATGGGAAGGAAGCCGTCCGGCAGAGGGACCCGCAGGAGCTTGTAGAAGATCAGGTGAACGGCCGGCGGTGCCACCAGCGCCATGGCGCCCGCAAGTCGCCACGATGCACCAAACGAGAGAGCCGCGGTGAACACGATGATGGCGCCGGTTGGCACGAAGCCGATCCGGTCCACGGCGAACAGATAGAAGAACAGCAGTGCCGGCGGGACGAGCGGCCGAAGCCTCTGCCACCAGGAGGTCGGCTTGATTTCGGCGATCGTCTCGCCGCCATGAACCGCAATGTCCGCTTCGGCCTCGTCCTCGAAACTGCGCCCGACATGAAGCGCAATGAGAACTCCGCAGATCATGAGGCCTATCCCAACCACCATCGGGAACACGGCCGGACCGATCTGTTGGCCGGGAACGGGCGGCAGCAGCGACCCACCGTAGGCAGCGGCTCCTCCGAGCACGACCAGGAAACCGCCGGTCAAACGGTCGGAAAGATGCATGACGACTACCGGATGGGTCCAAAGATGGTGGGGCAGAAGGGCGGGCCGAAGCCCGCCCGTTTGGAGATCAGGTCTTCTTCAGTCCGGCGGCGTCCATGGCCTTGGCCATGGCGGCATTGCCGTCGGCCATGAACTTGGCGAAGCCGGCCGGGTCCGACCACTTCACGCCGAAGCCGCGCGAGGCCATGAAGTCCGTAAACTCCTTAGACTCGTTGGCTTTTTTCAGCGCGGCCACCAGCTTCGTCTGAATGTCGGCGGGCAAGCCCTTGGGAGCGGCGATGCCACGCCAAGCGCCGACGGAATAGTCGATCCCCGCCGCCTCTTTGAGCGTCGGCACGTCCGGGAAGGCCTTGTTGCGCTCGCTCGACATCACGGCGAGGCTGCGGGCCTTGCCGGCATCGATCAGCGCCTTGGCTTCCGGCACCGAGCAAGTGACGAGATCGATACCGCCGGCCGCGAGGTCCTGCATCGCCGGTGCCGCGCCGTTGGAGGGCACCCAAGCGACATGATCGGCCTTGAGACCCATCGCCTGCAACATGCCGATCAGCGCCAAGTGCCAGATTCCGCCCTGGCCCGTACCCGAGGCTTTGAGTTTGCCCGGGGGCGCCGCCTTGATGGCGTCGGCGAGTTCCTTGACCGTCTTGTAGGGGCTGCCGGAATTCACCTGCACGCCCGGCGGATCCTCGTTCATCAGCGCCAGCGGCGTATAGCTGTCGGGCTTGAGCTCGGTCAGGCCCTGCCAGTGCATCATCGTGATTTCGACGGTGATCATCCCGATCGTGTAGCCGTCGGGAGCCGCCGTCGCGATGGCCGAATGCCCGACGACGCCCGATCCGCCGGTGCGATTCACAACGTTGAAAGGCTGGCCGAGATCCCGCTCGAGAATAGCGGCGACGATCCGGGCGGTGGCATCGGTACCGCCACCGGCCCCCCAGGGCACCACCATCGTCACCGGCCGGCTGGGCCACGCGGCCTGCCCGAAGGCTGGACTCAACCCGAGCGCAGCCGAACCGCCCACGGCGGCCCCGGCCGCCAGGACATGGCGACGTGTCAACGATTTCATGGCAATCTCCTTGGTTTCCTCGATCTCCGGACCTTGAAGCCCGTGTTCTGATTTGATCGGGACGTTACGTGCCTGTTTCCGCGTTGGCAAGGGACACAGCCGAGCCACAAACCGGGGGCGACGGGCGAATGGCGCGCCTTTTCGACCGTTGTGTCCTCGCGACGACATCGAGGTGTTCACGCAGTCCTTAACGTCTTTGTTTGGTCAAACGCGCCTGAGAGGCTTATAAGGCCGGTCGATTGCCAATTCCCGCGCCCGTTGCGGCGCAACAACGATGCCAGAGACTCGAACATGGGCGACACGACGTCGGGACGGAAAAGTGGGGGTGCACCCATGCTGCGCACCTCGGCGAGCCGCCGCGCCGTGCTGCTGGGCGCTGGGGCCACGTTTCTCGGCACACAGTCCTCATGGGCGCAGTCGTCGTCGGCTAGCTGGCTCGATAATTTGACCGGTTTCTCAAACTCCGGCGTGCGTCCGGCGGAAGCGCCGCGTGCCGCGGAGCCCGAGCAACTGGCAGACCTGCGGACGTCCACGGTGCCGTGGCGCAGCGAAGCGATGCTGGAATCGATGGCCGATTCGATCGCCCGTCATGAGCAGTTGGCGACGCAAGGCGGCTGGACTGCGATTCCGACAGGTCGCGTCGTCCGTCCCGGTGAAGGCGACGAGCGCATGCCGGCGGTTCGCCGCCGCCTCTACGCGAGCGCCGATCTGCCGGACAGTGCGCGCAATTCGTTCTGGAGCACCGATCTCTCGCTGGACGGGGAGATCGAAGCCGGGCTCAAGCGCTTTCAGGAGCGCCACGGCCTTCGCGTCAATGGCAGGCTCGACAAGCCGACGGTCGAGTCCATGAACGTCCCGATCCAGACGCGCATCGAGCAACTGAAGCTCAACCGCCGACGCATCTCCGAGTTGCTGACCGGCCGGGGCGAGGACCGCTATATCCTCGTCAATGCGGCCGCCTACCAACTCGAGGCCGTCGAGCAGCGCGAAGTCAAGCAGCGCCACCGCGTCATAGTCGGCAAGCCCGACCGCCAGACGCCGTCGGTCCGCGCCACGGTTCGCGCGCTCAATTTCTTCCCCTTCTGGCGCGTACCCGAGAGCGTCGCCACGCTCGATCTGATCCCGCGCCTGCGCAAGGAGCCGGAGTACCTCCAGAATGAGGTCATCCGGGTCTTCAACGGTTTCAACGGCCCCGAACTCGATCCGCGCAACGTCAACTGGAACACGGCGGACGGCCGTATCTTGAAGTTCCGGCAGGATCCGGGGCCTCGCAATGCGCTGGGCCTCGTGCGTATCGATATGCCCAACGAACACATCGTTTACATGCACGACACGCCGTTGAAGCCGCTGTTCGGTCAGCGCCAGCGTGCCTTCTCTGCCGGTTGCGTCCGGGTTCAGGACGTTTTCAAGCTGGTGGAATGGATCGCGCGGTTCGAGAATGGCTGGGACAATCCGGGGCGCGTGGCACAGGTGATCGATGCCGGACAGCCGGTCGACGTGACCCTTACCCGTCCCATACCCGTCATCTTCACTTACATCACCGCCTGGGCCGAACAGGACGGCCGCACGCATTTCGTGCCGGATATCTATGGCCGGGACGGACTTCGGGATCTTACGTCTCGTGAAAAGGATCCGGACGCTCCGCCCCCGCCCTCGGGTGGCTTGGCGCCCTGAAGGGCCGTATCACCGCGACAACGAGAGACCCTGCGGGCGTCGTCGTGACCTCGGGCGTGCGACCCGTGACCGAACGGCCAGTCGAAAATCCAGTTTTTTGATGTTGATGCAACGGGCGCGTGTGCCACGGGGCTGTGCTTTTCGAGTTGCCTCAGCCAGAAAGCGGCCTTACAACGCCGAGTTAACATCCAATGTGAAGGTTCACACGGCTGTTTGAATCCACGTCAGGTTCTGTTTCCTCAGTGAGGCTCGTATGATTTCTCTGCGTTCCCTTCTCACGCTGGTGGCGACCATCGCCATCGTCTTCGCCGGTGTCGGCCAAGCGGCGGCCGCGGACAAGCGTGACCATCATGCCAAGAAGTCCGCCAAGACGGCCTCGGCCCACCATGCCGCTCACGCGCGCAAGGCTCGTATCCACAAGCACCGCACGATCGTGATGAAGAACGTCACGGTGATGCGTCCCGTGCTGGTCCGCAAGCCGGTGACCGTCGAGCGCCACGTGCTTGTTCGCAAGCCGGTCACGGTGGAGCGCACCGTTCTGGTCCGCAAGCCCGTGAAGGTGAAGACCCGTCATGGTGAGCACGTGCGCCACACGCTTGCCCGGGAGACCCGCAAGGTGACGGAGAACCGCCTGACGTGGGTGAAGAAGCCGGTCCAGACCACCCGCCTCGTCATCGAGCACAAGAAGGTCGTGAAGCAGCGCCCGGTCGTGGTCACCAAGCCGGTCGTGAAGACCCGCAAGGTTGCCGAGCGCAAGGTCGAGAAGCGCGTCGTCCGCTGATCGTCTATCGCAGCTTCCATGCACGAAGGGGATCGCCACCCGGCGATCCCCTTTGTCATTTACGCTGGCCGATCAGTCGATCAGTCGATCAGTCGATCAGTCGATCGGAGCGATCTGCGGTTTGACGTCCCGTTGATAGGCGACGCCGAGCTGCAGCAGTTTCGTTTCGTCGAATGGACGGCCGACGAGCTGGAATCCGTTCGGCACGCCGTCGTGCGGATACGGCAGCGTCAGCGCCGGCAGGCCGAGGTAGTTGATGGGGCGCGTGTACAGGATCACACGCGCCATTGCCGCCATCAGGGTCGGGCCGCCGCCGACATCCAGCTCGGCAATCGTCGGCAAGGGGTCGGCGAACGTCGGCAGCGCCGTCACGTCCGCCGCTTCGTAGGTTTCCGCAAGCACGCGCCGCAGCATCGTGCCGCGCGCGCGCAGGGCCGTCTGGTGGTCGGCGGCCGAGATGAAATGCCCATACTCGATGCGGGCGCGCACCTGCGGTCCATAGTCGCCTGCCCGGCTCCGGATATAGCGCCCATGCGCCGAGGCGACTTCGGGCAATTGGGCGAGCTGGGTCAGATGGTCGATCTCGCGCCAGTTCGTGAAGCGGACGGGCACGCGCCGCGCTCCTGCAGCCTCGAGAACGCGGAGGGCCGCCTCCAGGCGCTTCTGGACGCTGGCATCGGCATCGCCGATCAGCCGCTCGTCGACCCCGATGCGCAAGCCGGTGACCGGGCGCCCGAGCAGGCGCGCGTAGTCCGGCACGGGCCGCGCGGATGCGCCGCCGTCACGACCATCGGCGCCAGCGATCAGCGCCATTCCGACCGCCAGGTCGCGGACGTCCCGGGCGATCGGCCCGACGCAATCCAGCGACGGCGAAAGCGGCATCGCGCCCGCCCGTGAGACGCGGGACCACGTGCCCTTGAGCGAGGCAACCCCACAGGCGGCCGCGGGCAAGCGCAGCGATCCGGCCGTATCGGAGCCGAGCGCGAGCGGAACACACCCGGTTGCGACCGCGATGCTCGACCCCGAAGACGACCCGCCGGTGATCCGCGTGACGTCCCACGGGTTGCGGGCATGGCCGAGCACGTAATTGTGGCCGGTCGGCCCGAAGGCGAACTCGGTGAGGTGCAGGGCGGCGACCTGGTGGCTGCCGGCCGCTTCCAGGCGCGCAAGGGGTGTGGCGGTGCTGGCGGCGGGCGTGTCGCGGCGAATGCGGCCGCCCCAGCTGGCGATCCGGCCGACCCGGTCGAACATGTCCTTGTGGGCGAGTGGCACGCCCTGCAGGGCGCCCGCCACCTCGCCGCGCGCGATGGCGGCATCGGCAGCCTTGGCCTGCTCGCCGGCACGTTCGTCCTCGAACGTGACGACGGCATTCGTGCGGGCATGCACGGTCTTCAAGCGGCTGAGCGCGGCGGCGGTCGCCTCGGCGCTGGAGATGCGGCGGGCTGCGATGGCCGCGGCGAGTTCGACGGCGGAAAGGCTGTGCGGATCCATCTCAGACGATCTCCGCTTCGAGCACGGCAATCATGTCGCTGACGTCGGCCGAAAGCGGCAGATCATCGCCGACCCGGCGGGCCGTCTCGGCCAGCAACGCGACATGCGACTCGATGAGAGCCCGTCGGTCGGCCGGCACGAGATGGTCACCAAGGCTCGGTGGCTGGGTCTTTGGCGTCGATTCTGGAACGGAGGACATGCTGGCTCCTGTGATGGGCGTCCGGCGGCTGTGTGCAGATCAACCGTTCGGTTGCGGCTTGCGGCGCGCAAGAAAGGCGAGCCGCTCGAAAAGGTGCACGTCCTGCTCGTTCTTGAGCAGCGCGCCGTGCAGGGGCGGGATGACCTTGCGCGGATCGGTCTCGCGCAGCGTTTCCGGCGTCACGTCCTCGTTGAGGAGGAGTTTCAGCCAGTCGAGCAACTCCGATGTCGACGGCTTCTTCTTGAGACCGGGCACATCGCGCACTTCATAGAAGATCGTCAGCGCCTCGCGGACCAGGCGCTGCTTGATGCTCGGGAAGTGCACATCGATGATGGCCTCCATCGTCTCCGCATCCGGAAAGCGGATGTAGTGGAAGAAGCACCGGCGCAGGAAGGCGTCCGGCAGTTCCTTCTCGTTGTTGGAGGTGATGATCACGATCGGGCGGACGCGCGCGCGGATGGTCTCGCCCGTCTCGTAGACGTGGAACTCCATCCGGTCGAGTTCGAGCAGCAGATCGTTGGGGAACTCGATGTCGGCCTTGTCGATCTCGTCGATCAACAGCACCGGCCGCGTGTCCGTTTCGAACGCGTCCCACAGCTTCCCGCGTCGGATGTAGTTGCGGATATCCTTGACCCGCGCATCGCCGAGCTGGCTGTCGCGCAGCCGGCTGACGGCGTCGTACTCGTAGAGGCCCTGCTGCGCCTTGGTGGTCGATTTGATGTGCCACTCGATGAGTGGCGCACCGAGCGATTTGGCGACTTCGGCAGCGAGCACCGACTTGCCGGTGCCGGGTTCTCCCTTGACCAGAAGTGGCCGCTGCAGCGTGACGGCGGCATTGACGGCGATCTTCAGATCATCGGTCGCAACGTAGTTCTTGGTGCCTTCGAACTTTTTCACCACGCGCGCTCCCCGGCGTCTCAGAACGGAATGGGCTCGCCCCGGTAATCCTCGAAAACTCCGGTCGTCGCAAGCGACAACGCCTCGAAGCGCCGAACGAGGCCCGATGCGCTTTCCGTGACATCGAGGTCGGCGCCGGCGCCGCCCATATCGGTGCGGACCCAGCCGGGATGATAGGCGCCAACCGCAATCTTTTTGTCCGCGAGATCGGACGCGAGATTGCGCGCCAGATTGACGGCCGCCGCCTTAGAGGCCCGGTAGGCGTAGCTCTTGCCCGGGGTCATCGCCGTCGAGCCCATCTTAGACGAGATCACGGCGATCTTGCCCCCGCCCGCCCGCGTCAGATGTGGAACAATCGCCCGCACCGTGAAGAACACGCCCGCCACGTTGGTCATGAGCTGGGTCATCCACGCCTCGGCCGTGAAGGCCGGGTCGTCGAGACCACCGCGCGCGGCATAGGTGCCGGCATTGCAGACAAGCAGGTCGATGGGCCGGTCGGCTAGGCTTTCCGCCAGCGCCGCGCAACTGGCCGGATCGGTGACGTCGAGCGGCAGAACCAAGCTGGCAACACCCTTGAGAGCCGCGCTGGATCCGGGATCGCGGGCGGTGGCGATGACCGTATCGCCGCGGGCTGCGAGGATGCGGCAGATGGCGAGGCCGATGCCGCGATTGGCGCCGGTGACGAGACAATTCGGCATGACAACTCCTCGAATGGATCGGCCGGAACAATCGCAGTGGCGCGCCGGTCGCGCAAGGGAGGACGCGGGCACGAAAAAAAGGCCTCGACGCGCGGGGGCGCCGAGGCCAGTTGAGGGAGGTTTGAGGACGGCCGCACGAGAGCACTTGGTTCTGCGTGCGGTGGGCGTCGAAGGCGTGAGTACAGGACGCGCCGGCATCGGCATGTTCCGGACGGAACAGAGCGGAGCCCGCTGGGCATGGGGCGCGTCAGCGCTTAGGATGCAGCATGGTCCCACATGCGAGTTCGATCCACCGGTCGGCGTGCACGCCGGAGCAGATCGCGGCCCGCAACGGCCGCAAACCTGTCAACCTGGCCCTGCAAGGCGGCGGGGTGCACGGCGCATTCGGTTGGGGCGCGCCGGACAAGCTGTTGGAGGACGAACGTCTCGCCCTCGACGCGATCAGCGCTACCAGTGCCGGGGCGATCAATGCCGTGGTCATGGCGTCCGGCATGTCCGAAGGAGGGCGGCCCGGCGCCCGCGCGAAGCTCGCAGAGTTCTGGAAGGCGATCAGCCGCTACGGTGAACTGTGGACGCCGCCGCAGGCTGCGATGATCGAGGCTTGGTTTGCAGCGACCGGTTGGAGCCGGGATCAGCTACCGGCCAACTTGATGTTCCAGGGCCTCGTTTCCCTGTGGTCGCCGTACCAGCTCAATCCGCTCGATTACAACCCGCTGCGCGAACTGGTCCAGCGCACCGTCGATTTCGATGCGCTGCGCCGCTGCCCGCACGCGCCGCGCCTGTTCCTCAGCGCCACCAATGTCCGTTCCGGCAAGATCCGCATCTTCGAGAATGCCGAGTTGACCGTCGAGGCGGTGCTGGCCTCGGCCTGCCTCCCGCACATTTTCAAGGCCGTGGAGATCGGCGGGGAGCACTACTGGGACGGCGGCTACATGGGCAATCCAGCCATTTACCCGCTGATCTATCGCGGGGCCTCCCAGGACGTTGTGATCGTCCATATCAACCCCCTCTACCAGGATCGGCTGCCGACCACGGCGCCGGAGATCCTGGATCGCATGAACGAGATCAGCTTCAACTCTTCGTTGCTGCGTGAGATGCGGGTGATCCACTTCGTGACCCGGCTCATCGAGGAGGAACGGCTCGACCCGTCGCGCTACCAGCGGATGTTCGTTCATGCGATCAGCGACGACGACGAGATGCGCCGCCACGGGGCCTGGAGCAAGCTCAACCCGGATTGGACGTTTATCACGCTGCTGCGCGATGCCGGGCGCGCCGCCGCGGGCCGTTGGCTCGACGCCCATTTCGACGCTGTCGGGGTGCGCTCATCGGTCGATATCGAGGCCACCTATCTGTGAGACATCAAAAAGAGGAAAGGACCGCCCCCGGGAGTGGCCTCCGGGGGCGGTCGAGGCGCCTGGGGGGCAGGCGCCCGCCGAGTTCTGCGTGACTGTCGTTCCCGCTGATGGGGGGACAAGGCGAGGGGCGACGGTCGGGTCTTGGGCGCAGGTCTCGGCTGGTGGCGTAGGGGCCGCGATGCAACACCATCGGGGTTCCGCCGGAAGAGACACGCCGCGGCCGCGTTGCTCCGGCACCCGGCGCGTCTCCAACAATCGAAGGTTGCCATTAGGGCGTGAACGTCGTGTGAATTTGCCCCTATTCTGACGGGAACTACTGCTTCAACGGCATGGCGCCGATGCCGCATCCCCGCGTCCGAACATGGTGAACACTCACGCCACCCTTGACTTGGAAAAACAGTGACTTATTAACGGCGCCAATCTGAGCGATACGAGTCGTTAGGGGATCGTCGAACCTCAGGAAGGCGAGCCATGAGCACGAAGGATCGCAAGTCGGTCGGCAAGGACAAAGCGAAGCCCAAAGCGGAGCAGGTCGCCATTTCCGAGATCGTGCTGCCAGAGGACTATCGGCCGAGCGAGAGCGAACCGTTCATGAGCGAGCGGCAGCGCGCGTATTTCCGTCGCAAGCTGCTGCAGTGGAAGGAGGAGATCCTCCGCCAGACCCGCGAGACGCTGCAAGGTCTGCACGAGGAGACGCTCCAACACGCCGACCTCGCCGACCGAGCCACATCCGAGACCGACCGGGCCCTCGAGTTGCGCGCGCGCGATCGCCAGCGCAAGCTGATCTCCAAGATCGACGCCGCGCTGGCCCGCATCGAGGACGGCTCCTACGGCTACTGCGAGGAGACGGGGGAGCCGATCGGCCTGAAACGCCTCGACGCCCGCCCCATCGCGACCTTGAGCCTCGAGGCGCAAGAGCGCCACGAGCGGCGCGAGCGGGTCTTCCGCGACGAGTGACGGGTCTACTTCGGTGCCGTGCCGTCGTGGTCCGCGACCACGGTCTCGGGACGGGCCTGCCGTGACTTCAGCATCTGGGCCAGCAGAACTTTGACACCATCCAGATCGCGCAGGTGGACGTCCGACTGCGGATAGGGAATTTCGATACCGGCTTGGCGGAACGCCTTCAGGATTTCGACCCGCAGCTCGGTCTGCACCCTGAGCGACTGCATGACATCGCCCAGGAAGACCCGCAGCACGAAGTCGAGCGAGCTGTCCCCGAAATTCTCGAAAGTCACGATCGCCGCCGGATGCTCCAGGACGTCCGGGTGGCGCGCCGCGACTTCGCGGAGGATCGCCAGCACCCGTTCGGGATCGGCACTGTAGGCGACGCCGACCCGAATGGTGAGGCGGCCCACCGAGTTGCGGTGGGTCCAGTTGACGACGCTGCCGGTCACCAGCTCTGAATTCGGGATGATGAGGCTCGCGCGGTCGAACGTCTCGATCTCGGTTGCGCGCACGCTGATGCGCCGGACGATGCCTTCCCTGTCCTTGACCACGATCCAGTCGCCGACCTTCACCGGGCGCTCGACGAGCAGAATGAGACCCGACACGAAATTGTTCACGATGGACTGCAGGCCGAAGCCGATGCCGACTGACAGGGCACCGGCCACGATCGCCAGATTGGTGATGTCGAGGCCGGCGTAGGACACGGCGATCAGGGCCGCGAGCGCGAACCCGGCGTAGCCGAGGCCGGTCGACAGCGAGTGGGAGACGCCGGCATCGAGCTTCGCGGCGGGGAATACGCGCGCGCCGAGCCACTGCTGGACGAGACGCGTGCCGATCAGGATGGCCCCGAACATCACGATGGCGATGGTGATGCGGGCCAGCGAAATCCGGAACTGACCGATCTCGAAGCCGAACACCAGAGACTTCAGCATGTCGAGGATGTCGGGCCCCGAGAAGCCCCAGGTGAGCAGAACCAGCGGCAGTCCGACGAGGGCAAGAAAGATGTGGAGGACGACAGCCACCGCCGTCGAGATCTGACCGCGCCGCTCGGTGTCGAAGCCGAGTTCCGCATCGAGCAGGCGCCGCTCGATCGGCATGGTCGTGGCGGCCCGGATGGCGAGGTGCATGAGGTAGAGCAGCACCAAGGCGCTGCCGGTCAACAGCGTCTGACCGGCGATGAAGCGGCCGAGCGCCACGAAGCCGAACAGCGACGTGGCCACCACCGCGGCGGCGATCGCCAGCAGTGGCAACTTCAGCCATCGCGGCCGATAGCGGGAGACGGCGACGCCGGCGTCTGCGTCGCCGATCGGCACGAACGGCGTCCGCACGATGGCGACGAGCAGCGCGGCGAACGCGATGCTCGGCAGCAAAGTCGTGACCACCGCCATCTGGACCGACAGTGACAGCGTCGAGATCACCTGGCGCAGGAACAGATCGATCGCGAAGACGGCCGCGGTGGCGCAAAACAGCCGGGCCAGCGTCGCGGCGGTTTCGTCCGAGACGTCGAACAGCCGCCACGCCGCACGCGCGGGCGCAAGCGTGGCGAGCACGAGACCGGCAACGGCGGCGTAGGCGAGATAGCTGACCAGCAACCCTTCGGCCAGAAGGCCGACCTGCAGGCCGAGCAGTTCGAGCCCGTCGAGAGTGAGGTAGACGAACGCGGCCGCAGCGACGCCCGGCGCCACGATCGTCGGGGCGGTCAGGATCGCCGAGCCCGCACGCGCGAAGAACGACGGCGTTGCCGCGATGCCCGGCTGCAGGCGGCGCGCGATCAACTGCCGGCAGAGCATGCGCAGCAACCCTAAAATCGCGCAGCCCGTAACCACGACGAGCAGCAGAGTGCCGACCCGCGGCTCGACCCGGGTCAGCCAATTGCTGCCCATCGCCCTCAGATCGCCGGCGGCACCCGACAGCTCGTCGGCGAATTCGAACCAGACCGAGGGCCGCAGAGGACTCGCGGTCCGCCGCAGCAGGTCGGTGGTGAAGATCTGCTGCCGCAGGCTCTGAATCCGGGCGACGACCTGTCGTCCGCGCAGCTGCGCCAGCTCCAGTTTGCGGATGGCGCCGTCGGCTTCGGCGGCCAGGGCGTTGAGCCGCGACCGCTCGGCCGCGATCGGCGGGGATTCGGGCGGCGCATCCTTGGCGGGAGCCGGGCCGAGCTTCTCGATCTGCCCGCGCACCGCCTGCAGGCGGGGCACGATGGCGTCGACAACGGGCCGGGTCTCGTCGATCAGGCCGTCCAGCACCCCTCTGAGGCGCGCCAGATCGCCATCGCGGGCTTTGGCCTCCTCGACCTCGGTGGCGGCCTTGTCGACGCCGCCTGCGATCCGCGCCACCGCGTCGGTGATCTCGGCGGTGAGCACCGGCACGACGGGCGCCGGGGCCGGAGCGGCGGCCGGCGGGGGGCTCGAGGAGGCCGCCGGCTCGGGGACTTGCGCACCCGTCCGGTCGGACCAGAGCGAGCCGGCCGCCAACAGGGCAGCGAAGGCGCACAGCATCAGAACGAGGCGCACTGGAACAACTCCGTCGAAGGTCGGCGTCGCGGCCAGTCTCGCCGGTGGCCCGGCCGCGCCTGGCGCGGTGGTCAGCCCTCGCCCGCCGCTTGCCCGAAGGTGCGCGGGGCGCGCGAGAACACGTTGGTGGTGTCGACAAATTCGGCCGCCTGACGCGGCTGCTGCGTGGGCGCGGGCGCGGGGCTTTCTGCTGTCAGCACCGGGTCCGGGCGCAGCGCTGCTGCCGGGCTGCCGATACCGGTCTCGATGACGACATCGACCGGTCCGCCCGTCATGATCAGATGCTCCACATCGTCGCGCCGGATCAGTACCAGCCGGCGCCGGCCGTCGACGTTGAACTGATCCATGACCTCGAGCCGCTTCTCGGGTTTCGGCCCGAAGAACGCCCCGGTGATCGCGCCGGTCAGCGCGCTGGTCGGCGAGCCCGTCCTAATATAGCCCTTGAGCAGCAGCCCCCCAACGACGATCAAAGCGCCGATGAAGAGGATGAAGAACAACCAGGAGAGAATTTCCATGGGTCTCCTCGCGGGGTCCGCGCTCCTCTGGTTAGACCTCGTCCCGGCGCTCGGGACGGACGGCCGCGACGTATAACCTGATTTTCCGGCAGGGAGTACACTGGTCGACAGGGCGGACCCTGATGCCCACAGGCCATGGGGCTCGATGTGGCGGATATGCCCCGCCGACAGACCTACAACCGAGGACTCCGTCCATGACCGAGCATGCCATCCGCGACATCCCCGCCCTGGAGGCCCTGTACGGTGAGGTCAATGCCAACTCGCTGGCCAAAGAGGCGCACCGCCTGACGCCCGCTTACCGGCGCTGGATCGAGGCTGCGCCCTTTCTCGCCATCGCCACGTCGGGGCCCGGCGGGCTCGACTGCTCGCCGCGCGGTGATGCGGTTGGGCAACTGTTCACCGTCGCGGACGACTCGACGCTGCTGATCCCGGACCGCCGGGGCAACAACCGCCTCGATACGCTGCGCAATATCGTCGCCGATCCCCGCGTGGCGCTGCTGTTCCTGATCCCGGGCGTGAACGAGACACTGCGGGTCAACGGCCGGGCTGTGGTCAGCACCGATCCCCGGCTGCTCGAGCGCTTCCTCGTCGATGGCAAGGCCCCGCGCACCGTGCTGATCGTCACCATCGATCGGGTCTATTTCCAGTGCGCGCGCGCATTGATCCGCTCGGCCCTGTGGAGTCCCGCGGCCCACGTGGCGCCGGGTACGGTGCCGACCGCCGGCGAGATGACCAAGAGTGCCTTGCCCGAATTCGATACCGACAGCTACGACGCCGCCCTGCGGCCGCGCCAGATGGGCTCGCTGTACTGAGCGGTCAGCCGGCGAGGGCCCGGCCCTCGGCCGCCAGCGCCTCGGCAAGGCGGGTGAGATCGCCATCGACCGGGCCGGCGTGGGCCGAGATGAAGGCGCGCTCGCCTGCCAGCCAGCGCGCCGCCACCGCATCGGCGTCCTGGGCCTCCCGCAGCCCGCCGGCAAGATCGTAGACCGCCCCGTCGAGCCCATGAATGGCCAGGGCCGTCATCACGACGGCGCGCGTATTGAACCCATGCTGGATCGGCGACTTGGCAACGGTAATGTCGGCACGCAGGTCCCGTCCCTCGTACTCGTCGATGCAGCTCGCCACATCGAGCGAGGTCGTGACGCGGCACATGATGGGTCGGGTGGCGTACCCGACACATCCCGCGTCATCGAGCAGCGGGCAGGGCGCCTTCCGGCCGATACGCTCGGCCGGCCCGAGCGCCGATGCCGCATCAGCGCGGGCCAGACGCTCGGGTGCCAACGGCCCGGCGGCGGCCGCCATGTGCAGGATCTCCGGTGCGCTCGCGCTGACGAAGGTATAGCAGCACCAGTTGCAGCCCTTCTTGCAGGCCAGCGCCAGCTTGGTCGGTGCCGCTTTCGACGACTTTTCGTAGAGCCCGAGCAAGGCGCCCGAGAAGGCGGCGATGCGGGCGCTGGGCGACCCGGCCGTGAGCCGGGTGCCGAGTGCCAGCGCGGCGGCTAGGATTTCCGTTTTCTCCGGCGCGCGGCCGAGCCCGCGCACCAGCGCCTGCTCGCCCGCGGCGAGCGCTTGGCGCAGAGCGGATCGTCGTTGCTGGCGCGTGAGAGACATGCCCGTGCCTAGCGGCTGGCGCAGCAATCGGCAAGATCGTCCGCATCCACGCCCGCCGGGCTGTCACAATCGTGAAGCAGAAGTGATCGGGCGGGTCCGGCTCTGCCCGCTAGGGTCCGACCGGCCGGGGTCGAAGCGTTCGTGCCGACCAAGGCCGCCGAACTTTCCCTGAACCGTGGGGTGAGGGGGCTTCCGGCCCGCGGAGCTGCTTCAAGCAAGACGGGAAGCCCTCTGAGGCCGGAACGAGGGCACTGTGTTCTGGAGGACGACATGACGGCTCGAACATCGGCCCTGGTGGTGGCGATCACCCTGGCTCTTGCGCTCTCGCAGCCCGCCGCTGCGGTCGACACCTCGATCACCCGGGACGCGCCGGACCTCACCGCCGTGCGGGCGATGATCAAGGCCAAGGATTTCAAGGCGTCGCTGACCGAGCTGCGCAAAATGGTCGACAACGGTGTCCAGCACGCCGACGTCTACAATCTGCTCGGCTTCAGCCTGCGCAAGACCGGTGACTATCCGACCGCGCTGACCTTCTACAACAAGGCGCTCGACTTCGACCCCGACCACAAGGGCGCCCACGAGTATCTGGGCGAACTCTACGTCGAGACCGGACAGTTGCCGAAGGCCCGTCAGCATCTGGCGATCCTCGAAAGGCTCTGCCCGAAGGGTTGCGAGGAGCGTGAGGACCTCGAACAGGCGATCGCCGCGGCGACACCGAAGCGGAACTGAGACCCCACCCTGTCGGGGAACGACGACGTCGAACGGCACCGCGCCGTCGAGGCGACCAGCGCAACAGGCGGCGCGTCCGGTGTGCTCGCGGCGCCTACGGCCAGTCCGGACCTCGGAAACGGGCGCCGTTGCATGGCGTGGGCTTCTCCCAGGGCGTCTGCGATGGACGGGCCTTGGGCGAGATGGGCACCCTATCGCAGCCGGCTCGGCTAGACGAAACCCAACAATGACGAAGGGAGGCTGGCGCGCAATACGCTGGTTGCCCGGGTGGACCCGGGCGCTCCCGCGGCCGGCACGTTGGCCTTGCCCGCCCGATGCGTCCGACGGCCGGAGTCTATCGTCCGCCAGACAGCCCGAAGAATACGTCGAGAATGCGCTGGCCGAGGCCGGCAAAGACGACGATCCAGATCGCCGAGGCAGCGGCGGCACCCAGCACGAACCACGTCACCCGCGTCATCATCCGGCAATCCTCCTGGCGCCAACGCCGGCGTGCTCAACGGTCCCGCGCAACCCTGTTCCCCATGCCCGGGGGAACCTTCTGCCAGACATAGCCTTGGCGGCCCAGTTCATACCCCTTCGCGAACAGGGCGTTCATGTACGCGAGATCGAAGAACTCCTTGCTCTTCAGAGAGAAGTCCGCGGGGATTGCACCGTAATTGAAATCCATGCGCTGAACCTGGGCTTCGAGATAGAGTTTGTACAAGTCGCCGACGCCCTGGCTCTTGATCAGCGTCGCCAGTGAGCGCTCCACGATCGGCAAGGTGTTGTCCTGGGTCGCCTGCCATTCCGGGGTGACCTTGGTGTTGCGAATGACGAACAAGCGCCGATTGAGCTGGCGCTTGGATAGCTTGCGATCGGTGTATTGGTAGAGCACCGCGTCGAACGGCAGGAAGAACACCTGTGAGGTGATGCCGCCGTCGACATGCAACTCTTCGAACTCGCGGCCGCCGGCCCGCACGCGGATACGCACCGGCGGAAAGGCCCCCGGAATCGATGCCGAGGCCAGCAGGACATTGCGGAAAATCGCAACCGAGGCCGGCGTCCTCGACTGGGCGATCGCGCCCATGTCCCAGATCACCGGCCGCTCGGCATCGATGTTCGTGGTCGCCACGAACAGCCGACGGCCCTTGCGGTGCTCGGCGGCGATCGCAGCCAGCAGCTTGTCGTCGACGAACCGCGCGATGTGCTTGGCGAGCGGCGAACTATCGGCCAGCGCATTGCCGCCGAGCAGACCCGAGAACACCTGATAAGACACCAGCTGGTCGGTGCTGAGCGTCGTATAGATCTCCTTGATCTGCGCATCGTACTCCGGCCCGAGGAACGCGAACGGGGCCATCAGGGCGCCGGTGCTGACCCCCGTGACGATTTCGAACATCGGGCGCGTCTTGTGCTCGGTCCACCCGACCAGCAGGCCAGCGCCGAACGCCCCGTCGCTGCCGCCACCGGACAAAGCCAGGAAGTCGAGACTGGCCGGTTTGCCGGCGGCGAAAGCCGCCACGCGCCCCGATGCGACGGCCTGATCGATGCGGGTCGACAACGAGAGATCGAGTGCGCGGGACTTCTCGTCGCCCCAGAAGCGGACCTCTGGCAGATCGACGACGGCGGCGCCGTCGGTCAATTCCTTCGGCAGCACGTCTCTCGGCAATGTGCCGGCACATCCCGCCAGCACGCCGGCCACCACCAAAAGTCCCACCAACCGGGAAACGCACATGCTCGGACCACGACACGACAAGCGACGCCCATTTCGCACCAGGGAAACCGGTTCGATCACCGGCTCAAAAAGGCGCCCGCCGCACTGAGCACACCCGCCCGTCCACGACAACCCCACCGGCCACCTTTCGGTTCCCACCTGATGCAGCAGGAGTTTGCAGGGAATGATGGTGGAACGTCGACCGGCAGGCGGCCGCCACCGACAGGCCCTGCGTCGGCAGCCACAGGCCACCCCGAGACAGCCAGAATGCGCATACAAGGCGGCGGCGCCGAAAAATCTTGGGTTGCAGATTTGATTCAGGACAACCGGAAAAGGTTCATTAAGTCATCCGTACAATAATCAACTGAAGATCAGCATGAAGGCTGGCGCCGCCATCAGAGCGGGAATTCCAAGCGCCCGTCGATGTACGCATTCCCCCTAATCGCAAACCCGACACCCACGGATCGCTCAACCCAGGAGGCTTCATTGTCGTTTCGAATTCTCATGCGTCTGGCCACCGTCGCCACGCTGGCCCTCGCACTGACGGTGCCCGCCCAGGCCGCTGACAAGGCGACCTACGCCCAGACCGCGCGCGATGGGATCAAGGCCATGGCGACAGGTTCCTTGGCCGACGTCGACGGCTGGGCTTCCAAAATGGAAGCATTGTCGAAGATCGGCCTCGACTACTGCCGCGAGGTCGGCGCCAAGGACGCCAAGGCCAAGAAGTATCTCGATTTCGTCGTCGCCAATGTCGAGAAGATCAAGGCGACGGACTTCGCCAAGTTCGAGGACGAGTGGGGCGACAGCGGTGCCGGTTTCAAGGCCGCTGGCATCGATACGGCCGAATTCGACCAGACCGGTGCGGCCGCGTCCGCCGGTGATGCGGTCATCCATCCGCTCGCGGCACTCGCAGCACTCCGCGAATTCAAGAAAACGAAGAGCGCCGACCTCCTCAAGAAGGCTTCCGAAGAGCTGGAAGAGGTTCTCGGCCACCTGAAGCATCTCGAATAGAACGTCCTCCATCCGGGTACTTGGTCATGCGCAAGCAGGTGATGTCCGTCCGTCTGCAAATCATGCTCGGCTTCGTTCTCGTAACGTTGCTTGCGGCATCACCTGCGGCGTGGTCCTTGTTCCGACTGAACGACGTGTCCAAACAGAGTACGAGTATCGTCGAGGACACGGTCCCGGTCATGCAGGCGGCCCTCGCGCTGGACCAGCTCGTCACCGAGTTGATGCTGGCGCAGCAGAGGTATCTGGCCGCCGACAAGAACCACGAAGCAGTCGAAGCCCAGATCGCGAGCCTGTTGCAGAGGTTCGAACTGACAGCCCGCGCCATGCGCGATGGTCCGGGACATCCCGACGTGGTCCGGCTTGCCGCGACGGCGTCGCTGGCCGGCCAGTCGCCAATCGCCTCCCTGCCGAGCGTGCCGCACGACCAGCTGAGGCCATTCCTCGACCGGGCCCTCAGAAGCTTTGCCGCGCTTCGCCTGATCAACATGGATCTGATAGAAGCCAATCGATCCAAGCGGGCCTACATGTTCGCGTTCGATGGTCAGACCTATGCGATCGACCGGTTCTGCACCCGCCTCCTCATCGAGTTCCGCGAATGGGTCAGCGATCTCGACAAGTCGGCGCAGTTCGGCACACCGTTCCAGGGCAATACGGACTATTCCAAGTCGACGCTCGGCCGCTGGAAGAACCAGTTCACGACCGACGACGAAAAGCTGAAGGGCCTTCTTGCGCGCGTCCACACCACGGGGAGCCGGATTCACCGGCTTTCCGATCAGATCGGACGGGCGCCGGCCGCGAAGAGGCACGAGATCTTCGGGTTGCAGGGCGAGATCGATTTCAAGCGCTACGAGCGCCAGCTCGCGGCCTTGATCGACTACACCGAGAAGGCCTTCGGTGGCATCGAGGCGCAGGCTCGGGACCAGTTCAGCCAGGCTGTGGCGACGTCCGAGCAGATCAAGGCGACGACGGCAGAGCTGCGCCAGCACGTCCAGGCCGAGCTCCTCTCGGTCAAGGCCGACGTCAAGCGCACGGGTGAACAGGCCATTCAGGGTGGCGCCCTGTTCCTCGGTGCCGGTGTCGTGCTGGCCATCGCCATCGGACTGCTCGTCGGCGGCAGCCTGGCACGTAAACTCTCGGCCCTCGCACGCGTCATGTCCGGACTTGCTGGCGGCCGGCTCGACATCGCGGTGCCCGTGCCCGGGCGAACCAAAGAGATCGTCGACATGGTGGCCGCCCTCGCGACGTTCCGCGAGATCGCGGTCGAGCGGGCCAACCTGCAGCGCGAGCGCGAGGAACAGGCCACCCGATCGGCCTTGCAGCGTCGCGCCGAAATGGAGCAGGTCGCGCGGAGCTTCGAGGAGACGGTCGGACGAATGCTCGGCACGGTCATGTCGGCCACGCAGGAACTGGAGAGCTCGGCCCGCACGCTGGCTGGCACGGCGACGGGCACCCAGAAGCTGTCGGTCGCCGTCGCCAGCGCCTCCGAGCAGGCATCGTCGAACGTCAATGCCGTCGCTGCCGCAACGTCGCAGTTGACCTGCTCGATCAGCGAGATCAGCCGTCAGGCCTCGGAATCGAGCCGTGTGGCCGCCGATGCGGTCGAGAAGGCGGATGCGACCAACCGGCAGATGCACGAGTTGAACAACTCGGCCCGCCAGATCGGGTCGGTCGTCGAGATCATCAGGGGGATCGCGCGCCAGACCAATCTGCTGGCACTCAATGCCACGATCGAGGCGGCGCGCGCCGGTGAGTCCGGCAAGGGCTTTGCGGTGGTCGCCCAGGAGGTCAAGCAACTCGCCGAGCAGACATCGCGCGCCACCGACGACATCGTGCATCAGGTCTCGGCGGTTCAAGACGCCACGGGCACGTCGGTGATGGCGATCGAGGAGATCCGCTCCGTCATCGCCGGAATGTCGAGTTTTGGCCTGCTCCCCTGATCCGAGGCCAAGCTTGAGTTTCGAATCCGGCTATTTCCA
>JBMOGA010000012.1:0-92635 GCA_049318625.1 Hyphomicrobiaceae bacterium
AGACTTGCCGCCTGACTCAAACCAAACAGCCTCCGAGGAACTCGGGACAGTTCAGGTCAACTTCCCTGATGGCCTTTGCAATCTGTTCATTGAAGTCCGCGACTACCCGGTGCTCGAGCCGGGTTGCTTGGGCCAGACTGTCGGTGTGGAGCGGCTTAAGCAACTTAGCCTTGCCGATGATCGACCTTGCTTTGGCTGGCACCCGGACCTGCACGCGCCACTGATTTCCGTGCTTCTCAAGATACTTGGTATCCATGGGCGAGCCGCTTATTTGTACCCCACCGCTACCCCAAATAGTTACCCCAATTGCGCTCTTGAAGTCAATAAACACTGGTGTTATTGTTGTTCGTCACTAGCCATCTGAGGGTCCTGGCGCCCCAGCCAAGTTCACACACAAGCGCTGATCGTTATCCCTGATCGTTCCGGCCGGTCGGGTCGGGCGTGGAGATCGGCTGTCCGCCGTCGCTGCCGGGTCGTGGTGTCGGTGGTTCGGGCACCTGCGTATCGACGCCAGCAAACCGGCGGGTGTCGTGACGGGCGGTCGGCGAGGGGCAGGGGCGTTGCTGCGTCGTGCCCGCGGGGCGGGCAGGCCCCGACGTCCGCGCTGGACATCGGGGCTGAGCGGTCGGGATCAGCGCGACAGTGCCGCGGCGACCAGGTTGCGGATGGAGCGGCGCTCGGCGCGGTGCATGATGGTGCCGGCCCCGTCACGGGCCAGTTCGACGAGGGCGGCGGAGCGGGCCAGCTTTCCGACGGCGACGGCGAGCTGCTGCTTCTTGGCGGCCTTCATCTGGGCCATCCGCATTTTCATCATCTGCTGTTTCTGTTGCTGCGCGAGTTGCGCCTTGGCGGCCGCGCTGGCGGTGGCGGAAGGCGCGGGGGCGGTGGGTGTCTCGGCGCTGGCGGCCAGCGGCGAGAGCAGGGCGAGGGTGCAGAGAAGGGCGGCAGCGAGGTTTCTCATGGGGGCTCCTGTTTGCTCAGATGCCCCATCTCGCCCGGGAGTGGCCGGGCGCGCAGTTCCTCTTGGCACAGGGCGTTAGCGGCGCCTTCACCTTGATGCAGACAATCCGGGTGGGGTCCGATACCGGCCGTTGATGCGGCTGTGGCAGGGTGGCGTCATGAACCTGCGCTGCATCCAGATCGGACTGGCCCTCGCCATCGTGTTGACCGTGCTGAACCGCACGGGCGTAATGGACGCGGAACTGTTGTGGACACTCATCACTGCGGCTTTGATCTTCGCGGCCGTCGTGGCGGCGATCGGATTGGCCGTCGAAGCGGGCGAGCGCTGGCGTGCGCGGGGCACGGGTCGTCCGTAGACGTCTTCCCGTGATGGCTCGAAGACGCTACCTGTCGCGGTCATGGATGCCCTGACCCTCTTCGGCCTGCTGGCCGTCAGCCTCATGCTGATCACCTACGCGCTCGAAGCGCGGAGCCATTGGTACGTGCTCGGGTTCGCCGGCGCCTGCGTCCTCGCTTCGGTCTACGGGTTCCTGCAGGGGGCTTGGCCGTTCGGGGTGGTCGAAGGCATCTGGGCCGCCGTTGCGCTGTGGCGCTGGCGGGCGCGCGCCGCCGCGGGGCGATAAAATCTGCAGGCGGAGTGACGTCCCGGGCGGCCGATCCGAATGGGAGATTAATGCGTTGTTTTCTATTTTCTCTTGCGTCGGCCTTCGGTCAATAGACATCAAAACGATATAACTGTATCTCTATTTTGAAGAAGAGAAAAAATGGGGACGCCTATCCATTCGCTGGATGGTGGGCGCCACCCTCGAACACGACGTTGTCAGGTGCGCGGTTGCGGCCTGCCCGATCGAAGGAAAAGGCTGAATGCGGGCTCGCTCGAGTCCGTGGGAGACCCGATGATCGTGACTGCCGGGCTAACATCGGAACAGATCGAAGTCGCGGGTTTGCTCGGCCTCGCCGTCGCGTGCTCGGCGGCGTTCGCGCTGGCGTTCCTGCTGCTGGCGGAGGCGCGGCGACTGGCGCTCGGCTGGTGGTGCGTGCTCGCGGCGGGGTTCGTCGCCGGCAGCGCGGGCTGGTTCACCCTGGCGATGCTGCGCCTGATCGATGGGGCGCCGCCGCAGGCTCTCAGCCTCGTGCCGATGCTGTGTGGCCTCGTGCTGGCGGTGGCGGGCGGGATCGGTGCGACGAGCGTGCTGGCGCACCGCGTCAGTGAATGGCCGCAGATCGGTGCCGGCCTGTTGCTCGGCGCGGCTTTGCCGGTCGCCGGGCTGTTCATGCTGGCCTCCGAGGCACGGATCGCGGAAATGGACGCGGTCGCGTTCGTCGTCGCCTCGGTGTGCACGCTGGCGGCGGCTGCGGCCGCGGTTCTGATTTCGGAGATGGGTCTCGGCCGGTGGCGGTTGCCGGCGGCCGGGTCGGTGCTGACGCTGGCCGTGTTCGGTGCGCACTTTGCCGGTGGGGGCGCCGCCGTGCGGCCGACGGCGGGTGTCGGGGGGCGTGCGTCCGAAATCGTCGCGACCGGTCTGCCGGGTGCCTTGGTGCTCGTGCTGGTGCTGGTGGGGGCGGTCGCGGTGGTGGCATTGGCTTGCATCACGCGAGTTCGGCGCGTGCAGGCGGACGATGCGCTCCGCCGTGCGGCCTAGTTGGCGATGGCGCGGCGCGTGCGGGCGCAGCTGGAACCGCTGACGGCGTGTCTCGACCTGATGTCGGCGGAAACGCTGCCGCTGTCGCAGCGGTCCCGTCTCGACATTGCGCGCGCCTGTGCCGGGGATCTCGGTGAGTTGGTGGCCGGGGCCGGGCCGCAGGCGCGCGAACGCGACGGCGCCGGCCCTTCCGCTGCCGAGGTGGCCGTCTCTGGTCCCAGTGTGCTGGTGGTGGACGAGGCGCTCCATCGGGCGGTGACCGGGGAGATGTTGCGGCGCTTGGGGGCTTCGGTTGTGGTCGCCGCGAGTGCGCCGGAGGCGCTGGCGTGCCTGCGCGCGGCCGCCGTCGACGTGGTGCTGGTCAATGCGGACATGCCGGGTGTCGATGCGTTCGGACTGACCGAGGCGATCCGCGCCAACGCGGTCACGGCCGACGTGGTGGTGGTCGGCTTGAGCGCGAACCCCGCCGAGGATCGCGCGGAGGCGGCCGATTGCGGCATGGACGATATCGTCGCGAGCCCCCTCACCCGCGACCGCCTGGTGGCGCTGATCGAGCGGTGGGCGCCGTGCGAGAGCGTCGCGGCGGCACCGGGGCCCGGCGTGGCCGAGGCCTCGGGCATGGCGGGGAGCGCGCAACTGCTCGACCTGGCGAAGGCCAAGGTGGCGCGGCGCATGTTCGGCGGAGCGGATCGGTCGGCGGCCATCGATGAGATGGCCGTCGGCTCGCGAGCGCGCTAGCTTGGTCGCATCTCGTCGCGCCCGTGTGGGGCGCGCGCAGATGACGAGGCCCGACCATGCGCCTGCCGGCCAATCATCCCCAGCGCTTCGAGCTCAACAACGAGGTGCATGCGCGCCCGCCCGAGCCGTTGACGGCGCCGGTGCGCGTGACCTACCTCGCCCTGGTCGGCGCCCGCGCCGGCGACGATCTCGAGCCGATCCGCAATCTGGCGCGCCAGTACGGGGCGCCGGTGCCCGAACCAGGCGTCAGCCACTACAGCGCACATTTCGGCCCGTTCCGTCTGCGCTTCGAGCGTCATACCGAGTTCGCCCGCTACATGGTGGTGGTGCCGGGGCCGGCCGTGACCTTCGCGGAGCCGGCGATCTCGGTGCTGCCCCAGGACTGGGTCGCGTCGCTGCCGGGGCAGACGATGGTCGCGGCTCACGTCGCGATCGTCGCGGCCGGTTCCGACGAAGCGGATTTCGAGGCGCTGTCGGCGCAGCACTTCGGTGCCAACGTGATGATCGGCTCGGCGATCGCCGACGGTGGCGGTGCGGCGCTCACGGATTTTCGCATCCACAGCGATGGCTACAGCCGGTTCTGGGTCGAGAGCCGGTCGATGTCGCCGCGCCAGACCGGCCGCATCGTGCAGCGGCTGCTCGAGATCGAGACCTACCGCATGATGGCGTTGCTGGCGTTGCCGGTGGCGCGCTCTCTCGCGCCGTTCCTGCGTGCCAGCGAACAGGAACTCGCCGAGATCACCAGCGTGATGGGGGGGGCCGGGGCGGCCGACGAGGCGGTTCTGCTCGACCGCTTGACGCGGTTGGAGGCGGCGATCGAAGGGCGGCACGCGGAGACACATTTCCGGTTCGCGGCGGCCCGCGCTTACGACGAACTGGTGCACCGGCGGATCGATGAACTGCGGGAGCGGCGCATCGCCGGGCTGCAGACGCTGCGCGAATTCACGGACCGCCGGCTGGCGCCGGCCATGGCGACCTGCCAATCGGTGGCGGCGCGTCAGGAGACGCTGTCGGAGCGGGTGGCGCGGGCGACCCAGTTGCTGTCGACCCGTGTCGACATCACGCGCTCGCAGCAGAACCAGGCGCTGCTGGCGTCGATGAACCGGCGGGCGAAAATGCAGCTGCGCCTGCAGGAGACGGTGGAGGGGCTCTCGGTCGTCGCCGTGTCCTATTACATCCTGGGGCTGGTCGGTTTTCTCGCCAAGGGCGCCAAGGCGTCCGGCCTCGGGATCGATCCGGACATCGCGGTCGCCGTGGCGCTGCCGCTTATCGTGGTGGCGACGGCGCTGGGGCTCGGGCGCGTGCGGCGGATGCTGTTCAAGCCGAAAGAGGGTAGCGGATCGCAGGTGTGACGGGGGCGGGCTACTTGACGACCGGGGCGGGGAAGCTCTCGATCATCACGTTGAGGCAGGTCGGCACTTCGGCGTGCAGCGCCGCCTCGAGGGCCCGGATCAGGCCAGCGCGATCGGTGACGAGTTCGCCGCGTCCACCGAGAGCCGTTGCGACCGCATCGTAGCGGGTCGGCCGCAGGTCACAGCCGATCGCGCGCGCTTCGCCGTACATGCGCAGCTGGATCTGATGTTCGGCGTTCCAGCGCGCGTCGTTGCCCACGATCGCGACGAACGGGGCGTTGGCGCGCACGGCGGTATCGATCTCGGCCATGTGGAATCCGAACGTGCCGTCGCCGAGCACCGCCACGACGGGGGCGCCCGGCGCGGCGAGGCGGGCGGCGATGGCGAACGGCAGCGCCGCGCCGATCGAGCCCGCGACCCCGTTGATGACGCGTCGGGACGGCGCGATCAGCGCTTGCGCCCACTGTCCGATCTCGCCGCCGTCGGCCACCAGGATGGCGTCGGGATGTCGGCTCATCACTTCGGCGATCGCGAGGCACATCTCGGCGGGATGCAGCATGTCGGGGGTCGCAGCTTTCGCTTCGCGCCATGCTGCGGGCCGATGTGAAATCCGCTCCTCGGCGCCGCCGCGCCGCCGCGAAGGCCGGTCCGGACCCAGCGCCGCCAGCCGCTCGGCCGCCGGCACCGCGTCGGCCGGCACCGCGAGTTCAAGGCGGTCGGCAAAGGTGACGACGGCGCGGTCGAGCAATGCGGGGTCTGGCTCGACGACCACGATGCGGCAGGTCTTGGCGATCGCCGGGGGGCGGCCGAACCGAAGTGTGAAATCCAGCGGCTTGCCGAGCAGAACGAGCAGATCGGCCTCGGCCACCACACCGGCAAAAGCGCCGAGGCTCGGGTCGTTGAGGCCGCGGGGGCTCGCCATCACGGCGGTCGCGACGTCGTGGGCCGCGGCGATGCGGGCGAGCAGATCGCGGTGGCCGCGGGTGTCGAATTGCGGGCCGGCGAGAACGAGGGGGCGTTCGGCCGCCGCCAGCAGTTCGGCCAGCCGGGTGATGTCGGCATCGGCGGGCAGGTTCACTGTCGGCTGGAACGCCGCGCCTTTGGGGATCAGGCCGGGGCGGTCGGCGAGGACGGCATCCAGCAGGTCTGACGGCAGGCTCACGTGGACGGGGCCCGGCCGTCCGCTGCGGGCGGTGCGGATGGCGCGGGCGATGTCGTGGCCGAGGTTGGCGGCATCGGTCGACGTCCAGGCCGCCTTGACGACCGGGCGGGCGAGGTCGGCCTGGCTCATCTCCTGGAAGGCGCCGAGGCCCAACTCGTCGGTCGGGGCGTGTCCCGACAGCAGCACCAGCGGGGCTTCGGCCGCCAGCGCCGTGAACAACGCGCCGACGGCATTGGCATGGCCGGGGCCGCCGGTGACGAGCGCGATGCCGACCTCTCCGGTGAGGCGTGCCCAGGCATCGGCCATGTGGACGGTGGCGCCTTCGTGGCGCACGTGCACGAGTTCGATCGGTGTGCCGATCGTCGCGTCGAAGATCGGCATGATGTGGTTGCCGGAGAGGGTGAAGACGTAGCGCACACCGGCGGCAGCGAGCGTGCGGACCACCAGATCTGCGCCGCGGAGGTTGTGCGTCATGAAGGCGGTCTCCTCAGTGATAGGATAGGTGGTCAACGAACGGCGGTTGGCTCGACCCCGAGTGTCGCGCCGATGATCAACAGGCCGCCGCGCAGTGCCTCGGCCCAAGTGAGCCGTGATCGCTGCGGTGGACGTTTGGGCTGCTGGCGGAGATTGGCGAGCCCCGCCGGCAGGTGGATGAACCCGGTGCGGAGGCCGGCGTCGTGGCGGCGGCCGAAGGCGGAGGCGTGGTACAATAGGGCATTGCAGAGATAGCCGCCGGCATCGCGCGACAGCGCCGCCGGAATGCCGTGGGCGCGCAGCCGTTGCAGGATGCGGTCGACGGGCAGCCGGCTCGGCAGCGTGTCCGGACCGTCCGGGTCGAGGCAGCCGGCCAGCGGCACGAGGCCGGCCGCGTCGGCGATGGCCGAAAGACGGTTGCGGCCGCACAGCTCGATCTCGAACCCGCTGGCCCGCCCCGAGACGCCGAAATGGATGGCGGCGGCCGGCTCGTGGGCCCGATAGAGGTCATGGAGATGGCGCGGCGCGCGCTGCCATTCGGTGGGAACCGGTGACCATGCGAAGGCGTGGGAGGGGAACGCGCGCGGGGCGGCGTCGCACAGCTCGGCGGCGAGCCGGGTCGAGGCGTTCTCCGGCATGCCGGGGAACGGCCCGAAGCCGGTCAACAGGACGAGGCGGCGGCCCGCGGTTCTCAAGGTCATAGCAGCGCGAGAATGCGTGTGACGGCCAGCGTCGGCAAGAGCGTGCCGGCGCGCACGTCAGCTTCGACGCCCGGCATCGCGCGCGCGACGGCCGGGTTGGCGGCGGCGCGGGCAATCAGCCGATCGCGCAGCAATTCGTGCATCCACGAAACCGCCTGCTGGCGGCGGCGTTCGGCATACTCGCCGGTCGCCTCGCGGCGCGCCTTGTGCTCGCGGATCTTGCCCCACAGCTGCTCGAGGCCGGTGTTGTCGCGCCCCGATACCGTCACGACGGTCGGTTGCCACGTCTCGCTGGCGGGTGTGAGGATCGACAGGGCCGCCTGATACTCGGCGGCCGACCGGGTCGCGCGGGGGATGTTGTCGCCGTCCGCCTTGTTGATGGCGATCATGTCGGCGAGTTCGATGATCCCCTTCTTGATGCCCTGGAGGTCGTCGCCGCCGCCGGCGAGCAGGAGCACGAGGAAGAAATCGACCATGTCGGCGACGGCGGTCTCGGACTGGCCGACGCCGACCGTCTCGACGATCACCACGTCGAACCCGGCGGCCTCCACCAGCACCATCGTCTCGCGCGTTTTGGCCGTCACGCCGCCGAGCGTGCCCGAAGTCGGTGAGGGACGAATGAAGGCCTGGGGGTGGACCGCGAGCCGGTTCATGCGGGTCTTGTCGCCGAGGATCGAGCCGCCGGTGCGCCGCGAGGTCGGGTCGACGGCCAGCACGGCGACGCGGTGGCCGGCTTCGACGAGATTGATGCCGAGTTGATCGATGGTCGTCGATTTGCCGACGCCGGGCACGCCGGTGATGCCGACGCGATGGGCGCCGCCCGAAAACGGCAGCACCGCCTGGAGCAGTTCGTCGGCGCGGGTGCGGTGCTCGGGCTTGGTGCTCTCGATCAGCGTGATGGCGCGCGCGAGCACGGCGCGGTCGCCGGAGCGGACTCCGTCGACCATCTCGGCCAGGCTCAGGGGCGTGCGTGTGGTGTCTCGATCTGACATCAGGCGGGGATATGGCCGCAAACCCAGGGCCGCCGCAAGGCCGCCGGCCGATGGTCCACGCTCACGTGGGCGGGCGGCGTTGCGACAACGCACCCGCGACGATGGCGGCGACGACCAGGGCGGCGCCAGCCAGGCGCGCCGGACCGAGCGGTTCTCCGAGGGCCAGCGCGGAAACGACCACCGCCGTTATCGGCATGGCGGCAGTCGCGAGGCCGGCGAGCCAAGTTTCCACCCGGGCGGCGGCCATGTACCACAGAATGGTACAGAGCACGCTGGACGCCAGCGCGTACCACAGGGCCAGCGCCCAAACGCTCGGGCTGATGGCGCGCCAGTCGGTGGCTGCGATATCGCCGACGGCGAACGGCAGCGTCAGCAACAGGCTGGCGAGGGCGACCGCCAGCGACAAGCGGATCGGTCTGATGCGGCCGCTCATGCGCTGGGAGACCAGCACGAAGATCGCCTCGCAAAGTACCGCAAGGCCAACAAGCGCATTGCCCAGCAGCGAGGTGGTGCCGCCGGTCACGGCACCCTGCATGATGGCGAGGCCGGCGCAAGCGAGGGCGACGGCGGCGGCCTCGGCCGGACCGGGCCAGCGTCGCCAGACGAGAATTCCGAGCACGGTTACCGTGGCCGGAATCGTGGCGGTGATGATCCCGGCATCGGCAGCGGCGGTGCGGCGGGTGCCTTCGAGCATCAAAGCCATGAACAGAACCGAACCGACCAGCGCCATGATCGCCACATCGCGCCAGTCGTGCCGGTTCAAGTCCCGCAGCAGGAGCCCGTCTTCGGCGCGGACCATGACGGCCAAGGCGAGGCTCGCCACGGCGAACCGCAGCACCAGAAAGGCCGGTACGGGGATCTCGCTGATGACGATCTTGCCGATCGGCACGTTGGAGCCGGTCAACATCATCGCGAACACGAGACAGAGAGCGGCTGCGAGACGTGACATCGTGCGACGGGGATCCGTGCCGGCAGAGGGCGCACTTGTCATGCCTTGGCCAAACACCACTGGCAAGCAAGCTCACGAATGGGCACTTATGCCAGCGGCGCGGCGGGTCGCCAGCGTTGGGAGGGGCTTGCATGTCCGAACTACCGTCTTGGTTGCCGACGGCCGCCGTCATCGGCGGCGTGGCGTTGCTGCTGCTGATCCTCGGCTGGATCGCGACGCGGAAGTTCTCGCCGGTCGCGAAGGTCGTCGCGCGGCTGGTGCTCGTGGTGATGGCGCTTGCGCCGCTGGCCCTGCCGTTCCTGGTGCTGGAGGCGCCGCGCAAGGTGGTGATGGAGCAGCCGGCGCCAAGTGCCGGGCAAGGGGCCGGTGTCGAGGTTGGCCCCCCGACTGGGACTGCGCCGCCGGTGGTGGCCGAGGTTCCGCGTTCGTCGATCCCGCCGGCGACTGCACCCTCATCCTCTGCGCCGGCCGCGCCGAAGCCGAGCGAACCTGCCCCGGCAGAGGCGGCCAAGGCGCCCGGCGCGCCGGCGACGGATCCGCGTTCCGACGTGGTGGCCTCGCGGGCTGCGGTGCCCCCGCCGGACGGGGCTGCGGACCGGCGGGCGTCGTCGAAATCGACGCCGAGGTCCGTCGATGGGGGGACGGCTGGCGGCACCGGAACGGGCGAGCCTCCGGAATGGCAGACCGTGCAAGTCTATTTCGGGACGGACCGCACACGCGAGGCGCCGGCGGCTGCGCCGGCTCCGGCGCCGGCTGCGACTGCTGCTGTGGGCGAAAAGGTAGAACGGGTCGCCTACGGGGCGGGACGGGCGGCCCGTCTCGAACTCGGGCAGGCGCTGGTCACGGTCCCGCGCATCCATCAGGTGCCAGCCATCGAGCGGCCTTGGGTCTACAAGATCCCGATGACGAGCTTCGTCATCTATGCCGAGAAGGAGGACCCGCGTCTCCACTTCACGTTGCAGGAGGTGCAGGCGTTGAGCCGCGAGGCCCTGCTGGCTCTGGTCAAGGCGAAACTCGAGCAGTCGCGCGACTACAAGGGCCACGCCCTGGTGTTCATCCACGGCTACAACACGACGTTCGATTATGCGCTCTACCGCACGGCGCAGATTGCCTACGACCTCGGCTTCGACGGCGCGCCGTTCGTCTACAGCTGGCCGTCGCTCGGGCAGTTGACCGGCTATCCCTACGACCGCGAGAGCGCGGAGCAGGCGCAGCCCTATCTCCGCGATTTCCTGGAGATGGTGACCCGCGAGACCGGCGCGACGTCGGTCAGCATCATCGCCCACAGCATGGGCAACCAGTTGCTGCTTCCGGTCTTGCGCGAACTCAAGCGGCAGGCTCCTCCCGGCATCGCCATCTCGGAGCTGATTCTCGCGGCGCCGGACGTCGGCCGCGACAACTTCGCGTTCCTGGCCCGCGAGATCCAGGGGCTCGCCCGCGGCGTCACGCTTTACGCGTCCGCCACGGATCGGGCGCTGCTGGCGTCGCGCCAGTTCTGGAGCGGGGTGCGGGCCGGCGAGGTGCCGGCGGAAGGTCCGTTCGTGATGCCGGGGGTCGACACCATCGACGTCACGTCGCTGTCGACCGAGATCTTCGGGCTCGGCCATTCGGGCTTCGCCGAGCGCACGGCGCTGATCAGCGACATCCGGCAGCTCATTCAGAGCGGCAAGCGACCGCCCGAGACGCGTGTGCCGAGTATCGTGCGCGTCGACAGCGGCACGGCCCCGTTCTGGCGCTTCGGTCCTTGAGGTCGACGGCGCGTCAGGTCCACAGGGCGCGAATGCCGAAGAACGCCGTGTCCTTGATGCGCCGCGCGATGCCTTGCCACAAGGAATTGCGCGGGTCGGTGCAGAACGTCATGCTGAGCACGACGCGGCGCTCGCCTTCGCCGATCGGGGTTACCTTGTGGAGCACGCGGGCGCCTTCGAACACGATCATCCGGTTCGGCGGCGTGGCCAGCTCGATCTCCGAGTCGCCCTGTTTGGCGAGCAGGCGGGCGGCCGACAGCGTGCCGGTGGCGGCCCCGCGGTTGACGATCGGGATCAGCACCGTGAAATGCCGCCCCCGATAGAAATTGTGATCGTAGTGCCAGCCGATGTGGTCGCCGGGCTTTTCATAGAACAGCACGGACAGTGAACTCTGATCGTGCAGCGGTGTCGGTTGGACGCGCACGCCGACGATGTCGGACACGAGGGCCTGCAACCGCGGCGAGCGATAGAGTGCCACAACGTCCGGCGCCTTCGCGCACAATGTGTCGTAGGCGACGGTCCCGCCCTTCTTGTGGGTTGGCAGATAGCTGCGCTCGGTGTCGACCAGTGCCTCGATCTCGCCGGTGAGCCGACGGAACGTGTCGGCGGGCAGCACGTCGTCGAGTGTGGCGAGACGCCGGTCGAAGCTCGGCAGCTGGGCGGGGGCGAAGTCAGCGAGTTCGGGCAGGACGCCGGCCGGCCCCTCGGTACGGGCGGCGATGCGGCGGTACAGCGCCGTTCGCGTCGACCGCAGGTAGACGTAGCCGGCGGTTGAGAGGGCCAGCCCGGTCACGGCCAGCAAGGCAAGGGTCGACATCTCGTGCAGCATCGGGCTGCCTCCTCGATCGCGCGGTCAGGTGACTGCGGATTTGGGGTGGATCGGCGTTGCTTCAAGGGCGCACACAGATTCTTCCACCCGTTCCGCCGCCGCTGGCTGCGGCAGGGTGGGGGCAGTTAACCTAGCGCGGGTGGATTACGGGCTGACGACAGCCGCGTTCATTCCGCCGCGTGCCGCGTGTAGCCGAGCTGGTCGTTGAGCTTGGCGAGCAGGGCGGCGGCGGCCTCGGGGATATTGGTGCCCGGGCCGAACACGGCTTTGGCGCCGGCTGCGGTGAGGTCGGCATAGTCGCCGGGCGGGATCACGCCGCCGACCACGATCATGATGTCGGCGCGACCTTCGCGCTCGAGCGCGGCCTTGAGTTCGGGCACGAGTGTGAGATGGCCCGCGGCCAGCGACGAGACGCCGACGATGTGGACGTCGTTTTCGACGGCTTGGCGGGCAACCTCGTCGGGGGTCGCGAACAGCGGCCCAATGTCGACGTCGAAGCCGAGGTCGGCGAAGGCGGTGGCGATCACCTTCTGGCCGCGATCATGGCCGTCCTGGCCGACCTTGGCGATGAGGATGCGCGGGCGGCGGCCATCGTCGCGCTCGAACGCCTCGACCATGCTCTGCACGTTCGCGAGGCCTTTGACCATGGTGCCTGCCTCCATTCGGTAGACGCCCGAAACGGCGCGGATTTCCGCCCGGTGGCGGCCGTAGACCTTTTCCAGCGCATCCGAGATCTCGCCGACGGTGGCCTTGGCGCGTGCCGCGGCCACTGCCGCTTCCAGTAGGTTGCCGTTGCCGGCCGCCGTGCTGGTCAGCGCCTCGAGGGCGGCCTTGACGGCTGCAGGGTTGCGCTCGGCCTTGAGCCGGGCGAGCTTGGCGATCTGCTGCTCGCGGACCTTGGCGTTGTCGACCCGCAGGATGTCGATGGGCGTCTCGTCGGCCAAGCGGAACTTGTTGACGCCGACGATGGTCTGGCGGCCGGCGTCGATGCGGGCCTGCGTGCGGGCGGCCGCCTCCTCGATCCGCATCTTGGGGATGCCGGCGGCGATCGCCTTGGCCATGCCGCCGAGGCTCTCGACTTCCTGGATGTGACCCCAGGCCTTGGCCGCCAGATCGGCGGTGAGGCGCTCGACGTAGAAACTGCCGCCCCAGGGATCGATGACGCGGCAGGTACCGCTCTCCTGCTGGAGGAACAGCTGGGTGTTGCGGGCGATGCGGGCCGAGAAGTCGGTCGGCAGGGCGATCGCCTCGTCGAGGGCATTGGTGTGCAGCGACTGGGTATGGCCCTGGGTGGCGGCCATCGCCTCGACGCAGGTGCGCGTGACGTTGTTGAACACGTCCTGCGCGGTCAGACTCCAGCCGGATGTCTGGCAATGGGTGCGCAGCGACAGCGAGCGGGAGTCCTTCGGCGCAAAGCCGGTCTGGATGAGTTTCGCCCAGAGCAGGCGGGCGGCCCGCATCTTGGCGATCTCCATGAAGAAGTTCATGCCGATCGCCCAGAAGAACGACAGACGCGGCGCGAAGGCGTCGATGTCGAGGCCGGTGCGCACGCCCGCGCGCGCGTACTCGAAGCCGTCGGCGAGGGTGTAGGCGAGTTCGAGGTCGGCGGTCGCCCCGGCTTCCTGCATGTGGTAGCCGGAAATCGAGATGGAGTTGAACTTCGGCATCCGCTGCGAGGTGTAGGCGAAGATGTCGGAGATGATCCGCATCGAGGGATCGGGCGGATAGATGTAGGTGTTCCGCACCATGAATTCTTTGAGGATGTCGTTCTGGATGGTGCCGGAGAGCTTCTCGGGCGGCACGCCCTGCTCCTCGCCCGCCACGATGAAGAGGGCGAGAACCGGCAGAACGGCGCCGTTCATGGTCATCGACACGCTCATGTCGGCGAGCGGGATGCCGTCGAACAGGGTGCGCATGTCGAAGATGGAATCGATGGCGACGCCCGCCATGCCGACATCGCCGCGCACGCGCGGATGGTCGCTGTCGTAGCCGCGATGGGTGGCGAGGTCGAAGGCGACCGACAGACCCTTCTGGCCGGCGGCGATGTTGCGGCGGTAGAAGGCGTTGGAGTCCTCCGCGGTCGAGAAGCCGGCGTACTGGCGGATCGTCCACGGCTGGTTGACGTACATCGTCGGGTAGGGGCCGCGCAAATAGGGCGCGATGCCGGGCCAGGTGTCGAGGAAGTCGAGGCCGGCGGTGTCGGCGCCCGTGTAGAACGGTTTGATCGCGATGCCCTCGGGCGTCATGAAGCTGGCCGCCGGGGCCGCGGGCGCCGCCCCGGACGGGCTCGGCTGGAACGAAACCTGAGAGAAATCCGGGATCTGGCTCATGGGCTCTGATGGCTGCTCTGGGGCCGAAGCATGGGCCGAGAATAGCAAGCCCGGTCCCGTGCCGCCACCATCGGCGGCTGCGCCCTTCGGCGGACGCCGGATTGCCGCCGTCATTCGGTCATGCTGGTGCCCGACGCGCCCGCTCGATAGGTGCCATGAGCAGATCCCATCCCCCGACGACCCGCAGCGCCGCGTGGCAGTGGCCGGCGCTGCGCCGTTTCATGGCGCTCGAACGCTGGATCGCGACCCGCGCAGCGCAGCGGATCTGGACGCAGGCGCTCTACGAGTTCGTCCGGTTCGGGGTGAAGCAGGCGTGGGCCTGCCTGTTCGGCGCATTGATGCTCGGGCTGCTGATCGTGACCCACCTGTGGTATCCGGCCGGTGCGGCGATCGCCCGCTACGACGCGCTGTTCCTGTGCGCGCTGGCGATACAAATCGCCATGCTGCGCTTCGGCCTCGAAACCTGGGACGAGGCCAAGGTGATCCTGGTCTTCCATGTGGTCGGCACGGCCATGGAAATCTTCAAGACGTCGGTCGGCTCGTGGGCCTATCCCGAGCCGAGCGTGATGCGGATCGCCGGCGTGCCGCTGTTCTCGGGCTTCATGTATGCGGCGGTCGGCAGCTATCTCGCGAGGGTCTGGCGGCTGTTCGATTTCCGCTTCACGCGTCATCCGCCGTTGTGGGCGCTGGTGGTGCTGTCGGTCGGAATCTACGTGAATTTCTTCGCGCATCATTACGTGGCCGACGTGCGGCTCGCGCTGTTTGCCGGCGCGGTGGTCGCGTTCGGGCCGGCGCTCGTGCACTTTCGCGTCTGGCGCACCCACCGCACGATGCCGCTGCTGCTGGGGCTGGTGCTGGTGGCGCTGTTCATCTGGTTCGCCGAGAACATCGGGACGTTCGCGCGGGCCTGGGCCTATCCCCACCAGATCGGGGGCTGGCAGCCGGTCTCCATCGGCAAGCTCGGGGCGTGGTTCCTGCTGATGATCATCTCGTACACCCTGGTCGCGCTGGTTCAGGGGGTCGTGTGCTACGAGCGGCCGGCGCGGGCCGGCACTGTCGCAGGAGCGGCTATGGCGCGGGGTCGCACTGGCGGCTGACGATCAGGGCCGCGGCGGCGGCGCCGATGTTGTCGCCGGTGGTGCGGGCGGGCAGGGCCGCCAGTCCATCCGCCCACGGCTGCTTGCTCTCGATGCCGATGGCGTAGGTCGGGCCGAGGTCGGCCGGATCGTCGAACACGATCGACAGGATGTCGATGGTGGCGCCGTCGGCCGATTGGTAGGTCAGCGGCGTGCCGCACCCGGCGCAGAAACCGCGGCTTGCGACGTTGGACGACGCCCATGTCGCCGGTTGTCCGGCCGTCCAGGTCACTTGGGCGGCGGGGTAGACGGCGTAGATGCCGCACGGGGCGCCGAGCGCCTTCTGGCACATCCGGCAGTGGCAGGCGCCGATGCGGGCCGGCTCGCCGGTGCAGGCGAAGCGGACGGCGCCGCATTGGCAGCCGCCGGTGCGTGGGGTGCGCGTGGTCATGTGGGCGTTCCGAAGACCTCGTGGAGCCGCGCCAGCGTCTCGACGGCATCGCTGCCGGCGAACATGAACGTGTCGACGCCAGCCGCGCGCAACGCGGCCTCCTGATCTTTCGGACGCCCGGCCAGGCAGACGTGGATCGCGCCTGCAGCCTTGAGCACGCTCGCGGTGGCCTCGCCGAGTTCGCCATAGACGGCGTCGGTCGAGCACAGGCAGGCGACGCGGGCGCCGCTCGCCGCAAAAGCCGCGCCTGCGTCGGCCGAGTTGGTGAAGCCGGCGCTGGCGATGGCCTCGATCCCGCCGGCCGCCAGATAATTGGTGATCCAGGTGGCGCTTGTGTTGAACTCGGCGAGGGTGCCGAGGCTCGCCAGGAACACCACGGGCTTGTGGCCGCCCGCGGCGGCACAGTCGGCGCGGTCGCGCAGCGCTTCGAAGGGGGCGGCCAGCCGGCGCAACGTCAACGCCGTGACCCGCTCGCCGTCCTGGCGCACGGGCGGCGGCACGGGGTGGGGTGGGGCGGTGGCCCCATCGTCGCCGAGGCGCGGGAAGGCGGAGACGCCGGTGAGCTCGGTGCGACCGGTCGAGATCTGACGTTCGCGCGCGGCGGCGTTAGCCGCGATCATGTCCTGGAGATGTCCGGATTTCAGCGCGGCGACGATGCCGCCTTCCGCCTCGATCTCCTGGAACACCTCCCAGGCGGCTTTGGCGAGATCGTCGGTCAGGCGCTCGACGTACCAACTCCCGCCGGCCGGATCGGCAACGCGGCCGAGCGAGGCTTCCTCCTGCAGGACGATCTGCGTGTTGCGGCCAATGCGGCGCGCGAACGCGTCGGGCTGGCCGAGCGCCCAGGTGAACGGCAGCACCGAGATGGCGTCGGCGCCGCCCATGGCGGCGGCGGATCCGGCCATGGTGGCGCGCAGGATGTTCACCCAGGGGTCGCGGCGGGCATAGACCCGGGCTGCGGTCTCGGCGGTCAGATGGACCCGTCCCGCGGCCGGGCCCGCGTGGCACGCGGATGCCACTTGCCAGAGCAGGCTGCGAGCGGCGCGCAGTTTGGCGATGCCAAGGAACTGGTCGGTATCGACCGCCAGGGCCACGGCGATTTTGGGGAAGGCTTCGGCGGGGGCGAGGCCCTGGGCCTCGGCGGCCCGGAGATAGGCGACGAAGGTGGCGACCATGGCGCCGAGTTCCTGAGCGTCGCTGGCGCCGGCGCCGTGATAGGGGCGACCGTCGGCCAGCAGCGCGGTCAGATGCGGGGCGGACCGGGCGGCGGCGGCGAGCTTCGCGGCCTGGCTCAACAGAGTCGCGACGGGCGTGCCGAGGCTGCCGTTGCGGGCGAGGGTGCCGATCGGGTCGGCGCCATAGGCCCCGAGGCGCCGCTCGGTTGGCACGCCACGCGCGGCCCACGCCGCGTCGAGGGCGGCCGCCGCTTCGACGGCCAGTTCACCGGCCTCGAGCGCGACCGGGCAGACATCCAGCAGAACGCCGGCGAGGGCCGCGGCGAGGCCGTCGACCGGAAGGCCGGATTGGCCGGGTGCGGCGATCTGGAGAATGATCGACGACACGCCGCCTTCGAGGTCGGCGAGGATGGCGGCGTTGGCGTGTGCGGGATCGGTATCGGCGAACCGCTGGCGGATGTCCCAGCCCAAGCCGTCGGCGGCGTGGCCGCGCGTGAACGGGGGCTGGTCCGGAGTGGTGGCGAGGGTGGCGGGCAGGGCATCGGCGCGCGTGTAGAGCGGCTGGATGGCGAGGCCCTCGGCGGTGCGGGTGACGAGGCGCTTGTCGAAGTCGGCGCCCTTCAGCACCTTGGCCACGAGGTTCATCCAGTCGTCGCGCGTGGCGGCGGGGAAATCGGCGGCGAGGGGCAGGGTGGCATCAGTCTGCATTGGCGGGTCGTCCTCGTTGGCGCCGGCGGGTCGGCCCCAAAATAGTCGATGCGGGCCGGCGCGCCAGTCGGCGTAAGTCTCAAACCGGTGCCGCCAGCGGCAAAAGGCGCCGCGTTTGCCACGAAGGGGGCCGAAAGCGTAGTTGTGGTGCGATGCAGGCGACTCGCGTTGGCCCGCGCGTCGCACCCGAATTGGATTGCGCGATCTCTTGTGGTGCCCTGGTGGGCAGCTTGACGAGGAGGCCTTGGGACAGATGCCTGACAGCTCGAACGCGCCAGCGACGCTGCCTCCGTCCGATCCGAGGTTCTATGCCCAGAACGGCCGCATCCTGATCGGCGGCAGCCATGCCGGCATCGAATACATCGAACTCAAGCTCGCCAACCGGCACGGGCTGGTCACCGGCGCCACGGGCACCGGCAAGACCGTGACGCTGCAGGTGCTGGCGGAGGGGTTCTCGGCGGCGGGCGTTCCGGTGTTCGCGGCCGACATCAAGGGTGACCTTTCGGGCATCGGGGCGGTCGGGCAACCGAAACCGCACCTCGTCGCCCGGGCCGAGGAGATCGGCTTGCCGGGCTATTACAACGCGAGCTTCCCGGTAGCGTTCTGGGACATTTTCGGCGAGCAGGGCAATCCGGTGCGGACCAGCGCGCAGTCGATGGGGCCGCTGCTGCTGTCGCGCCTGCTGGATCTCTCGGAACCGCAGGAGGGCGTGCTCAACATCGCGTTCCGCTGGGCCGAGGACCGACGCACGTCGCGGGACCCCCACATGGTCATCCGCAAGTTGCGCGACCTGCGCGCGGTGATCGAGGAGGTGGGGCGCCGGGCGGCGGAGCTTCGTCCCAGGTACGGCAACATCGCCCCGCAGACAGTCGGCGTGCTGCAACGCCGCCTGCTGGTGCTCGAGGAGCAGGGTGCCGACAAGTTCTTCGGCGAGACCGCGCTCGACATCAACGACTTCATGAAGACGAGGGACGGGCTCGGCGTCATCAACATCCTCGCCGCCGAGAAACTCATGGACAACCCGCGCCTCTACGCGACGGCGCTGTTGTGGATGCTGGACGAGTTGTTCGAGAAACTGCCGGAGGTGGGCGATCTCGAGAAACCGAAGCTCGTCTTCCTGTTCGACGAGGCGCATCTGCTGTTCGACGACGCGCCGAAGGCGGTGCTCGATCAGATCGAGCGGGTGACGCGCCTGATCCGCTCGAAAGGCGTGGGCGTCTACTACGTGACGCAGAGCCCCGGCGACGTGCCGGATCGGATCTCGGCGCAGCTCAGCAATCGCATCCAGCATGCGCTCAGGGCGTTCACGCCCAAGGAGCAGAAGGCGATCCGGGCGGCGGCGGAGACGTTCGTCAAGAACCCGGAGTTCAACACCGAGCAGGCGCTGCAACAACTCAAGGTCGGCGAGGGGCTGATCTCGACGTTGCGCAACAAGGGCGAGCCGTCGATGGTCCAACGGGCCCTGATCCGCCCGCCGATGGCGCGGGTCGGGCCGCTGACACCGGAGGAACGCCGCCAGCTGATCGCGGCAGATACCGAGAATGCGGCGAAGTATGCCGAGGAGGTCGTCGTCGACGGCGCGTTCGAGCGCGTGCAGGCGATGAACTCGATGCTCGGGCGGGTGAGCGAGAAGATCGGCGACGCCAAGGACATGCTCGGTTGGGGCGGCATCGGGCGCAAGGACGGCTAGCGACCGGCGCAGGGCGGGAAACTTGAGCCCGGTCAAACCCGTGCGGTGCGGGCGGCGTTAGTCTTGTGGCGTCACGAGGGAACCATGCCGCTTCGGATCCAAGGATTGCGCTGCCTGCTCGCGGGGACGGTTCTGGCCGCCACGGCGGGCTTTGCGGCTGCCGAGAACAGTGAGATCGGTCGCGGGCGCGAGATTGCCGAGGCGTTTTGCGGCCGGTGCCACGCGATTGGCCGGGCGGGAGACAGTCCGGTCGCAAAGGCGCCGGCGTTTCGAACACTCGGGTCGCGCTATCCGGTCGAGCAACTGGCCGAGGCGCTGGCCGAGGGCATCACGACGGGCCATCCGGACATGCCCGAATTCACGTTCGAGCCCGACGACATCGGCGCGCTGCTGACGTTTCTGGAGGATCTGGCCGAGGGGCCGCCGCCGTCAGGTCGGCGGTGAACCCGTCTTGTGGGCGGTGCCGTTGCGCGGCGGAGCCTTCAGCCAGGGGGCCGCACTGCCGCCGAGCTTGCGGCCTTCCTCGAACAGCGCGGCCTGATAGACCGGGTCGAAGACCTCCTTCGGGCGCACCGCGAACGTCGCCGGCACGGCGATGAAGTTGAAATCGGCACCGGCGTCGCGGGCCTTGCGCCAGATCGCATAGAGCTCGGACTGGTTCTGGCTCTTGATGAGGGTCGAGATGGCGCGGGCGGCGATCGGGATCGTCTGCGCCTTGATCTCCTCGTGCTCGGGGGTGATCTTGCCGTTGTTGACGATGTAGAGACGGCGCACCGGCGGGCGGTCATAGAGCTTGTCGAAGGCGGTGAAGGGGGCATCGAACGGGGTGACGAACACCTCGCGGGTGGTGCCGCCGTCGACGTGCATCTCGTCGTAGGTCTTGCCCTCGACGGACACCTGCAGGGTCACCGGCGGGAAGGCGCCCGGGATGGCCGCCGACGCCATGATCACGCGCCGGAACAGGTCGAGGCTGGCCGGGTGGTTGCTGGCGGCGATCTCGCCCATGTTCCACACGACCGGGCGCTGGGCGTCGAGATTGGTCGTGCCGACGAGCAGCAGGCGGCCCTTGCGATACTCGGCGGCCACCTCGCGCAGGAACCGGCGGTCGACGTAGCGGGCGATCAGATCGGCGAGCGGCTGGGTGTCGGCAATGGACGGCCCGCCGAGGAGGCCGGGCAGGAGCTGGGTGGTGATCAATTGCGAGGTGGAGTACTGGGTCCAGACCTCTTTGAGCTGCGGGTCGTACTTCGGCCCGAGAAATGCGAAGGGCGCGATGATGGCGCCGGCGCTGACGCCGGTGACCATATCGAAGTTCGGGCGCGTGCCCTGCTCGGTCCAGCCGGTCAACAGGCCGGCGCCGAAGGCGCCGTCGGGGCCGCCGCCCGACAGTGCCAGCACATTGACGACCGGGCGGTCGTTCTTGTCCTTGCGATGATTGCCGGACAGGCGCGGCAAACCGGGGAAGCGGGTGCGGACTTCGTGGCGCACGTCTGCCGGCGCCTCGTCACCCCAGGCGCGGATGCCGGGCAGCTCCGGCAACACGGCATGCTGCGCAAGCGCTGCCGAGGGCACGCCGTTGCGTGGCTCGGTCATGGCGCAACCCGAAAGCGCCAGCGAGCACAGCAAGACCCGCACAGCGTTTCGAACGCGCAAAAGCCGCTCCCGCCCGACGACCGAACCCATGCCCGATCTGTTAGCCCGAGACCACGGTCGACTCAAGACGTGAACGAACAATAAACGAGGTGCCTGTAGCCGGGCCACAAGCACCTCGCGATTGATGAACAGCGATCAGACGCCGGCCTGACCGGTCAGCATCTCGACGTGCTCCCAGTTGACCAGGTTGTCGACCCAGGCCTCGAGGTACTTCGGCCGGGCGTTGCGGTAATCGATGTAATAGGAGTGCTCCCACACGTCGACGCCGAGGATCGGCGAAGCGCCGTGCATCAGCGGGTTCTCGCCGTTCGGGGTCTTGAGCACTTCGAGCTTGCCGTCGCGGACCGCGAGCCACGCCCAGCCCGAGCCGAACTGGGTGACGCCGGCGTTGATGAAATCAGCGCGCATCTTGTCGTAGCCGCCGTAGGCCTCAACGAGCTTCTGGACCTTGCCGGGCAGCTTGTTGCCGCCGCCGCCCTTCTTCATCCACGACCAGAAGTGGATGTGGTTGTAGTGCTGGCCGACGTTATTCACGAGCGGCTGGTTCTTTTGGGTGTAGGCGGCTTTGCAGACCTCCTCGATGCTCTTGCCCTCGAGACCGGAGCCGACGATCAGCTTGTTGCCGTTGTCGACGTAGGCGAGGTGGTGCTTGTCGTGGTGGAACTGCAGCGTCTCAGCCGACATGAAGGGGGCCAGCGAGTCGTAGGCGTAGGGCAGGTCGGGCAGCTTGAAAGCGGTCATGATGGTTGTCCTAGCTCACTCAAGAGGTTGGGGGGAAATCCCGGCTCGACGCTCCGTCGTGCTCAGGACCGGCGCTCGGGCCGTCCCGTGGGTAGCCCGGATTGGTACCGCCCTCCTGTGGCCCGTTCAACTTAAAACGGGCCGGGTCTCGGCTTCGGCCATTGGGGGCGCGGCAGGCGGGCAGGGCGGCGCTGGACCGGCCAGGGACGGCGCGCCATCATCGTCGTCGATGAGTCCGAGCGCGACCGTGCGACGAGGGGGCAGCATGCCGAAGCGGTTCAGCGAGGGAGGTCGCGCGCGGATCCTGGCCGCCGGCTCGGTGATGTCGCTGCTGGTTGCTTCGGGCGGCGGCGGTCTGGCAGCCGTGTCGGCCTTCGCGGCCGAGCCGGTGAAATCGGTGGGGATCTATGTGGAGCCGTTCTATCGGGCCGCCGAAGCACCCGGCGCGGCACCGCGGGTCGCTACCGGCAAGCCGTACGCGGAGCTGCTCGCGTCGACGCGGCGCGAGGATATCCTGACCGTGCGCGACCGGATCCTGGCGAATCCCAAGCTCGTCACGCCGATGACGCTGATGGTGCTCGCCATCCGGCTCTACGATGTGAGTCTGCGCGACGACGCGGTGCTGTGGTTCTACATCGCCAAGGACCGTCACGTGACGTTGACCGATGTGATGGTGGCCGGCACGCCGCTGCTGGCGCAGGCCGATCAGGCGATGCGCGCCTTCAGCACGCTCGCCGGGCCGATCCTCAACGGTTACGCGTTCTGCGACATCGCCAACCAGCGTGCTTTGCGGGCCAAGGCGCTCGCTTGGGTCGAGAGCAACCCCTACGAGGCGATCTTCATGGATCGATTGCCGGCGCGCACCGCCGACCGCGCGGCGGCACTGGCGCAGTCCATCCGCTCCCTGAAGAGCCACGTCGAAAAAGAGCGGGCCTATCTCGACGATCCGAAGAATGCTGCGACGTTCGCTGAGGCGCGGAAACAGAACGCGGCCGACGCCAAGTTCTGCTGGAAATGACGGGGCGCAAGGCCGCTCAGCCTTTGCGGCCCCAGTAGGCCGGCAGGGTCGAGCCGTCCTTGCCACCCCAGCCCTCGCGGCGGGCCGTCTCGAAGACTTCGAGCGTGCGGGCGGCGACCGGCAGATCGGTGCCGCGGGCCTTCGCTTCGGCGACCATGGCCCGCAGGTCCTTGCAGATGGAATCGACGTCGAAGGCGGGCGGCGCGTCGAGCTTGCCGCCGAGGGCTGCCGCGAAGGCCGGGGCGCGGGTCTTCATGATGGCCGCTGCGCCCGAGGTGTCGCCGAGCAGTTCCATCAGCCAAGCCGGGTCGTGGCCGAGATGGCGGCACAGCGCCACCGATTCCCCCAGCGCCTGGAAGTAGACGATCAGCGGCAGGTTGACGGCGAGTTTCAGGCTGGCGCCGGCGCCGACGGGGCCGACGTGCTCGACGCGGCGGCAGAGCTGGTCGAGCAGGGGGCGGGCGCGGGCGATGTCGGCGGCGTCGCCGCCCGCAAGGCCGAGCAGCTTGCCTTGACGGGCGGGCCCGGTGGTGCCGCCGACGGGGCATTCGACGAAGGCGGCGCCGGCGGCGCGGACCTTGGCGGCGAGCGCGATCGAATCCTCCGGGCGCACGGTGCTCATGTCGAGCACGAGCTTGCCGGCGAGGTTGCCGGCGAGCAGGCCCTGGGGGCCGTCATAGATGGCGTCCTGAGCCGGGCGGTCGGTCAGAATGGTGAGCACGACGTCGGAGGCGTCCGCGAGCGCCTTCGGTGACGGTGCCGCCGTGCAGCCGGCCTCGACGAGGGGGGCGAGGCGCGCGGCCGTGCGGTTCCAGACATGCACGTCATGCCCGGTCTCGCGCAGCCGCAGTGCGATGGAGGCTCCCATCTTGCCGACGCCCGCGATGGCGATGCGCATGTCTCGTTCTCCTGCCCGGACTGTGATCGGGTCCGAGCGTATCGGGTTTATCCGGCGGCTGCGAGGGGCGGCTCGGCGGTGCCGACAGCGCCCGACGCCGGTTATCCGGCCTGATCGGCGAGCCGGGCCAGGCTCTCGTCGCGACCCAGCACGGCCATGACGTCGAACACCGGGGGGGAGACGGCACGGCCGGTCAGCGCGGCGCGCAGCGGTTGCGCGATCTTTCCGAGCTTGAGGCCGTTCGCCTCGGCATGGGCGCGGACGGCGGCTTCCAGCGGCGCGGCCTGCCAGTCGGCGACGGCGGCGAGTTCACGGCCGAGCGCGGCCAGCATCGCGCGGGCAGCCGGGTCGAGCAGCGCCTTGGCCTTGTCGTCGATGGGCAACGGCCGTTCGGCGACCAGATAGCCGGCGCCGTCGATCAACTCCACCAGGGTCTTGGCGCGCTCCTTGAGGCTCGGGATGGCGGCGGCGAGCTTGTCCCAGCCGACGCGCGCGAATCCGGCGGCGCGGGCCGGACCGTTCTCCATTTCCGGCAGCGCCTGCCGGATGCGGGACAGCAGTTCGGCATCGTCGGTCTTGCGGATGTAGTGGCCGTTCAGGTCCTCGAGCTTTGCGAAGTCGAAGCGCGCGGCAGACTTGCCGAGGCTGTCGAGATCGAACCACGCGATCATCTGCTCGATCGAGAAGATCTCGTCGTTGCCGTGGCTCCAGCCGAGACGCACGAGGTAGTTGCGCAGCGGCTGGGGCAGATAACCCATGGCGCGATAAGCCTCGACGCCGAGGGCGCCATGGCGCTTGGACAGCTTGGCGCCGTCGGCGCCGTGGATCAGCGGCACGTGCGCGAAGGTCGGCACGTCCCAGTCCATGGCGCGGTAGATCTGGGTCTGGCGGGCGGCGTTGGTCAGATGATCGACGCCGCGGATGACATGGGTGACACCCATGTCGTGGTCGTCGACGACGACGGCGAGATTGTAGGTCGGGTTGCCGTCGCTGCGCAGGATGATGAGGTCGTCGAGGTCCTTGTTGGCGAACGTGACGTCGCCCTGCACCTTGTCGGCGATCAGCGTCTCGCCGGCGTGGGGAGCTTTCAGGCGGATGGCGGGGGCGAGCCCGGCCGGCGCATCCTTGGGGTCGCGGTCGCGCCAGGGGCTGACGATGGTGAGCGGCCGCTTCTCGGCCTCCGCTTGCGCGCGCATGCTGGCCAGCTCGTCCGCGGTCAGATAGCATTTGTACGCATGACCGTTCGCCAGCAACGCCTCGGCCACCTCGCGGTGACGGGCGGCGCGGGCGAACTGGAAGACCGGCTCGCCGTCCCACTGCAGGCCGAGCCACGCCAGCCCGTCGAGGATCGCGGCGATGGCTGGCTCGGTGGAGCGCTCGCGGTCGGTGTCCTCGATGCGCAGGAGGAAGGTGCCGCCGGTGTGCTTCGCAAAGAGCCAGTTGAACAGCGCCGTGCGGGCGCCGCCGATGTGCAGGAAGCCCGTTGGCGACGGCGCGAAGCGCGTGACGACGGGGCGCCGGGAGGTGTCTGTCGTGGTCATGGGCGTGCTCGTGGGCCGTCGGTGTCGATGAGTGGTCTGAGGCGAGGGCGCCATGTAGCACAAGGGCCGGCGCGGAAGCGAGCCGGGGCGGCGACGTGGTGGCGCTGACGGCGAGCGTGCCGCGGATCGGCCGCCGCGCGCTCGTGAGGGCCGGGTGGCTGCTGCGCGGGTTCAACGGCGATCTCGTTGCCGAGCGCGATCGCTGGTTCCTGTGGGCGACCGTGCTGTTCGGTGGCGGCATTGCGATCTACTTCGCGCTGCCCGTGGAGCCGCGGTTGGCGAGCGTCCTGGCTCTGGCCGTCGCGGCGGTGGCGCTCCAGGTCGCCTGGCGCCAGGGGCTCGCCGCGGTGGTGGTCGGCGGCGCGCTGGTGGCACTGGCGACCGGCTTGGCGGCCGCGAAGATCCGCACCGAATTCGCCGGCGGCCCGACACTGACCCGGCCGCTCTACAACACGGAGGTGCGCGGTTACGTCGAACTGGTGGAACCGCGGCCCGGCCGCGGCCAGCGCATCACGCTCAGGGTCAGCGCGCTCGGACGCTTCGGCCCGGCCGAGCGGCCGGTTCGGGTGCGCGTGCGCATCCCGGCGGGCGCGGCGCTGCGCCCGGGCGACGCCATACGGGTCAATGCGACCTTGGCGGCGCCGGCGCTGCCGAGCCTTCCCGGTGATTACGATTTCGCGCGGGCGGCATGGTTTCGCGGGATCGGCGCGGTCGGGTACGCGATCCGGCGGCCGCAGTTCGACGCCGATGCGGCGCCGCCGCCGCTGGACCTCGCGGTGTGGGCGGCGGTGGAGCGGGTCCGACTGGCGATAGGGGCGCGTATCCACGCGGCGGTGCCGGGAGAGACCGGCGCCATCGCGGCCGCCCTCATCAACGGCGAGCGGGGCGGGATCTCGGACGCGACCAACGATGCCTATCGGGCGGCCGGCATCTACCACGTGCTGTCGATCTCCGGGCTACACATGGTCATCATGGCGGGGGCGGTGTTCTGGGCGGTGCGGCTGCTGCTCGCGCTCTGGCCGGGCCTGGCGCTGCGCTGGCCGATCCGCAAGATCCCGGCGGTCGCCGCGTGCGTGGCGGCGCTCGGCTATCTGCTGATCTCGGGAGGGGCAGCGGCGACCGCGCGCTCGTGGGTCATGATCAGCATCGGCTTTATCGCCATGCTGGCCGATCGTCCTGCCATCGCGTTGCGAACGGTGGCGCTGTCCGCCCTGCTCATCCTGGCGGTGTTCCCCGACACGCTGCTCGATGTGGGCTTTCAGATGTCGTACGCGGCGGTGGTGGCGCTGGTGGCCGCCTACGAGGAGGTGCGGGCACGGATGGCGCGCGTCGGCTTCGACGACGGTCCCGGGCCGCTCCTCCGCTTCCTGCAGTTCTTCGGCGGCATCGTGCTGTCGACGGTGGTCGCGGGCCTCGCGGTCGCGCCGTTCAGCGCCTACCACTTCCACCAGAGCCAGCAGTACGCGCTGCTGGCCAATCTCGTGGCGATACCGCTGTGCAATCTTGTGGTGATGCCGGCGGCGCTCGCGGCGCTGATCGCGATGCCGTTCGGACTCGAGGCGCTGCCGCTCGCGGTCATGGCCTGGGGCATCGATCTGATGACGGTCGCCGCCTTCAAGGTGGCCGCTATCCCGGGTGCGATGCTGGCGATACCGGCGATGCCGGAGGCCGCCTTCGGCCTGATGGTGGCGGGCAGCCTCTGGCTCTGTCTGTGGCGGCGGCGCTGGCGGCTCGGCGGCTTGGTGTTGATCGCGCTCGGTGTGGCGATCGTCCCGTTCAAAGCGCGGCCGGATCTGTTGGTCGGGCACGACGGCGCTCTGGTGGCGATCCGCGGCCCGGACGGTCAACTGGTGACGCCGGCAATCAAGGGCGCGGCGTTCGAATTCAAACGCTGGCGCGAGCACGACGGCGCGCCGGTGGCACGGGCCGTCGCCGATTCTGGCCAGGTGTTCCGATGCGACGCGGTGGGTTGCGTCGGCCGTGTCGCCGCACGAAGCGTGGCTGTGCCGCGTCATGCCTCGGCGCTGGCCGACGACTGCCGGCTGGCTGATGTCGTCGTGGTGTCGTGGCCGCGGCCGGTGGGCTGCCAGCCGCGCCTGCTGCTGATCGACCTCTACGGCGTGCGCGATCACGGCACGCATGCCGTCCGTCTTGCCCGGGACGGCGCAATCGTCACCACGGTCGCGGAGACGCGCGGCCGGCGGCCATGGGCCCGGCTGGCTTCAGCGGCATCGCGCACCGAGGCCTCCGGCACCAGGGCCCTTGGCTCCCGGCTGTCCGGCTTTGCGGCCCCCGACAGCCTCGGCGAGGGCGTGGCGCGGGTGCGCCCGGAGATCGAGGACGACGACCCGCCGTCCGATCCCGATGGGAGCGCTCAGTAGCGCCGGATCAGCCCGACGAGCCGACCCTGGATGTCCACCTGATCGGGGCCGAAGATGCGGGTCTCGTACTTGGGATTGGCGGCTTCGAGTGCGACGGCGCTACCGCGCTTGCGCAACTTCTTGAGTGTCGCCTCCTCGCCTTCGACGAGGGCGACCACGATGTCGCCGTTCTCGGCGGTGTCGGTGCGGCGGATGATGACGGTATCGCCGTCATGGATGCCGGCCTCGATCATCGAGTCGCCGCGCACCTCCAGCGCAAAATGTTCGCCGTTGGTGAGCAGGTCCGGCGGACAGGCGATGTCGTGCGTGTGGTTCTGGATGGCGCTGATCGGAACGCCGGCGGCGATCCGGCCCATGACCGGGACCGACACCGTGCGGCTGTCGATCATCTGCGAGGGTGGGGCCTGGAGTTGCGGGGCCTTGCGGCTGCCCTCGATGACGCTCGGCGTGAAGCCGGTGCGCCGTGCCGCGCTTTCGGGCGCACTGTCCGGCAGTTTGATGACCTCGAGCGCGCGGGCGCGGTGCGGCAGGCGGCGGATGAAGCCGCGCTCTTCGAGCGCGGTGATGAGACGGTGGATGCCGGACTTGGACTTGAGGTCGAGCGCATCCTTCATCTCGTCGAACGAGGGGGGAACACCCGCCTCCTGCAAGCGGGAATGGATGAACAGCAACAGCTCTTTTTGTTTCTGCGTCAGCATCGGCCTCGTCTCCGCTGGCTCTTGTATGGGGCCCGTGCGCGGCTGCGGTGCGCGGTGGGCAGCCGCGCGACCGAGATGCATAAACAAAGCAAGAACGATATACGTACGTTCGCCGGGGAACGCAAGCGGAACCTTGGGGGATTGGTTGACGCCTGCCAGCTCCGGTCAGAAATCCAGGCGCAGGATTTGGACATCACCACCAGCGGCGACTGCCGGCGCGTCGATCGGGCGGACGATGAAGGCATTCGATTCGGCCAGTGGCGACAGCAGCGAACTGTCCTGCGAGCGGGCGGGGTGGGCCGCCTGCCGGCCGTCGGGGCCGGGTCTTACGGTGGCCCGCATGTAGTGCTGGCGAGAGCCGTTTCGTTCGATCGGCGCGCCGGCCGGCATGGTTTCGAGGGTCTCGGCAGTGGATGGGCGGCCGAGCAGGGCGGCGATGAGCGGGACGACGAAGACGCGGGCGCAGATCAGCGACGAGACCGGATTGCCCGGCAGGCCCAGCACGCGTTGGGCGCCGAGCTTTCCGAACATCAGTGGCTTGCCGGGGCGCATGGCGATTTTCCAGAAATCCAGCGCCATGCCGTGGGACCGCAGCACCGTGCCAACCAGATCGTGGTCGCCGACCGAGGCGCCGCCGATGGTGACCAGGACATCGGCGTCGGTCGCGGCGGCGATGTGGTGGTCGAGGCTCTTTGTGGTGTCGCGGGCGATGCCGAGGAAACGCACGACCGCGCCGGCCTGCCGGCACAGCGCGGCGACGCCGAGGTGGTTGGAGCAGACGATCTGGCCGGGTCCCGGCGTCTCTCCCGGCAGGACCAGTTCGTCGCCGGTGGCGAGAACGGCGACGCGCGGCGCCCGGCGGACCGCGATCTCGCCGTGTCCCATCGCGGCGGCCAGAGACAACTCGCGGGGGCCGAGCCGGCGCCCGGCGGCCAGCAGGGCGTCGCCGGCGGCGAAGTCGAAACCGCGACGCCGGACATGGCCCGCTTCGGGCGTGCCTTCGGTGACGACGACGGCGGTCCCGTCGCGCCGGGTGTTCTCCTGGATGACGACCGCGTCGGCCCCTTGGGGGACTGGGGCGCCGGTAAAGATGCGGACCGCCTCGCCGGCACCTACCGATCCGGCGAACGGGTGGCCGGCGGCCGCCTCGCCGATGACGGCCAGCCGGGCCGGCAGGCGCGCGACGTCGGCGGCGCGGACCGCGTAACCGTCCATGGCGGAGGCATCGAAGGGCGGCTGGGTGAGACGGGCGGCGAGGGGGGCCGCGAGCGTGCGGCCCTGGGCTTCGGCAACGTCGACCGTTTCGGTTTCGAGCGGCGTGGCGCCGTCGAGGACCCGCGCCAGCGCCTCGGCGACGGTCAGCGCCATCTCAGTGCTCCGTGGCGATGTCGGCGCGCCAGGTGCCGAAGCGGCCGCCCGTCTTCTCGATCAGCCGGATGTCGGAGATGACCATGCCTTTGTCGGCGGCCTTCAGCATATCGTAGATCGTGAGGCAGGCCACCGAGACGGCGGTGAGCGCCTCCATCTCGACGCCGGTCTGGCCGGTGACCTTGACCTCGGCGGTGACGTGCACGCCGACCGGCCGGTGCGACAGGCGGAAGGTGACCGCCGCCTTCGAGATGGCGAGCGGGTGGCAGAGCGGGATCAGGTCGTGCGTGCGCTTGGCGGCCATGATGCCGGCGATGCGCGCCGTCGCCAGGACGTCGCCCTTCTTGGCCTCGCCGCTTTCGATCAGCGCCAGCGTCTCCGGCGCCATCGCCACGAACCCCTCGGCGATGGCGACGCGGCTCGTCACCTCCTTGTCGGAAACGTCGACCATGCGGGCGTCGCCGCGTTCGTCGAGGTGGGACAGCTTGGTCATGGGGCGGTTCCCAGCAACGCGCGCGTGGCGGCGGCGACATCGGCCTGACGCATCAGGCTTTCGCCGACCAGGAAGGAGCGGACCCCGGCGGCGGCGAGCCGTGCGAGGTCGGCCGGTGTGAAAATACCGCTCTCGCCGATGACGATGCGGTCGCCGGGCACGCGGGGCGCCAGCCGCTCGGTCGTTTCGAGCTTCGTTTCGAACGTCTTGAGATTGCGGTTGTTGATGCCGATCAGGCGGACCGGCAGGGCCAGCGCGCGATCGAGTTCGGCGTCGTCGTGAACCTCGGCGATGGCGTCCATGCCCCATGCGGTGGCCGCGGCCGCGAGGGCCTGGGCGGTGCGGTCGTCGACCTGGGCGAGAATGATGAGGATGCAGTCGGCGCCCCAGGCGCGGGCCTCGGCCACCTGATAGGTGTCGAGCATGAAGTCCTTGCGCAGCGCCGGCAGCGCGGTTGCCGCGCGGGCTGCGGTGAGGAACTCGGGCGCGCCCTGGAACGACGGGGTGTCGGTCAGCACCGACAGGCAGGCGGCGCCGCCGGCCTCGTAGGCTTTGGCCAGCGCCGGGGGATCGAAGTCGGCGCGGATCAGCCCTTTCGAGGGCGACGCCTTCTTGATCTCGGCGATGAGGGCATAGCGCCCGGCGGCGACGCGGCCGGCGAGCGCCGCGGCGAACCCGCGCACGGGCGACGCCGCGCGGGCGGCGGCCTCGACCTCGGCCAGCGGGCGGCGGGCCTTGGCGGAGCTGATCTCCGCGAGCTTGTAAGCTGTGATCTTTTCGAGAATGTCGGTCATGGCGCCTGCATATACGATGGCGGTGGCGGTCGCGGCAACGGATCCGCGGTCGAGACGTCAACGCACGGCGCGGTCGGCGCCGGGATCGAGGAGGAAGCCGGGCATGGCCGGGAACGCACCGACGACACAGACCTTCGCCTACAGTCATCTCAAGGAGGAGGATTTCTCCACGGGTGGATTGCGCCCCTACGCCCGCTACCGCGACCTCGGCTTCGCGGCGGCGACCAATGGGCAGGCGGTCGCGCATGTGATCCGCTTCGTGCCGCCGTGCACCGACGAGGTCCGCCAGTGGCACACGCACGATATCCAGTTCCAGATGATCTACGTGCTCAAGGGCTGGATCAAGACCGAGATGGCCGGTCACGAGCCGATCAAGATGGACGCCGGCAGCAGCTGGATCCAGCCGCCGGGCATCCGCCATCGGGTGGTCGACTACTCCGACGACTGCGAGGTGCTGGAGATCGTGCTGCCGGCCGAATTCGCCACGCACATGGTCGACGGGCCGGCGGGCTGACGGGGCTTGCGGCCGCAACGGTGGTCGCAGCTGAAGATGCGAGATCAAGCCTCAGACTGTCGTCCTCGGGCTCGTCCCGAGGACCCAGCGTGCGATCAGGGGCACGCCCACCGGGCAGCGACGGAGCCGGCATCCGGCGTTGGCGTTGGGGATGGCTGGGTCCTCGGCCCAAGGCCGAGGACGACAAAGATCAAGTGTCGAGAGGGCTCGCCGTTGCCGACGCGCGGCGCCCGATTATCCCCGCGACAGGGCCACCAGCTTGTCGAGCGTCGCCTGGGCGCGGCCGTCGTCGAGGGCGGCGGCTGCCAGCGGGGCGCCCTCGGCGAGGGTCGAGACCTTGCCGGCGATGACCAGCGCGGCGGCGGTGTTCAGCATCACCGCATGGCGGAAGGCCAGCAGTTTCTGGGATTTGTCGCCGGCCAGCAGGGCACGGACCTTGGCGGTGTTCTCCTCGGGCGCGCCGCCGAGAATCTGGCCGAACGGATGCTCCGGCAGCCCGGCATCCTCGGGCTTGATCGTCAGTTGGGTGATCTTGCCGTCGGCCAGCATGGCGACGTGGGTCGGCCCGGCGATGGAGATCTCGTCGGTGCCGTCCATGCCGTGCACGAGCCAGGCTGCTTCCGAGCCGAGCGCGCGCAGTGTCTCGGCCATCGGCCGCAGCAGGTGCTGGGTGAAGGCGCCGGTGAGCTGGCGCTTGACGCCGGCCGGGTTGGTGAGGGGGCCCAGGATGTTGAACACGGTGCGGACGCCGAGCTCGATGCGCGCCGGCATCACGTGGCGCATGGCGGCATGGTGGTTCGGCGCGTTCATGTAGCCGATGCCCGCTTCGCGCAGGCAGCGTTCGATGCGATCGACGGGCGCGTTGATGTCGACGCCGAGCAGCCCCAGCAGGTCGGCGGCCCCGGCCTTTGAGGACTGGGCGCGGTTGCCGTGCTTGGCGACCGGCACGCCGAGGCTCGCGGTGACGATCGAGGCGGTGGTCGAGATGTTGAGCGTGCCCTTGCCGTCGCCGCCGGTGCCGACGATGTCGATGGCGCCGGCGGGGGCCTGCACCTTCTTGGATTTGGCCCGCATGATGGTGGCGGCGCCGGTGATCTCCTCGATCGATTCCCCGCGCAGGCGGAGGATCATGAGGAAGCCGCCGATCTGCGCCGGTGTGGCGAGGCCCGACATGATGACGTCGAACGCCTCTTCGGCCTCGCGCTGCGGCAGCGCCGAATCGAGGGCACGCGAAATGTAGGGCTTCAGAGCCTGCGGATCGGGTGTCACGGCAGCATGCGGCGTCGGGGTGGACATCGGTGGCGGTTCCTGGCGGCGGTCATGCGGCGGAGGGGAGGGCGGCGTGGCGACGGCGGGGACGGCGGCGCTCTGGCCGAGCAGTTCCATCAGCGATCGCCAGACGCCGGGCATCGCTCAGGCCGCCTTGCGCTTGGTATTGCGGGGGCGGGGTCCGAGCCCGGCGATGCGGAGGAAATTGCCGAGCATGTCGTGCCCGCCTTCCGACGCGATGCTCTCGGGATGGAACTGGACGCCGTGGACGGGGTGAGACTTGTGCTGCAAGCCCATGATCAGGCCGTTGGTGGTTTCGGCGGTGACCTCGAGGCAGTCGGGCAGCGAGGCGCGCTCGACGATCAGCGAGTGGTAGCGGGTGACGGTGACGCGCTCGGGCAACCCCTTGAAGAGACCGACGTCGCGGTGCCGGATGGTCGACAACTTGCCGTGCATCGGCAGCGGCGCCCGCAGCACCGTGCCGCCGTAGGCCTGGCCGATCGCCTGATGGCCCAGGCAGACGCCGAGCAGCGGAATGGTCGGCCCCGCGGCCTTGATGAGATCGAGGCAGATGCCGGCCTCGTTGGGCGTGCAGGGACCGGGCGACAGCACGATCGCCTTCGGCTTCAGCCGCAGGACGTCGGCCACCGAGATGCGGTCGTTGCGGAACACCTCGGATGGTGCGCCGAGCTCGCCCAGGTAGTGCACGAGATTGTAGGTGAAGCTGTCGTAGTTATCGATCAGGACGAGCATGGCGGCGGGCTCCACGGGGGAGCGCCACGTGTAGGAGCCCGGCCGCAGCCCCGTCAAGGCGCACGGGCGCCCGGGTCGACCGGCAGCAGCGGCGTCCGGGCGGCCGCAGGCTGGCGTTCGACGCCCGTGAACTCCCGGCGGGCGACGGCTTCAGCAGGCGGCGCCGCGACCTTCCAGCAGGGCTTCGAGCTGCGCCAGAATGTCGTCCCATCCGAGCATGTGTGGGGCGCGCTCGGCCTCGTCGGCGAACGGACCGTGGACGAGGGTGAGCCGGGCGCCGTTGTCGTTGGCGGCGATGTCGATGGAGACGACGCTCTCGCGCTCCGGGGTGGCGATCCAGGCCCAGGTGAACACCACGCGGGTGAACGGGTTGTACTCCCGGTAGGTGCCGACGACGCAGTGCAACTCGCCGGTCGGCGCGCGCATAGCGATGCGATAGCTGCCGCCCGGCCGCGGATCGGTCTCGACGCTTTCGAGCTTGAGGAAGCTCGGGCAGAACCAGCGGCTGAGTTCGGCGGCGTCGGTCCAGGCCTTGAAGACCCGCTCGACGGGGGCCTTGAAGGTGCGGCGGAGCGTGATGCTCGGACGGGTGTCCGCGGTGGCCGTCATGGGGGCGTCCTCCGGAGGAATGGCGGGCGCGCAGCCCTCGACTGAGCGGCGGCTGATGCCGCGAAGGAAAATAGCGGTAACGGCGTGCACGGCCAGACGTCAAGTCAAGCGGGGGATGTGCCTGCCCGATCGCTCCACCGAAGTCAGCAGGCGGCCGCGCCCGCTTCGAGCAGCTCGGCAAGGTGATCGAGCATGCCGGTCCAGCCGACCCGGTGGCCGTCGCGGGCGCGGGTGTCGGCGAACTGCGCGTGGGTCAGCGTCAGCACCGAGCCGCCGTCGGTGGCGGCGATGTCGACGGTGACCAGGCTTTCGCGCTCCGGCATCGTGTACCAGGCCCAGGTCATGATGAGGCGCTGGGGCGGGTCGAACGCGCGGTCGGTGCCGGACAGGCGGTGAGTCTCTCCGCTGTCCCGGCTGCGCATGGTGATGGCATAGCGGCCGCCCGGGCGGGGATCGTTCTCGACACTTTCGAGCGTGCAGTCGGCGGGGCAGAACCAGCGGCTCAGTTGCGCGGCTTGCGTCCAGGCGCTGAAGACGCGGTCGGGCGGGGCTTTGATGGTGCGGCGGAGGGTGAGGCTGGGTCTGGCCGTGACGCCGGATCCGTCCATTCAGGGTCCTCCAGATAGGCGGCGAGTGCATCGAGCCGGTCGCTCCAGAACAGCTCGTAGGTTGCGAGCCACTCCATGGCGGATTTCATCGGATCTGCAACCAGCCGGCAGTGGACGGTGCGCCCGCGCTTTTCGCGAGCGACCAGACCGGCGTTCTCGAGAACTGAAATGTGCTTGAGCAAGGCGGGCAGCGACATGTCGAAAGGCGCTGCCAGCTCGCTCGCCGCAACCTCGGGTGATTGTGCAAGTCGTGCGAGAATGGCTCTCCGCGTTGGATCGGAGAGCGCCTGAAAGGTGCGATCGAGGCCCGTCCCCTGAGAGTCAACCATGGGGTTGTCTATGGGGTGCATTCGATTGCTGTCAAGCGTCGCGGCTCGCTTGAAAGTTGCGGACTTGCAGAACTGTTGTTCGAAACGCGGCGTGCCGGTCAGCCGTCGAGATCGCGGGGTGCTACGAAGGTGCGCAGCGTGCCGGTGGCGGGGTGGACGTCGGCCCAGGCCGCGGCCTCGGGGAAGTCGATCACGGCGAGGGCGGCGGTCGGGAATTTCTTGGCGAGTTGCACCACGGCGCGTTTCGGGCCGGTGCCGGTCAACTCCAGGGCCAAGGCGTGCAGGCCCGGGTTGTGGCCGACCATCATGACGTGGCCGGTGGTCGTGGCGACGTCGGCGAGGCGGCCCCGCAATTGCGACGGTGTGGCGAGATAAAGGGCGTCTTCGTAGAGGATCTCGGCCGGCTTGGCGGACATCTCCAGCAGAACCAGCGCCAGGGTCTGGCGGGTGCGCATCGCGGTCGAGCACAGCACGAGGTCGGGTGCGGTGACGGTACGGGCCAGGTGGCGGCCGATCATCGGGGCGGCCTTTTCGCCACGCGGGGCGAGCGGGCGCTCGTGGTCGTCGAGGGTGGGATCGTCCCAGGCGGACTTGGCGTGGCGCAGCAGGGTCAGCGTCAACATGGCGGCGGGGTCTCTGCGTTGCCGGTTCGGCGGGTTGCCGGTATCGGTCCAGGCCGGAGCGAGGCGGAGGTCAGTTCCAGGGCCCACGGTTGCCGGAGGGCCGGGGGCTGCGGGCGCGGGTGGCGAAGCGGACGGCCTCGTCGGCGGCGCGCACCAGGGCCTTGGCCTTGTTGATGCACTCCTGCTGCTCGTTCTCGGGGATCGAATCGTAGACGACGCCGGCGCCGGCCTGCACGTACATGGTGCCGTCCTTGACCAGCGCGGTGCGCAGCACGATGCAGGTGTCCATGTTGCCGTCGGCGGAGAAATAGCCGACGCAGCCGGCGTAGGGGCCGCGCTTTTCCGCCTCCAACTCGTCGATGATCTCCATGGCACGCACCTTCGGCGCCCCCGAGACGGTGCCGGCCGGGAAGCCCGCCATCAGGGCGTCGATGGCGTCGCGGTCGGCCCGCAGGCGGCCGATCACGTTCGAGACGATGTGCATGACGTGGCTGTAGCGCTCGACGATGAACTGCTCGGTGACCTCGACGGAGCCGATCTCGGCGACGCGGCCGACATCGTTGCGGCCGAGGTCGAGCAGCATCAGGTGCTCGGCGCGCTCCTTGGGGTCGGCCAGCAACTGGTCGGCGAGCAATTGATCTTCGGCCCCGTTGGCGCCGCGGCGGGCGGTGCCGGCAATCGGGCGGATGGTGACCTCGCCGTTGCGGACCCGGACCAGGATTTCCGGGCTCGAGCCGACGAGCGCGTAGCCGCCGAAATCGAGATGGAACAGGAACGGCGAGGGGTTGGTGCGGCGCAGGGCGCGGTAGAGCGCGAACGGCGGCAACGCGAACGGGGTCGCGAAGCGTTGCGAGAGGACGACCTGGAAAACGTCGCCGGCGCGGATGTACTCCTTGGCGCGGGCGACCATGGCCAGATAGTCGGACGGTGACGTGCTGGACACGGGGTCGGGCAGGTCGGCAACGGCGACAGGCTGCGGCAGGGCGTGCGGCAGCGGCGCCTCGAGGCGTTCGACGGCACGGGCGAGGCGCGTACGGGCCGCGGCATAGGCGGCGGCGGCCGGTTCGCCGGCCGTGGGCCGCACCGGCGTGACCACGGTCATCTCGTCCTTCACGGCATCGAAGATGACGATCAGCGTCGGGCGCATCAGAACGGCATCGGGTGTGCCGAGGCGGTCGGGCGGCACGTCGGGCAGCCGCTCGACGAGGCGGATCGTGTCGTAGCCCATGTAGCCGAACACGCCGGCGGCCATCGGCGGCAGTTCGGGTCCGATCTCGATGCGCGAGGCGGCGATCAGACGGCGGAGGCTGTCGAGCGTCGTGTGCGGGTCCGGGGTGAAGGCGTCGGGCGCCTCGAGTGGGCGGGTGTTGATCTCGGCGTGATGGCCGGCGGCACGCCAGACCAGATCGGGTTCGAGGCCGATGATCGAGTAGCGGCCGCGGACGGCGCCGCCTTCGACGGATTCGAGCAAAAAGCTCAACGGGCGCCCTTCGGCGAGTTTGAGGTAGGCCGAAACGGGGGTCTCGAGGTCGGCGACGAGGCGGGTCCAAACCACCTGCGGGGCGCCGTCCGCATAGCGGGCGGCGAACGCGTCGAAGGCGGGCAGGGCTTCGAGCCCGTCGGGCGCCGGTCCGGGCGCGGCAGCGGCGGAGGTCACGATCAGGCCCTCATCATTGCTGCTGGGTGGGACCGATCGATTGGCGCAGCGCCGCATCGTTGATGCGGACGCCGAAACGGTCCTGCAGCGCGGAGACGTAGGCGGCGAGCACGTCGTTCTGCATCTGCCGCTCGATCTCCTCGGCGATGGGGCGGAGGGCGTCGGCGGTCGGGGTGGCCGGGACGTTGATTTCGTCGACCTTGAGTACCACGCGGGTGGTGCCGCTGTCGGCCGATGTGGCCTTGCCCTTCGGTGTCGCGAAAACGCGCACGATGGCGGCGTCGGGCAGGCCGGACCTGCCGCCAGCCCGCTTGACGTCCTTGGCGGTCTCGACCTTGCCGCCGGCCTCCTTGGCCAGGGCGGCCAGGGGTTCGCCGGCCTGGGCGCGCTCGGCGAGCTTGTCGGCCAGTTCGGTGACGAGACGGCGGCGCTCCTGCTCGATCCAGGCGGTCTTCACGTCGGCCGCCACCTCGTCCTGCGCCTTCTGGCGTTCGGGGGTCACGGCGAGAACGCTGACCCAGGCATAGCCGGCATCGCCGATCTCGATGGCATCGGAGTCGCCGCCGACTTGCGCCTCGAAGGCGGCGGCGGCGATGCGCTGGGCATCGGCGTCGGCGATCGCCGGTTTGCCGTCGGGGCCTGTGCCGCTGCGGTCGAGCGCGGCGACCTCGACGAACCGGACCTTCATGGCGGCGCCGATTTCGGCTAGGGGTTTGCCGGCCGCGCGCTGGTCGTCGATCTGGTCATGCAACTTCTGGATCTCCTCGGCGTCCTTGTCGTGGGCGAGCCGGTCGCGGATCTCGGTCCGCACTTCCTCGAACGGCTTCTGGCGGCCGGGCTGGATCTCGGGCACGCGCAGCAGCACGGTTGCGAACTTGCCCTCGATCACCGCGGAGACCTGGTTCTTGGCCAGCGCGAAGGCCGCTTCCGCGATCGCCGGGTCGATGACCTGCTTCTGCGTCAACAGGCCTAGATCGATGTCGGTCGGTTTGGCGCCGGCGTCCTTGGCGGCGTCGGCGAACGACTGGCCGGCCGCGATCTTCTTGCGTTGGGCCTCCGCCGCCGCGCGGTCGGGGAAGGAAATCTGCTCGATGCGGCGCTGCTCGGCGATCGCATAGAGCTCCTTGCCCTGCTCGTAGGCGGCGCGCACGTCCGCTTCGGGGATGGTGATCGACTTGGCGAGTTCGTCGATGGTGAGGATCAGCGCCGCAATCTTCCGCTGCTCGGGAACGACGAAGCGCGCCTTGTTGGCCTCGTAGGTTTCCTTGAGCTTGGCGTCGTCGGGGGTGCCGATGGCCACCTTGGCGGCATCGATGGTGAAATACGAGACGGTGCGGGTTTCCTCGCGGTGCTTGTAGAGCAGCTCGACCAGCGGCTGTGGCGCGGCCGGCGTGGCCAGCGCCTGGGTCAGGTGCTCGCGGACCTCGTCGCGACGCCGGGACGCCAGGTAGGACTTCTCGGAGTAGCCGGCCTCGCGCAGGATCGATTCGAGCGCGCGGCGGCTGAACTGGCCATCCGGCCCGAGGAAGACGGGGTCGCGCCGGACGATGTCGGCGATCACGGAGTCGGGCAGCGCCAGGTCGAGACTGCGGACGTGCTGATCGATCACCGCGGCGCCGATCAGGCGGGAGAGAACCTGGCGGTCCAGCCCGAATGCGCGGGCCTGCTCGGCGGTGATGCGGCTGCCGAAGCGGCGGCGGATCTCTTCCAGCTGGTTCTGGTAGGCCTGCTGGAACTCGGCGCTCGAGATGTCCGAATCGCCGACGCGGGCGACCGTGCTCGCGCCTTGGCCGCGAAAGACGTCGGCGACGCCCCAGACACCGAAGCTGATGATGAGCAGGAACAGGAGACCCTTGGCCAGCCAGCTGCCGGCGCCACGCCTCAACGTATCAAGCATCTCGTCTCTCGTGCTTCCTGCATAGGGGCATGACGGCGATCGGCTTTGCCGGACGCCGTGGGGTGCTGATAAGAACCTCAGGGACTGCGGGAAAGCAAGGGCGGCCCGCGAATGACCGGCCGAGGGCCGGTCGCGGTCGATGGCGACGAGGGGGGACGACGCGTGTCTGGCAACATCCGTCCGCTGGTGGCGGGCAACTGGAAGATGAACGGTCTCAAGGCTTCCCTGGCGGAGGCGTTCAAGGTGCGCGACGCGCTCGGCGCCGATCCCGGGGCGGACGTGCTGATCTGCCCGCCGGCCACTTTGGTGGCCACGCTGGCGGCCGGTGTAGCGGGCACCGGGCTGGCGGTGGGAGGCCAGGATTGTCATGCGGCGGCGCAGGGCGCGCACACCGGCGACGTGGCGGCCGAAATGCTCAAGGACGCCGGTGCGACGGCTGTGATCCTCGGCCATTCCGAGCGCCGCGCCGATCACGGCGAGACGTCGGCTGAAGTGCGCGCCAAAGTCGTGGCGGCGCACCGGGCCGGCCTCGCGGCCATCGTCTGTGTCGGCGAGACGGCGGGTGAACGGGCGGCCGGTCTGACACTCACGGTGGTGGGGCGGCAGTTAACCGCGTCGCTGCCCGACGCGGTGGACGCGGCGACGACGATCGTCGCCTACGAGCCGGTGTGGGCGATCGGCACGGGGTTGACGCCGACGGCCGCCGATGTCGCCGCCGTCCATGCGGCGATGCGGGCGGCGCTGGTGTCGCGATACGGTGCGGCGGGCGCGGCGATCCGGCTGCTGTACGGCGGATCGGTCAAGCCGTCGAACGCGCGCGAGTTGCTCGGCATCGCCAACGTGAACGGGGCACTGGTCGGTGGCGCGAGCCTCAAGGCCGACGATTTTCTCGGCATCCTGGCGGCGTACCGGTCCTGACCGGCGCTGCCCCGGGCCAACATGAGACGAGAGATATCGATGATCCGCCGTTGGGCTCCCCTACTCTCGACGCTGGCGCTGGCGTTGCCGCCGGGTGGCGCGTGGGCCGCGAAACTCGACCCCGAGGCCTGCAACAAGCTCAAGGCCGAGCAGGCCGAACTTGCGCCGAAGCGCTTGCGGGAAGCGGTCGAGAAGGGGCCGGCGTGGACCAAGGCCAATCTGCCGGGCGTCGATCCCGAGGTGGTACGCCGCTACATCGATCTCGAGGAGCAGTTGCTGTTCCGCTGCCCGCTTCCCAAGCCGGTGCGCGACAAGGCGGCAGTTCATGCGGTGCCGCCCCCGGAGGACAGCGACGGCGAGGCCAAACCCGCGCCGCCGGCCAAGAAGAAGCCGGCGGCCGAGCCCGCGAAAAAGACGGCCAAGGCCGACACCGAGGCCAAGGGCGACCCGAACCCCGAGGCGCCGGTGAAGCCGAAACCCAAGCCGCAACCCAAGCCGAAACCGGCCGACGCCTTCGTGGCCCCGCCGAAGAAGGCCGCCGAGTGAGCCGGATCATCTTGCGGGCTGGATCTCGATTCGGATGTCGGCGGCGGTTCCTGTGACGGCGAATCGGTCGCCGTCGCGCGGCTGAAAGCGCTTCGGCGGGTCGAGGCTGTCGAACACCAGCGTCGCCGGCAGACACCGGGAGAAACGCACGGAGACGTGCGGGGCGAGTTTTTCCGGCTTGTCGGAGATGCGGAAGGTCACGGTGGCCGGAGTGGCGTTGTCGATGCGGAATTGATAGCGCTGCGAGTCCGGCCGGCCGAGCAACTGGACGGACAGATAGGTCCGATCGGGTCCCTCGGCGACGCCGACGCCGATTTCCGTCATGTGGGGCGATTCCAGGTTCTGGCGGTGGCCCGGCGAGGCTTTCCAGCCCTCGACGGTGCGCCGCGCGAGTTCGTTGGTCTCGAAACCGGCGGCATGGAGATGCAACGCGAGGTTTTCTGCAATCTGGCATGGCGTGTAGCCGGACTTGCGGGCGCGCTCGGCGAAAGTCTGGCCGTCGGCGGTGTGGGAGAAGGCCTTGGTTCGTGCCAGATAGGCGGCGAACGCCTTGGCGGCGGCGGCGAGCGCGGGGCTCGGTTGCAGCGCGCCAAGTTTGCTCTCGCGGCGGAAGTCGTTGGTGAGCGCGACGATCGCGGCTTCCACCTTCGGCAGATCGGGCGTGATGGCGGCCATCTGGGCGTCCGGGGCTCCCTTGCGGTGGCAGAACGCCGCATTACCACGGTGCGCGGCGATGGCAACGGGTGTGTCGGTCTGCCGGAGGCCTGTGTCGCTGCGGCCCTTGAGCCACCCGGGCGTTCGGCGGTAGGACGGCTGCCATGAGTGACACACCGATTCTGTCTGGCCCGGTCGAGGCCGTAAACCTGCGTGACGCCCTCGAGGAGCGCTACCTCGCCTACGCGCTTTCGACGATCATGCACCGGGCGCTGCCGGACGTGCGCGACGGGCTGAAGCCCGTACATCGGCGCATCCTGTTCGCGATGCGCGAGCTCAAGCTCGATCCGTCGGCCGGGTACAAGAAGTGCGCCAAGATCGTCGGCGAGGTGATGGGCAACTTCCATCCGCACGGGGATCAGGCGATCTACGACGCGCTGGTGCGCCTCGCGCAGGATTTCGCGGTCCGCTATCCGCTGGTCGACGGGCAGGGCAACTTCGGCAACATCGACGGCGATAACGCCGCGGCGATGCGCTACACGGAAAGCCGGCTGACTGCGGTGGCCGAGGCGCTGCTCGACGGCATCGACGAGAACACGGTCGATTTCCGGCCGACCTACGACGGCACCAACCAGGAACCGGTGGTGCTGCCGGCCGCCTTCCCGAACCTGCTGGCCAACGGTTCGGCCGGCATCGCGGTCGGCATGGCAACCAACATTCCGCCGCACAACGCCGACGAGCTTTGCGCCGCGTTGCTCCATCTGATCAAGCACCCCAACGCCAGCATCGAGAAGCTTGTCGAGATGGTGCCGGGTCCGGATTTCCCGACCGGCGGCATCATCGTCGAGCCGCGCGACCAGATCCTGGAGGCCTATCGCACCGGCCGTGGCGGGTTCCGGCTGCGCGCCAGGTGGGAGCGTGAGGAGACCGGGCGGGGCGGGTATCAGCTCGTCGTCACTGAAATCCCCTACCAGGTCCAGAAATCCAAGTTGGTCGAGCGTCTCGCCGATCTGCTGACCGAAAAGAAGCTGCCGTTGCTCGGCGACGTCCGCGACGAGAGTGCGGAGACCGTGCGGCTGGTGCTCGAGCCGAAAAGCCGCGCGGTCGACCCGCTGGTGCTGATGGAGAGCCTGTTCCGGTTGACCGAGCTCGAAGTGCGCTTCGGGCTCAACATGAACGTGCTGTCGCGCGGGCAGGTGCCGGGCGTGCTGTCGCTGCGTGAGGTTCTCACCGAGTGGCTGCATCATCGCAAGGAGGTGCTGGTCCGGCGCAGCCGGTATCGGCTCGAGAAGATCGAACATCGCCTCGAGGTTCTGGACGGCTATCTGATCGCCTTCCTGAACATCGACGAGGTGATCCGCATCATCCGCTTCGAGGACGAGCCGAAGCAGCGGCTGATCGCGAAGTTCAAGTTGTCCGAGGTCCAGGCCGAGGCGATCCTCAACCTGCGCCTGCGGTCGCTGGCCAAGCTCGAAGAGATTCAGATCAAGGCCGAGCACGACAAACTGTCGAGTGAGCGCCGCGACATCCTCAGCCTGCTCGGCTCCGACGATCTGCAGTGGGAGCGGATTTCGGTCGAGATCCGCGAGACCCGCGAGCGCTACTCCAAGAAGACGGCGCTGGGCCGCCGCCGCACCGCCTTCGCCGATGCGCCCGACATCGAGATCGATCTCGAGCAGGCGCTGATCGAGAAGGAACCGATAACCGTCATCCTGTCGGAGAAGGGCTGGATCCGGGCACTGAAGGGCCACCCGGAGGACTTGTCCAAGCTGGATTTCAAGCAGGGCGACGACTTGAGAAAAGCGGTGCGCGCCTCGACCACCGACAAGCTGCTGCTGTTCACGACCAACGGCAAGTTCTTCACGCTCGAGGCCAACGGTCTGCCCGGCGGGCGCGGCCACGGCGAGCCCGTGCGGCTGATGTTCGACCTCGAGGAGAACCACGACATCGTCGACCTGTTCGTGCACGAGCCGGGGCGCAAACTGCTGGTCGCCTCGACCGGTGCGAACGGGTTCATCGTGCCGGAGGACGAGGTCGTCGCCTCGACCCGCAAGGGCAAGCAGGTGTTGAACGTCAGCGAGCCGGAAGAGGCCAAGGTCTGCGTGCCGGCGGCCGGCGATATGGTCGCGACCATCGGCGAGAACCGCAAACTTCTGGTGTTCCCGCTGGATCAGGTGAACGAAATGGCGCGCGGCAAGGGCGTGATCCTGCAGCGGTTCACCGAGGGCGGGCTGTCCGACGTGACGGTGTTCACCGCGAAGCTGGGCCTGACGTGGCTCGACGGGGCCGGGCGCACGTTCACGCTGTCGAAGTCGGAGTATGCCGACTGGGTCGGCCAGCGGGCTCAAGCGGGCAAGGTGGCACCCAAGGGGTTCCCGCGCTCCAACAAGTTCGGTCCGGCGTTCGGGTAAGAGCGCTGGCGCTCGTCGCGCGCTTGCCTTCCGGCGTGGGGCGCGGCAACAGTGCGCTCATCCGTTCGCTTGAAACACCGGATCGGGGTAGCCCGTGCACCCCAGGGGGCCACGTATGCGGCGGCGATCGTTGCACCTCCTGCTATCGCTTGCCGTACTTGCCGGTGCGGCGGGGGCCCAGGCGGCCGAGCCCGCACGCTGCGTGCGCGACGACTTCTACGCGGCCGTCGACGAAGCCGCCGCGGCACTGCGCGAACTCAATCAGAAGAACCGGCCGGAGTTCCAGGATCGGCTGCGCAGACTGAGGGACAAGCGCGGCTGGAGTCAGGACCAGTTCATCGCCGAGGCGGCGCCGTTCGTGCGCGACAGCGAGATCGAGGCGTTCGATGCGCGCTCCGACGAGGCGCTGCGCAAGATCACCGAGATGGGTCAGGAGGGCGGGCGGGCGAAGACTCCGGACTGCCGTCTGCTGGCGGAGTTGCGCGGCTACATGCGGGCGCTGGTCGAGATCCAGACCGCCAAGTGGGCCTACATGTTCGACAAGATCGGCGGCGCGGTCGGCCAGTAACCTCGTGTTGACCCTGCGCGCGGACTGAGAGCGGGCGCCACGGAGGCGCCACCGGCATGCCCCGCTTCTCACACAATGAAGCCGTAGACGGAGGGGGTGGCGACGGTCGCTCGCCGCTCCTCTCGGCGCCGTTGGTGCCCGACAGAATCGCATGCGACCTCGGCGGGCCCGGCGGTTCGTTAACGAGCTGTTAACTCCAACAGCGTTAACAACAAGGGTGGGCGTAGAGGTGTAACATGTCGCGTAACTCGGTCTCCACCCGTCCCTGGCGTGTCGGTCAGGGAGCCACGCTGCGAGCGGGGCTTGTGGGAATTGCCATAGCTGCCGGTGGCTGCAGCGCCGATATCTCCCGGTTCGACTCCCCGTTCTTCGGCATGAACGATTCGAGCACCGCGACCGGCTCGATCGGCAACGGCGCGAGCGCGGGTCCGGGCAATCTTTCAGAGCAGACGCCGTCATACACCGGCGGCGGTTACGGTACGTCGTCGCGGCCGGGGGAAATCCGCAGTGCCGCGCTTCCCGATCCGGCGCCGGCCCCCTATCGACCCGAACCGACTTATCAGCCGGCCGCCGGTGCCGCACCGGCACCGCGTGCGCTGGCCCCGGCCTCGCGTCCCGTTGCGGCGCCCGCCGCCCGTCCCGAGCCGGCGGCTGCCACAACGGCGGCCGGCGAGACGGTCGAGGTGCAGCAGGGCGATACGTTGTTCGGCATCGCGCGGCGCCACAATGTTCGGGTCGAAGACGTTAAGCGTCTGAACAACCTTTCCAGCACGATGATCCGCCCCGGCCAACGTCTGGTGATGCCGGCGGGTGCGGGACGTGCCGCGACGGTTGCCGCGGCGGCACGCCGGGTGGCGGCGCCGAATCCGGTAGCTGCCGAACCCGCCGCGCCAGTCGCGGAGGCGCCGGTGGGCAACGCCGACGGGACCTACACATTGAAGCCCGGCGACAGCCTGTACACGATCGCCCGGGCCAACAAGTTGTCGATGGCGGACCTGCAGCGGATCAACAATATCGCCGATCCACGCAAGGTGCGCGTCGGCACCGTGCTGAAACTCAGAGAGGACGGGGCGCGACCGGCCGTTGCCGCGCAGCGCGCGCCGTCGGTGGCCGTGACACCGGCTGCGTCCGAGCCGACACCCGCGCTTTCGCCGATTGCCACGACGACACGTCCGACGATCATCAACGGTGGCGCGCCGACGGCGGGTACCCAAGTGGCCGCGGTCGATCAGCGCGCGACGCTGAGCGATGCAAGCCCGGCACCGGCCGGGTCGGCAGGGACCGAGGTGGCGAGTGCCGCGACGTCGACGGCCCAGATGCCGCCGATGAGCTTCCGGTGGCCGGCGAAAGGCCGGGTGCTGTCGAATTTCGGGCCGCGTCCCGATGGCACGCACAACGACGGGGTCGACATTGCGGTGCCGCTGGGCGCCGAGGTGGTGGCGGCCGAGAGCGGCGTGGTCGCCTACGCAGGCAACGAGCTCAAGGGCTTCGGTAATCTCGTGCTGATCCGCCATGAGGGCGGGTGGGTGACGGCGTACGCGCACAACGAGGAATTGTTGGTCAAGCGCGGCGACAAGGTGCGCCGGGGCCAGGGCGTCGCCAAGGCCGGCAAGTCGGGCAGCGTCGACCAGCCGATGGTGCATTTCGAGATCCGTCAGGGCTCGAAGCCGATCGATCCGATCCCGTATCTGGAGAAGTAGGCACGGCGGGCTCATCGCCCCGCCGGGCCGCATCAGGCCGATCTGTGCTCACGACGTCTCGGTCGTCGCGCGGCCGTCGCACGCGTGTAGATTTTCGTTGCTAGCGACACGTGGTTGCGGCGTTACTGCGGCGAGTCGTCGGACACACGAGGGCAGACGAATGCGACGGTCGGGCGGCAGGTTTCTGACACTGGCGGTGATGGTATTGGCGCTGCTGCCGTGGTCGCAGCCGGCTGCCGCGCAGTTCTTCGATTTCTTCTCCTTCAACAACGCGCCGGTGCCGTCGGAGCGGGTGCGGCGCAAGGCACGTCCGGCGCAAGACGCCGCCGCGCCGCGCACGCAGAGCGCTCAAAAGACCGAGATGTCCGATCGCCGTCCCGAGGGCATCGTTCAGATCGTGGTTTCAATTCCAGATCAGCGAATGCACGTCTATACAGGCGGGGAGCGGTTCGCTTCGGCGCCGGTGTCTTCGGGCAAGCCCGGACACAGCACCCCCAAGGGGGTGTTCTCGATCCTGCAGAAGCGCCGGTTCCACCGCTCGAACATCTACTCGGGCGCACCGATGCCGTTCATGCAGCGGCTGACTTGGTCGGGCGTGGCCCTGCACGCGGGCGCGCTGCCCGGCTACCCGGCCTCGCACGGTTGCATCCGGTTGCCGCACAGCTTCGCCGAAAGCCTCTTCAAGGTAACGTCGGCCGGCGCGCGCGTGATCGTCACCGATGGCCTGATCGCACCGGTCACGATCACGCACGCGAACCTGCCGGTGTACCGCGCCCCGGCGCTGACCGACCGTCGGGGGCAGTTGGCGCCTTTGGCGATGCCGGGACACAGTGAGGCCGAGGCGCTTATGGCCGCGCTTCGCGACGGCAACGGCGCCGGGGGCGATCCCATCGGGGCGTTGGCCCAGGCGGCGGTGGAGGAGAGTGCCGAGGAGGAGGCGGACGAACCCGGTCCGCTCGAGCGGGCGCTCCTGAAACAGCAACCGGTCACGGTTTTCGTCAGCCGGCGCACTGGCAAGGTCTACGTGCGTCAGGGTTACGAGCCGTTGTTCTCCGCAGACATCGAAATCAGAGAGAGGGACCGCCCGCTCGGCACGCACGTCTTGACGGTGATGGAACGGGATGCGCAGGGCCAGGGCTTGGTTTGGAATGCCATGACCCTGCCGGCCGAGCCCGCGACCAGGGTCCAGGTCGCCGATTCCCGGCGGCGCTCGCCGAGCGATGCGGCGGTGGTGGCGGCGGCCGCGGCGGCCGCGGAGGACGTGACGGCGGCCAACGCTCTCGATCGCCTCGTCTGGCCGGCGGAACTGACGGAGTTGATCGGCCCGCTGCTGATGCCCGGGTCGTCGGTCCTGATCTCGGATCAGGGTCTCGGCCGGGAGACCGGAAAGCACACGGACTTCATCGTGCTCACGCAGTGAGCGGCTTCAATCGGTCTTGAGGTGCTGGCCGAGACGGCCGGCGAGGTCTTGGATGTACTGCGAGGCGACACGGCCCGAGCGCCCGCCACGCGTCATGCTCCATTCCAATGCATCGCGCACCAGAACGGCGTCGTCGATGCGCAGACCGTGATAGGCGACATAGCCGCGGATCATGTCCAAGTACTGATCCTGGGTGCCGTTGTGGAAGCCGAGCCACAGGCCGAAGCGGTCGGACAGGGACACTTTCTCTTCGACCGCCTCCGACGGATTGATCGCCGTCGAGCGCTCATTCTCCATCATATCGCGGGGCATCAGGTGGCGGCGGTTGGAGGTGGCGTAGAACACGACGTTCTCGGGCCGTCCTTCGATGCCGCCTTCGAGCACGGCCTTCAGGGACTTGTAGGAGGTGTCGTCGCGGTCGAACGAGAGGTCGTCGCAAAACACGATGAAGCGATGACGGCTGTCGCGCATCATCTGAAGGCAGTGGGGCAGGCTGGCGATGTCCTCGCGGTGGATCTCGACCAGCTTGAGGTCGTGGCCGGCCTTGCGAGCGGCGAGGCCGCGGCGAACCTCGGCATGCGCCGCCTTGACGAGCGAGGACTTGCCCATGCCGCGGGCACCCCAGAGCAGCGCATTGTTGGCCGGCAGGCCATCGGCGAACCGGCGGGTGTTGTCGAGCAACTGGTCGGCGGCGTGATCGACGCCCTTGAGCAGCGCCAGCGGCACGCGGTTGACCTGTCGCACCGGGAGAAAGGCGGGCGGCTCGGCCTGCCAGACGAACGCCTCGGCGACATCGAGATCGGGGGCGGTCGGCGGTGGTGGCGCCAGGCGCTCCAGGGCGGCGGCGATGCGGGCGAGCAGGTCGTTCTCGGAAGGGGACATGGAGCGGGCCTAAAGGGGATCTGGGAAGCGGGTGTCTATAGACGAGCCGGGCGCAGGCGTCATCCGGCGGCAGTGCAGGTCGGCCGGGCGCTGGCGTGCGGCTTGCGTCATCCATACAACCCGACGAGGCGCCGGGTTTCGCCGCCGAGGCCTTCCTTGAAGCGCTTGACGCCGGCGGCACTGTCGTCGTTGACGCCGCCGAGGTCGAGGTCGGTCACGCCGCGGTCCTTGAGCAGCAGCATGGCGAGCCATAGCAGCCGATGATGCGCGCCCTGCTTGCGTCCGCCGCCCGTGGTCCAGCCGGCCTGGTAGGTCGCCGACGTGCCGTGGACGAGGATCAGCACGGCCGCGATCTGGCCTTTCTCGCCGTTGGCAATGAGCAGGATCGCTTCGCGGCGCGGCGCCATGAAGTCGATCAGGGTCGCCAGCATCCGCGCCGTCGGTCCGGCGTACTGCTTTTCGATGCGGTCGGCTTCGTAGGCGGCGAGAAAGGCGGCGCGCGTGGCGAGATCGCGGTCCTCGACGACGGCTACCGCATTTCGCTCGGCCTTCGACAGGGCGTTGCGCCATTTGCCGGCGAGATTGGCGCGCAGTTCTGGGATCGGCGCCGTCAGGTCGACCCATAGGGTCTCGTAGCCCTCGACTGCGGGATTACGCACGAAACCCTGGCGCGCGAGCATGGTGCGGTTGACTTCGGTATCGGGCAGCTCGGGCAGGATGCGGCGCTTGCGGCCGAGCCGGCGCGGGAACTGGCGGGCGATCTCGCCGAAGAAGGCCGCGACGTGCCCCGGCGCGCCGAAGCCGTCCAGCCACAGAGGGCCGCGGTCGAGCGTCACGGCATGAATGAGCCTCCAGAACAGGCCGACCTCGCCGAGTTGCACGAGGCCCGCGGGCTCGCCGTCGATATGGATGATGCCATGGCGCGCGCCGAGCTGGCGGGTGGCCCGGGTCGCCTGGGCGTAGGCGTAGTGCTGAAGCAGGTTCGAGCGCCGGATCCGACGCAGCATGCTGTCCCAATCGCCGCGGCGGCGGGGGCTCCAATCGATCGTGCAGGCGACCTCGGAGGACAGCTTTTGCATCGTTCCAGAAGACGGGGAGGGGGTTGCGGCTTCGACCGGGTGTGGCTTTACAAGGTTTTGGCGGCGATCGCGCGTGCAACCCGGGGGGTATCCCCAGGCGAGCACCGCCTTTCAGCTGTGCGGCCACCCCAGCGCCGCTGTTGCAAACCGGCATCGAGCCTCTATAGTCCCGGCCACATTGCGGGCCAAGAGCCGGGTGGCGATCGTCGTTGCCCGTTTCTTCGGCTCGCCTAATCCAGTTGAGCGGGCGTCCGCTCGAGACGGGGCAATCCTTCGATGTTGATCACACCGGCCTTCGCACAGACTGGCGCTCCGGGCGGCAGCGATTTCTTCATTCAGCTCGTGCCCATTCTGCTGATGTTCGTCATCTTCTACTTCCTGCTGTTCCGGCCTCAGCAGCAGCGGGCGAAGATGCACCGCGACATGGTCGCCAACCTGAAGCGCGGCGACACCGTGGTGACGTCCGGCGGCATCATCGCCAAGGTGACACGCGTCAAGGACGATGCCGAAATCGAGGTCGAGATCGCCGAGAACACCCGGATCCGCTTGGTGCGTGCGACGGTGGCCGAAGTGCGCGCCAAGGGCGAGCCTGTCAAGGAAAGCACCTGATCCGGCTTTCCGCCCGGTGGTACGGCCGCTGCGGCGGCATGCCACGCCACAGCGCTTGATGTGAGGTCATTGCCTCGATGCTGCAGTTCTCGAAGTTCAAGATCCTGTCGATCCTGGCGATCTGCCTCGTCGGGCTGCTGCTGTGTCTGCCGAATTTCATGTCGAAAGAGACGCTGCAGGCTTGGCCGTCGTGGTTGCCGAAGCGGCAGCTGGCGCTGGGGCTCGATCTGCGCGGCGGCGCTCACCTCCTGCTCGAACTCGACAGTGCCGAAGTCCGCAAGGATTGGCTCGAGAACCTGCGCGACGATGCGCGCCGGCGCTTGCGCGAAGCGAAGGTCGGCTTCAGCGGGCTGACGGTGACGGCAACGGCGGTGCAGGTCCGTCTCAGCGACGCGGGGCAGCGAGAAGCGGCGCTGAAAGAGCTGCGCGGCATGGTGCAGACGATCGGCACGCCGGTGTTCGGATCGTCCGGCACCGACATCGCGGTTCAGGCCGGCGACGGCGGGCTATTGACGGTGACGCTGACCGACCAGGGCATTCAACATCGCATCACCAACGCCGTGGCGGCGGCGATCGAAACGGTGCGCCGGCGCATCGACACTCTCGGCACTGCGGAGGCGAGCGTCGTGCGCCAGGGCGCCGACCGCATTCTCGTGCAGTTCCCCGGGCTTCAGGACACGACCGAACTCAAGAACCTGATCGGCAAGACGGCGCGCCTGACATTCCATGAGGTGCACGCGGACTATTCGGCGGAGCCCGGGCGGCCGCGGCCGCCGGGCTTCAAGGCCTATCCGTCGATCGAGGGTGGCCGCGTGCAGGCCGGACAGCTGCTGCTGCTGCGCGAGACGCCGGTGGTGCGCGGCGACGAGCTGACCGACGCCCAGCCGGGTTTCGACCAGCGGACCCAGGAGCCGATCATCTCGTTCCGCTTCAATCAGGCGGGGGCGCGGAAATTCGGCAAGTTCACGCAGGAGAACGTGGGCAGGCCATTTGCCATCGTGCTCGACGAGCAGGTGGTCTCGGCGCCGGTGATCCGCGATGCCATTCTCGGTGGCAACGGTCAGATCTCGGGCGGGTTCACGGTCGAGGCGGCCAACACGCTCGCCGTGCAGCTGCGCTCGGGCGCGCTGCCCGCCAAGCTCACCATTGTCGAGGAGCGCACGGTCGGACCATCGCTCGGCGCCGACAGCATCGAGGCGGGCAAACTCGCCGGCATCATCGGTGCGATCGCGACGATCGTGCTGACGGTGCTGGCCTACGGCACCTTCGGTATTCTGGCCAGCGTCGGGCTCGTGGTGCACGGCTTGATGACGGTCGCGCTGATGAGCCTGATCGGCTCGACGCTGACGCTGCCCGGTATCGCGGGCCTGGTGCTCGGCGTGGCGATGGCGGTCGACGCCAACGTGCTGATCTTCGAGCGCATCCGAGAAGAACTACGGGCCGGCAAGCCGGGGATCACCGCCATCGATGCGGGGTTCCAGCGCGCCTTCATCACCATCGCGGACTCGCAGCTGACCACGCTCGCCTGCGCCGCCGTCATGTTCTGGTTGGGCTCCGGCCCCATCCGCGGGTTCGCCGTAACGCTGACACTCGGCATCGTGACATCGATCTTCGCATCGGTGACGGTGGTGCGGCTGCTCATCCATTTCTGGCTCCAGGCGAACACGAAGGCCCGGCGCAAGATCGAAGTGCCGGTTTGAGGACGCACCATGCAATTCCTGCCCAATTTCAAAGGGTTCGACTTCTTCCCGCATGATCTTCGCCTGCCGTTCATGAGCTATGCGCGGCTGTGCATCTCGTTGTCGATCATCGGTATCGTGCTGTCGCTCGCCATCTTCCTGGTGCGCGGCCTCAACTATGGCGTCGACTTCAAGGGCGGCTCGCTGATCGAAGTGCAGGTCAAGAGCGGCGGGGCGGCCGACGTCGGCCGGATGCGCGAGACGTTGAACGGTCTCGGGCTCGGTGGCGTCCAGATCCAGCAGTTCGGGGCGCCCTCCGACGTGCTGATCCGGGTCGAGCAGCAGCCGGGCGGTGACAAGGAGCAGCAGGCGGCGTTGCAGAAGGTGGTCGGCGCGCTGGGGGCCGACTATGTCCAGCGGCGCGTCGAGGTGGTCGGTCCGGCGGTGTCGGCCGAACTGCGGACCACGGGTTTCATCGCGGTATGCGCGGGGCTGCTCGCGATCGTCGCCTACGTGTGGTTCCGGTTCGAGTGGCAGTTCGCGGTCGGTGCGGTGTTGGCGCTGTGCCACGACGTGATGTTGACGGTCGGTCTGTTCTCGCTGTTCCAGCTCGAGTTCGACCTGTCGATCGTGGCGGCGCTGCTGACCATTCTCGGCTACTCGGTCAACGACACGGTGGTGGTGTCGGACCGCATCCGCGAGAACTTGCGCAAGTTCAAGAAGATGCCACTCGGCGAGCTGCTCAACTTGTCGATCAACGAGACGCTGTCGCGGACGATCCTGACGGGCTGCACCACAATCGTCGTGCTGCTGGCGCTGTACATCTTCGGCGGCGAGGTGATCCGTAATTTCAACTTCGCCATGTTGTTCGGCGTGATCGTCGGCACCTATTCGTCGATCTTCATCGCAGCTCCGCTGCTCGGCTATCTCGGGGTCAAGCGCGACAGCGTGGCGCCACCGGTGGTGGGTGACGCGGCTTCGGCGAAGAAGGCCTGACGACCGGCGCGAGGAAGGTCGAGAGCGGATGGCCGACGTAACCGCGAGATATCCCGGCCGGGCCCCGATCGACGCCTATGGCAACGGTGGATTTCGTTTCGCGGACATGAGCCATCGCGGCTCGATCCTGTGCCTGCCGAGCGGGATCTACGCGTGGGACGCGGCCGACCCCGACCGGTTGACGCTGGCCGATTTCGCGGCGGCCTTACGCGAACTCGAAATGCCCGGGTTCCTGCTGCTGGGGACCGGGCGCACGCAGGTGTTCCCGGCGCTGGACATACGGCGGACGTTCGCCGATGCGAAGGTCGGCCTCGAGCCGATGGATACCGGCGCCGCGTGCCGGACCTACAACGTGCTGCTCGCGGAGCGACGCCAGGTCGCCGCCGCGCTCATTGCTGTCGACTGATCGGAGGTCTGACGATGGGATCGCTGCTGGACTCGCCCGGACGGGCTTTCGGACTCTCCGTCGCAATCGCGGCCGTCATCCTCTTGCTGTGGAAGGTGTCCGCCGGGCTCGATCCGATCGGCTTCATGGCCTATCTGCTGCGCTTCATCCACGTGTTCGCGGCGACGATCTGGCTCGGCCTCATCTGGTTCGTCAACTTCGTGCAATTGGCGGCGTTAGCGGAAGCGAGCCCCGAGGGCCGCGCGACACTGATGAAGAGCGTGGTGCCGCGGGTTGCCCATGCGTTCCGCCACACCTCGCACCTGACCGTGCTGACGGGTGTCGTGCTGCTCATCTCGAGCGGGTATCTCCTGGATCGGTACATCTTCACCACTGAAGTCTACGTGCCGCCGCTGCGTAATCTGTTGGTTTGGGGCGGCACCGTCGGCGGCCTGGTCATGTGGGGTCTCGTGCATTTCCGCATCTGGCCGAGCTTGCGCGTGGTTCTGGGCGAGACAGCCGGCGATGACGCCGCCAAGGAGCGCGCCCGGGCCATCATCAAGACGTCGGCGCGGATCAATCTCGTGCTGATGCTGCCGGTCACCGCGGTGATGATCGCGGCCGCCCACCTTTACTGACATGGCGGTGCCTGGCGCCGGTCCGTCGCCACCGCGCTCGGCCGACGAGGTCGTCGCTCTGGCGGCGCGCGCCTACGAGCGCGACCGGTATCTGACGGCGCTGCTGGCGCCTGCCGAGCACCGGGGCGGCCTGCTCGCCATCGCCGCGTTCGCGGGGGAGGTGGGGCGGATTCCGGCGACCGTCAGCGAGCCACTGCTCGGCGCGATCCGCCTGCAGTGGTGGCGCGATACGGTCGACGCCTTCCCGGCCGGACTGCGATCCGGTCACCCGGTTGCCGATGCGCTCGGCGCCGCCCAGCGCCGCTATGGCCTGCCGGTCGGGCTTTTGCACGGCGTCATCGACGGGCAGGAGATCGGGTTGTCCGCCGACCCGCCAGCCGACGAGGCGGCTTTGCGTACCCATTTCGCCAAGACCGAGGGTGCGCTGTTCGAATTGGCGTCGCGGGTGCTGGCCGGCGAGGAACCACCGTGGGCGGTGCGAGAAGGGCTGCTCGCGGCGGGGCGGGCCTGTGGACTCGCTCGCCTGCTCGTCGAACTGCCGGCGCTGACGGCTGAGAGGCGTACACTCGTTCCGGAGACGACGCTGAAGGCTGCTGGGCTCTCGGCCGGTGCGCTTTATGACGGGCCACCACGCCCAGCACTCGACGCCATTGTCGCCGCGATCGTCGGGGAGGCTCGGCGGGAGTTGTCGGCGGCTCGGGGGGCGTTGTCCTCGGCCGCACGGCCATTCCGGCTGGCGGCGTTGCCGCTTGCCCTCGTTGAGCCCTATTTGGCGGTATCTCAAAGGGCGGGGCGGGATCCGCTTCTCACGGTCGCGGATCTCGTGCCGCTCACGCGTGTGGTGCGCCTGTTCTGGGCGCACTCGACGGGGCGGCTCTGACCAGCCGCCGGTATGGGGGAGGCATGATCGGGAAGCTGTCGAGTTGGGGTCTGCTGGCGCTGGTCGTGGCGGGGGTGGCGGGGCCGCTCGCGGCGCAACCGGTGACCCAAGCCGAAGGGCCCGCCGGACAGGCCGGTCTCGCTGCCAGCCGATTGCCGACGCCGCAGGCGCACATCGTGTGGCGGGTGCAGAACCCCTTTCGCTTCTTTGCCGATCCCGCCGACACCGAGGTTCATCGGGCGACGTGGCAGGCGCTGACGGCGGAGGAGCGTCTCGCGCCGGTGCTTTCGGCGGAGCGCCAGCTCGCCCGCCGGCATCCCGAGGGGTGGGCGGCGGCGATGACCGGCGTGCCCTGCTGGGACGGCGAGAAGAACCGCTTCGTGTGCCCCGACATGCGCGAGGCGTATACGGCACCCCGGAGCCATCGGGTGATGGTTTCGGCGGCCGGCATTCCCGACGCGGCGGATCTCACCTGCTCATGGCTGACGTCGCCGCGCAGCGGTTCGACACGGCGTGGTATTGCGCTCGACGCCGCGTGCGGTGACGAGGTTGCGATCGACGTGCCCTATCCGGGCGGTCTCGATCTGACACTGGAGATCGGCGGGCAACGGGTGGCGCAGACGCGCGTTGTTGTCGAAGACCTGTTCATCGTCGGGATGGGCGACAGTTTCGCCTCGGGCGAGGGCAACCCCGATGTGCCGATCCGCTTCTCGCGCGAGCGCGCGATCGACTATGGCGATGCGGCAGAACAATTGACGGGCTATCCGGCCCGTGTCGGCAGTTGGCGGAGGATCGGCGACGGCGAGTTCATCGACAACAATGCGCGCTGGTTGGATCAGGCCTGCCACCGGTCGATCTATTCGAACCAGCTGCGCGCGGCGCTGCAATTGGCCGTCGAGGAACCCCACCGTGCCGTGACCTTCGTGAGCGTGGCGTGCTCGGGGGCCGAGATCACCGCCGGGCTGTTCCTGCGCTACAAGGGTAACGAGTGGGTGCCGAATCCGCCGGAGCTGTCGCAGATCTCGGCCGTCGCCGAGGCGCAGTGCGGGCGTTATCCGGCGCCATTCCAGGATCTGCCCGAGGCCTATCATCTCAACGGACGGGTGCCCGAACTGATGGGCGGCTTGGTGCTTCGCAAGTGCGAGAGCGAGCGGGCCCGGAAGATCGATATTGTGATGCTGTCGGTCGGGGGCAACGACATCGGCTTCTCCCGTCTCGTCGCGAATGCGGTGCTGGCGGATCAGTCGATCCTGAAGAAGCTCGGCGGATGGTTCGGCGAGGTGCATGGCGCGCGCGAGGCGACCGACAAGCTGGCGGTTATGCCGGACCGCTACAAAGCTTTGCGGCGGGCTCTGCACAATCTTCTGCATATTCCGTGGGGCGAGAGCGACCGGGTGATCCTGACGGCGTATCCGGGTCTGGCGCTGCTCGAGGACGGGCGATCGGTCTGTCCCGACGGGCGCGCAGGCATGGACGTGCTGTCCGATTTCGAGCTTTCGACGGAGAAGACCCGGGAGGGCAGCCAGGCGGCCGATCGGCTCCATGCGATCATGCAGGCGGCGGCGCGCGAGAACGGCTGGTCGTTCGCGGAGGCGCACCGGCCGCTGTTCCTCGGTCGCGGCCTGTGCGCCGGTTTTTCGGACAATTCCTTTTCGACGGCGGACGATCTGCGGCTGCCGCGGCGGATCAACGGGACGTGGGAGCCCTACAATCCGGCTGATTATCGGGCCTATGCCCCGCGCCGTCGTTGGTTCCGGACACCGAACGACGCGTTCCTGACCGGCAACTTCCACGTGTCGGGTTCGCTGCTGCACCAGGTGCTCCGGTCGCAGACGCTGTCGTGGTTCCAGCTGCTGTTGGCGTCGACCTACTCCGGCGCGTTCCATCCGACTGCCGAGGGGCAGGCCGCTATCGCCGACGCGGTGGTCGAACGGGCACGCGGCATCCTCGAGAAATACTCGGGCAACAACAAGCAGAAATAGGAAGCCCACTGAGTTGTTAGCGGCTGTGCCGAAGCGGTCACGTGGTCGAGATTTCTTAACCGTTCGGGAAACGGACCCTCAAGCCGGATGTGGCAGTGTGGGTCTCGCTGGGGTTGGACCCGGTCGCAAAGAAGTCTGAAAGAACTGCGAAATGAGGGGTCGGGACGGGCGGTGAACAGCTCGGCCGGCTCCAGGAGAGAGTTATGCCGTCTGACGCGTTGCGTCGAGTACTCGGATCCTGGCTGTCGCGACCTTTGCGGGTCGCGACAGCCTTTGTCGCTCTCGCCCTGGTCGCCAGCCCTGTCGTGGTGGCGGGTCCGCGCGATGCGACGATGGTCCTCGATGCCAATACCGGCCGTGTCCTGCACGAGCGCGATGCCGACGAGCCGCGCTATCCGGCCTCGCTCACCAAGATGATGACGCTCTACGTGGTGTTCGGCGAGATCGAAGCCGGCCGCATGAGCTACGGTACCAAGATCAAGATCAGCGAGCATGCCGCGGCGCAGGCCCCGTCAAAGCTCGACCTCGATCCCGGTGAGGAGATCACCGCGATCAATGCCATCAAGGCGCTCATCACAAAGTCCGCGAACGACATCGCCGTGGCGTTGGCCGAGCACGTTGCGGGATCCGAACCGGCGTTCGCGCGCTTGATGACCGAGCGTGCCGGCCAGATCGGCATGAGCCGGACGTTCTTCCGCAACGCGTCCGGGTTGCCCGATGCTGATCAGGTGACGACGGCGCGCGACATGATCACGCTCGGCCTGCGCCTGCACGACGATTTCCCACGGCACTGGTCGTTGTTCGCGACGCGGAGCTTCCCCTACGAGGGGAACACCTATCGCAATCACAATACGCTGCTCGGCACCTACGAAGGCGTCGAGGGGATCAAGACCGGCTACACGCGGATGTCGGGTTTCAACATCGTCACGTCGGTGCGCCGCGGCGGCAAGCATGTGGTGGCGGCGGTGTTCGGTGGGCCGACCGCGGCGGCGCGGAACGCCACCGCCCGCGTGCTGCTGGATCGCGCGATGTTGCAGGCGTCCGTGATCAAGACGCGCCGCCCGGCGCCGATGCTGGTCGCTAGTGCCAAACCCGCCGCCCGGCCCGCGAGTGTCGCCGCTGCTGAGATGCCGGCAGCGCCCGCGCCGTTGCGCGCCGAGGCGGCTGCGCCACGGCCCGTCGTCCGCTCGGTTGCGCCGCCGGCCGCTGCGGCGGCTCCGGCTGCCCCACGCGCCGCCGCCGCGGCGCCGGTGGCCGCTGTGGCCGCTGCACGGGCGCCGCAGCCGGTTGCGCGGATCGACGAGACCGATCGCGCCGGCATCGCTTTGCTATTCGCCGAGGCGGCGCATCAACCGAGCATCGAGGTCGTCAACGTGCGCCGCGTGGCGCTGGCTCCGCGCGACAACCCGGAGGGCTCGGTTGCCCCGGCCGGCGGAGCCGCTGAACCGTCCGATGTCCAGGCCGGCGGGTCCGCATCCGGTCGCGCGCCGCGTTTCGCGTCGGTGCGTATGACCGCGCCACCCGCCAGCGATGATGCCGGGCCGCCGCCGGGTCGTCCTCCGTCGACGTTGGAGGCGCAGGTGCGGTTCTTTGCGACTGACGAGCCGGCGCCGGCTACCGTGTCGCCGGTGGCGCTGGCTGCCCAACCGGCTGTGACAGCGGTTGGCCAGGGCGGGGATTTTCAATTGCAGATCGGCGCGTTCGCAACGGTCGGGGAAGCCGAGCGCATGCTCAGCGCGACCCGGGCCCGCACCGGGGATCTGCTGCGCCCCTATCGTGAGGTTGCGATCGCCGTGCAGAAGGACAATCGGCGGCTGTATCGCGCGCGGTTCACGGGTTTCGAGGCGGCGGCGGCGCAGGGCGTGTGCACGGAGTTGCGCCGGCAGAAGATCGATTGCTTCGTGATGAAGGCGGAGTAGCCCTCCTCACATCCCGTCGAGCAGCATGTCCTTCGCCTCGTTAATCTTGGCGGCGAGAAACGTCGAGCCGCCGTGGTCGGGGTGCAGCTTCATCATCAGTTCGCGGTGGGCGCGCCGGATCTGCTCCGGTGTGGCGCCCGGCCCGAGACCGAGGATCTCGTAGGCTTCGGCGCGCGTCATGGCAGCCGACGGCGTGCGCCGCGGCGGCTCCGGTTCGCCGCTGCCGGCCTGTCGCGCCATGTCGTCGTGCCAGGAGGGGTGGGTGCGGTCGAGCCACGCCTCGATGATCTGCGCGGACGGCGGGTCGGCGAAGCGGCATTCGCGCCACAGGTCGGCCAACTCGGCGGGCGTCATCGCCTCGAGCGCGCGGCCCGCGAACCGGCCCATGCGCACGGTGCCCTGGAGCACGCCGGTGTCGTGATCGAGTTCGGCGTCCAGCGTGTCGGTGACGACCCGTGACGTCTGTCCGGCCTTCGGGGTTCCGCGCCAGCGGCCGAGGGTGCCGGTGCCATGGCCCCACAACAGCCAGGATCCGACCGCTGCCAGCGGCATCGCGTATCCGGCGAGTCCGCGGATCACGAGCACGGCGGCGCCGGCCAGGGCCAGCACACCGCCGAGTGTGCGGATCTGGCGGGCGAGCACGGCCACATCGACGCGGGTGAAGCCGCGCAGCAGGAGCAAGATCAGGGCGAGGGCGACAAGACCCAGGAGAAAGAACTGCATTGCCCTCTATACCACGGCAGGCCGGAGCGAAATTGACGCCAGACCGGATGGGTCAACGCGGGGCGGGGTTCATTTGCGCCAGCAGCTGTTGGGCGCCACGACCGGCCAATTGGCGGCCGAGCGTTTCCAAGGCGGACCGGCCACCCGCCGCATAGACGGCTACGGCGGCGAGCAACTCGCGCAACTGGGCGGCGGAGCCCGCATCGAAGGGGCACCAGGCGCCGCGCGTCAGCCGGGCGATTTCGCGGAAGGCCGTCTCGACGCCGGTATCGCGCCCTTCCTGGAACAGGAAGACCGGCACGCCGAGCACAGCCAGCTCGCCGGCGCGGCCGCACAGATCGTCGACCCGTTCCTCCATGGCATCGCCGACATAGACCAGCGCGTTGACCTTGCGCCGCTCGGTCTCCTGGCGGGCATGCGACAGCACCTTGGCGATCTGCGTGTAGCCGCCCTGACAGGACACCGTCGTCATCAGCCGGGCCAGGGCTTCGGGGTCCGACACCCATTTCGATGCGCGGCACTCGCCGGCGCCACGGAAATACAGGAGTTGGACATCGAGGCCGCCGATCGCCTTGACGGCGTGGAACATGTCGGCCTGCAGGGCGAGCGCCATGTCCCACGTCGGCTGCCGGCTCATGGTGGCATCCATAGCGAAGATCAGCCGGCCGCGCCCCTGGGCGGTCGCCACGGGCAGCGACTTGATGCGGGACAGGAAGGCGTCGACGTCGGCCTGGGTGATTGCGGGCGTCCGGGCGTCGGGCCGGCCTTCGGGCATGCCGGCGTGGCCCGTGTCGGGGCGGGCGACGGTCTGCGGGGCCTTCGGCTTGTCGCGCTCGGTCATAGACGGAAGATGGGACGGACGGCGGGCGCGCGCAACGGTTGCGGCGGCTGGCGCTACACGAGCAGGGCGCGGGCGCGCACCAGGCAGGCGCGGAAGCCGTCGAGCCCGGTCATCTCTTCGCCCGCCGGCACGGTCGAGCGGACAAGGATGCCGCCCGACTCGAGGATCGCGACCTCGATCATCAGGTTCTCGGCGAGGTCGAAGTCCTCGACGGCGATGGCGGGGGCGTCGGCCTCGAAGGGGAGGCGCGGGATCGCGCGCTGCATTTCCGCCCGACGGCGGTAATCGAGCGGGGTGTTGGTGTAGCCCAGGACCGGCTTGCCCAGCGCCCGCATGTAGCCGACCTCGAACACGGTGCCGGCATCGGCCGAGATGCCGCGGAACGGCGTGAGGTTGGCGATCAGGGCGTCGCAGGACCGCATCAGCGCCTTGTTGGCGAGCGCGATCCGCCGGGCGGCCTCGGGCTTCGGCAGGCCGACGAGATCGAGCGCCGCGTCGAGGGGAAACACGCCCTCGAGGCCGTGCTCGGCCGCCAGTGCCGCCTTGCGCCGGCCGGCGTCCTGCGCATCCGGCAGGAAGACCTCGGGGCCGGCGAGATAGATGCGTGGCAACGTCGGGCTCATCTTCGGCCTCCGGGGCGTCCGGCAACCCAGCGCTTGATGCGAACCGGGGCTGCTGTTTCTGCCAACCGCGGCCCGCGCACGCAAGCGCGCCGTCGCCGGGGCGGGCGCTACCGGAACGGCGGCTCGTCGAAGGAGCGCAGCTTGCGGGAGTGCAGCGTTTCGCGCCGCTCGCGCAACAGGTCGAGGGCGGCGAGGCCGATCTCCAGATGCTGGGCCACGGCGCGCTCGTAGAAGGCGTTGGCGGCGCCGGGCAACTTGATCTCGCCGTGCAGCGGTTTGTCGGAGACGCATAGCAGGGTGCCGTAGGGGACGCGCAGGCGGAACCCCTGCGCCGCGATGGTGCCGCTCTCCATGTCGACGGCGATGGCGCGCGAGAGATTGATGCGGCGGCGCTCCTGGGTGTAGCGCAGCTCCCAATTGCGGTCGTCGTTGGTGACCACCGTGCCGGTGCGCAGGCGCTGCTTGAGGGCGTCGCCGCTGTCGCCGGTGACGCGGGCGGCGGCGTCCTGCAGCGCGACCTGGACCTCGGCGAGCGCCGGCACCGGCACCTCGGGCGGCACCAGCGCGTCGAGGATGCGGTCCTGGCGCAGGTAGGCGTGGGCTAGCACGTAGTCGCCGATCTCCTGGCTCTGGCGCAGGCCGCCGCAGTGGCCGACCATCAGCCAGCAGTTGGGCCGCAGAACCGCGAGGTGGTCGGTCATGTTCTTGGCGTTGGAGGGGCCGACGCCGATGTTGACGAGGCTCGCGCCCTGCCCGTCGGCGGTTTCCAGATGGTAGGCGGGCATCTGGAAGCGGTGCCAGGGGCTCTGGGCGATGAGGGCGTCGGGGTCGGCCGTCGTGCCGCGGTCGATGGTGATGTTGCCCGGCAGCACGAGGCGGACGTAAGGGCTTTCCCGCGCGAGTTCGGCGAGGCCCCAGCGGACGAACTGGTCGACGTAGCGGTGGTAGTTGGTCAGCAGCACCCAGGGCTGGACATGGCGCCAGTCGGAGCCGGTGTAGTGAACGAGGCGGCGCAACGAGAAGTCGACGCGGACGGCATCGAACAAGGCGAGCGGGCGGGCGCCGGCCTCGTCGACCTCCCACAGACCGTCGGCGATCTCGTCGCCGACGGCCGACAGCCGCGGTGTCGGGAAGTGGCGGGCGAGTTCGGCGGACGACACGCCGCTGCGGCCGATCTCGTCGACGCGCTCCAGCACGTACGGGTAGGGGATCTCCTGGTCGCTCGTCTCGACGTGCACCTCGGCGCCGTACTCCTCCATGAGGGGCGTGAGCTGCTCGACCAAGTAGGGCGCGAAATGGCGGGGATGGGTGATGGTGGTCTCGTAGACGCCGGGCTCCTGCAGCTTGCCGTAGGCGCGGCGGGTGCGTGGCGGCGCCGCTCCCTCGCCACGCCAGGTGACGCGGAGTAGCGGGTAGCGGAATTTGGCCCGCTCGGCCGCGGTGGGGGGCGTACGGTGCGCGAGGTAACGGTCGAGGGCGCCGCCAAGCGCACGGCTCGCCTCGCCATAGAGGGCTTCGAGGCGCGCGATGGCGTGGGCGGGGGTCGAGATCCGGGCGGCGGAGGGCTGCTTGGACATGGGATCTGCCACCGTTGGACGATAGGTCACTTGAGGGCGCGGGCCGAGGCGCCCTAGAGGTCGAGCATGAGGCACGTGGTCGAGGCGTGGGCGAGCAGGCGGCCGGCGCCGTCGAGCAGGCGGCCTTCGGCGGTCGACACCCGTCGTCCGCTCTGCACCACCTGGCCCTCGGCCCGGACCGGGCCGGTCTTGTCGGTGATCGCGCGGACGAGATTGATCTTGAACTCGAGCGTCGTGTAGCCGCGCCCCTTCTCGCACGTGGTGTGGACGGCGCAGCCCATGGCGCTGTCGAGCAGCGTGGCTGCGAAACCGGCGTGGACGGTGCCGATCGGATTGTAGTGCAGCAGGGCCGGCCGGCCCTCGAACACGACGCGGCCCGCTGCCACCTCGACGAGGTCGAAGTCGATCGTCCGCATGATCGGCGGGGCCGGCAGTTCGCCCCGTCGGATGGCGTCCAGCAGTTCCAGGCCGGTCATGCTCTTGAGGGTCTCGGCGGGAACCAGCCCGTAGTCGGCGTGCATCGGGGTCATCCTGCTCGCGGTGCGGCCTGCTCGTGTCGCGTATAGCAGATCCTGGGCCGATCGAGCCACCGGCGCCGGTGCGGGCCGCTCACGCGAACGGCCCGCCGGTCGCCCGGCAGGCTGTCGATTGGACCGTCGATCGCGAAGATCCGATCAGTTGTCCAGGAAGCTCCTGAGCTTGCGCGACCGGCTCGGATGCTTGAGCTTGCGCAGTGCCTTGGCCTCGATCTGACGGATACGCTCTCGGGTGACCGAGAACTGCTGGCCGACTTCCTCGAGCGTGTGGTCGGTGTTCATGCCGATCCCGAAGCGCATGCGCAGGACGCGCTCTTCGCGGGGCGTCAGCGAGGCGAGCACGCGAGTCGTCGTTTCGCGCAGGTTCGACTGGATCGCCGCATCGATCGGCAGCAGCGCGTTCTTGTCCTCGATGAAGTCGCCGAGGTGGCTGTCCTCCTCGTCGCCGATCGGCGTTTCGAGGCTGATCGGCTCCTTGGCGATCTTGAGGACCTTGCGCACCTTCTCGAGGGGCATGGCGAGCTTCTCGGCCAATTCCTCGGGCGTCGGCTCGCGGCCGATCTCGTGCAGCATCTGGCGCGAGGTGCGGACGATCTTGTTGATCGTCTCGATCATGTGGACGGGGATGCGGATGGTGCGCGCCTGATCGGCGATCGAACGGGTGATCGCCTGCCGGATCCACCAAGTCGCGTAAGTCGAGAACTTGTAGCCGCGGCGGTACTCGAACTTGTCGACCGCTTTCATCAAGCCGATGTTGCCTTCCTGGATGAGATCCAGGAACTGCAGGCCGCGGTTTGTGTACTTCTTGGCGATCGAGATGACGAGGCGCAGGTTGGCCTCCACCATCTCCTTCTTGGCCTGCCGGGCCTCGCGCTCGCCCTTCTGCACGTTCTTGACGATCCGGCGGAACTCGGGGATCTCGAGGCCGGTCTCGGTGGCGAGCGTGTGGATGTCGGCGCGGATGATCTCGATCTGCGGGCGCTCGGTCTTGACGAGGTTCTGCCAGCCGCGCTTGCCGGCCTTGCCCATGCGCTCGATCCAGGTCTGGTCGAGCTCGTTGCCGTAGTACTCGTCGATGAAGTCGGTGCGCGCGACGCCGTAGCTGTCGGCGAGGCGCATCAGGCGCGCTTCGTAGCCGATCAGGCGCTTGTTGATGGCGTAGAGCTGCTCGACCAGGCTCTCGATGCGGTTGTTGTTGAGCGACAGGCTTTTGACATCGGTGACGATCTCCTCGCGGAGCTTGTCATAGGCCTTCTGCTGCTGGCGCGTGCCCTGCTCGCCCGCGACCTGCTGCTCCAGCATCTTGTCCTGCTGCTTGCGGAGCTTCTTGTAGTTGCCGGCGATGCGGTCGAAGGTCTCGAGCACCTTCGGCTTGAGCTCGGCTTCCATGGCGGCCAGCGAGACGGCGTTCTCGTAGTCGTCCTCGTCGTCCATCTCGCCGCCGGCCGGCGGCTCGGCGCCGGGTTCGGCCTCGGCGTCCGGCTCCTGGCCATCGGCGGGCGCGAGGCCCGGTGGGGCAGCCTTCGCCTCCGGACCTTCGTAGGTCGCCTCCAGATCGATGATGTCCCGGAGCAGGACCTTGCCTTCGTTGAGCTCGTCGCGCCAGATGATGATGGCCTGGAAGGTCAGCGGGCTCTCGCAGAGGCCCGCGATCATCGCCTCGCGGCCGGCCTCGATGCGCTTGGCGATGGCGATTTCGCCCTCGCGCGACAGCAACTCGACCGAGCCCATCTCGCGGAGGTACATGCGGACCGGATCGTCGGTGCGATCGGTCGGCTCGGGCCGTGTCTCGGCGCGGGTCGGCAGGTTCTGCGGCGCCAGTGCGCGGCTCTCGTCCTCCTCGGCCTCCTCCGGCTCGGCGGCCGCCGGTGTGGCGTTCGGGTCCTCGCCCTCCTCGCTCTCCACGACGTTGACGCCCATCTCCGAGAACATCGCCATGATGTCCTCGATCTGCTCGGAGGTGACCTCCTCGGAGGGCAGAACCGCATTGAGTTCGTCGTAGGTGACGTAACCGCGGGCCTTGGCGGTCTTGATCAGGCGTTTGACCGCCTGATCCGAGAGATCCAGAAGGGGGCTGTCGCGCTCCGGGGCCTCGGCGCCGGTCGTGGCAGTGTCCTCGGTCCGCTGCGTGTTGGTGGCCATGGGCTCAAAATCCAAGAGAGTGATGTCGACGATGCTGCGGACGATTGCCGCCGCGCGAGCCGGTGCCCAGAGGGCGCCCTAGGTATCGAAGAGCCGGAATCCGCTGACGGAGGACTGTGACGACCAGAGAAGATCGGGAAAGGTTCGTGCAGATGTCATGCAGGTGTGATGGCGCATCGCTTTCATCGCCCCCTCGCCCGGCGCACTTCTGCGTCGAGCGCTCCGCTCCCAGTGCCATGCGCGGCGCAAGCCGGCTGCGTGTGCCTCGGACCCGTCAACACGGACCCGGCCGAAAATGCACTCCCGTCCGTCGCGGCACCGGGCCGACCCGGTGTCACGGCGATCCAAAGGCATTCCGGCCTAAATATGGGCGTTCGCAACACCGGTGGCCTGCCTCGCGTTGACCTTGGTCGGCGCCAGCAGCAAAGGCTGGACGCAGGAAACACGCGGGCGGACTCGGGAAGGGCGGACGTCCTCTCCAAGCTCGATGAGCTTAAGTGGGTGGCTCGTTCCCGCATGTCAAGTCGGAATTTGGGACCGGGTGGTGCCGCCGATGGGTGCGTGGTCATGCAACCTCACCGTCGGTGTCGGGTGCGGTCATGCGGGCAAGCTGCTGTTGCAACTCGGAGATTTGCTGGAAGGCCGATTCCGATAACGTGCGGTCGTAGTCGACCTGGGCGGCGGCCAGGGCACGGCGCAGCGAGATCTGTTGCTCTTGCAGCGTGACGGCATGAAGGAAACCGCGCGAGACCTCCGTCGCAGGGGCGTCGGGGCGGGCAAAGCGGTCGGCGGAATGCGTGAAGGTCCGTGCCAGGGCCACCAGTGACGGCTCCAATCCGAGGCCGGTGAGGCGCCGCCCTATGGTTTCGGCGCTCAACGCCTCCTCGTCGGCGAGGAGGCCCATGATGGCGTCGCGCAGGCGGCGGAGCGGCGGGCTCGACAACTCGAGATCGGCAATGCGCTCGGCGTGCTCTTCCAGCAACCACGGGTGGGCCAGCAGCGTTTTCAGGATCAGGCCTTCGCGGGCCGATCCCGCCTCGATGTCGCCCATCACGAGGCGGCTCTGGCGCAGAGCGGGGCCGGCGACCGGGCGCATCGCTGCGGGGTCGGGGCGGCGGCCGTCACCTCGCCGTGGCGCGTAGGGGTTTGGCGGATAGCGCTGGGCGAATCGGTTGCGGTCGCCGTCGCGCCGCGGTCCGGACTGACCGCCGAGGGCGCCGCCGCCGCCCCACAGCTTTTGGAGCCGCTCGCGGATGTCGGCCTGGTAGAGGCCGCGGACGGTCTCGTCGGCGATCCGGCCGATATCCTCCATGAGCTTGGCCGACAGGGCGGCGCGGCGCTCGGGCGTCGACCACTCCCCGCCGGCATAGGCGCGTTCGAACAGCACGTCGACCAGCGGGCGGGTACGGTCGAGGACGGATCGCACCGCCTCGGGGCCCGACTGGCGCAGCAGGTCGTCCGGATCCAGGCCATCCGGCAGGAAGGCGAACTTGACGCTGGTGCCGGGCCTGAGATGGGGCAGCACGGTTTCGACGGCACGGAAGGCGGCCTTGCGGCCGGCGCTGTCGCCGTCGAAACAGAGGGTCGGCTCGGGCACGAGGCGCCACAGCAACTTGACCTGATCCTCGGTGAGGGCGGTGCCGAGCGGGGCGACCGCTTCGCCGATGCCGGCCTCGGTGAGCGCCACCACGTCCATGTAGCCTTCTACGACGACGATGCGGCCGCGGTCGTGCGCCAGCGGCCGGGCGCGGGCGGCGTTGAACAGCACGCTGCCCTTGTGGAACAGCGGCGTTTCGGGGGAATTGAGGTACTTGGCCGGGGCATCGGGATCGAGCGCGCGGCCGCCGAAGGCGATCACCCGGCCCTTGAGGTCGGTGATGGGAAACATGACGCGGTGGCGGAAGCGGTCGTAGGAGACCGGAATGTCGTCGCCGGAGATCAACATACCGGACGTCGCCATCTCCGCCTGCGTGAAACCTTTGGCGGCCAGCATCTCCTTGAGCGCGGAGCGGCCGGGCGGGGCGTAGCCGAGGCGGAACGTGGCCAGCGTGGGGCGCGCCAACCGGCGGCGGTCGAGCAGGTAGGCGCGAGCCTCCTGACCCGCCGGACTTGCCAGATGCCCCTCGAAGATCTGCGCGGCGGCCTCCAGCAATTGATAGAGGCGGGTGCGCTCGTCCTCCCGCTCCTGATTGCGCACGTCGGGCTTGGGCAGCGGCACGCCCGCTTCGGCGGCCAGTTGCTCGACCGCCTCGGGAAACGACAGCCCCTCGGTCTTCATCAGGAAGGTGAAGATGTCGCCATGCTCGCCGGATGCAAAGCAGTGGTAGAATCCCTTCTGATCGTTGACGAAAAACGACGGGGACTTCTCGACCTTGAAGGGTGACAGGCCCTTGAATTCGCGCCCCGCCTTCTTCAGCGCGACCTTGCGTCCGACCACCTGGCTCACCAGGAGCCGGGCGCGGATGTCGTCGAGCACGGAGGGCGGGTAACGCATCTGCGGGAAGGGACCTCGGTGTTGAGAACGAAACGAGAGCTAAGCCGATTCGCCGGCAGGCAAGCGACGTGCGGGTGAACTGCGCCCGCTATCCACCGATGCTGCCGGGTGCCGACGGGGCCGGTTCCAAGTGACGGTCACGCTCGTCGAAACGGCAGTGGTTCAGTAGACATGGGGGCGCAATCCGGAGGCCGCCATGTCCGATCCGCTCGACCCGTTGGTCCTCGATCTCGTGGAATGGATCGCGCGGTCGCCGCGCACGCAGGGTGAAGTGCTCGAAGTCTGGCGCACGTCCTGCCCGCGGCTCACGGTCTGGGAGGATGCGGTCGATCGCGGGTATGTCGCGCGCGGCGCGACCCGGGACACGGCTGTCCGGATCACGCCCGCGGGCGCGGCGTTCCTCGTTGCGCACGGCCGGGCGGGCCCAACGCCGATGGTCGGTTGACGCGCGTCGGCTGGCGCCGATCAGCCCTTCACGACCATCGTTCCGGCCGTCTCCAGGCCCCACTCGCTCCACGAGCCGTCGTAGACGGCGACGTCCGGACGGCCGAGTCCGGCCAGTGCCAGGGCCAGCACCCCGGCAGTGACGCCCGAGCCGCAGGTGGTCACGATGGGCTTGGCGGTGTCGACGCCCGCGGCCTGGAACACCGCCGCGAGTTCGGCCGGTGCCTTCAATGTGCCGTCGGCGTTGAGCAGCGTCGTGAAGGGTACGTTGAGGGCGCCCGGCATATGGCCCGAACGCAGGCCGGCGCGGGGCTCGGGGTCGGCGCCCTTGAAGCGGCCGGCGCCGCGGGCGTCGACGATCTGCGCGCCCTTGCTGTCGAGCAGCCGGGCGACGTCCTCCTTGTCGCGGACGAGGCCGGCATGAAAGCGCGCGGTGAAGTGGCGCGGCTGGCGCGGCGGCGCCGGGCCGTCTTCGACCGGCAGGCCCTCGGCCTGCCACTTCTTGAGGCCGCCGTTCAGCACGACGACGTCCTCGTAGCCCATGGTGCGGAACATCCACCAGGCGCGGGCAGCCGAATAAAGACCGGGCGTATCGTAGACGACGATGCGGCTACCATCGCCGATGCCGAGCGCGCGCACCTGGCTCGCGAATTGCGCGGCCGACGGCAGCATGTGCGGCAGCTCGTTGGCGTGGTCCGAGATCTCCTCGATGTCGAAGAACAGGGCGCCGGGGACGTGGCCGGCGAGATATTCGGCGCGGGCGTTGCGGCCGGTGGTCGGCAGATGCAGGGTGGCGTCGAGCACGACGACGTCAGGTGCGGCGAGGTGCGCCGCGAGCCAGTCCGTCTCCACGAGCCACTTGAACGATCCGGTCATCGGCAGTCCTCCCTCGGAGCTTGTTGGTCATGCGAACGCGACGCGGATGCGACGGTTCATCTTGCCCTTTTTCTCGATCTTGGTGACGGCGACGGCGCCGATTTCCCCGGTCCGGCGCACGTGCGTGCCGCCGCAGGGCTGGAGGTCGACGGCGCCGTCGGTGCCGATCACGACGAGGCGCACCCGGCCCGAGCCCATCGGCGGTTTGACGGCCATGGTGCGGACGAGCTGCGGGTTGGCCGCGAGTTCGTCGTCGGTGATCCAGCGCTCGGTGACCGGATGGTCGGCGCTGATCAGCGCCATGAGGTCGGCCGTCAGCCGGTCCTTGTCGACAGCGTCGGCATCGGTGATGTCGAAGTCGAGGCGGCCTTCGTCGGCGCCGATCTGGCCGCCGGTGACGGGAAACCGGACGAGGCTGCACAGCAGATGCAACGCGGTGTGCATCCGCATGTGGCGGTGGCGCGTCGGCCAGTCGAGCGCGAGGCGGACGGCCGTGCCGGGGGCCGGCGGATTGGCCAGCGGTTCGGCCGGAACGTGCGCGACCGTCGTCTTGTCGGCGTCGTAGACGGTGGTGGCGAGGGCGATCACGGAGCCGTCGGGCAGGGTCAGGGTGGCGCGGTCGCCAGGCTGGCCGCCGGCGCTCGGATAACAGACCGTGCGGTCGAGCACGATGGCGCCGCGCTCGGTGATGGCGGCGACGACGGCGTCGCAGGCTTCGGCATAGGCGTCCTCACGGAACAACAGAGTGGTCACTTCAACCCTCCGCCGACTCGAAGACGGTGGGGATGCTGCGGGTGGTGTCGAGCCAGCCGGGGACCGGCAGGCCCTTGGAGCGGAGAAAATCGGGGTTGAACAGCTTCGACTGGTAGCGTGTGCCGTAGTCGCAGAGGATGGTCACGATGGTATGGCCGGGGCCGAGATCCTTGGCGAGGCGGATGGCGCCCGCGACGTTGATTCCCGAGGACGCACCGAGGCAAAGGCCCTCTTCCTCGAGAAGCCGGAACGTCGTGCTCACCGATTCGGTATCGTCGATACGGTAGGAGCGGTCGACGGTGATGCCCTCGAGATTGCGGGTGATGCGGCCCTGGCCGATGCCCTCGGTGATGGAGGAGCCCTCGGCCTTGAGTTCGCCGGTCGTGTAATAACTGTGGAGTGCGGCGCCGGGCGGGTCGGCGAGCGCGATCTGGATGCTGGCGCGCTTGGCCTTGAGGGCGAGCGACATGCCGGCGAGGGTGCCGCCGGAGCCGACCGCGCAGCAGAAGCCGTCGATCTTGCCGTCGGTCTGCTGCCAAACCTCCTCGGCGGTCGTCTCGATATGGGCCTGACGGTTGGCCACATTGTCGAACTGATTGGCCCAGACCGCACCGTTCGGCTCGGTGCGGGCCAGCGTTTCGGCGAGGCGGGCGGAGTACTTCACGTAATTGTTGGGGTTCTTGTAGGGAACCGCCGGGACTTGGACCAGTTCGGCGCCGAGCAGGCGGAGGACGTCTTTCTTCTCCTGCGACTGGGTCTCGGGGATGACGATGACGGTGCGATAGCCGAGCGCGCGGCCGATCAGCGCGAGACCGATACCGGTGTTGCCGGCGGTGCCTTCGACGATGGTGCCGCCGGGGCGCAGCGCGCCGCGGCGCTCGGCATCGCGGATGATATACAGCGCGGCGCGGTCCTTGACCGACTGGCCCGGGTTCATGAACTCGGCTTTGCCGAGAATGGTCGATCCGGTTTCGTCGGAAGCCCGGCGGAGCCGAATGAGGGGCGTGCGGCCGACGGCGGCGGCCACGCTTGGCGCAACGATCACGGATGTGTCTCCTCGGGGCGTGGCTCGGACGGCCTCACGCGGGGCCGCTCAGGGCCGGGAAGCTAATGATGTCCCGGCGGGGCGGCAAGCGGGCAGCGATATGCCTCCACCGAGGCCGGATGGGAGCCGTGTTGTCCCCGCATTGAACGGGACCATTGATCTCGGCCGAATTTGCCAGATATATGTCCCTCGCATCCCCTTGCGGCGCGGTGGCTCTTCGGCGTTCCCGTACTTTTCGGTCGACGTCCTGGACGTCGCGTGAGCGACGTACGTGCAGATGGCCGCAGGTCTGCGGGCGTGGCGGAACTGGTAGACGCACTGGATTTAGGTTCCAGCGGCGCAAGTCGTGGGGGTTCAAGTCCCTCCGCCCGCACCATGCCGCCGGCCGTCAGGGTTCATTTTTTTCGCTCGTTCCCAGGCGCCGGGAACCACGCGGACACGAGGTAGCAGGCGTCTGGTACGAGGCAATCAGGTCATGGAAGTCATCGAGACGAGTAACGACGGGCTGAAGCGTCAGCTCAAGGTGGTGGTCGGAGCCGGCGAGCTCGGGGACCGCTTCACGGCGCGCCTCGATGAGATCAAGGATCGCGTCCAGATCAAGGGTTTCCGGCCCGGCAAGGTGCCGGTGGCGCACCTCAAGAAGGTGTATGGCCGCTCGCTGATGGCGGAAGTGCTGCAGCAGGCGGTGGAGGAATCGAGCCAGAAGGCGCTGGCGGATCGTAACGAACGTCCGGCTATGCAACCGAAGATCGAGCTTCCCGAGCAGGCGGAGGAGATCGAGAAGGTGATCGCCGGTCAGGCCGATCTCTCCTACTCGATGAGCTTCGAGGTGCTGCCGAAGATCGCGATCACGGATCTCGCCCAGCTGAAGCTGGAGCGCCTCACCGCCGCCGTCGAAGACAAGGATATCGACAAGGCCGTCGACACGCTCGCCGAGCGCAACGTGAAGTATGTCGCCGAAGAGGGGCGCGCGGCCGGCACCGGTGATCAGGTCAGCATCGATTTCGTCGGCAAGATCGACGGCGAGGCATTCGAGGGCGGCACCGGTCAGGACGTGCAGGTGATCCTCGGCCAGGGCAATTTCATCCCGGGCTTCGAAGAGGGCATCGCGGGTGCCAAGGCGGGCGATCAGCGCACCGTCACGGCGACGTTCCCGGAGGCCTATTCGGTCGAGACGCTGAAGGGCAAGACGGCGACCTTCGACGTCACGGTCAAAGAAGTCGCGAAATCCGAGAAGCCGACGATCGACGATACCTTCGCCAGCTCGCTCGGGGCGGAGAACGTGGCCAAGCTGCGTGAACTCGTGTCGGCGCAGATCGGGCGCGAATACGAGCAGGCCGCCCGCAGCAAGCTGAAGCGGCAGCTTCTCGATGCGCTCGAGAAGGCGCACGACTTCACGCTGCCGCCGACGCTGGTCGATTCGGAGTTCGCTGGCATCTGGCAGCAGGTCGAGCAGGGCTTGAAGCAGGCCGGCAAGACATTCGCCGACGAAGGCAAATCCGAGGACGAGATGCGCGTCGAGTATCGGGCCATTGCCGAACGGCGGGTGCGGCTCGGCCTCGTTATCGGCGAAATCGGCGAGCAGAACAAAATCCAGGTCTCGCAGGACGAGCTGCGCCGCGCTCTGGTCGAGCAGGCCCGGCGGTTCCCGGGCCAGGAGAAGATGGTCTACGAGTACTACGAAAAGAACCCGGCGGCGCTGGCCGAGCTCAGGGCGCCGATCTTCGAGGACAAGGTCGTCGACTACATCGTCGAGCTGGCCCGTCCGACGGTCAAGACGGTGTCGAGTGAAGAGTTGCTGAAGCCGGAGGAGGATGCGGCATAAGCGGAAGCCCCGCTTGCCCTTCCGGGCCCGGCCCCCGACATGATCTGCCGCCGTGTCCGATTCCAGGACCGGCGGCCACCAGGAGAGAGACGAAGCGATGCGGGATCCCGTCGATCAAGTGACGAACACGTTCTGGCCCATGGTCGTCGAGCAGACGGCGCGGGGCGAGCGGGGCTACGACCTGCCTTCGCGGCTGTTGAAGGAGCGCATCATCTTCGTGACGGGTCCGATCGAGGACCACATGGCGGCTTCGATCTGCATGCAGCTGCTGTTCCTCGAGGCGGAGAACCCGAAGAAGGAAATCTCGATGTACATCAACTCCCCGGGTGGGGTGGTGACATCGGGCATGGCGATCTACGACACCATGCAGTTCATCCGCCCGGCGGTGGCGACGCTGTGCATCGGGCAGGCGGCGTCGATGGGGTCGCTGCTGCTGTGCGCCGGCAACAAGGGGATGCGGTTCGCGCTGACCAATGCGCGCATCATGGTGCACCAGCCGTCGGGAGGTTTTTCCGGTCAGGCATCCGATATCGAGCGCCACGCCGAGGACATCATCAAGATGAAGCGGCGCCTGAACGAGGTCTACGTCAAGCATACGGGCCAGCCGTACGAGATGATCGAGCGGACGCTCGATCGCGACTACTTCATGACATCCGAGCAGGCGCGTGATTTCGGCCTGATCGACAAGGTGCTCGAGCGGCGCGACGAGGTTGACCTCGGCGGCGACACCAAGATCGGCTGAAGCCCAGGAGGAATAGGCCCGAGGCCTATTCCCCGACCACCAAGATGAGTATACAAGACGGGGAAACCGGTCTTGGTTACGACAGATTTTTGTCGAGGCTTGTCGCTGGTGGTGGTGCGGAATCAGCGATTAGAGACCCCGTAACCAGTGGGGTGCTAATCTCCCCGGGGGTGTGGCATTCGTGTACATTCCCTGCGGGGGCTGGTGATAGGTCCGCGGCCATCCTTGATCGGTCTGCCAGAAGCATGCTCAGATCGCGAGTGCTTCGCGACGCTGACCAAGGCGGGCTCGCCGATCTGGTGGTAGTTTTGGTGCGTGTCGCCGACACGGGAAGGAAGAGGAACGATGGCGGGCCAAGAGAAGAACACGCTCTACTGCTCTTTCTGCGGAAAGAGTCAGCATGAGGTCCGCAAGCTGATTGCCGGTCCAACGGTGTTCATCTGCGACGAGTGCGTCGAGCTGTGCATGGACATCATCCGGGAAGAGAACAAGAACACCCTGGTGAAGTCGCGCGACGGCGTGCCGACTCCGCAGGAGATCAAGTCGGTGCTCGACAGCTACGTGATCGGTCAGGATCACGCCAAGCGGGTGCTTTCGGTCGCCGTCCACAACCACTTCAAGCGGCTCAATCACGCTGCGAAGAGCAACGACGTCGAGCTCGCGAAATCCAATATTCTCCTCGTCGGTCCGACCGGCTGCGGCAAGACGCTGCTCGCTCAGACACTGGCCCGCATCCTCGACGTGCCGTTCACGATGGCCGACGCGACGACGCTGACGGAGGCCGGCTACGTCGGCGAGGACGTCGAGAACATCATCCTGAAGCTGCTTCAGAACGCCGACTACAATGTCGAGCGTGCGCAGCGCGGCATCGTCTACATCGACGAGGTCGACAAGATCAGCCGCAAGTCGGACAACCCCTCCATCACCCGCGACGTGTCGGGCGAGGGCGTGCAGCAGGCGCTGCTGAAGATCATGGAAGGTACAGTTGCCTCGGTGCCGCCGCAGGGTGGCCGCAAGCATCCCCAGCAGGAGTTCCTGCAGGTCGACACCACCAACATCCTGTTCATCTGCGGCGGTGCGTTCGCCGGCCTCGAGAAGATCATCGCGCGGCGCGGCAAGGGGACGTCCATCGGCTTCGGAGCCCGCGTGATGGGTCCTGACGAGCGGCGCACCGGTGAGATCCTGCGCGAGGTCGAGCCTGAGGATCTGTTGAAGTTCGGCCTGATCCCCGAGTTCATCGGCCGTCTGCCGGTGATCGCCACGCTCGAGGATCTCGACGAGCCGGCGCTGATGCAGATCCTGACCGAGCCGAAGAACGCGCTGGTCAAGCAGTACCAGCGTCTGTTCGAAATGGAGGACGTGAAGCTCACGATCACGCAGGATGCTTTGCGTGCGATCTCGCGCAAGGCGATCGAGCGCAAGACCGGCGCCCGTGGCCTGCGCTCGATCATGGAGACGATCCTGCTCGAGACGATGTTCGACCTGCCGGGCATGACCGGCGTCGAAGAGGTTGTGATCGGACCCGAAGTGGTCGAGGGGGGCGCACGTCCGCTGCGCATCTATGCCGAGCGCAACGAAGAGAAGGGTACGAGCGCCTGAGCCATCGTGCCGATCGGTGCTGGCGCGCAAAGGGGATCCCGGGTCCCGCTCGGCTTCCTTGAATGGGGGCCTCGGGGCTCCCACATGCAATAGCTCGGCCAACGAGCTTGGGGAGGGTTCGGCGCTGCGGCACTGGCGCCGCGTCGATCCGCTCATGAACCCGGCGGCCGGAATGAAGACGCAGTGCGTGCTCCCATGGCTCCATCGCGTGAGCGTGAGGCGGGGAGGTCGGTGCGGATAATTGGCGGGGGCCGCCGTTCGTTCGGCGCGCCAACGGGAAAGCGAGAGATCCCATGAGCGATGAAAAGCAGAGCCGGGAAAAAGGTAGCGCGAAGGAGCTGTATCCGGTCCTTCCGCTGCGCGATATCGTAGTCTTCCCCTACATGATCGTGCCGCTGTTCGTCGGGCGCGAGAAATCGATCAACGCCCTCGAAGAGGTGACGCGTTCGGACAAGCACATCCTGCTTGCCGCGCAGAAGAACGCCGGCGATGACGATCCGGCCACCGACGCGATCTATCAGATGGGCACGCTGGCCTCCGTGCTGCAGCTGTTGAAGCTGCCGGACGGCACCGTAAAGGTGCTGGTCGAGGGCACGGCGCGCGCGCGCATCCAGCGCTACGTCGACAATCCGGATTTCTTCGAAGCCGAGGTCGAGCGTGTCGCCGAGAGCGTCGGCACCAAGTCCGAGATCGAGGCGCTGGCCCGCTCGGCGGTGTCGCAATTCGAGAGCTATGTGAAGCTCAACAAGAAGATCTCGCCGGAGGTGCTCAGCACCGTCGCGCAGATCGAGGACTATTCGAAGCTCGCCGACACCATCGCCTCGCATCTCGCGATCAAGATCTCCGACAAGCAGGAGATTCTCGAGGTGACGACGATCTCGGATCGGCTCGAGCGCGTCTACACGCTGATGGAGAGCGAAATCTCCGTGCTGCAGGTCGAGAAGAAGATCCGCAGCCGGGTCAAGCGCCAGATGGAGAAGACCCAGCGCGAGTACTATCTCAACGAGCAGATGAAGGCGATCCAGAAGGAGCTCGGCGATTCCGACGAGCGCGACGACATCGCCGAGTTCGAGGAGAAGGTCGAGAACACGAAGCTGTCGAAGGAGGCCCGCGACAAGGCCCAGGCCGAGCTGAAGAAGCTGCGGCAGATGAGCCCGATGTCGGCCGAGGCGACGGTCGTGCGCAACTACCTCGACTGGCTGCTGTCGATCCCGTGGGGCGTCAAGGGCAAGGTCAAGAAGGCCTTGGCCGAGGCGCAGGAGGTTCTCGACAAGGAGCACTACGGTCTCGACAAGGTCAAAGAGCGCATCGTCGAGTATCTCGCGGTGCAGAACCGGACCAACAAGCTCAAGGGGCCGATCCTGTGCCTCGTCGGACCTCCGGGCGTCGGTAAGACATCGCTCGGCAAGTCGATCGCCAACGCGACCGGCCGCGAATTCGTGCGCATGTCGCTCGGCGGCGTTCGCGACGAGGCGGAGATCCGCGGCCACCGGCGGACCTACATCGGGTCGATGCCCGGCAAGGTGATCCAGTCGATGCGCAAGGCGAAGCGGACCAACCCGCTGTTCCTGCTCGACGAGATCGACAAGATGGGCTCGGACTTCCGTGGTGATCCGGCAGCGGCGTTGCTCGAAGTGCTCGATCCCGAGCAGAACTCGACGTTCAACGATCACTACCTGGAGGTCGACTACGACCTCTCGAACGTGATGTTCGTGACGACCGCCAACACGCTGAACATCCCGCCTGCCCTGATGGATCGTATGGAGATCATCCGCATCGCCGGGTATACGGAGGATGAGAAAGCCGAGATCGCCAAACGCCACCTCATTCTCGAGCAGCAGACGGCGCATGGTCTCGAGGCCGGCGAGTGGTCGATCGACGACGAAGCGATCAAGGAGCTGATCCGGCGCTACACCCGCGAGGCGGGCGTGCGCAGCCTCGAGCGTGAGATCGCCAAGCTCGCCCGCAAGGCGGTGAAGGAGATCCTGGCGACGGGCGTCAAGTCGGTGGCGGTCAATGCGGGCAACGTCGAGAAGTATCTGGGCGTGCCGAAGTACCGCTATGGCGAGGCCGAGCTCGAGGATCAGATCGGGGTCGTGACTGGGCTGGCCTGGACCGAAGTCGGCGGCGAGATCCTCACGATCGAAGGCGTGATGATGCCGGGCAAGGGCAAGATGTCCGTGACCGGCAACCTGCGCGACGTCATGAAGGAGAGCATCCAGGCGGCGAACGCCTACGTGCGGTCCCGCTCGGTCGATTTCGGCATCGGGCCCTCGATGTTCGAGAAGAAGGACATCCATGTCCACGTGCCAGAGGGCGCCACGCCGAAAGACGGGCCGTCGGCCGGCGTCGCGATGGTCACGGCGATCATCTCGGTGCTGACGGGTATCGCCGTCCGCAAGGACGTGGCGATGACCGGCGAGATCACCTTGCGCGGCCGGGTGCTTCCCATCGGTGGCCTCAAAGAGAAGCTGCTGGCGGCGCTGCGGGCCGGGATCAAGAAAGTTCTTATCCCGGAGGAAAACGCGAAGGATCTGGCCGAGATCCCCGACGAGGTGAAGAACAAGCTCGAGATCGTGCCGGTGGCGCGGATGGACGATGTGCTGCGTGCGGCACTGGTCCGGGTGCCAGAGGCGATCTCTTGGGACTCGGAAGACGCGGCCGTGGCTGCGCCGGCCGCGCCGGCGACGGCGCGTCCACCGGTTGCTCACTGACCGTCGTCATCGCGCGCAAGTCGAGACCAACAAGCCCGCCCCTCCTCGGGGGCGGGCTTTTGTGTGTGGGGCAGGTGTCCCGGCGGCCGCAAAGGCGTGTAGGACTGCGACGAAGACGTCAAACCCCCCAAATTCCCCATGTTTTGGGGCTTTTTGCGGTGCATTTCCGCTTGACGGTTGGGATTGAAAGTCGTTGTTTGCCGCTCTGTTGCTCTCAGCAGCATGCTTCCCGCAAGAGGGACCGTGGACAGCCGATGGCTGACGGACCCGGTTTAGAATCAGTTTGGGGACGAAGAAAAAATGAGCAAGAAAGATCTGATTGACGCCGTGGCCGAGCAGGCCGACATCACCAAAGAGAAGGCTGGCGTCGCCGTCGATGCGATGATCGACTATATCCAGTCGTCGATGAAGAAGGGCGAGGAAGTCCGTATTCCGCCGCTCGGTACGTTCAAGGTCGCGAAGCGCAATGCGCGCACGGGCCGCAATCCGTCGACCGGCGCCGAGATCAAGATCCCGGCTGCCAAGGTGCCGAAGTTCCAGCCGTCGAAGACGCTGAAGGACGCGCTCAACTGAGCAGGTCGTCACGGTCGATTTTGGAGCGGCGCCCGTTCGGGCGCCGTTTCTCGTTTCGGGTGTGATGAGCGACGCGGCGCGACTTGCGCCTATCCGCGCGTCACCTTGCAGGTTGATCCCGTCTGCCGGATGTTGAGGATTTCCATCTTGCCGCCCAAAGCTCCAGTGTCTTTGACCAGACCGCCGCCGACCTCGCGCGCGAACGGCGCATCCACTTTGCAGGTCAGTCCACCGGGAGTCTTGGTGAACTCGATCTTGAAGAGGTTTCCACCTGATTCCAAAGTCCGCAACCTGACGAGGCTGCTGCCCTGGAGCAACCAGACCAAGTCGCCGCTTCCATCCGAGGCTTTCTTGGGGACGCCGATCTCTCCGTTATGCGATCGGTGGAGCTGGCCGCTCTTGGTCCCACGCGGGGTCTCCGCCGTCACAAATCTCGTCGTATCGGATGTGATCGCAGAACCTGGGCCGACCTTGATCTGCGACCGCATCTCGACGCGGCCCGGAGCTTCGCGGTCGGCCCTGCGGAAATTGCCAGCGTAGAATATGCTGGCGTTCACCGTGATGCCTTGCAGGTCGGCGAGCGCGATGTCAGCGGCCCGCAGCGATGGACTCGCCAGGAGTGCGATCGATATCGTCAGAGCGGAAACTGTGAGCCGCGCGAACTGCATCTGGCTTTTTCCTTGGTCGGTTGGTTCGAGTTTATTGGCAGTAGGTGCGGCCGTTGAAGGAGAAGCAGTTGCTGCCGCTGGACTTGGTCCGCGGGGGGGGGCGTCTGGGGCTGTGGGCTGCCGGCTTTGGTGGCCGCGGCCTCACGATCGGCGAGGGCCTTGTCAGCGGCGGTTTTGGCGTCTTGTGCGGCCTTGCGCGCGGCCTCCCGCTCCTGCTCGGCCTTGGCGAGCGCCTCGCGGGCCTTGCGCGCCTCCTCCTTCGTGCGCTTCAACTCTTCGGATTGCTTGGCAAGGGCGGCCTGCCGTTCGCTCTCGCGCACGGCGGCCTCAGCTTCGAGGCGGGCGGCTTCGGCCTTGCGCAGTTCCTCGCGTTGGCGTGACTGCTCGGTCAGAGCCTTCTCGGCCGCGCGCGTGCGGTCCTGCAACTCGATGAGCCGGCGGGCCACGACGGCAAACTCACCGTTCGGGTACTTGTCGAGATAGGTGAGGAGGGCGGCCGGGTCGCTGCTGTCCTTGACGGCGGCCCAGGCGGCAGCCTCGGCCGCGCGCTCGGGGTCGGGGGTCTCGACCTTGAGGCCGCCGAAATAGACGGCGGGCAGTGTCGGGAACGACAGCCAGGGGTCCTGATTGATCTCCTGCTTCACGCGGAGTTGCACATTGCGGAACATGGTCACGGATTCGACGCCGGGTTTCGCGATCTCGGCGGCGAGCGCCCGGGCATAGGGTCCCCCCTTTGCGCCGACATCGGATGCCGTCTGTCCGGGGGCTGTCGAATAGGCGACCATGACCCCCGCCGTGTTCGCGAACGGGACGAACCCCTTCTCGGTGCCCAGTGCTTTCTTTCCAGCGCGCGTCAGGCGCAGTTCGTCACGGCAGGCGTCGAACACCACGTAGTGTGTCGCGTCGGGGCTTTGGGCGCGCAGCCGGTTGATGATTTCCCGCAGATCGATGGAGTTGGTCCAGAGGTCCGCGTCGTCGGCGCTTTGGACATCGACCGGGATCAGATAGTTGATCTGCGTCTCGGGATCGACGGCGCCGTGTCCGGAGTAGTAGAGAAACCCGAGGGCGCCGGGACCAACGCGTCGCACCAACTGGATGTGGCGGCGCAGCGCGGTCTCGAGCTCGCGATAGCCGGCGTCGCGGACCTCGGTCACCGCAAAGCCGACCTTCTTCAGCTCGGCGCCGATCAGGGCGATGTCGTGGTGCGGGTTCTTCAGCTTGCCGACACGCTCCTGGTAGCCCTGGTTGCCGATCAGCAAGGCAAAGCGGTTGTCGGTCTGACCATGCGCTGCGGTCGCGAGGCAGAGCATGAGGGCGAGGAGCCACGTCGTGTGAAGCCGTCTCACGGGATGCTCCTCTCGGTTTTACCGCCGGTTGCAGCATTGGAAGCTGTCACGGGGGTTGGGGACTTCATTGGCAATAGCTGCGGCCGTTGTACGTAAAGCAATTGGCTTGCCCGGTGGCCGTGGGGGCGCCGGCCCCCCGGGCGCTATCGGGCCGTCCGGCCGCGGGTCTGGCAATGGGCATCCACGCGAACGGTGCGGATCCGGTGCCCGCGCGCTTGGTTCTGGTCAGGACGAATGCTTCGCCGGTGCAGGTGTTGAGCAGGAGCGGCGCATGGGGCAGGACGTCGGCTTGGCCGGGCAACATCTGGAAGCAGGCGGCTGCCGCTGGCTCGGCGCTGGCCGGGTCGGCGATCAACAGGGCCGTGGCGGCGGTGACCACGAATGCCCAAGCGGCAGTCGTGGTCCCAGCGCGGCACTCAACCGGGCCCGGTCTCCGCACATGGATGCAACCGGAGCGATGCGGCGCGGACCTCATCATCAAGAGTTGGCGCATGATCGCCCCCGGCCCTGTGACGCAGGTGACGTTACACCAAGGCTACGGGAGGTTCCAGAAGCCTGCGGTGGGCGGCCCTGCAGACCCGGGGGTGGTGGGCGGTGAGGGGATCGAACCCCCGGCCGTCCCGGTGTAAACGGGATGCTCTACCGCTGAGCTAACCGCCCGACCTCGGAGGCGCGAACCTAGGGACTCGCCGCCATGGTGTAAAGCGGGTGCGCGCGTTCGCGAGGGGCGCAACCCCGAGGGGGAACGTGGGCGTCGGGACGGCAGTGTCGTCCGGCTGTGGCGGGCCGGCCTGGGTTCAAAAGGAGCCGGCCGGGTGCTGGCGCGGGCTAGGGTCGCGGGGTCCGATTGTTGTTCTTGACGACGCTCATCCTGTGGCCTAGAAGCTCGTCCTCGCTGCGGTTCGCCGCAGACGTTGCGGGAGTAGCTCAGTTGGTTAGAGCGCCGGCCTGTCACGCCGGAGGCCGCGGGTTCAAGTCCCGTCTCTCGCGCCACTTCTTTCCATGAACTGCCCACCTCTGTCTCCACCGTTCCTGGCGCGTCTCGGCTGGCGCACGGCACGCTGAATTGTGTCGTTAAGACGGATTGCGCGCGGCCGACGACTGCCGTATGAGCCGACGGACCGCGATCATGCGCGGCTGTCGGCTGCGGGGACGACTCATGAGCCCACTTCTGATGCAATACCTGCCGATCGTCGTGTTCATCGGCGTCGGCCTTGTGATCGCCGCCGCGCTGATGGTGGCGCCGTTCCTGGTGGCCTATCGCAATCCGGATCCGGAAAAGGTTTCGGCGTACGAGTGCGGGTTCAACGCGTTCGATGATGCCCGCATGAAGTTCGACGTCCGGTTCTACCTGGTCTGCATTCTGTTCATCATCTTCGATCTCGAGATCGCGTTCCTGTTCCCGTGGGCCGTCGCCTTCAAAGAGGTCGGCGTGTTCGGGTTCTGGTCGATGATGATCTTTCTCGGCGTGCTCACCATCGGCTTCATCTACGAGTGGAAGAAGGGAGCGCTGGAATGGGATTGATCCTTCCGCCGGGGCCCATGTTCGACCGGCCGGGCGAGGGCGCCGCGGGCGGCACGCTGGCGCGGCCCAACGATCCGTTCTTCACCGAAGTGTCCAACGAACTCGCCGACAAGGGGTTCCTGGTCACTACGACGGACGACCTCATCAACTGGGCGCGCACCGGCTCGCTGATGTGGATGACGTTCGGCCTCGCGTGCTGCGCCGTCGAGATGATGCAGATGTCTATGCCGCGCTACGACGCCGAGCGTTTCGGCTTCGCCCCGCGCGCCTCGCCACGCCAGTCGGACGTGATGATCGTCGCCGGCACGCTGACCAACAAAATGGCGCCGGCCCTGCGCAAGGTCTACGATCAGATGCCGGAGCCGCGCTACGTGATCTCGATGGGATCGTGTGCCAACGGCGGTGGCTACTACCACTATTCGTATGCCGTCGTGCGTGGTTGCGACCGCATCGTGCCGGTCGACGTCTACGTGCCGGGCTGCCCGCCGACGGCCGAAGCGTTGCTGTACGGCGTGCTGCTGCTGCAGAAGAAAATTCGTCGGACCGGGACGATCGAGCGCTGAGCGCCCGCGGCATCTCGTGAGGTTACAGATGGACGACACGCTCAAAGAGCTCGGCGAACACATCGCCGCCCGCGGCGGTCCGGCGGTATCCGGCTGGCGGATCGCCTTCGGGGAGTTGACGATCGACGCCGACCGCGATCGCGTGGTGGGGTTATTCAAGATGCTGCGCGACGACACGCGCTGCCGGTTCGAGATCCTGCTCGACATCGCCGGCGTGGACTGGCCGGCCCGCGCGGAGCGGTTCGACGTGGTCTACCACTTGTTGTCGCCGCGCATGAACCTGCGTTTGCGCGTCAAGGTGCGGACCGACGAGGTGGTGCCCGTTCCGAGCCTCGTCGAGGTGTTCCCGGCCGCCAACTGGTACGAGCGGGAAGCCTACGACATGTACGGCATCCTGTTCTCCGGGCACCCGGATCTGCGCCGGCTTCTGACCGACTACGGTTTCCAGGGTTATCCGTTGCGCAAGGATTTCCCGCTGACCGGCTACGTCGAGGTGCGCTACGACGACGAGCAGAAGCGGGTCGTCTACGAGCCGGTGAAGCTCGTTCAGGAGTACCGCTCGTTCGATTTCATGAGCCCGTGGGAAGGTGCCGATTACATCCTGCCGGGTGACGAGAAGGCGCAGGCGGCGCCGGCCGCGCCGCCGGCCGCTAAGGCGTGAGGCGGCGCGCACCATGAAGCCCACGCTCGAGCCCGGCGCCAAGGTCACGTTCACCTATACGGTGGCGCCTTCGAAGACCGTGCCGGCGCTCTATCCGGAAGCGCCCGAGTTCCAGACGATGCCGGCCGTGCTGGCGACGGGGTTCATGGTCGGGCTGCTGGAGTGGGGCTGCGTGAAGGTGCTGGCGCCGCATCTCGACGCCGGAGAGGGTTCGCTCGGTATCCACGTCGATTTCAGCCATGTCGCCGCGACGGTGCCCGGGCAGACCGTGACGGTGGTCGCGACCTGCACGGCGGTCGAGGGGCGGAAGGTATCTTTTGAGGTCGAGGCCCACGACGGCGTCGACGTCATCAGCCGCGGCAAACACCAGCGCATGGTGGTGCCGTGGGACAAGTTCACGGCGCGGGTGAACGCCAAGGCGAAGGCCGCCGGCGTCCCTGGATTGTAGCGCGACCGAGGCAACGGATACTGCAAGAGGCCGGCGTCATGCCCGAAACCGATATCCGCCAGTTCAACATCAACTTCGGCCCGCAGCATCCGGCGGCGCACGGGGTGTTGCGGCTGGTACTGGAACTCGACGGCGAGGTCGTGGAGCGCGTCGACCCGCATGTCGGCTTGCTGCACCGTGGCACCGAGAAGCTGCTGGAGAGCCGGACCTACCTGCAGGACATCGGCTATTTCGACCGGCTCGACTACGTCGCGCCGATGAACCAGGAACACGCGTTCTGCCTCGCGGTGGAGAAGCTGCTCGGCCTCGGCGTGCCCAAGCGCGCCCAGCTCATCCGCGTGCTGTTCTCGGAAATCGGCCGCATCCTCTCGCACATGCTGAACGTCACGACGCAGGCGATGGACGTCGGCGCGCTGACCCCGCCCCTGTGGGGGTTCGAGGAGCGCGAGAAACTGATGGTGTTCTACGAGCGGGCATCCGGCGCCCGCATGCACGCCAAGTACTTCCGCTTCGGCGGCGTGCATCAGGACCTGCCGCCGGAACTGATCAATGACATCTATGCGTTCTGCGACCCGCACCTCAAGGTTCTCGACGACATCCACAACCTCGTCATGGAGAACCGCATCTTCAAGCAGCGCAACGTCGACATCGGCGTGATCAGCCTCGACGACTGCTTCCGCTGGGGCTTTTCCGGCGTGATGGTGCGGGGCTCGGGTGCGGCTTGGGACCTGCGGCGCGCCCAACCTTACGAGTGCTACGACGAGCTCGCCTTCGACATCCCGATCGGCAAGAACGGCGACAACTACGACCGCCAGCTGATCCGCATGGAGGAGATGCGCCAGTCGGCTCGCATCATGAAGCAATGCTGCGAGAAGCTGATGAGCGCGGAGGGGCAGGGCCCGCACGTCGCCGAAAACACCAAGGTGGTGCCACCCAAGCGGGGCGATATGAAGCGCTCGATGGAGGCGCTGATCCACCACTTCAAGCTCTACACCGAGGGCTTCCACGTGCCCGAGGGCGAGGTCTATGCCTGCGTCGAGGCGCCGAAGGGCGAGTTCGGTGTCTACCTCGTGGCCGACGGAACCAACAAGCCTTATCGCTGCAAGATTCGGGCCCCGGGGTTCCCGCATCTGCAGGCGATGGACTTCATGAACAAGGGCCACATGCTCGCCGACGTGTCGGCGATTCTCGGCTCGCTCGACATCGTGTTCGGCGAGATCGACCGCTGACGGCGCTCGTTGTCGCCGGTCGCGCCTTTTGCCTGTCTTGTCAGGGTGAGAGACGCGGCCTAGGGAAGACGGCGTAAGCCGAACCGGTTCGACCCGGCCGGCTTGCACACTAGACCGGCTGCCGCCGCGCCCCGGGTGCGAAGGTGGCTCACAGTTCGGAGACCAACGTCCCATGGCCGTCCGCCGCCTGCATCCCGACCAGCCCGCGTCGTTCGCGTTCACGCCCGAGAACGAGGCCTGGGCGAAGGCGACCATCGCCAAGTATCCACCGGGCAAGCAGGCCTCCGCGGTCATCCCGCTGTTGTGGCGGGCGCAGGAACAGCACGCCAACTGGTTGCCGGAGCCGGCGATCCGCGCGGTCGCCGACATGCTCGCGATGGCGTACATCCGCGTCTACGAGATCGCGACGTTCTATACGATGTTCCAGCTTTCCCCGGTCGGCACCAAGGCGCACGTGCAGGTGTGCGGCACCACGCCGTGCATGCTGCGCGGTTCGGAAGGGCTGATCGAGGTTTGCAAGCGGCGCATTCACGACGAGCCGCACCATCTGTCGGCGGACGGCAGCTTTTCGTGGGAGGAGGTCGAATGCCTCGGCTCCTGCGCCAATGCGCCGATGGTCCAAGTGTTCAAGGATACCTACGAGGATCTCACGCCCGAACTGCTGGAGAAGGTGCTGGACGGCTTTGCGGCGGGTCAGCCGCCGATGCCCGGATCGCAGACGGGCCGGCAGGCCTCCTGTCCGGTCGGTGGGTCGACCACGCTGAAGACCGCATGAAGCGCTTTGTGGGCAGGACATGAGCAAGGAAGGCGGGGACTGGATGAGACGGGCAGGCTATATCGCGATGCACGCGTTGGTGGCCGGCGCGTTCTTCTTCGTGATTCAACGCTATCCGCTCGAGCAATCGGTGCAGAGCAGCATCCAGTGGGCCGCCTTCTTCGCAGTCGCGGCCGCGATCGTCGCCTGGAGGCAGACCCAGTGAGGATCGCCCCGCTACCGGCCGTATCCGAGACCGTTCGAGACATTCGCCACCGCGCAGCCGCGGCCCAGCCCGAGGTCACCCATGCTCGCTGACAAGGATCGCATTTTCACGAACATCTACGGCTTCCACGATTGGCGGCTGGCGGGTGCGCAGGCGCGGGGCAGCTGGAGCAACACCCGGCAGCTCATCGAGATGGGCCATGACGGCATCATCGACGAGATGAAGAAATCGGGGCTGCGCGGGCGTGGCGGGGCTGGCTTCCCGACCGGTCTCAAGTGGTCGTTCATGCCGAAGGCCGATGCGCGCCCGAGCTATCTCGTCGTCAACGCGGACGAATCCGAGCCGGGGTCGTGCAAGGATCGCGAGATCATGCGGCACGAGCCGCACCTTCTGATCGAGGGCTGCCTGGTGGCCTCGTACGCGATGCGGGCGCACACCTGCTACATCTACGTGCGCGGCGAGTTCATCCGTGAGCGGGAGCGCTTGCAGGCTGCCATCGACGAGGCCTATGCGGCGAAGCTCGTGGGCAAGGACAACATCCACGGCTGGGACTTCGACATCTATGTCCATCACGGCGCCGGCGCGTACATCTGTGGCGAAGAGACGGCGTTGCTGGAGAGTCTCGAGGGCAAGAAGGGCCAGCCGCGCCTGAAGCCGCCGTTCCCGGCCAACGTCGGCCTCTACGGCGCGCCGACCACCGTCAACAACGTCGAGTCGATCGCCGTCGTGCCGACCATCCTGCGGCGTGGCGCGGCGTGGTTCGCCGGGCTCGGCAAGCCCAACAACACCGGCACCAAGCTGTTCCAGATCTCCGGCCACGTCGAGCGGCCGTGCGTGGTCGAGGAGGAGATGGGAATCCCGCTCAAGCAACTGCTCGAAACGCACGCGGGCGGGGTTCGCGGCGGCTGGAAGAACCTGCTCTGCGTCATTCCGGGCGGGTCCTCGATGCCGATGATCCCGGCCGACATCTGCGAGGACCTGACGATGGACTTCGACTCGCTGTCGAAGCTCAAGTCGGGGATGGGCACGGCCGCCATCATCGTGATGGACAAATCGACCGACATCATCAAGGCGATCGCTCGGATCGCCTACTTCTACAAGCACGAGAGCTGCGGCCAGTGCACGCCGTGCCGCGAGGGTACCGGCTGGATGTGGCGGGTCCTCGAGCGGATGGCGCGCGGCGAGGCGGAGAAGCGCGAAATCGATTTGCTGTTCGACGTGACGAAGCAGGTCGAGGGGCACACGATCTGCGCGCTCGGCGATGCGGCGGCGTGGCCGGTGCAGGGCCTCATTCGCAACTTCCGCCCGGTCATCGAGGCACGCATCGATCAGTATCAGGCGGCGCACAAGCAAGCGGCGGAGTAGCGGCTGGCGCGAACGGTCATTGACGGATAAACAGCGACATCAAGCGCTTCGGCGCGGGGCGTCCCGGGGAACGGCGGCTAGGACATCATGCCGAAGAAGCTCATCATCGACGGCCAGGAGATCGAGGTCGAGGACGGCATCACGCTCATTCAGGCGTGCGAGCAGGCGGGCGTGGAAGTGCCGCGCTTCTGCTACCACGAGCGCCTGTCGATCGCCGGCAACTGCCGCATGTGCCTCGTCGAGGTGGTCGGCATGCCGAAGCCGGTGGCGAGCTGCGCCATGGGCGTCAACGATCTGCCGCCCAACCGCGACGGCAGCCCCAAGGTCATCAATACCCTGACGCCGATGGTCAAGAAGGCCCGCGAAGGAGTGATGGAGTTCCTGCTCATCAATCATCCGCTCGATTGCCCGATCTGCGACCAAGGTGGCGAGTGCGATCTGCAGGATCAGGCGATGGCCTACGGAGGCGGCGGCTCGCGCTTCGACGAGAACAAGCGCGCGGTGGAGGAGAAGCACCTCGGCCCGCTGATCAAGACGGCGATGACGCGCTGCATCCAGTGCACGCGCTGCGTGCGGTTCATGACCGAGATCGCCGGTGTCGAGGAACTCGGCGCCATCGGCCGCGGCGAGGACATGGAGATCACCACCTACCTCGAGAAGGGCATCCTGTCCGAGATGTCGGCCAACGTCGTCGACCTGTGCCCGGTCGGCGCGCTGACGCACCGGCCATGGGCGCACAACGCGCGGCCGTGGGAGCTGAAGAAGGTCGAGTCGATCGACGCCATGGATGCGGTCGGCTCGGCGATCCGCGTCGATGTGCGCGGCCGCGAGGTGATGCGCATCCTGCCGCGCAACAACGACGCGGTGAACGAGGAGTGGATCTCGGACAAGACGCGGCATGTGGCGGACGGGCTGCGCACGCAGCGGCTCGACCGGCCCTACGTGCGGCGCAACGGCCGGTTGGAAGCGGCCTCGTGGGACGAGGCGCTGGGGCTGGTCGCGGAGCGGCTCGGCACGACGTCGCCCGACCGGATCGCGGCGATCGCCGGCGATCTCGCCGGGGCCGAAGAGATGTTCGCGCTCAAGGATCTGCTCGGCCGGCTCGGCGTGAAGAGCCACGACTGCCGCGCGCCCGGCGAGCCGCTCGATCCGGCGCTGGGGCGGGGGAGCTACATCTTCAACGCCGGTATCGAAGGCATCGAACAGGCCGACGCGATCCTGCTGGTCGGCACCAATCCGCGGCTCGAAGCGGCCGTGCTCAACACCCGGATCCGCAAGCGCTGGCGGCAGGGCGGTTTGACGGTTGGTGTGATCGGCCCCGCGGTCGACCTCACCTACAGCTATCAGCACTTGGGTGCTGGGGCCGATACTCTGGCCGAAATCGCGTCTGGGCGGCACAATTTCATGGCGACGCTTACGGGCGCCAAGCGGCCCATGGTCATCGTCGGCCCGGGCGCCTACCGGCGGCCCGACGGGGCCGCAGTCCTGGCGCTGGCGGCCGGCATCGCGCTGTCGGCAGGGTCGGGCAAGGAGGTTGGCGCTTCCGCGTTCAACGTGCTGCATACCGCGGCCGGCCGGGTCGGCGGGCTCGATGTCGGGTTCGTCCCGGCGGCGGGTGGGCTCGATACCGCGCAGATCCTCGCTGGGGCGGCGCGCGGGTCGCTCGATGTCGTCTATCTGCTCGGCGTCGACGAGATCGATACGCAGGGTCTCGGCAGTGCGTTCGTGGTCTATCAGGGCAGCCACGGTGATGCCGGCGCCCACCGCGCCGACGTGATCCTGCCGGCGTCGGCCTACACCGAGAAGAGCGCGACCTACGTCAACACCGAAGGCCGTGCCCAGCAGACGGCGCGGGCCGGGTTCGCGCCGGGCGACGGCAAGGAAGACTGGGCGATCGTGCGCGCCCTTTCGGCGCGGGTCGGCAAGACTCTTGGCTACGATACGCTCGGGGCCTTGCGGACGGCGATGTACAAGTCGGCTCCCGGGCTGGCGCGGATCGGTCTGCAGGCAGCTGGCGCGGTAGCGGACGTGGAGGCCGTGGCCAGGCGCGGCGGGACGGTCGCGAGCGGGACTTTCCAGCACGTGATCAATGATTTCTACCTGACGAATCCGGTGGCGCGGGCCTCGGCGGTGATGGCCGAGCTCAGCGCCGTGAAAGCGGCGTCGGCCGGCAGTGGCCGGCAGGCGGCGGAATAAGGCGGGACGAGGCTCATGGACCGGGCAATCGAACTCTGGTGGGCTTATGGCTGGCCGCTGGCAATCATGCTCTTCCAGAGCGTGGTGCTGCTGGTCGCGTTGCTCGTGGTCATTGCGTTCCTGCTGCTGATGGACCGCAAGGTGTGGGCCGCGGTGCAGATGCGCAAGGGCCCGAACGTGGTCGGTCCGTTCGGTCTGCTGCAGTCGTTTGCCGATCTGCTGAAGTTCGTGCTGAAGGAGCCGATCATCCCGGCGGGCGCCGACAAGGCGGTGTTCCTGCTGGCGCCGGTGGCGACGGCCACCTTCGCGCTGGCGGCCTGGGCGGTGATCCCGGTCAGCCAGGACGGTTTCGGGCGCTGGGTGATCTCCGACATGAACGTCGGCGTGCTCTATCTGCTCGCGATCTCGTCGCTCGGTGTCTACGGCATCATCATGGGTGGGTGGGCGTCGAACTCCAAGTATCCGTTCATGGGCTCGCTGCGCTCGGCAGCGCAGATGGTGTCGTACGAGGTGTCGATCGGCCTCGTCATCATCACCGTGCTGTTGCTGGTCGGCTCGCTTAACATGACCGACATCGTCAACGCCCAGCGCACCGGCATAGGTACCGACGTCGGGTTGCCGAGTTCGCTGGTCGATTGGCACTGGCTGGCGCTGTTCCCGATGTTCGTGGTGTTCTTCATTTCGGCGCTGGCGGAAACGAATCGCCCGCCGTTCGATCTGCCGGAAGCCGAATCGGAGTTGGTCGCCGGATTCATGGTCGAGTACTCCTCGACCCCTTATCTGCTGTTCATGCTCGGCGAATACGTGGCGATCGTCACCATGTGTGCGCTGACGACGATCCTCTTCCTCGGCGGCTGGCTGCCGCCGCTCGACGTGGCGCCGCTCAACTGGGTGCCCGGGCTCGTCTGGTTCATGATCAAGCTGACGTTCGTCTTCTTCATGTTCGCCATGGTGAAAGCGATCGTTCCGCGCTACCGCTACGACCAACTGATGCGGCTAGGCTGGAAGGTGTTCCTGCCGTTGTCGCTCGCCATGGTTGTCATCGTAGCCGGTATCCTGCAGTTCGGTGGTCTGTCGCCGGCCCACTGAGGTCCGGCATCTCGTCAATCGCGCCGGTGTCCGCAGGGGCCGGCGCTCGGGCTTGGAGCAAGCGACATGGGCGTCGGCCAGGCGATCAGATCGGCCTTCCTCGCGGAGTTCGTCTCGGCGTTCTTCCTGAGCATGCGGTATTTCTTCCGGCCGAAGTTCACGGTGAACTATCCGTTCGAGAAGGGACCGATCTCGCCGCGTTTCCGGGGCGAGCATGCGCTGCGGCGCTATCCGAACGGCGAGGAGAGGTGCATCGCCTGCAAGCTGTGCGAGGCGATCTGCCCGGCCCAGGCCATCACCATCGAGGCTGGGCCGCGCCGGAACGACGGCACGCGGCGCACCACACGCTACGACATCGACATGGTGAAATGCATCTACTGTGGTCTCTGTCAGGAGGCCTGCCCGGTCGATGCCATCGTGGAAGGCCCGAATTTCGAGTTCGCCACCGAGACCCGCGAGGAGCTCTTCTACAACAAGGAGCGGCTGCTCTCGAATGGCGATCGCTGGGAGCGCGAGATCGCGAAGAACATTGCCCTCGACGCACGATATCGCTGAGCGGCGCCGGGCCCGCATCACGGCCGAGCCCCCGCGACTGATTCCAGTCACGCGCGAGGGGTGGCAGTCGTTTTTGGCATCGCTGAGTGCCGAAGAGCTCACGCGTTACGGGCAGATCGCGCACGACCAGTATGTCCGAGAGCGGCGGTTCGTCTGGGCGCAGGCGTTGATGCTGGTGTTGGCCGTCGGCAGCGTGTTCGCTTCGTCGCGCGGTCTCATCCTATGGGGGTATAGCCGCACGGGCGTTTTGGCGCTTGGTTTGTCGGCGCTTCTGGGCTATTGGCCCTACCGCGGCGCCAAAGTCCGGCGCCTGTGGTGGCGGCATTACCGGGCAGTGAACGACGAACTGGAACGCCGCAAATCTGCAGGTGGGTGAGCGGGGGGATCGGCCGCACGGCCGATAAGGTTGGAGACGGGCATGGGTCTCGCGGCTTTCTTCTTCTATGTGTTCGCGTGCCTGAGCGTGGCAGCCGGCGCGATGGTGATCATCGCGAAGAATCCGGTTCACGCGGTGCTGTTCCTGATCCTGGCGTTCTTCAATGCGGCCGGTCTGTTCGTGCTGCTCGGCGCCGAGTTCCTCGCGATGCTGCTCGTGATCGTCTACGTCGGCGCGGTGGCCGTGCTGTTCCTGTTCGTCGTCATGATGCTGGACGTCGATTTCGCCGAGTTGAAGGCGGGCTTCATCAAGAATGCGCCGCTCGGCGCCATCGTCGGCGGCATCGTGGCGGTCGAACTCGTCATGGTGCTCGGGTTCGGGACGCTGAAGCCGGGTCTCGGCGGGGCGCTCGGTTCGCCGATCCCGGCCGACGTGTCCAATACCGCGGCGCTCGGGCGCGTGCTGTACACGAAGTACGTCTACTTCTTTCAGGGCGCCGGTCTGATCCTGCTCGTGGCGATGATCGGCGCCATCGTGCTGACGCTGCGCCACAAGGAAGGCGTGCGGCGCCAGTCGATCGCGCGTCAGGTGGGGCGCCGGCCGGCCGACGCCATTCAGATCGTCACGGTGGCTCCGGGTCAGGCCATCGTGCCGTCGGGTGAGACGCAGTAAGGGTCGCGGCAGGGACTGACGGCAAGCGGACGAGGGGGCTGGGGGAGCGCGGCATCATGAACGAGATCGGTATCGGCCATTACCTGACCGTCGCGGCGTCTCTCTTCACGCTCGGTATGTTCGGCATTTTCCTGAACCGGAAGAATGTCATCATCATCCTGATGTCGGTCGAGCTGATGCTGCTCGCCGTCAACATCAATCTGGTGGCGTTCTCGCACTTCCTCGGCGACCTCGTTGGTCAGGTGTTCGCACTGTTCGTGCTGACGGTCGCTGCCGGCGAGGCGGCGATCGGGCTCGCCATCGTCGTCGTCTATTTCCGGAACCGCGGATCGATCGCGGTCGAGGACATCAACATGATGAAGGGTTGAGGGCGGCCGCCATGATCTATCAGGCCATCGTCTTCCTGCCGTTGGCGGGCGCACTCGTCGCGGGGTTGCTCGGCCGCGTGATCGGTCCCAGACCGTCGGAGCTGATCACCACCGCGTTCCTGATGATCGCGGCCGTGCTGTCGTGGGTGGTGTTCGCGCGCGTCGGATTCGACGGCGTCACCGCCAAGATCACGTTGATGCGGTGGATCACGAGTGGCGAACTCGACGTCGCCTGGGCGATTCGGGTCGACACGCTGACGGCGGTGATGCTGGTCGTCGTCAACACCGTCTCGGCGCTCGTGCACCTCTACTCGATCGGGTACATGCACGAGGACGAGAGCCGGCCGCGCTTCTTCGCCTACCTGTCGCTGTTCACGTTCGCCATGCTGATGCTGGTGACGAGCGACAACCTTCTGCAGATGTTCTTCGGATGGGAGGGCGTCGGCCTCGCGTCCTACCTGCTGATCGGGTTCTGGTACCACAAGCCCGAGGCGAACGCGGCGGCCATCAAGGCCTTCGTCGTCAACCGCGTCGGCGACTTCGGCTTCGCGCTCGGCATCTTCGGGCTGTTCTTCGTGTTCAAGTCGATCCAGCTCGACGCGATATTCCAGGCTGCGCCGTCGGCGGTCGGGCAGACCATGACGCTCCTCGGCGCCAAGGTCGACGTGCTGACGGCACTCTGTCTGCTGCTGTTCATGGGGGCCATGGGCAAGAGCGCGCAGTTCCTGCTGCACACTTGGCTGCCGGACGCCATGGAGGGACCGACGCCGGTCTCGGCGCTGATCCATGCGGCGACGATGGTCACCGCGGGCGTGTTCATGGTGGCCCGGCTGTCGCCGATCTTCGAATACGCCCCGCAAGCGCTCGAGGTGGTGACGCTGGTCGGCGCCATGACGGCGTTCTTTGCGGCGACCGTCGGTCTCGTCCAGAACGACATCAAACGGGTCATCGCCTACTCGACCTGCTCGCAGCTCGGCTACATGTTCGTCGCCTGCGGCG
>JBMOGA010000013.1:0-82958 GCA_049318625.1 Hyphomicrobiaceae bacterium
AATTGCAATTCGATCACCCCCGAACAGGGGTCAAAATTGCATGCCGGTTCACAGCGCTGCTGGGTGCACAAGACCGCCAACGTCTTGAACAAGCTGCCGAAGAGCCAGCAGCCGAAGGCCAAGCGGAGCCTGCAGGAAATCTGGATGGCGGAAACCAAGATCGCGGCCGAGACCGCGTTCGACGTCTTCATCGAAGCCTACGAGTTGAAGTACGAAAAAGCCGCCAAGTGCTCGGCCAAGGATCGCGAAGCACTGCTTGCCTTCTTCGAGTTCCCCACCGAGCATTGGAAGCATCTGCGCACGTCGAACCCAATCGAGAGCACCTTAGCCACCGTTCGGCACCGCACGATCCGGTCGAAGGGGTGCCTGTCGAAATAGACGGCGCTGGCCATGGTGTTCAAGCTCGCCGACGCCGCACAGAAAAGCTGGCGCCGCCTCGACGGGGACAACCAGTTGCCGAAGGTCGTGCTCGGTGCGAAGTTCCAGGACGGGCTGGAGGTGGTCGCCACCACCGATCATCAGCCCAAAGCCGCCGCCTGAGCCCAGGCCGCCATCACCAAGATTTGGTCATGGCTCCTTCGACGAACACGTGAGGGTCTGGGCGGGATGTCATCCCGACCAGCGCGGGCGTCTCGCCGAGCCGAGATTTGACAACGACGGTCAGTGACGGCCGATGCTTGGCGTCGGCTGCGCGGGGCTGCAACACCGAGCAGCGAACCGTTGAACAGACGCACCATGCCGCTAGACATCTGCGATCGCTCCGGCCTAAGCGGGGAGAACTGGGAGACTTTGTGCATTGGGAGGTGTCATGTCCACTGGCCTTCGCCTGGCATGGCTGGCATCGGTTGTGTTGACGGTCTCCGGCGTTCAAGCTCGCGCCGACGACCAATGGCTGGCGGAGCGCTTCAGCGCCAAGAATTCCGCCGCGGCTGACGCTGCCGGTGCTGCGCGAGACGGGGCAAAACCCAAGCCGGAGGATTTGAAGCCGAACCTTCGACCTCATTTCGGTAGATGGCAATGGAAGATCACCAAGACGGCGTCGTCCGAAGCCGATGAACAAGGGTATGAGGCCTTCGTAACGGCCATCGGCGAAAGCGACTGCGCGACGGTTCACGACTGCATAACCTCCCCGGTGGCGAACCCGCGGTTCAGTGGTGGCAATCCGCCGTACTACACGTTCTTCGCCGACTGCGCCGATCTTCCGTACTTTCTCCGGGCCTATTATGCGTCACGCAACGGGCTGCCGTTCTCTTTTTCTTACAGATACAATGCCCACCCACGATCGGCGCGCGGCACGTCGTCCGTGACGGGCAATGTGATTACCAAGCGTCAGGACATCGTCGGTCCTGGGCCAGATATGCGAATCGCCTGGTCGCAGATCGGACAGTTCGTCTCATCGGAGCATTTCCGGACGCCGGGAGATTACAAGGGCAAGCTGGTCCCCGATCACTATCCAGTCAGACTGACACGGGAGAGCATCCGTCCAGGTACCGTCATATTTGATCCGGACGGGCACCTGGCGGTCGTCTATAAAGTCACGGCGGATGGCCGCATTCACTACATAGATTCGCATCCTGACAATTCGCTTACGCGGGGCGTCTACAATAGGGAATTCGCGCGGACAGAACCCGAGATGGGGGCCGGCTTCAAACGTTACCGGCCATTCGAACTCAGGGGCGCCAAGCGCTTGCCTGACGGAAGTCTCGTCGGAGGAAGAATAGTTCACAAGACGGACGCCGAACTGCCCGATTGGTCGCTTGAGCAATTCTACGGCACCGAACCGGTGCGGCCGGCGAAGTGGAGCGGCGGGAGCTTCGCGCTCGAAGGCAGACAACTGGATTACTACGACTACCTGCGGTTCAAATTGGCGTCCCCTGGCTTCAAGTACAGTCCCGTGGAAGAAATCCGGGAAGCGATCCGTGGACTCTGCCAGGACATCAAGTACCGGGTCGACATGGTGGAGATCGCCATCAAGGCCGGTATGCATCGCCGTCCACAGCCGCACAAGCTTCCGGACAACATCTATGCGACCAAAGGGGATTGGGAGACCTATTCGACGCCGTCGCGTGATGCACGCCTGAAGACATCCTTCGAGGAACTCCGAGACGAGATCGCTCGCTTCATCGACCTGTTTCGGAAGGGAAGCGACATCATAAGGTACAGTGGGTCCGATTTGCGCCGGGATCTCGCAGCCGTGTACCGGGAAGAGACAGCGTCCTGCACCATCACCTATCAGAAATCGGATGGAAGGGCGAAGACGCTGACTTTCGCCGACGTCAAGGAACGGCTGTTCGACCTATCGTTCGATCCACATCATTGCCCAGAGCTTCGCTGGGGTGCGCGGGATTCGGATGAGCTCGCGAGTTGCCCGGACGACGCCGTGAAGCGAGCCTGGTACGTTGCCCAGGACCGGCTCCGAAATCAGGTCACTCGAACCTACGGGGAGCCTATGGGCTGGACACTGGCCCAGATGCAGAACGGCAATCTGGATATCGGGATTAAGGATGTCCCGGTGGTCGAAGCGCACTCCATCCTCATGGCGTCAGACTGATTGTTCGTGCGGACAGCCTGAACCGTTGGCGCGTCGGTGTGAGTGCCACAAGAAGTGGACTTCTAAGTCCATGTAAATAATGGACCTTATGGGTCTGCGGATTGACTGCCTGCCCTGGGCGCCGGGCTGGAACTCGAGGCCGTAGCATGGTGGTTTCGGCGGTCGGAGACTGCGCCCGGGCCCATCATGGCACCTGAGCCACATACGGCCGAATTACTTCTACTGGAGCTGGGAAAAGCAGCACAATCAAAGTATAGGAGACGTGGTCGATGCTACCTGTGCAACACCGCCGCTGCGAGAGACCATCCGCGGCCAACGTCCGTGCCATTCGATGACCTCTCACTGCGACCGGCGGACTTAGGTGCACGGCACGGTTTCCGCGCTGTCCGATCGGGACAATTTCAAACCCGCTGTTTTAAGGGGCGGCGAGCAGCCAGACCTTTTGCGCTCCGAAACTCTGATCGATGTGTTTCGCGCGTCCGCCGGTCGTTTGCCTGACAAGATCGCGATCCAACTCATCGGATCGAGCCAACGCTTCACGTATGGAGAACTCGACAGGGCTTCCCGCCGGGTGGCCTCTGCACTGCGCAGCCACGGGATCGCGCGCGGCGATCGCGTGGGTCTCTGGCTGCCACGCTCCCTCGACCTCCACGTCGCTCTGCTTGGCATCCTCGCGGCCGGCGCCACATACATCCCGTTCGATTCGGACACGCCGGCAAGGCGCGTGGCCGAGTGTCTGGCAGACTGCCGAGCGCGTTGGCTCATCTGCCCAGACGGCAAGCCCCTCGAAGTCGATGGCGTCACCACCTTCGGCATCCGGGATCTCGACCAATTCGGGCCAGCCGACAATGTCCCCCCTGCCGCCGCGACCCCCGACCATCTCGCCTACATCATATATACATCTGGCAGCACCGGCCGGCCGAAGGGCATTGAAATCAGTCATCGGAGCATATGTCACTACCTGCGCGCCGGTAACCTCGCCCTCGGCATTGTCGAAGGCGACGTCGTTCTGCAGAATGCCTCGATCGCGTTCGACCTGTCTCTCGAAGAGATCTTCGTTCCCTACCTCGTCGGCGCGACGTTGAAGGTCGCCCCGCCCGGCTTGCTGCAGCAGTCTCGTGGTCTTGCTGAAACGCTCGAGTCCGAGAGCATCACGGTCATCGACACCGTACCTACACTGCTGGCGTTGATGGAGCGGGAGCCAGTCGGCGTCCGGCTGATCATCGTTGGTGGAGAGGCCTGCCCGAACTCGATCGTCGAGCGCTTCGCCCGCGATGGGCGCCGGATCGTCAATACGTACGGTCCAACAGAGGCGACGGTGGTCGCCACGACGTGTGACCTGAGGCCGGGCGAACCCATCACGATCGGAACACCCATCGCCAACAGCGCGATCTTCGTCGTGGATGAGGCAATGCGGATCCTGCCCGTCGGCGAAGTCGGAGAACTCCTGATCGGCGGCCCCGGCGTGGCGAAAGGCTACGTCAACCAGCCCGGCCCCTCTGCGCTCAAGTTCATCGATAATCCGTTTCCGGAAGAGGCCGGGCGCTACCCCGTGCTTTTTCGGTCCGGCGATGCGGTGCGCGTCACGGCAGCGGGCACGATCGAGTTCCATGGTCGCATCGATACACAGGTCAAGATTCGGGGCCATCGCATCGAACTCGGTGAAATCGAAGTGGCGCTCGGACGGCAGAGCGGCGTGCAACTGGCCGCGGTCGTTGTCCATCGACATCCGAATGCCGGTGAGCGTCTCGTCGCGCACGTCGTCGCGGATGGCGGCTTCGATCTCGAACGAACGCGTGCGGAACTTGCGGCGTGTCTGCCGGCCTATATGCTACCGCAGCACTGGCACCTACACGGGGAACTGCCGCGACTGTCGTCCGGAAAGATCGACCGCAACGCGCTCGCCGCAGTACCTGTTGCGGCGACCGGGCGCACCGGTCCTGTGGCTGCGCCGTCGACGAAGACCGAAGCGATCCTCCTCAAGGCCGCCCACGAGGTCCTGGGGCAGGCCGAGATCGACCTCGATGCCGACTTCTTCGAGGATCTCGGCGGTCATTCGCTGCTCGCGGCCAATTTTGTATCAGAGGTGCGCAAGACGCCGTCGCTTGCGGGGATCGCGCTGAAGGACGTCTACGGCGAACGCTCGCTTCGTAAGTTGGCGGCAGCCTTGGACGCTCGTCGCGCGGCGCCGACCCCTCGGCAGGATCTTGCCTTCGAACCGCCGCCGTTCATGCGTCGGTTCCTGTGCGGTGTGGCGCAGGCCGTCGCCTTGCCCTTCATCATCGCGATCGTCACGCTACAGTGGATGGGCCTACTCCTGTCCTCCATTTATCTGATCCGCTCGGAAACGCCGTTCTGGAAAGAGGTTCTCATTCTCTGCGCAATTTATGTAGCGCTCAACCTCGGATCGAAACTCATCGTTGTCGGTGTCAAATGGCTGGTCATCGGGCGAACCAAGCCGGGCGTCTATCCGCTGTGGGGGAGCTACTACTTCCGCATTTGGCTGATGCAGCGTGTCGTACATTTGTCGGGACATAAGTTTTTGCAGGGTACGCCACTGATGCCCATTTACCTCAGGGCGCTCGGCGCACGCGTTGGCCGCGACGCGATCATCCATGAATTCGAAGAAGGAGCGATCGACCTCGTTTCGATCGGTGATCGGGCATCGATCGGGCAGAAGGTTCGGTTCGCCAATGTCGAGGTCATCGGAAATGAGGTGTTTGTCGGCCGGATCGTCATTGGCGACGACGCGGTGATCGGCAACGCCTGCGTCGTCGGAGGAGACGTAGAAATCGCCGCCGGGGCGGAGATTTGCGACCTCACATCGGTCCCGGCCAGCACGGTCGTCGGCGCGGCGGAACGTTGGGATGGTGCACCCGGACGCCTCGTCGGCCGGACCGAGCCGATGGCGCTGCCGCCGCACCCGTCGATCGGTCCGATCAAGCGGCTATGGCTCACGGTCTGTTATTTTGTCACCTATAATCTAGTGATGATGATTGGACTTCTCCCGATCTTTCCAGCCTTCTACATCCTGACCGAACTCGACGACTTCACGTTCGGCGATCGCGACAATGTCGTGCCTTGGCATTGGGTATTTCTGTTTGCGTGGCCGTCAGCCATCGTTCTCATTTTCTGCTCGGTACTGCTCGTCGTCGCGATGCGCTGGACGCTTTTGCCCTCGGTGTCGCCGGGCGCGTATTCCATCTACTCGGCATTCTACTTCCGAAAGTGGATGATGACGCTCGCGACCGAGACTATGCTTGAAACTCTGAATTCTCTGTACGCCACCTTATTCATGCGACACTGGTACCGTCTCATGGGCACCAAGATCGGCCGTGGCACCGAAATATCGTCCAACTTCGCGGGGCGCTACGATCTCATCGAACTGGGCGACAACAACTTCATCGGCGATGAAACCATATTCGGCGACGAGGAGGTGCGGGGCGGTTGGATGAGCCTCGATCGTGTCAAGACCGGCAATCTTTGCTTCTTTGGCAACTTGTCGGTGATCCCCATGGGCGCACAGATCGAGGACGGTGCGCTTATCGGCGTCAAGTCGAAACCGCCGCCCGGCAACAGGATTGCCGCAAACGAGACCTGGTTCGGTAGCCCCCCGATCGAAATACCGAACCGACAGCGCGTGACCCTCGGAGATAATCTGACGTATCTGCCGCCGGTCCGCATGCGCGCCCTGCGGACCGTCTTCGAGACATTGCATACATCTCTGCCGACCGCCGTTCTCATCACGCTTGCCTATATTTCGGCGGACTTGATGGAGTTCTCCATCGATGGCGACGACTGGATCACGGCTATTGCGACATTCTTTGCGGCCGGCCTGTTCGTTTCAATCGTGATGGTGCTAGTTTCGATCGCCTTCAAATGGCTTCTGATGGGCGTTTATCGCCCAACGATCCGTCCAATGTGGTCCTGGTGGTCGATGCGCACGGAGGCGGTCGCTGTTCTCTATGGTGGTCTATCCAGCAAAGTGATGCTGGACTACCTGAGAGGGACACCGTTCCTGCCCATGATGCTGCGGCTATACGGAACGAAAATCGGCAAGGGAGTCTGGATCAATAGTCCGGATCTTACCGAGTTCGACTGCGTTGAAATTGGTGATTTCTCCGTCATAAACATGTTGTCGAGCCCTCAGACCCACCTTTACGAGGATCGCGTGATGAAAGTCGGTCGCATCAAGATTGGCCGGGGTGTCACCATCGGGACGGCCGCCATCGTACTCTACGACAGCGAGGTCGGTGATTTTGCCCGACTTGCTCCGCTGACGGTCGTGATGAAGGGAGAATTCATTCCTCCGCATACCGCGTGGACCGGGGCTCCGGCTCGTCTCGTCGTGACCCAGACTCGCACTTTCGATCACGATTCGGGGGCGCACCGGCCGGCGCTGGTGGACCCTTGATAGTGCCGGCCGGCAGCGACGCCGTGACGGTCCTGCGTCTGGACCGTTCGATTGCGCTCCTCAGTTTCGAGGGGCTCAGCCTCGTCGCACCCGGCGAACGACCGAGCCGTTTACAGAGCATATTGCGAAGGGCAACGGGCCGTCAAGACATCGCGGTGAGCCGTCGCCCCAGCCGGCGGCCATGCCTCAAGCCGCCACTGCCGGAGCTTGGCATCTCGGCATCCCACCGGGGGGTCGCGAGCGTCATCGGATTTTCCGATTGCTGCGCCGTTGGAGTCGATATCGAGATGCCGCCGCGCACTGCGGCATTCGACCCATATCGCATGGGCCGCGACCACTATGCTCGGGCCGAAGGCGTAGCAATTGCGGGACTTGAAGGAGAGGCAGCCTTATCGCTGTTTCTATTGCTTTGGGTTGCCAAGGAAGCTCTCCTCAAAGTCAGTGGCCAGGGGATTGTCGATGGACTTGCCAGGCCGGATTTATCACGTTACCTCGACGCCTTGATCAGTGGAGCCCGCTGTTCCGGCTTTGCGATGTTAGAGGGCCGCGATGCCGAAGTGGTCGTGACCGTGGTGCGTCGATCTGGAGAGGTGCCGTTGTACGTGGCTCTGGCCCAACAGTCCGATACTTGCGCGACGTCTCCGTCGCAGACGAGACTCGCGTCGGGGTCGTTCGGTGCCGTCACCCGCTTCGTGACTTGAATGCCACTTTTTCCGACAGCGCGCGGCGTCTTCACCGAAGATTTGGGTGGGTCGGACGCCACTCGTGTAGACCGCCCGAGCTATGCTTTGCGGCGCTGTCCTTTGCAACATCACCCTTCTCCTAAGACGTTCCGCGATCAGGGGTCGGCGAAGTCGAGCGGGGTAGCGAAGACGGCGGCTGTCGCCCTCGATGAGCCACTATGAGGCTATTGTCGCTCATGGCCCGAGGCCGACAGTCGACCGATGGAAGCTGCCTGACCCTGCCCCCAACCGGTACTCGTTCATAACGAGAGTTCGTTCTGGTTATGGTCCTGGTTGGACCGGGTTGCAAACTCGTTGGGCGTGAGGTCGAAGCGGCAGTGACGGCGGAATTCATCACCATCGCTCGCCATTTGGGCCGCTGTGGCTATCGCGAAATCACGGAGTTGCTTCCGACTTGGGCCAACAGAGAGGGCAATGACAAGCGACGGGTGATCGCACCCGCCGGGTTGCCGTCACGGGATCAAGACCAGCTTTCCAAAATGCGCGTCTCCTCGCATGTAGTCTTGCGCCTGTTCGGCTTGCGCCAACGGGAACGACCGATCGACGACCGGTGTGGATCGGCACGACGGATTGACCCCTTTCGGCGTCGAACTTTGACCTCACCTCGAAGTTCGAAATCAATCACCAGATCTGCGGCTTAGAGCGCTCTCGGCGGGGTCAATGTTGGGCGCCGATCTCTGTATTGACCCCATGCCGATCCACAGAAAAGGCTGCTGATTGACGCTCGGTGCCGCCGCCTGATTGTCGCTCCGCGTCAATCAGGGCTTGCCAATCCGACGGGCCAGCGACAATCATCGACCCACCCGACCGCCGCGGTTCTCACCTTGTTTGACGCGGTTCCCTTCCTGATCGTCGCGCCATACGAGGCCTTCGTTTGCGCGAGCTGGGTCTGGTAGCGGTCGTCAGGAAGCATGGCGGACGATCGTTACGCGGCGGATGCGCCGTTGTCGAGGGCTCGCCTTTGGATCAGTAGCCGCGCTGCCGGTCGACGACGTTGCGCAGCGCTGCCCCCTGTTCGTAGGCCCGGATCTGGGCGACCACGTAGTCGGAGATCGCGTCGGGATCGCTGTCGGCGGCGTTGTGCGGGGTGACCGTCACCTTGGGGTGCGACCAGAACGGGTGGCCGGTCGGCAGCGGCTCGGTCGCGAACACGTCGAGCGTCACCGCGCCGAGCGTGCCGTCATCGAGCGCCGCAAGGATATCGGCCTCGTTCTGCAGGCCTCCGCGGCCGGCGTTGATGACCACGGGGGCTCCGAGCACGCCGTCGCGGGCGAGCCCGGCGAACAGGCGGCGGTCGAGGATGGCGCGGGTGTCCGGCGTCAGCGGCAGCAATGCCACCAGGATATCGGTCTGCCCGAGGAAGGCGGCGAGGCCGTCGTGACCGGAGAAGCAGGTGACGCCCGGCACGTTGCGCGGTGACCGGCTCCAGCCGTTGACGCGGAAACCGATCCGCAGAAGCACCTCCGCGGCGTCGCGGCCGAGTTCGCCGAGCCCCATGATGCCGACCCGCACGGCGGCGGCGGCCCACTGGTCCTTGGCCATCCATTCTCCCAGACGCTGCGCCGCATCGAGTGCCCGCTGGCGGCGATGGTGCAGCAGCACGTGCAGGGTGACGTACTCGGTCATCCGCTTGGTCAGGTCGGCGTTGGCGACGCGCACCAGCGGCAGGTCCGGCAGCGTCGGGTCCTGCAACAGCGCATCGACGCCGGCGCCCAGATTGAAGATCACCTCGAGCCTGGGGAACGTGCCGAGAAGCCCCTGCGGTGGCTTCCAGACGGCGGCATAGCGCACCGACGCCGGATCGTCCGGCAGTTCGGGCCACAGCACCACCCGATGCCCGTCGAGGCGACTGGCGAAGCGCTGCCGCCAGGGCTCGGGCGCCCAGTTGTCGCCGGCGCCCTGGACGACGAGAAGGAGGGTCACGCGGATGCTCCCATGGCGGTGGTGGTGGACCGGATCTCGAAGGCTGCGGCGAGCAGCGCCTTGGTGTAGGCGTCCCGCGGATCGTCGAAGATGCGGGCCGACGGCCCTTCCTCGACCACCCGGCCGTTGCGCATCACCATGACGTAGTTCGACAGCGCACGCACGACTTTGAGGTCGTGGCTGATGAACAGATAGGCGAGGCCGCGCTTGCGCTGCAGGTCGCGCAACAGGTCGACGATCTGCGCCTGCACGCTCATGTCGAGCGCGCTGGTCGGTTCGTCGAGCATCACGAACTTGGGCTCCAGCACCATGGCACGCGCGATGGCGATGCGCTGGCGCTGGCCGCCGGAGAACTCGTGCGGATAGCGATCCTGCGCGGTGGGGTCGAGCCCGACCTCCTCGAGCGCCCGGCCGACCCGCTCGCGCCGCGCGGCGTAGCCCATGCCGGGTGCCTGGATCAGCAGCCCCTCCTCGATGATCTGGCTGACCGACAGGCGCGGCGACAGCGAGCCGTAGGGGTCCTGGAATACGACCTGCATCTCGCGCCGCAGCGGCCGCATGGCGGCGGTGCCGAGCCCGTCGATGCGCCGGCCGACATAGGTGATCGCCCCCTGCGAGGACACGAGCCGCAGGATCGCCAGCCCGAGCGTCGTCTTGCCCGATCCCGACTCGCCGACGACGCCGACCGTCTGCCCGGAGCGCAGCTTGAGCGACAGCCCGTCGACCGCCTTGACGTGGTCGACCGTCGTGCGCATCAGCCCCTTGCGGATCGGGAACCACACCTTGAGGTCTTGCGTCTCGACGACGACCGGGGCGCTCTCGTCGGCTTGCGGCGGCTGGCCCTTCGGCTCAGCCGACAGCAGGTGGCGGGTGTAGGTATGCTGCGGATCGGTGAAAATCCGCTCGGTCGGCCCGTCCTCGACCACCAGACCGTTGCTCATCACGTAGACGCGCTCGGCCATGCGCCGCACGATGCCGAGGTCGTGGGTGATCAGCAGCATCGCCATGCCGAGCTCGGCCTGCAGTTCCTTCAGCAGCTCGAGGATCTGCGCCTGGATGGTGACGTCGAGCGCCGTGGTCGGCTCGTCGGCGATCAGCAGGTCCGGCTCGTTGGCGAGTGCGAGCGCGATCATCACCCGCTGGCGCTGGCCGCCCGAAAGCTGGTGCGGGTAGGCGCCGAGCCGCTTCTCCGGGTCGCGGATGCCGACGCGCGACAACAGCTCGAGCACGCGCGCGCGCACCGCCCCCTCGTCCATCGCCCGGTGCAGCCGCAGCACCTCGCCGACCTGGCGCTCGATGGTGTGCAGCGGGTTGAGCGACGTCATCGGCTCCTGGAAGATGATCGAGATCCGCGCGCCGCGGATGTCGCGCATCTCGTCCTCGGAGCAGGCCAGCAGGTTGCGGCCCTGGAAGTAGATCTCGCCGGTCGGATGCGAGGCCGCCGGATAGGGCAGCAGCTTCAGGATCGACAGTGCCGAGACCGATTTTCCGGAGCCCGACTCGCCGACCAGCGCGACCGTCTCGCCGCGCCCGATCGAGAACGAGACGCCCTTGACGGCGAGGTTGTCGACCGGCCCTGAGCGGAATGCGACCGACAGGTTGCGGGCCTGCAGCAGGGTTTCACGCGGCGGCGGATGCGTCATCGAGGCCCTCTACCGGAACGTCTTGCGCGGATCGAGGGCGTCGCGCACCGCCTCGCCGATGAAGATCAGGAGGCTGAGCAGAAGGGCGATCGAGAAGAACGCCGCGAGCCCGAGCCATGGTGCCTGCAGGTTCGACTTGCCCTGCGCCAGCAGCTCGCCGAGCGAGGGCGAGCCGGGCGGCAGGCCGAGGCCCAGGAAGTCGAGCGCGGTCAGCGCCGTGATGGAGCCCGAAAGCTTGAATGGCAGAAACGTCAGCGTCGCCACCATGGCGTTCGGCAGCAGGTGCTTGAACATGATCTTGGCATCAGACAGGCCGAGCGCGCGCGCCGCCGTCACGTACTCGAAATTGCGGGCCCGCAGGAATTCCGCACGCACCAGGCCGACCAGATACACCCACTGGAACAGCAGCAGCACGAACAGCAGCGTCCAGAACCCGGGCACCAGCACCGACGAGATGATGATGAGCACGTACAGCGACGGGATCGACGACCAGATCTCCAGGAAGCGCTGGAACACCAAGTCGACCTTGCCGCCGAAATAGCCCTGCACCGCGCCGGCCGTGATGCCGATGATCGAGGACAGCAGCGTGAGAATGAGCCCGAACATCACCGAGATGCGGAACCCGTAGATCAGCCGGGCAACCACGTCGCGCCCCTGGTCGTCGGTGCCGAGCCAGTTGCGGTTGCCGAGCGCCTGGTAGCGCGCGAGCTGATCGGCCGGCGCGTCGCACGACGGCAGGTTGGTCGCCCACGACGGCGGCGCCGGGAAGCCGAGGCAGTTGCCGGCCGGCGTCTTGAGGCGAGGATAGTCCTTGTTGATCGAGCTGTAGGAGTAGCTGATCGGCGGCCAGATCATCCAGCCGTTCTGCTCGATCTCGTCCTGGATCACCGGATCCTTGTAATCGGTTACGGCGAAGAACCCGCCGAACTTCGACTCCGGATAATCGAACAGGATCGGCACCAGGACCTCGCGCTTGTAGACGGCGAGGATCGGCTTGTCGTTGGCGATCACCTCTGCGAGCAGGCTGGTCACCAGCAGCAAGAGGAACAGCCACAGGCTCCAGTAGCCGCGCCGGTTCTGGCGGAAGTTCTCCCAGCGGCGCCGGTTGATCGGCGTCACGCGCATCCGCCGGCCGAGCGCCGCGAACAGCCCGGTGGCTTGGTCGCCCACTTCGCCGGTCCGCGCGATCATCGGGCCGCGGTCCCCGCTGGCGTGCGCGTCCATCAGACCTCCCGGCTCTCGAAGTCGATGCGGGGATCGACGAGCGTATAGATGAAGTCGGAGACGAGGTTCACCACCAGCCCGACCAGAGAGAAGATGTAGAGCGTCGCGAACACCACCGGATAGTCGCGGTTGATGATGCTCTCGAAGCTGAGCAACCCGAGCCCGTCGAGCGAGAAGATCGTCTCGATGAGCAGGCTGCCGGTGAAGAAGGCCCCGATGAAGGCGCCCGGAAACCCGGCGATGATCAGCAGCATCGCGTTGCGGAACACGTGCCCGTACAGCACCTGACGCTCACCGAGCCCCTTGGCGCGCGCGGTCAGCACGTACTGCTTGCGGATCTCGTCGAGAAACGCGTTCTTGGTCAGCAGGCTCATGGTCGTGAAGGCGCCGAGCGACAGCGCGATCAGCGGCAACGTCAGGTGCCAGAAATAGTCCATGACCTTACCGGCGAGCGAAAGCTGGCTCCAGTATTCCGAGGTGAGGCCGCGCAGCGGGAACCACTGGAAGAACGAGCCGCCGGCGAACACCACCAGCAGCAAAACTGCGACCAGGAACCCCGGCACCGCATAACCGACCGCCAGGACCGCCGACGTCCAGGCATCGAACGGCTCGCCGTCCTTCATCGCCTTGCGGATGCCGAGGGGGATCGAGATCGCGTAGGTCAGCAGCGTCATCCAGATGCCGAGGGAAATCGAGACCGGCAGCTTCTCCTTGATGAGTTGCAGCACCGAAATGTCCCGGAAATAGCTCTTGCCGAAATCGAACGTGAGATAGCTGCCCATCATGATGAGGAAGCGCTCGTGCGGCGGCTTGTCGAAGCCGAACTGCTTTTCGAGCTGCTTGATGAACTCGGGATCGAGGCCCTGTGCGCCGCGGTACTTGGACGCCGAGCCGTCCGACATGCCGGGCGCCGTCGAGGCCGGCCCGGCAACGCCGTCGCCCTGGCCACCGCCGATCCGCGCCGTGGCGCCGACGTCGGTGCCCGTGACCTGGGCGATTACCCGCTCGACCGGCCCGCCCGGCGCGAACTGGATCACCGCGAAGCTGATCAACATGATCCCGATGAGCGTCGGGATGATCAGGAGCAGCCGTTTCAGCAGGTAGGCGGCCATGCTTGGTCCACTTCGTTGGCGGGCCGGAACAGCGGCGGGCCCGAGCGCCCGGGAATCTAGGGAAGCTTTGCAGCTTTCTCGGGGTCGTGCCACCAGGTATCGATGACGCCGTCCGCGTAGGGGGGCTTGTCGGCGGGCCGGCTGAACCGGTTCCAATGGGCGATGTTGTGGCTGGCCTTGTACCAGTGCGGCACCCAGTAGTGGCCCGACCGGATGACGCGATCGAGCGCACGCGCCGCCGTCTGCAACTCGTCCCGCGTCCGCGCCTCCAGGACCTTGTCGACCAGAGCGTCGATGACCGGATCACGCACGCCGGCCAGATTGAAGCTGCCGTCGGTCGCCGCGCTCTCGCTCGAAAAGTAGCTCTTGAGCTCGACCCCCGGCGTCAGCCGCATGACATAGCGCTGGGTCACCACGTCGAAGTCGAAGCCTTTGACCCGGCGCTCGTACTGCGCGCTGTCGACCCGCCGGATCGACGCGTTGATGCCGATGGCCACCAGGTTGCGCACGTACGGCTGGATGACCCGCTCGAACGACGGCTCGTTGATGAGGAACTCCACGTCGAGCGTCTCGCCAGCCCCGTTCACCCGTCGGCCGTCCTTGACGTCCCACCCGGCCTCGCTCAGCAGCCGCGCGGCCTCCCGCAGATGCCGACGGTCCGAGCCCGAGCCGTCCGACACCGGCGGCACGAACGGCGCCCCGAACACCTCGGCGCCGAGCTTGGTGCGGAACGGCTCGAGCAGCTGCAACTCGGCGGCGCTCGGGGGGCCGGCGGCCTTCAATGGCGAGTTCTCGAAGAACGAATGCGTGCGGATATAGAGGTCGAAGAAAATGTTCTTGTTGGTCCATTCGTAGTCGAACGCCAGGTTCATGGCGCGGCGCACACGCACATCCTGGAATTTGCCGCGCCGTGTGTTGAGGAAGAAGCCCTGCGCACCCGACGGCCGCGCGTCGGGCATGGTGAGCCGCGCGATCCGGCCGTCGCGAACCTGTGGCACGTCGTAGGCCGTCGCCCAGTCGCGCGCCGTGAACTCCTCGCGAAGGTCGTAGGCCCCGGCCTTCAGCGCCTCCAGCGCCGCCGTGCGGTCCCGGAAGTATTCCAGGCGGACCTGATCGAAATTGTAGCGACCGACGTTCACCGGCAGATCCTTGGCCCAGTAGTCCGGCCGGCGGACATACGTGACCGAACTGCCCTGACGGAAGTCGCCGATCCGGTAGGGACCCGAGCCGAGCGGCGGTTCCAGCGTCGTCGCGTCGAACTCGCGTGTCGCGTAATAGGCCTTAGACAAGATCGGCAGCGCGGCAACCACCAGCGGCAGATCGCGCGTTTGATCGCCCTTGAGCGTGAAGCGTACGGTCGCCGCATCGGGCGCCTCGGCCTTGATCACGTCGCGCAGCGACATCCGGAACGAGGGGTGGCCCTTCTCCTTCAGGACATTGAAGGAATAAACGACATCCTCGGCGGTGAGCGCCGATCCGTCGGCGAACCGCGCCTCGCCGCGCAACGTGAACGTCACCGCGGACCGGTCCGGCGCCACTTCGGCGGAGCGGGCCACCAGCCCGTACATGGCGTCCGGCTCGTCGAAGGCGCGCACCATCAGCGTGTCGAACAGCAACTCGAGGCCCTGCGCGGGATCACCCTTGAGGATGAAGGCGTTGAAACTGTCGAACGTGATCCGTCCGCCGGACCCGACCAGCGCCAGCCGACCACCCTTCGGAGCCGCCGGGCTCACGTAGGAGAAATGCTTGAAGTCGGCGCCATATCGCAGATCGCCGAACGCCGACAAACCGTGCCGCGGCTCGGCGTTGGCGGGCGCAGCCAGGAACATGGCCAGCATCGCGACCAGGACAGACGTGCAGAAGACAGACAGGGCCGGGCCGGTGCGACTCATCCTCACCGCCCCCGCGCCGCCGCGATCGTCTTTTCCTTCTGCGCATCCACCCACCAGACGCGCTGGAACGAGATGGACTGCGAGGGCAGCCGGGCGGGCCGCTCGAACATGTCCCAGGTGGCGATGCGGTCGGACGGCGAGTGCCACTGCGGCACCACGTAGAAGTTCCACAGCAGGACCCGGTCCAGCGCACGCGTGGCGGCCACCAGCTCCTGGCGATCCTTGGCGAAGATCAGCCGTTCGATCAGCTTGTCGACCGCCGGGTTCTTGATGCCGATGGTGTTGCGGCTGCCCTCACGGTCGGCGCCGGCCGAGCCCCAGAAGTCGCGCTGCTCGTTTCCGGGCGACTGCGACTGCGCGAAGGTGTCGACGATGATGTCGAAGTCGAAGGAATCCTCGCGACGCTGGTACTGCGCGCTGTCGACGACGCGGATGCTGGCCTTCACGCCGAGCCTCTCCAGCGCCGTCTTGTAAGGCAGCAGCACGCGCTCGAAGTCCGGCGATGTGATCAGGAATTCGACGGCCAGCTCCTTGCCGTCGGGACCCACCAGCACGCTGTTGCGCGCCTTGTAACCGGCATCGGCCAGCAGCTTGGTCGCCTCGGCCAGGTTGCGCCGGGCGTCCTGCGGGTTCGCATTGACCGGGTTCTTCCATTCCTGCGTGAACACCTCCGGCGGGACCTGGTCGCGCACCTCCTGCAGCAGTTCCAGTTCGCGGCCCTGCGGCAGCCCTCGCGCCGCCAGTTCCGAGTTGTCGAAGAAGCTGCCGACCCGGCGATACTGGTCGAAGAACAGGTTCTTGTTCGCCCACTCGAAGTCGAACGCGAGGTTGAAGGCGCGGCGGACGCGCACGTCCTGGAACTGGGGCCGGCGCAGGTTCATCACGAACGCCTGCATCGGCGCTACCGTCTTGGTTTCGATCTCCTCGCGGCGGACGAGCTTTTTGCTCAGCGCGTCGAAGTCGTACCCGGTCGCCCAGAACTTGGCGCTCGACTCGCGCCAGAAGTCGAGCTGCCCGGCCTTGAAGGCTTCGAACGCCGGTACCCGGTCACGGAAATAGCTGTAGCGCAGTTCGTCGAAGTTCCATTGGCCGACATAGACCGGCAGATCCTTGGCCCAGTAGTCGGCCACCCGCTCGTACGAGATCGAGCGGCCGGGATCCACGGCCTTGATCCGATAGGGCCCGGAGCCGAGCGGAATCTCGAGCGTCGAGCGTGCCAGATCGCGCGCCTCGCCGCTGGCCGACTTGGCCTCCCAGAAGTGCTTGGGCAGCACCGGCAGCTGGCCGACGATCTGCGGCAGCTCGCGGTTGCCCTTGAGGTCGAACGAGAAGGTCACTTCACGCGGCCCGGTCGCCTCGGCCTTGGTCACGTTCTTGTAGTAGAAGGCGTAGTGGGGGTGGTTCTTCTTCAGCTCGCCGAACGTGAACACCACGTCGGCGGGCGTGATCGGTTTGCCGTCGTGAAAGCGCGCCGCGGCCCGCAGACCGAACGTCACGGAGGAAAAATCGGCCGGATGCGACACCCACTCGGCGACGAGCCCGTACTCCGACGACGGCTCGTCGGGGCTCGACGCCATCAGTGTGTCGTAGATGAGCGCCAGGCCGGTCGCGGCGCTGCCCTTGATCGTGTAGGGGTTCAGGCTGTCGAACGAGCCGAGCGCCCACATCCGCACCACGCCGCCCTTCGGCGCATTCGGATTGACCCAGTCGAAATGCTTGAAGTCCGGCCCGAACTTCGGTTGGCCGAGCAGCGACAAGGCATGCAACCTTGGATCGGCGGCGGTGGCCGCGAGCGATCCCCAGGTCAGAGCGAACAGGGCAGCCGCGGCAGCGGCACGAAACGTGCGAGAGATCATGTCGCCTCCTTGACCTGTGCGCGCCCTGCGAAGCGGCCGGCGCGCGGGCCGGTCCGGGACGTCGGGCACACAGGCTATTGGCCTTGCGAGCACGTTTTGTAGCCCACGGGACGGGGCTTCCCGCATTATTTTTTTGTCATCTCGATCGCCGGCCCACAAACGACGACGGCCCCGCTTGCGCGAGGCCGCCGGACCGGAAGGAATGCAGCGGATCAGCCCTGCGGCAGCGGCGCCGGGCTCGGGCTCAGGCTGCGCAGATAGATCAGGATGTCGGCGAGCTCCTGGTCGTCCTTGACGCCGGCGAAGCCCATCTTGTTGCCGGGGATGTAGCCCTTGGGATCGTGCAAGAAGCCGGCGATAGCCTCGAAGCTCCAGTCGCCGCCCTTGGTCTTGACCGACTGCGAGTAGCTGAACCCGTCCACCGCGCCCTTGCCGCGATTGACGATGCCGTAGAGGTTCGGCCCGGTCCGGCTGGCGCCGCCCTTGTCGACGGTATGGCAGGCCGCGCACTTCTTGAAGGCCGCGGCGCCCGCATCCGCGCTCGCCTTCGGCAGCAACTGCGCAACCTTGGCGAAGCTGAACGCTGCCGGAGCCGCGCCGCCACCCCCCGTTGCGGCCTTCGCATCGACCGGCAGAGCATAGCCGACGACGGCATGACCGTGGGCCGCCTGCGACATGTCGATCGCCGTGCGCGCGCCGACCAGAAGCAGCAGTGCGGCAAGTACCGCGGCGGCAATCTTGTTGAATTCCCAGCTATCCATCGGCTTCCTCTAGAGCCCAAAATCTCAGGCCACGCGCGCGGGTCCCGCGCCGCGACTATAGGTACCACGGCCTCACTTGCATCGAGTGAACCCGCTGGTCTACAGCCTCGTGGCGAGACGAATTGTCACCGGTCGCGCTTGACCACTGTCATTGTGCACTGTGGCGGCGCTCCAGACAACTCCGCGCGATGCATTGCCGGGAGGACTTATGAACAGCACGATCGTCGTGATTCCGGCCCGCATGCAGGCAACCCGGCTGCCGGGTAAGCCCTTGGCCGACATCAACGGCACGCCGATGATCGTCCACGTCTGGCGCTGCGCCATGGCGGCCGAAACCGGCCGTGTGGTGGTGGCAACCGATTCCGACGAGATCGCCGCCGTGGTGCGCGCGGCCGGCGGCGAATCGGTGATGACCCGCCCAGACCACATGTCGGGCTCCGACCGAGTCTTCGAGGCGGTTTCCAAGGTCGACCCCGACTGCGACATCGACCTCATCGTCAACCTGCAGGGCGACCTGCCAACGCTCGATCCCCGGCTGGTGCGGCAGTGCCTTCGGCCGCTCGAAACCAAGGGCGTGCACATCGCGTCCCTGGCGGCCGAGATCCGCGAGGAGGCGGAGCGGACGGCGCCCCACGTCGTCAAGGTGATCGGCACGCCGATCGCCAAGGACCGGCTGCGGGCGCTGTATTTCACGCGGGCCACCGCGCCGTGGGGCGATGGGCCCCTCTATCATCACATCGGCATGTACGCCTATCGCCGCACATCCCTCGAACGCTTCGTCTCGCTGCGTCCCTCGCCGCTCGAACTGCGCGAGAAGCTCGAGCAGTTGCGGGCGCTCGAGGACGGCATGCGCGTCGATGTCGCCATCGTCGACACCGTGCCGCTCGGCGTCGACACCCCGGCCGATCTCGAACGCGCCCGCGTCCTTCTCAAAGCCTGACATCGTCGGTCCATCCGGCGACAACTGCCGCCGACTCAGAGGTTCGACATGCCCAATCGTAGACCGAAGGCCGCGGCGCAACCGGTGCCGGGATACCCCAACGAGCACCCGCCGGGGCCGTTCCGTGTCTCCTACCAGGGCGAGGCCGGCGCCAACTCCCACCTCGCCTGTCTCGAGGTCTATGCCGACTGCGAGCCGGTGGCCTGCCCGACATTCGAGGATGCGCTAGCGGCGGTAAAATCCGGCGACGTGCGCTATGCCATGATCCCCATCGAGAACTCGGTGGCCGGGCGCGTGGCCGACATTCATCATCTGCTGCCCAACGCCGGGCTCTACGTCATCGGCGAGCACTTCCTGCGCGTGCGCCATCAGCTGCTGGCGGTGAAGGGCGCGAGCCTCACGACCGTCAAGCGGGCGCTGTCGCACACGCAGGCCCTGGGCCAGTGCCGCCTGACGCTGCGCAAGCTCGGCATCAAGCCGGTTCCCGAGGCGGACACCGCGGGTTCCGCCCGCATCGTCTCCGAGAGCGGCGATCCGACGATCGCGGCCATCGCGTCGAGTCTCGCCGCCAAGGTCTACGGCCTCGAGACACTGATGAGCGATATCGAGGACGAGGCCCACAACACCACGCGGTTCGTCATCCTCGCCGCCGATCCGGACGACGCCGAGCCGGGCGACGGCCCTTGCGTCACCACGTTCATCTTCCGCGTCCGCAACGTGCCGGCCGCGCTCTACAAGGCGCTCGGCGGTTTCGCCACCAACGGCGTCAACATGACCAAGCTCGAATCCTACCAGCTCGGCGGCGCGTTCACGGCCACCATGTTCCACGCCGACATCGAAGGGCACCCCGCCGACGAGCCGGTCAGGCTCGCGCTGGAGGAGTTGTCGTTCTTCTCGAGCGAGGTGAAACTTCTCGGCACCTATCCCGCGAGCCCGTACCGCCTCGAAGCGGCCCGGCGCGCCGCGGCCGGGCAACATAGAATTGGGAGGTAGCGATGAAGCTCGAGAACAAGGTTGCGATCGTCACCGGGGGCGCCTCGGGTTTCGGCCGCGCCATCTGCGAGACCTATGTGCGCGAGGGCGCCAAGGTCATGGTCGCCGACATCAACGGCCAGGGCGCCCGCGAAGTAGCGCAGCAGCTCGGCGCCCAGGCCGCCCATATCGCCTGCGACGTCGCCAAGAAGGCCGACGTCAACGCCATGGTCGCCGAGACCGTGAAGGCCTTCGGCGGCGTCGACATCCTGGTCAACAACGCCGGCTACACCCACAAGAACCAGCCGCTGCTGAACGTCACCGAGGAAGAGTTCGACCGCATCTACGACGTCAACGTGAAGGCCATCTATCTCGCCACGCTGGCGGTGGTACCCGAGCTCGAGCGGCGCGGCGGCGGCGTCATCATCAACACGGCGTCGACGGCCGGTGTGCGCCCCCGCCCGGGCCTCACTTGGTACAACGGCTCGAAGGCGGCGGCGATCAACCTGTCGCGGTCGATGGCGGTCGAGCTTGCGCCGAAAAAGATCCGCGTCTGCGCGATCAATCCGGTGATCGGCGAGACCGGCATGCTCGAGCAGTTCATGGGCATGCCCGACACGCCCGAGAACCGCGCCAAGTTCCTGGCGACCATCCCGCTCGGCCGCATGTCGAAACCTTCCGACATCGCCAACGTAGCTCTGTTCCTCGCCGACCCGGCGTCCGAGTTCCTGACCGGCATCGCCATCGAGGTGGATGGCGGACGCTGCGTCTGATAACCTGGGGCTGCCGGTTCGATGGGCCCGACGAGGCCCGCAAATCGCGTACGGAGCGGCAGCAACCATGTTCGAACGATACCTGACGGCCTCTTTGTTTCTCCTCCTTGCGGCGGTCTCGGCCTCGGCCGCTCCCGTTCGCGGCGAGGATCTGACCACCTACCGCAACGCCCGCCACGGCTACATGATCAGCTACCCCACGGAGCTGTTCGAACTCGATCCCGCCAACGAGAGCGAGGACGGCCGCATGCTGGTGAGCCGCGACGGCCGCGCCCGCCTGCTGATGGGCGCCTTCGAGAACGACGAACGATTGTCGCTCGACGCCTACCGGGCCTTCCTGATCGAGCGCAACTACGGCGGCGCCAAGATCGACTATGCCCCGGTCCGCCCGCGCTGGTTCGTCGTCTCCGGCGAACGCGACGGCACCGTGTTCTACGAGCGCGTGACGTTCACCTGTGGCGGCCGCCTCATCAACAGCTGGGCGCTGCTGTATCCGGCCGCCGAGAAGCGCCGCTTCGACCAACTCGTCGAACAGGTCGCGCGCTCCTACACGGCCGGCGCGGGCGCCAAGGGCACCTGCGACTGAGCGGCGCCGTCAGGCGCCGTCACTGCATCTTGAGAACCTTGATGGCCGCCGGGCCGAGGATGATCACGAACAGCACCGGCAGGAAGAACACGATCATCGGCACCGTGAGCTTGGGCGGCAGCGCGGCGGCTTTCTTCTCGGCCTCGTTCATCCGCATGTCGCGGTTTTCCTTGGCCATCGTGCGCAAGGCCTGACTGACCGGGGTTCCGTAGCGTTCCGCCTGCGCGAGCGCGACCGCGACGGCCTTGATGCCGGGCAGGCCGGTGCGCTTGCCGAGGTTCTCGAACGCCTGACGGCGCTCGGTCAGATAGGACAGCTCCGCCGTGGTCAGGCTGAATTCCTCGGCGAGTTCGAGCGACTGCGTGCTGATCTCGCGGGCGACCTTGCCGAACGCCGCCTCGACCGACATGCCGGACTGCACGCAGATCAGCAGCATGTCGAGCGAGTCGGGGAATACCGACTTGATGCTCTGCTGGCGCTTCTGCACCACGTTCTGGACGAACACGATCGGCAGGTAATAGCCGACGAATGCGGCGCCGACGACAATCATCACTCTGAGGCCGGTCGAAGGCACCAGGTTCGGTGTGACGACGAACAGGTAGAACAGCGCGCCGATCGCCGAAAGCGGCGGCATGGCCGCGCGGAAGAACATGAACGCGACCAGCGGGCGCTCGCCGCGCATGCCGGCCATTTTGAGCTTGTTGCGCAATTCCTCGTTGTCGAACCGCTTGCGCAGGTCGAGCAGTTCGACGATCTGCTGCATGTAGCCGCGAGGCGTCTGGCGCAACCGCCCGAGGCCATCGCGCGGCCCCGTCTCGATCAGCCGTGCCGCCCGCATCTTGTCGCGTTCGGTCGCCATCACCCGCATGCGCTCGGCCGTGCGGTCGCGATCGAGCATCGGCAGCGCTAGGCTCAGGACGGTCGCGAACGCCGCGAAGGCTGCGAGAATGGTGACCAGCGTCTGCGGCCGGGTGAGTGTCTCGATCAGGTCGATCATGGCGTTGGCCCGTCCGATCTCTCAGCCGTCAGAACTTGAAATTGATCATCTTGCGCATCATCAAGATGCCGAGCGTCATCCAAACCGCGCTGCACAGCAGCATGAACTGACCGGTCTTGGTCTCGAACAGCACCATGATGTAGTCGCGCGACGACAAATAGAGCATCGTGCCGACCGCGAACGGCATCGAGCCGAGAACGTACGCCGAGGCCTTCGCCTCCGCAGAAAGCGCCTGCACCTTGGCCTGCATCTGCTTGCGGGCGCGGATCACCGTCGAGAGGTTGCCGAGCGCCTCCGAGAGGTTGCCGCCGGCCTGCTGCTGGATGTTGACCACGATGGTGAAGAACTTGAGCTCGGGCACCGGCATGCGCTCGACCGCGCGATCCATGCAGTCACTGAGCGTCACGCCGACGCGCTGCTGCTCGATGACTTCCCGGAACAAGCCGCGGACCGGCTCGGGCGTCTCGCGCGCGATCACGCCGAGGCACTCGTTGAACGGCAAACCCGACTTCACGCCGCGCACGATCACGTCGAGGGCATCGGCGAACTCGTCGACGAAGCGCTTCTGGCGCTTCTTGGTGGCGCTCGCGAGATAGAGCCTGGGCAACCCGAACATCGCCGCGAACAGAACCACGCCATAAAGCGGCAGCGGCGCTGAGGGCAGCGCGGCGTAGGCGGCCACGGTCACGAGCATGCCGACAGCGAAGCTGACGATCCAGAACGTCCGCGGCGTCGCGGAAATGCCGGCCCGCTCCAGGCGGACCCGGAGCGACTGCTTGGCGCTGGCCTTCTGCTTGCTCTCGAGGTCCTTGAGCGTCTCGGTCACGGCGCGCTTGCGGGTCGCGAGCTGGTCCGCCTGCGTCCGCCGCGGCCCCGTCGAGCTACGGGACTCGACGGCGGACTGGATGCGCGACTTCACCTGCTTCTCGCCGGAGAGGTAGGGTGTCACCAGCATATAGACGACGATCGCGAAGCTCGCACCACCGAGCAGGGCGGCGACAATCATCATGCCGCTCGGTTGGATGATATCAACCATTGATCTCTCCGAGCGGGTTTCCGTGGATGTCGCGGGCCTCGGCGGCGCTCAGCGCCTTCGCGAGGCGGTCCGTCTCGTTGTAGTACTCCGCACGCTCCCAGAAACGCGGACGCGCGATGCCCGTCGAGCGATGCCGCCCGATGATGCGGCCGTTGGCGTCCTCGCCGGTGATCTCGTACACGAACAGGTTCTGCAGCGTCACGACATCCCCTTCCATGCCGAGCACTTCGGTGATGTGCGTGATCCGGCGTGAGCCGTCGCGCAGGCGCGAGGCCTGGACGATTACGTCGACGGCGCCGACGATCATCTCGCGGATGGTCTTAGTCGGCAGCGAGAAGCCGCCCATCATGATCATCGATTCCATACGTCCGATGGCCTCGCGCGGGCTGTTGGCGTGCAGCGTGCCCATCGAGCCGTCGTGGCCGGTGTTCATGGCCTGCAGCAGGTCGAATGCCTCCGGTCCGCGCACCTCGCCGACGATGATCCGCTCGGGTCGCATACGCAGGCAGTTGCGCACCAGGTCGCGCATGGTGATCTGCCCCTCGCCCTCGAGATTGGGCGGGCGCGTCTCCAGGCGCACGACGTGCGGCTGCTGCAACTGAAGCTCGGCGGAGTCCTCGCAGGTAATGATGCGCTCGTCGTTGTCGACGGAGCTCGACAGACAGTTGAGCAGCGTCGTCTTGCCCGAGCCGGTGCCGCCCGACACCAGAACGTTGCAGCGCACCCGCCCGATGATCTCCAGCAGCGTCTTGCCTTCGGGTGATATCGACCCGAAGCGCATCAGCTGGTCCAGCGTCAGCCGGTCCTTCTTGAACTTGCGGATGGTCAGGGCCGGTCCGTCGATGGCGAGCGGTGGCGCGATGACGTTAACGCGGGAGCCGTCCGGCAGGCGGGCGTCGCAGATCGGGCTCGATTCGTCGACGCGCCGGCCGACCTGAGACACGATCCGCTGGCAGATGTTCATGGGCTGGGCGTTATCGGCGAACCGCACGCTGGTCTTGGTGACCTTGCCGCCGACCTCGATGAAGGTGGTGTTGGCGCCGTTGACCATGATGTCGGCGATGTCGTCGCGCGCCAGTCGCGGCTCCAGCGGCCCGTAGCCCAGCACGTCGTTGCAGATGTCCTCGAGCAGTTCCTCCTGCTCGGCGATCGACATCACTACGCTCTTGATCTGGATGATCTCGCTGACGATGTCGCGGATCTCCTCGCGCGCCGCCGCCGAATCGAGCTTGGCGAGTTGCGTCAGATCGATCGTGTCGATCAGTGCGTTGAACACCGTCGACTTGACGTCGTAGTAGTCGCTCGACTTCTTGCGCGGCTCGACAACCTCGGGCGCCTTGGGGGGCGTGGCGGCGGGCTTCGTCTCGCTGCGACCGGGAGAGGCCGCGGGCGCGAGCGCGGTCGCCGGAGGGCGTGCTCCCGGCGGCTTGGCAGGCTGCTCCGACGTCCGGCGACCGAACATGCTCGTGCTCCTAGAAATTCAGCTTCAGCTTCTCGAGCAGGGAAGCCACCGGCGAGGACTTCGGCGGCGGCGCCTTGACCTCTTTCCGGTGCGAGATGAGGTGGGCGATCTCCCGGAACTGGGCGACCGATTTCGATTTCTGCGAGACCTCTTCGATCATCTGACCGTTGTTCGCCGCCTGACCGAAGCCCTCGGCGTCGAACTCGATCACCGAGGTGGCCTTGATGCCGATGTTCGCGCAGAAATCCTTGATCGGCAGCTCAGGCCGCTTCGGCATCCCGGCCTTGTTGAAAACGACGTGGGGGAGGGCGTCGTTCGGCCGCGACTGCTTCAACAGGTCGAACAGGTTCTTCACGTTGCGCAGGTTGGCGAGATCCGGCTCCGCCGTGATGACGATCTCATCGGCCTGCTGCAGGATGCGCTTGCTCCAAGCGGTCCACAGATGCGGCAAGTCGACCAGCACGAACGGTACGCTGCGGCGCACCACGTCCAGCACCGTCTGGCAGGCGTCGGCATCGAGATCCCACTCGCGGTCGAGCATGACCGGCGCGGCGAAGATCGACAGATTGGGCGTGCACTTGGTCAGTAGCCGGTCGAGCAGCTGCTGGTCGAAGCGATCCGGGGCGGACAGCGCATCGGCGATGCCCTGGACCGGATCCTGATTGAAGTCGAGCCCGGTCGTGCCGAATGCGAGATCGAGATCGGCGATCACGACATTGGTGCGCATCACCTCGGCGAGGCACCAAGCCGTATTGTGGCAGATCGTCGACGAGCCGACCCCGCCCTTGGCGCCGACGAACGCCACGACGTTGCCGATCGGCGCGGCGCTGGGATCGTTGTAGAGATTTGAGACGCTCTCCAGGATCTGATGCGGCGTCACCGGCGTGACCAGGTACTCGCTGACCCCGCGCTTCAGCAGCTCACGGTACAGCAGCACGTCGTTGTAGCGCCCGCAGACGACGACCTTGGTGCCGGCGTCGCAATGCTCCGCCAGCGCATCGAGCGACGCCAGCAGCTGCTCGCGGGGCAGCGCGCTGTCCAGCACGATGAGATCGGGGGTCGGGTGCTGCACGTAGTGGCGCAACGCGGCGGCAATGCCGCCGGTTGCCGTCGACGTGGTGGCCTTGGAGAGCCGTCTGTCGGCGCTCGCGGCCGTGAAGGCGCTCAGGAAATCTTCGTCGTCGCAGAACGCTTCGATGGTGACGCGCGGGATCGGCCGGGCGTTGGCCGGCGCGATCCTGGGATCTTCGCTCGAGCCTTGTGCATCGGGGGCGGGCAATGTTTGGGTCATAGGGGCCTAACTCCTTCAACTTCTCGTCGCCCTGCTTCTGCGACACGGTCGACTCACCCTTCACGTACTTGCCCCAGCTCGTGTGGCGCCGCTCGGCCGAGGCCGGGGTCATGGTCCGGGGTCCGATCAGGTCGGCGGGATTGGCGATCTGAGCGGCCAGATTGCGCTGGCTGGCGCAGCCGAAGTTCTCCAACGGCACGTTGCTGAAGTTGCGCGCCGTGTTGCTCGGCCAGTTGCCGCAGTCGGGCGCCTCGGCGACGTAGCGCAGGTAGGACACCCGGATTGGCGGCTGGGCACCGGCACGGTCGGAGTAGGGCTCGATCGCGACCGAACTGTCGGAGAAGCCCGACTGGCGGACCAGATGGCGCAGCTCCGCCGCGGCCTGGATGGCCGACACCTCGTTGGCCGTGCCGCTCGGCACCGAGATGACCAGCTTACTGTTGCCGGCGTCGACGGCGCGGTAGCGGGCCAGGAACTCCATGGTCTGCATCTGCTGCTGGCCCGTCAGCCCCGAACTGCCGCGCGGCACCTTGAGCGTCAGCCGCGAGGGCTGCTGTGTCACGATGATGGGATGGCGCTCGGCGGCGTCGACCATGCTCCAGCCGGCCACCTCGCCCGTGCTCTCGGGTCGGCAGGCGGCCAGCAGCAGGGCCGGCACGGCGGCGAGCGCCGCGATCCGCAGCGCTGCGGACTTCCGGCTCGGCAGTGCGCCGTTGGCTGACGTGGCGTTCATGGAAACTGTCTCCGACGACTATTCGACGATGAAACCGACGTCCTTCAGGCTGCCGGCCGGAAGCACGATCTCCCGGCGGTAGATCCGATTGAGATGACCGAGGAAGTTGGCACGCAGATCGGACGCCGGCGCGAGGCCGTCGCCGGGCGTGGCCAGCTCCTTGCGGGAGGTCGGGCGCACCGTATACGGCGTGACGATCACGACGAGCTCGGTCTCGCGCTTGATGAAGTCGCGGCTGCGGAACAGCGTGCCGAGGACCGGCACGTCCTTGAGCCCCGGAAAACCGTCGATGTTCTGGCGCACGTCGTCGGACAACAGGCCCGCCATCGCCAGCGACCCGCCGGAGGGCAGCTCCACCGTAGACTTGGCCGTGCGCTTTTTGAGTGCGGGGATGGTAATGCCCGACAGCGTCACCGCGCCGGCGTTGGTCAGCTCGCTGACCTCGGTCTCGATCTTGAGACTGATGCGCGATTCCGACAGCACCACCGGCGTGAAGGCGACGCTGATGCCGAACTCCTTGAACGTGACCGACAGCCCCTTTTCGGTGACCACCGGGGTCGGATACTCGCCGCCGGCCAGGAACTTCGCCGCCTCGCCGGACACGGCCGTCAGGTTCGGTTCCGCCAGCGTGCGCAGCAGGCCGACCCGTTCCAGCGCCCGCAGGGCATGATTGATCTGGCCGTTGCGGAAGCTCATGCCGCCGTCGACACCCGAGTTGCCGAACGACTTGGGAGCAGGACCCTGGTTGAAGTTGCAGACGGATCCCACGGCGCAGCCGCCGGCGTCCGGATCGAGATTGATGCCCGGGATCGGCAGCGTGCCGAGGCCGGCGGCGGCGGTCAGCGGCAGGGCGTTCTGGCTGAGCACGGCCGTCGTGAAGGCCCCCGAATTGATGACCGCGCCGAGATTGACGCCGAACTGCTTCAGCGCTTCGCGCTGCACTTCGGCGACGACCACCTTGAGCATCACCTGCTCTTCGCCCTCGACCACCAGCATGTTGATGACCTTCGCGGTCGCGCGCTGGGTCGATTCCGTCGGCGCAACGAACCGCGAGGCGAGATCGTTGGCGCGGTTCGAGTCGACGGCGGAACGCACCGTTCCGGTCAGCACCACGGTGTCGTTGAGGATTTCGCTCTTGATGTCGGAGCCGGGGATCAGCCGTCGCAGCAGCACGTCGAGCGGGCCGGTGTCGTTCTCGACGGTGATCTCGACGGTCAGCACCTGGGCGCCCGTCGAATCGAAGAAGAAGGCGTTGGACTGTCCGTGTTTCTTGCCGATCAGGTAGACGCGATCGGAGCTCTGCACCATCGCATCGACGATTTCGGGGTTCGACACGACGACGTCACGCAGCTCAGTCGGCAACTCGACCAGCATCGACTTGTTGCGGCCGAGCGTGATCACGCGGACTTGCGGCAGCCGGTCGCGCGCCGAGATTCTCAGGACCGACTGATGGCTTCCGCTTTGATCCAGCACGGGGCTGTTGCCGGCGCCCGCGCGGCGTTGGCCGCCGTTGGCGTGGCCATCGGCGGTCGCGAAACCGAGCGTCAGAAGCGCCACGAAGCCGGAAACCGCGAGGCTTCGAGCTTCGGATATGAGACTAGCCATAGGGCCGATCGTCCTCCACGAGGTACCAGACGCAGGGGCACTCGGAGACTCAACCAACGAACAAGGGCCGACGAAACGCGGCCGACCTTACGCACTAATGAACAGGCTTTGCCGTCACCACGCCGTACCGGATGATCGTCGTATTATCGGCCGACTTGGTCTTCCGCTTGACCTCTTCGGCGACGTCCTGCGCCGTGTCGGCAATACTGCGCAGCGCCAGCGTGATCTCGCCGGCCGAACTGGCCTTGGCGAGGCCCTCGGCATCGCTGGGCGACAGCTCGAGCGTCACCGTGGCGCCCTCGAGCGTACGCTTGCCGTCCTTGGAATCGATGTTCTGGCCAATGGCCAGCACACGGATGTTCCGGAGCAGCGTCTCGCTGACCGTGCCCTCTCCCCCCTTCTTGTCGCGCACGCGGCTGACTTTCAGCACGTCGACGTGGTCATTGGGCAGGATCAGCCGGCCGGCCACCGTCTCTTCCTTGATCCGGATGGAGAGCGCCCGCATGCCCTTCTTGAGGATGGCGGCCAGCACGCCGCCGGATTCCGCGCGGACGAGTTTCGCCTCGTTGATCGGCTCGCCGGCCAGAATGGGCATGCGCGCGATGGTGCCGGAGAGGTCGACGATGGCCTGCGGCTTGGACTGGCGCGTGATGAAGCCGCGCACCGTCGCCTCCTTCGGCCACTCCTGCCAGCGGAAGCTCGACTCGTTCGCCACCTGGCCGAGCCCGATGTCCGAACGCGCGACCAGCACCTGGGTTGCGACCGGCTTCTCCACCACGACGGGTTTGGGGGGCGGGCGCTTCATCATCGAGTTCACGAGCAGGATCGCGCCGAGGCCGCTGATCGCAGCCAGCGCCAATGCTATGAGTTGTCCTCGCTTCATGACCCCAGATCCCCTGTGCCGAACTCCGGCAGGCTCGGAGGTTGACGATGCGCAGCAATCGTCAATACGCCGTTAATTTCTGGGTGCTCGGGGGAGCTGGAGGCCCGACTCAGGCGAGGTTGGCGAACCAAGTGGTGCTGGGAAAAACCAGAAGCGCACCCGCCGCGATCGCCACGCCGTAGGGAACGCCACCTTTGCGGTCGTGGAGTTGGAGGGCCCACGGCTGGCTAACGAGCCACATCGGCAGCGGCCGGACGCGGTAGAGCAGCAGCAACATGGCGAGCGCGCCGCCGGCCAGCGCCATATAGGTGACGAACTGGCCGATATGCGTGGCGCCGATCCACAAGGCCACAACGGCCATCAGCTTGGCATCGCCGCCGCCCATCACCCGCAGATTGAACAGCACGAACCCCGCGATCAGCATGGCGATGCCGCAGGCTAGATGGGTGGCTACAACCATAGGCGGCAGGCCGGCGAGCACGGCGGCGGCGATGAACGTGCCGGCGACAGCGAGGCAGAGCCGGTTGGGAATGGTGAGGGTGAAGACGTCCCAGATGGCGGCTAAGGCCATGGCCAGCGGGAAGGTCAGCAGCAGCGCGGTGTACAACATGGCAAGTCTCTCCGCGGCGTTCATGCTCGGCAAGCAGCCGAGAATTCAGTGATTGCTGCTCGCCAACCCGTCCCGGATCGACTGCAGGTTAGTGTCGACGAAGGTCGTAAGCACCGGGAAAGCGGCCAGCAGAATGAGCACCGTCATCGCGGCGATCATCGCGTAGTCGATCACCATGGACCCACGGGTGTCGCGAACAAGCGCGTGAAGTTGCGTGCGCACACCCGGCCACCGTAAAACAGTGCCGCCCGGAGGTCCCCCCGGGCGGCCGAGAGAGTGGAAAGGGATCAGCCGCCGTTGGCGGTCTCCAGAGCCGTCTGCACGGCGGTGTAAGCCGTGACCAGCTCGGCGCCGACCAGCTGCAGAGTGCCGATGATGGCAACGCTCAGGATGGCGGCGATCAGGCCGTACTCGATAGCGGTCGCGCCCGACTCGTCTTTGACAAAGCGACCAAGAAGCTTCTTCATGTTTTCTCTCCGACTACGCTAATGGAACCACTCGTGTCGCTCTGCCGACCGACCACCGATCGCTGCGAACGAGGCCAAAGATACGCCCGATGCTTTGAATAATCGGCGAAAACGCGGAGGGTTTGACCCTTTCCATCCGTCCCAATTTGACATCGGATCGAATATTTTTTGTCCCGCGCCCGGCGCGCCGTGGTTCCATTGAGATGTAAGCAGATCAAGAACGGCCGGCGTGGCAGGAAGCGGCACGACCGTTAAGGGATTGTTGACCACACCCCCCCATGCTGGCGCTCGCAGGAGCATCGAGGCATCGGATGACGACACGTAGAGGACCCGCGCGCATGTCGGCTTGGCGCACCGCCGCCGCCGGGCTCGCCGGATTGCTGGTTCTGGCGGTCGCCGCCACCGCCGCCACCGCCGCAGATCTGATCGTCACCTATGATCAGTCGCAGATCCTGAAGCTGCCGAAGCCAGCCAAAGAGATCGTCATCGGCAATGCCGTGATCGCCGACGTCGTGGTGCGCGACAAGACTTTCCTGATCGTCACCGGCAAGTCGTTCGGCATCACCAATCTCATTGCGCTCGACGAGGAGCGCAACGTCATCTCGAGTATCCGCGTCATCGTCCGTCGCGACGAGACCCGCGTCGTCAATCTCATCAAGGGCGGCAAGCGCCAGAGTTTCAATTGCACGCCCCAGTGCAACCCGTCGATCACCGTCGGCGACGACCCGGCCTATTTCGAGCAGGTCGCGAAAAGCGCGCAGGCCAAGATCAGCCTTTCAGAGAAAGACGGCGTAGACACCAATAAAGAGTAGGATTTTCAACTTCATTGAAACGCTTGTTTAGGCGCGACACGGCAGGATCGCCCAGTTGCCACGTGCAGTCCCGGTGCCAACCATGTCGCGTCCTGCCGCCCAGTCTTCGCCGCCTGAGCCGAAAGCGCGGACGCGCGCCTTCGGGCGCGATCGTCGCGGCGGTGTCGCGATCGAATTCGCCGCCGTGGCCATCCCGTTCTTCATGTTGGTGTTCGGAACCGCCGGTATCGGTCTCTATTTCCTGACATCGTTCATGATCGAGCGCGGCGTCGACCGCACCGCTCGCACCATCCGAACCTGCGCGCACGAGGCCGCCAACAACGGCGCCGGCATGACGACGCTCCAGCTGAAAGAGGCGTTCTGCGCCAATGTGCCGGGCTTCGTCGATTGCTCCGACAAGCTGCGCGTGCAACTCGTCACGGTCGGCCAGTTCAGCGCCATCGGCACCAAAGCGATGACGGCCGCCGCCTGCATCGCCGAGAGTGGTGGACTGGTCGCCGAGACCGCCAACAGCACGGACAAGGTGACGATCGCGGCCAACGCCATCGCCCTGCTGACCGCCTGCTACCGCTACGACCTCGGCTCCGCCTTGCCGTTCCTGGATCTCGGCCGCGTACCCGGCAGCGATCAGACGTTCATCCAGGCGGCGACAGCGTTCAAGGTCGAGCCATGCGAATGACCCCAGCCGACCGCCGTCGGGGCACGCCGAAGCCGAAACGGTCCGGCGCCCTGCGACGCCTGTGCCGCGATACCGGCGGCCTCGCCGCCCTGGAGTTCGCGATGGTTGTGCCGTTGATGGCCCTGCTGATGCTCGGCACCCTCGAGATCAGCCAGGCTTACGTCGCCCATCGCAAGCTGGAGCGGATCACCGCCTCGGTCGCCGATCTGATCGCGCGCGAAACGTCGCCCACCGCAACCACCATCAACCAGATCCTGGACGTCGCCGAGGTCCTGATCGTCCCGTACGCGGCCGAACGGCTGTCGATCACGGCGACCTACATCACCGATACCGACGGCAAACGGACGACCGAATGGCAGTGCTGGAACGGTATCGGCACACAGGCGCCGGCGCCGGCCGCGCTCCCGCCCGGCGTCCTGGAGACCAATGGCAAGGTGATCGTCGTCGCCGCCAGCTATCAGCACGAGACCGGCGTCACCAAACTGGTGGTGCGCGAGCCGATTGACCTGACCGAGACCTATTTCGCCAAGCTGCGCCAGCTGACGTTCACCGGACCGAAGCCCAGTGGCTCCGGCTGCAGCTGACCTTCCGGTTGAATTCAAGAAACCGTTGAAAGAGTTAATGCGCGCTCTGCGGAACGTTTGGGTTGTAACTTTTTGGTAAAGATGGCTCATCCTTGGCGAGCAATCCGCCGAGGCGATTCATGGGCCGTCGATCTACGCACAAGCCGGAAGAGCTGAAGGATCTCATCATCCGCACGGCGTTGTCGGTGATCGAGCAGGAGGGCATCGGCGGCCTGTCGGCCCGCACCATCGCGGGCCAGATCGGCTATTCGCCGGGCACCCTCTACAACCTTTTCAAGAATCTCGATGCGCTCGTCTTCCATGTCGAGGTGCGCATCCTCGACGACCTCACCTCGCAACTCATGACGGCACAGACCGGGGTCGCGCCGGAGGCGCGGTTGCGGCGCGTCGCCTTCGCGTACCTCGCCTTCGCCGAGGACCGACCGCGCGCCTGGAGCCTGCTGTTCGAGCATTTCGTCGACAGCCCGGCCGCCGTACCGGGAAGCTACACCGATCGACTGGAGTTGGTCGTCAAGGTGATCGAGCATGCCATACGCTCGGGCAGCGGCAGCGAGGACAACGAGGCGCTGCAGCGGGCTGCCCGCCTAGCATTCTGCACCCTCACCGGAATTTCGGCGATGGCGGTATCGCCGAAGCTGGTTCGCATCGGCCACGACGACGCGCAGCGCATGATCGAGCAGTTCCTGATCGAACACATGCGGTACTGGTCCGGCTTCGGCGCGGCGGACCGACACGCCGAGGACGGCTCCCAGCACCGCTGAAAGCCACCCCCGCCGACGCTCCGCTCAGGGCTTGCTGGCGGGGGCGCCCGATGTCGCGGTGTCGGGTAGCGCGCCGGTCGTCACATTGGACGTGGTGCGTTCCTGAGCCGTCTTCGTGACGAACTTGCCGGTGATGCCGTCGAACCAGGCCTCCTGCGGCAGCAGGCGGACGCGCAACCCCTCCCACAAGCCGGGCGCCGTGATGCCCTCGACGAACGGCTTCGGCGTCGGCGCCAGCACCAGGAACAGTGCCGCGAGCGCGCCGATCGCGGCCGTCTGCCCGGGATGCTTGGCGTCGATCAGCTTGAGCGCGGTGCCGAACGAGACCTTCAGACGCCGGTCCATGACGTCGACGCTGTAGAGTTCGTCCAGGATCAGATGCGTCAGATAGCCGATCATCATGAACCCGCCGGCCAGCCAGGCGACGCCCTCGTGGCGGCCGAGCACGTGGCGGAACACCACGGCGGTCAGCAGCGCGAACATGGCGCCCGCCAGCAACGAGTGGAAGATCCCGCGGTGGTAGGAGAACCTCTGGAAAATGGCCTCGCCGCCATAGCGCACCAGCACCAGTGTGCCGAGCCACATCACCCACAACTCGGCGATCGAATAGCGCGAGGCGTTCATGAACAGCACGCAGAACGAGAAGAAGATGGCGAGCCCCGAGAACAACGCCCGCGACGGCCGCGAGTCCTTGAGGTCGATGTCGGGCAGCACGCTGCCGAGCACGCCGGCGAGCGTCACCGCGATTAGGTTGTCCGGCGTCACCACGTTGGCGGCGACCGTCAGGGTCGCGAGGCTGCCGCTGACCAGTGTGCCAACAGCGATATGAGTGGTGAAGTTGGCCATGGCGGTCCTCCGGTTCGGGCGCGGCGCGTCGAGCCCAAGGACACCGATTCGCCGGGCGGCGGGGAGGCCGGATTGTGGAAAAGCTGGGGAGAAGGCGGGCGGCGCCGACGCTGCGGAGTGTACCGCAGCGGCCGTCCTCGGGCCGGTGCTGGGACCCCCGGGCTGTGGCAGCGGCCGTGGGCGGGACGTGGCTTGCGCCCCACCTGCGCGTCACGGGACGCTCGGCCAGCAGCCGAGGATGGCGAAGTGAAGCGTCAGGGCGGCCGGGTCCCGGACCGATCTCCAGCTGCGCTGTCGATCGTCCGGGATGACTGTGAGTTGGTGCACCGCGCCGCTTAGTGGTTGTCGCGCGGAATACCCTTGGTCTCGGCGATCCGCTGGTACTTCACGGCAGGCTTCAGCACCATGCCGTTCGACAACTCGTCGACCATGCCGCGCTGGATCTCCTGCCACGGCGTCTGGTGATCCGGATACTTGTACCCGCCGGACGCCTTGAGCGCGGCCCGCCGCTTCTCGAGTTCGTCGGCCGAGATCAGGATATCCGCCGTGCGCTTGTTGAGATCGATCCGCACCCGGTCGCCGGTCTGAAGAAGGGCGAGCCCGCCGCCCGTCGCCGCCTCTGGCGAGGCGTTGAGGATCGACGGCGAGCCGGACGTGCCCGACTGGCGCCCGTCGCCGATGCAGGCCAAAGAGCTGATGCCCTGCTTGAGCAGATAGTCCGGCGCCCGCATGTTGACCACCTCGGCCGCGCCCGGATAGCCGACCGGGCCGGCGCCGCGCATGAACAGGATGCAGTTGGCGTCGATCTCCAGCTTCGGGTCGTCGATGCGATGGTGATAGTCCTCGGGGCCGTCGAACACGATGGCCCGGCCCTCGAACGCGTTCGGGTCCTTCGGATTCGAAAGGTAGCGGGCGCGGAACTCCTCCGAGATCACCGACGTCTTCATGATCGCGGAGTCGAACAGGTTGCCCTTGAGATTGAGGAACCCGGCATTGGCCTTCATCGGCGCGTCGTAGGATTTGATGACCGCGCGGTCCCAGGACTGCCGTCCCTTGCAGTTCTCGACCAGCGTCTTGCCGTTGACGGTAACGGCGGCCGGATTGATCTTGCCCTTTTCGATCAGTTCGGCGACCACGGCGGGCACACCGCCGGCGCGGTGATACTCCTCGCCGAGATACTCGCCCGCCGGCTGCAGGTTCACCAGCAGCGGGATGTCGTAGCCGAACTTCTCCCAGTCGTCGTTGTCGAGCTCCACCCCGATGTGACGCGCAATGGCGTTGACGTGGACCGGTGCGTTGGTCGACCCGCCGATCGCGGCATTGACCACGATGGCGTTCTCGAAGGCCGCCCGTGTCAGCACCTGCGAGGGGCGCAGATCCTCCCAGACCATCTCGACGATCCGCTTGCCGGTCTCGTAGGCCATCTGCTGGCGCTCGCGGTAGGGCGCCGGGATCGACGCGCAGCCCGGCAGGCTCATGCCGAGCGCCTCGGCGACCGAGTTCATGGTCGAGGCCGTGCCCATGGTGTTGCAGTGGCCGGCCGACGGCGCCGACGAGGCCACCAGCTCGAGGAAGCCTTTGTAGTCGATCTCGCCGCGCGCCATCATCTCGCGCGCCTTCCACACGATGGTGCCTGAGCCGGTGCGCTCGCCCTTGAACCAGCCGTTCAGCATCGGCCCGCCCGACAGCACGATGGCCGGGATGTCGACGGTCGCCGCACCCATGATCTGCGACGGGGTGGTCTTGTCGCACCCGGTCGTCAGCACGACGCCGTCGATCGGATACCCGTACAGCACCTCCACCAGCGCCAGATAGGTGAGGTTGCGGTCGAGCGAGGCGGTCGGCCGCTTGCAGGTCTCCTGGATCGGGTGCAGCGGGAACTCGAAGCAGATGCCGCCGGCCTCGCGGATGCCCTCGCGCACGCGCTCGGCCAGGAAGATGTGGTGGCGATTGCAGGGGGAAAGGTCCGAGCCCGACTGAGCGAGCCCGATGATCGGCTTGCCCGACTGCAGCTCTTCCAGTGTCAGGCCGTAGTTCATGGTGCGCTCGAGATAGAGCGCGGTCATGTCGGCGTTGGCCGGGTTGTCGAACCAGGCCCGCGAGCGCAGTTTGTTCCGCTGCGCGGGCGTCGGGGTCTTGGCCATCGGCGATCTCTCCCAGAGTTTATTTGTATGATGTCCGCCGCGAGCATAGGCGCGGCGGGAAAGCCGTCAACAGGGGGGAGCGTAGGGCAGGGGCGCGCGGGCGCTCCCTCAGGCCAGATCACCCCACAGGTCGTACTCGTCGGCGTGCGCGATCGTGGCCCGGACGCGCTGGCCGGGTTCGAGCTCGGTCGCGCCGTTGAGGAACACCGAGCCGTCGATGTCGGGCGCATCCCACACCGAGCGGCCGATCGCGCCTTCCTCGTCCACCTCGTCGATCAGCACGTCGATGGTCCGGCCCACCTTTTCGGCGAGCAGAGAGGCGGAGATTGCCTGTTGCGCGGCCATGAACCGGTGCCAGCGCTCCTCTTTGACCTCCTCGGGCACCGCGCCGGCGAGATCGTTGGCCGGCGCGCCGTCGACCGGCTCGTACTTGAAGCAGCCGACGCGGTTGAGCCGCACCTCCTTCATCCAGTCGAGCAGGAACGCGAAGTCGGCCTCCGTCTCGCCGGGGAAGCCGACGATGAACGTCGAGCGGATCGCCAGGTCGGGGCACATCTCCCGCCAGCGCCGGATCCGCTCCGCAGTCTTCTCCTGCGCGGCCGGCCGGCGCATGGCCTTGAGAACGCCCGGGCTCGCGTGCTGGAACGGGATGTCGAGGTAGGGCAGGATCTTGCCCTCCGCCATCAGAGGAATGACGGCGTCGACGTGCGGATAGGGGTAGACGTAGTGCAACCGCACCCACGCGCCGAGGTTGCCGAGTTCGGTCGCGAGATCCAGGAACCGCGCCTTCACCGGCCGGCCGTGCCACGGGCTCTCCGCATACTTGATGTCGACGCCGTAGGCGCTGGTATCCTGGCTGATCACCAGGAGTTCCTTGACGCCGGCTGCCACCAGCCGCTCCGCCTCGTACAGCACCGCGGCGGCCGGCCGGCTCGCGAGATCGCCGCGGATCGCCGGAATGATGCAGAAGGTGCAGCGGTTGTTGCAGCCCTCCGAGATCTTCAGATAGGCGTAATGGCGCGGCGTGAGCCGCAGGCCTTCCGGCGGCACCAGGTCGACGAACGGGTCGTGCAGCGGCGGCACCGCATCGTGCACCGCGGCCATGACCTCCTCGTACTGGTGCGGTCCAGTAACCGCCAGCACGCCCGGATGGGTGCGGGTGATCAGGTCTTTCTCGACGCCGAGGCAGCCGGTGACGATCACCCGGCCGTTCTCCGCGATCGCCTCGCCGATGGCGGCGAGGCTCTCCTCCTTGGCCGAGTTGAGAAACCCGCAGGTGTTGACGACGACCACGTCCGCGCCGTCGTAGTCGGGCGCGATCTGGTAGCCCTCGGCCCTGAGCTTGGTGATGATGCGCTCGCTGTCGACCAGCGCCTTCGGGCAGCCGAGCGACACGAACCCGACCTTGGGCGCGCGTTTGGCGGCGCGGCGCGCCTTGGCGGGCGCGGCCTTCACGGCGCCGGCCTTGGCGGTGCCGCTCCGGGCGGAGCGGGCACCTTTCGCCGCGGTCTTGCCGGCGGGGGTGGTCTTGCTTGGCATGGGGTCCGTCACTCGGGTCGCAGGGCGCAGCGGGCGTTGTAGCCGGTCGCGGCGCCATCGTCACGCCGGACCGCTCGCCCACCCTCCCGGCGAACGCACAAGCACCCCGCTCGTAATGCGTCTCTGAGGCTTGGTGCCCCTTTGCGGCCTGGTTGGTCACCAGACGTCAGGTGCGCAACACGAGAATGAATGAGTTGCCCCTGTTCCCATGGTTCCGACCTTTGCTCTCGACCCTGCCGAAGTGGGGCGCAAACATCGGAGCCGGAACAACAGACCGGTTCCGGTTTTTGATTGGATCGGCTCGACGGCCCGGAAGCACTCCCAATCCTTGGTCTCAGGGACGGATTCACAGTCTCGGTCGAAGCACCCCGCTTCTTCGGCGACCGATCAGACCCTGGGCCGGACCGATGCCGCCATCGGCACCGGCGGGCTTCGACCTCGGCGCCGATTGCAGCCGGTTGTGTACGCAGCCGCCATCCGCATCTGCGCCGTCCTGCGCGAACCGTGGTCTGCGAACCTCTGACCGGCCCTCTGACGGTGTCGATTTCCACTCACTTTTTCTGTGCTGTCACCCACGGCGCGATATGCCAATCGACCTTGATGCTCTCCGCACAGGAGTTGTCGAAGCGGCGTTTTGGATTGTCAACGAAGGCGACGCCCATCTCGCCGACACAAGGTTGGTAGGCCACTGCCGCATGGCCGGCTTCGGGGATGAGGAAGGCTTGGGCGTTGGTCATCTTCTCGATCGCGATCTTTGCCCAACTGGCCGGCGTCTGCACGTCGAACAGGCTGCCGAACGAAAGCGTCGGAATGCTGCTCTGCACCGTTACATGCCAATTCTCGCGTGGCTGTGCTTTGATCGGGCTGCAACCTTCGAAAAATGACTTGGCCATATTGTCGGTCAGTGCGCCGATATGTGGGTATTTGAGTTTGGCCGTGAGAGCTTTGTAACCCTCGAACGTGTTGAATGGTATGTCTTCCTGGCAAGCATAAACGTCGAGGTAGAGCCCGGATGTAAAGGGTTTGAGGCCCGTATAGGTATCGCGCCGGATAATGGCAAACGAACCCTCGATCTCCCGCTCGCTCATGCCGACGATCAGAGCCGCGAGTCGGTCTCTCGTCCTGCCGGCAAAATGCGCGTCAATGAAGGCCTGAAGCCGTACCTTGCTCGGCTCTGCCGTTTGCATAGTCACGTAATCTGCAAGGACGCGTTTCAATCGTTCCTGATCGCCACGCATATTCTCGGTCATGGCACCAGCGAGTTCGGAATCGAACAGGCGGGCCAGGGGGCCAAAAGCCGTGGCGCTCTCGTTGGCTTCGCGCAGCCCCTCCAAGGCGCGGGTAGAACCTTGCCTGGCGCGTTCCGCGATGGCGGCATTGTCCAGAAGTTGCTGGATCAGGGCCTTTTGTGCCGCGTCGAGTTTGGACGCCGTCTTGAGGATTTCTGCGTCGGTTGGTCTGGGCTTGTCGAAATCGACTGTGACCAGTTTTTCGACCGTCGGCATCTCCTTGCCCTGCCACAACTCGTAAATATAGGCGGGTATGAAGCCCGTGATGGAGGCCGAATCGTATTTTCCGTTCCGCGACATGACCGGAGCGAGAACGACGGGGGCCGGTACTTTCTGACCGCGAAACGTGATCTGGCCTTTGGCAGCCTTGTCGAGTGTTTCGGCGAAGATTCGCCCAAGCTCCGGGTAGGCTTCGTTGCAGGCCTTGTCTGCCGAACATTGATCGACGACGTGCTGGATCGCCTCGTCGGTCTTCATGGCGAAGGAATTGTAGAGGTTGACCCAGGATGGCGCGACGCCGTCGATGATGACAGAACGGATGTTCTGAGGGGCCACGCGCATCACCTCGAGCGCCAGCTTGGTGCCGTAGGAGATGCCGTAGATGTTGTAATCCTTGTAGCCGAGCGAGGAGACGATCAGCGGGAGATCGAGCGCATTCTGGGTTGTGTTGTAGGCTGCGAGTGGCACATTTTTCTGCACCAACTCGTCGACGCAGCGTTTCATCTGGTCCGCTGTCGGTATCGAGTCCGAGGCTCCTGCCGGTTTCGGCTTTGCGATCTCCACCACGTTTTCCGACAACGCATGCGTGCACGTCACCGACCCGCCGGAAATCCCCGCCGAGCGTTGATCATAGACCACGATATCCCGGCGGGAGCGCCAGGGGCGGAAGATCCGCTCGACGAGCGGTAGCCCTTTCACCGCGCCGCCCCCAGGCCCGCCGTGCAGATAGACGAGGGGATCGGCTTCCGGGTATCGGGAAGTCGCTCGCAGCACAGCGAAGGCCAGAGGCAGTTTCTTCCCCCCGCCTTGCTGCGCTCTTCCGGAACTTTCACGTCACCGCAGATAATCGTGACACCCTCGATCTCGTTCGCCGGTAGCGGCCGCGGACACGCATGAATGGCGATCGCGGCGCCCGGCCGCTGTGCGATGGCCCTCAGATCGGCGAAGGGATCGGTCGACGGCGTTCCCGACAACGAGGCGATCAAGGCGAGAATCTGGGCGGGCTCCAAGGAAGCGCTCCTCTCGTCAGCGAGCAGAATTCAGTTGACGTCTAAAATTTTCACGGTTGGTGGGGGCTGGCAAGGCGAATTCCATGTGCCGCAACCGCCTTGCGCGCGTCACCGATAGGCCGTGTCTGTGACAGCCGCATGCCGGACGGCGGGGACCGCCCCTTCATCGCCCATGCGGCGGCAAGGCTGATTGGTCAGTCTCGGCGACAGTGCCCGCGACGCGCCGGCCGAAGGCGAGCGGCCGTCCCCAGAATCCCCGCTGCCGCGCCCCGCTAGCCTGTCCCCGCATCGCTCACGGGTTATCCATACGCCATCCACAGTTTAGCCAGCGGGCCGGGCCGGAACCTGCGGGCCCGACCCTGGAATCCGGGCTTTCGTGAGCATCAGCCGCTTTGTTTGGTGGACAACGTGCCCCGCGGCTTGCGAGTCGACCCCCCCCTCTGGTTTCGTGCCTCTTGTTCGGCGCGATTGAGCGCGAGACTGCTCCGCCGGTCGATCACAAGACCGGAGCGATGGCCGGTGGCGCATGGGCGCCGCGCCCAACCGAGGGACGAGAATGGGAACGTCGGAAGCTGGTTACGAACGGGCATCGAACCCCATCGACTTGGTCGAGCAGGTCGCCGTGGCCCACGACTGGGCCGCCGACCGCAGCCGTGACGACGAGTTGACGCTGATCGTCGCCGGCAGCTGGACCGACTATCACGTCTCGCTCAACTGGCGGGACGATCTCGAGACGCTGCACCTCGCATGCGCCTTCGACTTCCGCGTGCCCGACAACCGGTTGAACGAGATCTACCGTCTCGTCGCCCAGATCAACGAGCAGCTCTGGATCGGCCACTTCGATCTGTGGACCCAGGAAGGGCTCATCATGTACCGGCACGCGCTGATGCTGAACGGCGCCGTCGCCACGCCGAACCAGTGCGAAGCCCTGCTCAAGGCCTCGCTGGAGGCCTGCGAGCGCTATTATCAGGCCTTCCAGTTCGTCGTCTGGGCCGGCAAGGAGAGCCGCGAGGCATTGGTTTCCACCATGTTCGAGACCGAAGGCCGCGCCTGAGCTACCCGGCGCTCCGAGCCCGTGCCTGAGCGCTTCTTCCAGTTCGCGCCCCCACCCCTTTCGTCCTCGGGCTCGATCAACCACAGAGGCATTGTCGCCCTCGGCCGCGTGCCGAGGGCCCCGGGTTCAGGCCGTGCCGACACGCGCGGTCGCGGGTCGACGGCGCCGCCGGGCACCTCCCGCGCGACACGGCCACGCGTTCGGGCGAGGGATTGCCGCTTTTCTTCTCTGGCATGAGGCCGCGCGGCGGATGTACGTTGCCGCGGCGCCCGGCGCGCACTGCAGAAGAAGAGGACGACGATGACCATTCAACTCGATGGTCCGCTGGTGCTGGCGGGCGCCGGCAAGATGGGCGGCGCGCTGCTCACCGGCTGGCTCGCGCAAGGCCTGCCCGCGGCGCGTGTGATCGTGCAGGACCCCGGTCCGCCACCCGATATCCAGGCGATTCTCGACCGCGCCGGCATTCGATCCACCCCGGAGCTGGGCGACCTCGAACGGCCGCCGGCCGTGCTGCTTCTGGCCGTCAAGCCGCAGATCATGGAGGACGTGCTGCCGCCGCTCGGCCGGTGCGTCGGACCGGGCACGCTGGTGCTTTCGGTTGCCGCCGGGCGGACGATCGCCAGCCTCGAGCGCCATCTCCCGGCCGGCACCGCGGTGGTGCGCACCATCCCCAATACGCCGGCGGCCGTCGGGCGCGGCATCACCGTGTGCGTGGCGAACGCCCACGTGACGCCGGCGCAGCGCGCCTTGTGCGATCAGCTGCTCGGCGCCGTCGGCCAGGTCGGGTGGGTCGACGACGAGGGCCTGATCGACGTGGCGACGGCGGTCTCCGGCTCCGGACCCGCCTACGTGTTTCTGCTGGCCGAGGCGCTGGCGGCGGCCGGTGTCGCGGCCGGGCTCGCCCCGGATCTCGCGCGCCGGCTCGGCGATGCGACGGTGGCGGGCGCTGGCGAACTGCTCCACCGCTCCGGCGAGGATCCCGCCGTGCTCCGCCGCAATGTCACCTCGCCGAACGGCACGACGGCGGCGGCGCTGGCGGTGCTGATGGCGGATGACGGGCTCGGCCCCCTGCTGACGCGCGCGGTGGCGGCGGCAGCTCGCCGCAGCCGCGAGCTCAGCGCTTGATCCAGTCGGCCCGTGACACCCTATTCCCTAAGGAGACGCGGATTGTCCGCGCTGGGAGACCACCATGATGGACATTTCGACGCCACGCGGTCGCATCGTCGCCGCCGCACTGCGGATCGCCGCCGAGCGCCCGTGGCCCGGCATCACGCTGCGCGACATCGCCGAGGCCGCCGATCTGACCCTGTCTGACCTGGCCCGCGAGTTCGCCGGCAAGAGCCAGATCCTCGTCGCCTTCAATCGCGCCATCGACGACGCGGTTCTGCGCAACGCGCCGAAGCCGAGCGCCGGCCAGACCGCCCGCGACTCGCTGTTCGAGGCGATGATGGCGCGCTTCGACGCGCTGACGCCCTACCGCGCCGCCGTGCGTTCGATCGTTGCCGAGCCGGTCGCCGACGGCCGCCTGCTGCTGAGCCTGCTCACCTCGCAGCGCTGGATGCTCGCCGCCGCCGGTATCGACACCGACGGCGTGCGCGGCAAGCTGCGCATCGCCGGTCTCACCTCCGTCTATGCCGGCGTGTTCCGCACCTGGCTCAGCGACGACGACCCGGGCCTCGCCCGCACCATGGCCGCGCTCGACCGCCGGCTGCGCAGCGGCGAGCGCACGATGGACAGCGTCGAACGGGTGTGCGCCGGCGCCGGGCGCGCCAAAACGGCGGCCTGTGATGTCCTGCGCGGACTGCGCAACAGGACCGGTCGCGGTGCCGCCGACGCCGGCCCGGCCGATGCCGCGCCCCCGGCCGCCCCGGCGGCGGGTTAGAGCATTCTCGTCGAGGGAGGGATGGTTCGATGCACAGCGGTGGAGCGCCGGCGCCCACGATCGGATTCGACGACTTCATGAAGGTCGATATCCGCGTCGGCACCATCGTCGAGGCGGAGCCCTACCCCGAAGCCCGCAAGCCCGCGATCAAGCTCAAGATCGATTTCGGGCCGGATATCGGCATCAAGCGCAGCTCGGCGCAGATCACCGTCCACTATGCGCCCGACCGCCTGGTCGGACGCAAAGTGGCGGCGGTGGTGAACTTCCCGCCGCGTCAGATCGGCAAGTTCATGTCCGAGGTCCTGACGCTCGGGTTCCCGGATGCCGACGGCGCCGTCGTGCTGTTCGCGCCCGATCACCCGGTGCCGGATGGCGCCCGCCTTTTCTGAGCGGCCGAGAGGCCGCGGGTTGCTCCGCGGGCGGCCGGAGCCGCGGCGGAACCGTGTTCGCCCCGGTCTGTCGTGCATCCGGGCGTTTGGCGTATAAGGGCCGACGTCCACAGCCAGCCGAGTTCCCATGCCGAAACCGACGTCCCTGCTGTTTGCCGTTCTGATCCTGCTCGCCGCGGCCTTGCCCGCCGACGCCCAGCGGCGCGAGCCGCCGGGATCCCGCGAGGCGGTGCAGATGTCGTTCTCGCCGATCGTCAAGCGGGCGGCGCCGGCGGTGGTGAACGTCTACGTGCGGGCGCGGGTGCAGACGTTCGTGTCGCCGTTCGCGGACGATCCCTTCTTCCGCCGGTTCCTCGGGGACCGCTTCGGCGTGCCGGCCGAGCGCTTGCAGAACTCGCTCGGCTCCGGCGTGATCGTGCATCCCGACGGCATCGTCGTGACCAACACCCACGTCATCAAGTCGAGCGGCCAGACCGAGATCAAGGTCGCGCTGGCCGACAAGCGCGAGTTCGACGCCACCGTGCTGTCGCAGGACGACAAGACCGACATCGCCATCCTCAAGCTCGACGGCGGAAGTGGCAAGTTTCCGTTCCTCGAGTTCACCGACAGCGACACCCTGGAGGTCGGCGATCTGGTGCTGGCCATCGGCAATCCGTTCAACGTCGGCCAGACGGTGACCAGCGGCATCATTTCGGGACTGGCGCGCAGCGAGGTCGGCCGCGCGGATTCCCTCGACGCCCGGGTGTTCATTCAGACCGACGCCGCCATCAACCCCGGCAACTCGGGTGGCGCTCTGGTCGACCTCGGCGGCCGGCTGGTCGGCATCAACACGCAGATCCTGTCGCGCAGCGGCGGCTCGCTCGGCATCGGCTTTGCGATCCCCTCCAATCTGGTGCGCCTCTACGTCGACAGCGCGCTGTCGGGCCGCAAGGTCGAGCGCCCCTGGCTCGGCGTGAAGTTCGAGGCGGTGACCCGTGACGTTGCCGAGACCCTCGGCCTGCAGCGCATATCCGGCGCCCTGGTCTCGCGGGTGACGCCGAAGAGCCCGGCCGAGGCCGCCGGCCTCAAGCCCGGCGACGTCGTCGTCTCGGTGGACGGCTTCGAGGTCTCCGACCCGCGCTCCATCTACTACCGCGTCACCACGCGCGGCACCGGCAGCAAGTCGAAGTTCGCGCTGCTGCGCGCGGGCAAGCCGCTGACGGTCGAGATCGCGTTGCAGGCAGCGCCCCGCGGCGGCGCCGACGACGCCCGCAACCTGTCCGGCAGCCATCCCCTCGACGGCGCGCGCGCCGCCGCGCTGTTACCGGGCCTCGCCGACGAACTCGGCATCGACGACGAGACCGGCATCGTGATCGTCAGCGTCCGGCCGAACTCGGTGGCCGCCGGCCTCGGCTTCAAGCCGGGCGACCTGATCGTGCAAATCGGCGGCCAGGCCGTCGAGACGCTCGCCGACCTCGATCGCATGCTGCGCCAGCGCCAGCGGGTGTGGACCATCGCGGTCAAGCGCGGCGATCGGATTCTGCAACTGCAGGTGCCGGGCTAGGGCGTGTCCCGCGCGGCCACCGCAAGCGTGAATCGCTCTCGGTAGCGCCATCGGGCGCGGGTCACTTCCAGTCGCACCGCCGCGGGTCGCTGCCCCGGCCGCCGATGCAGGTGAGCCGGCCGTGCGGCGTCGTCGTGCTCACCGGCCGGCTCCGCTTGACCTCCCCGGCCGGCCAGATCTGGAACGAATAGGCGGTCGGATCGGGCCGGTCGGTGGAGATCTGGCGGTCGGCGGAGCCCTGGGCCGGGGTGACCCGTTCCGCCGGGACGCTGGCCGCCGGTACCGTCACCGGTGCTCCGTCGGCCGCGAGAAAATAGAACTGCGCCCGCAGCGCCGAATTCTCCCACGGCACCTGCTTCTGCCGCGTCGCCGCGATCACGTCGTTGCGCACCCCGATCATGATCGCGCTGAGATCCTTGCCCGGCTGCACGATGTGCCGCTTCAACGCTTCCGTGAACGGCGAGTTGCGGCCGAGGCCGTCGAGCGCCACGTCGTTGGGCGCGGTGGCGAAGGCGATGAAGGTGCCGACCGATGCCGCCTGCACCGCCGCCAGCCCCTTGCCGACGCCGGCCGACCGCGTGCCGAGGCTGCGGGCCAGCGTGCGCGCCAGCGGATTGTCGCGGCAGGCGTCGAGGAACACGATGCTGGTCCGCGCCGACCGCTCCATCTGGCCGATCAGGGCGTCGAGCCGGACGGTCTGGGCGTCGACCTCGAGTTCGTGCGACAGCTCCGCATCGACCGGCACCAGATAGTTGACGCCGGCCACTTGCACGCTGTGCCCGGCGTAGAACAGCACCGCCGTCTCCGCCCCGCCGGCCGCCTCGGTGAACTGGCGCACGCTGCGCATCAGGCCGCGATGGTCGAGGTCGAACCCCGAGATCACCGCGAAGCCGAGGCCCTCGAAGATCGCCGCCATGTCGCGGGCATCGTTCGCCGGGTTGATCAGCGGCGCCGCGTGCTTGTAGGCCGCATTACCGATCACCAGGGCGACACGCTTGCCCTCGGCGGCGGCCGCATGGGCCATCGCCCATGTCGCCATCAGTACGCAGGCAACCAGCCGAACACGCGAAAACAAAAGGGAAAAAACCATGGGAACCCGCCGGACATGCGATGGCGCCAGCCTATCACGGAAGTTGCAGAATGGTAGTCGTACACCCGCCCTGGTGCCGCCCCGTCCAACGACAGCCCGGTCGGGCGCGCCGCACCCTGCCCACCCCCGCCGCAATCGGCTAGAAGAAGAGAATGACCGACCTGTTCGCAGCGGCCGGATTGGACAAGGGCGCCCCCCGGCCGCTCGCCGACCGCTTGCGCCCGACCCGGCTCGCCGAGGTGGTGGGCCAGGGCCATCTGGTCGGCCCGGCCGGCACGCTGACCCGCCTGCTAGCGGCCGGCCGCCTGCCGAGCCTGATCCTGTGGGGGCCGCCCGGCACCGGCAAGACCACGGTCGCCCGCCTGCTCGCTGAGGAGACCAGTCTCGCCTTCGAGCAACTGTCCGCCATCTTCTCGGGCGTTCAGGACCTCCGCAAGGCCTTCGACCGCGCCAAGGCGCGCCGCCAGAGCGGCCAGGGCACCCTGCTGTTCATCGACGAGATCCACCGCTTCAACCGCGCCCAGCAGGACAGCTTCCTCCCGCACATGGAGGACGGCACCATCACGCTGGTCGGCGCGACCACCGAGAACCCGTCCTTCGAGCTGAACGCGGCCGTACTCTCGCGCGCCATGGTGCTGGTCTTCCAACGCCTCGACGAAGCGGCGATGGCGGACCTGCTCGCCCGCGCCGAGCAGGTCGCCGGGCGGCCGCTGCCGCTCGACGCCGATGCCCGCGCCGCCCTCGTCGACATGTCCGATGGCGATGGCCGCGCCCTGCTCAACCTCGCGGAGGAGGTGCTCGCCGCCGCCGGCGACGGCCGGCCCCTCGACCGCGCCGGCCTCTCGACCCTCGTCCAGCGCCGTGCGCCGCTCTACGACAAGAGCCGCGACGGCCACTACAATCTCGTCAGCGCACTGCATAAGGCGGTGCGCGGCTCGGACCCCGACGCGGCGCTCTACTGGCTGTCGCGCATGCTCGACGGCGGCGAGGATCCGTTGTTCATCTGCCGGCGCGTGGTGCGCATGGCGGTCGAGGACATCGGCCTCGCCGACCCGCAGGCGCTGGCCCAGGGGCTCGCCGCCAAGGAGGCCTACGACTTCCTCGGCTCGCCGGAGGGCGAACTCGCGCTGGTGCAGGCGGTCGTCTACATGGCGACCGCGCCCAAGTCGAACGCCATCTACGTCGCCCAGAAGGCGGCCATGCGCGCGGCCAAGCAGCACGGCAGCCTGGCGCCGCCCAAGCACATCCTCAATGCGCCAACCCGTCTGATGGCGGATGAAAGATACGGCGAGGGCTACGAGTACGACCACGACACACCCGAGGGGTTCTCGGGCCAGAACTACTTCCCCGACGAGATCGGCCGGCTGTCGTTCTACGACCCGCCCGAGCGCGGTTTCGAGCGCGAGATCAAGCGCCGGCTCGACTATTGGGCGAAGCTGCGCGCCAAACGCGGCAAGGACTGAGCCCCGGCGCGCCCGCGATCAGGCCGGCACCAGTGGCACCGGATCGAGATGCGTCTCGTCGAGATTGCGGCAGTCGCGCAGGTCCTGCACCGTCCGGCAGCAGGTCACGGTCCATGTCTTGCAGTGCGGGCAATGGTCGGTCTCCATCGCCTCGGGCTCGGGCTCCGTGGTGGCGCCCGCCGTCGCACCCTGCCAGATCAGTGGCGTCGGCCCCGCACTCCGGACTGTTTCATCCTGCCACATACTACGCGCCGCCTATGGTGACGAACTTCGCGATCGGGGCACGAGCGGCCCACGAATGCACGCATCCCGTCGGTCAGGATGGCGCTCCAAGACCCGCGGCACAACGACGGCGCACTTTCGTGGTTGCCGAAACTTGAATTGCCGTTGTGAATTAGAACATTCGCAGAAATAAAAAACGTATACAGATTAGATATACTTAAATATATGATCTGTAAAAGGCACATAGTGTGACTGGCCGATAGCGCGGACCTCGCGTCTGAGGCCCAGACGGCCGGAACGGTCGGCTCCCTGCCATATCCACCGCTGCGAAAAGCCGGCAAGGGCGCGGCGCAGTTTCGGCCAGTGTTCAAACGCGAACACAGGCGCCGACCGGGCCCCGCGCCCTCGCCACGACCCACCATGAGAACCTGACCATGGCAGAGCAACCCGAACCGGCGATCGAGGCGGCGCACATCGGCTATGCGGACGGCCGGGAGACAGTGGACGAGCTCGCCGAGCGGCTGGCCCTTATCGAGCGGACCATCAGCTACTGACGACGCAAGTATAGTTGGCTGGCGCGCCTGCCCGCGCGCTCCGGGCCGAGCCAGCTCGCCAGCCGCCGCGACTTGGAAAACGAAGCCAATTAGAACATCGTCGCCCGCATGCGGCTCGTCCTCGCCCAGGAAGGCGGGTGGACGGAGGACCCTCACGATCCCGGCGGCCCGACCAATCGGGGCATCGTCATCGCCGACCTGGCGGCCCATCATGGCGTCGCGGTGAACCGGGCGACATTCGCCGCGCTGCGCGAGGAACTGCGCGCCATTCCCGAAGCGCTCGTGCGCACGATCTATCTCGAACGCTACTGGCGGCCCGCGTGCTGTCCGGACCTGCCGCCGCCGCTCGCGCTGTTCCACTTCGACGCCGCGGTCAACCACGGCCTCACGGGCGCGGCCGTGCTGCTGCAGCGCGCCCTCCGCGTGACGGCGGATGGCGAGATCGGCCCGCTGACCCGGCGCGCGGCGCGCGACGGCCCGATCGACGCGACGCTCGCCCGCTATGCCGAGCTGCGCCGCCGGCGCTACCGCGAGCTTCCCCACTTCTGGCGATTCGGCCGCGGCTGGCTGGCCCGTGTCGACGCCACGCTGGCCGAGGCCCGGCGAACCCCCGCCGGCCTCGCCGGACCCCGCATCTCCAACCCGAGAAAGGACGAACCCATGCAGGACGACACCACCGACCGGTCGGCCGCCACCAGCAAATGGTGGGGCCAGTCGCTGACGATCTGGGGGACCCTCGTGACCGCGGCCGCGACCGTTCTGCCGCTCGTCGGCCCCATGATGGGGCTGGACCTCACCCCCGACCTCGTCCGTCAGGTCGGCGACCAGACCCTGGCCGTGATCCAGGCCGCCACCGGCCTGATCGGCACGCTGATGGCGATCGTCGGGCGCACGCGGGCCTCGACCCGGCTCGAGCGGCGTCCGTTCACGGTCGAGATCTAGCCCGCATCTCGCAGGGCGATGGACCGGCGCGGCGGCGACGTCGTTGACAGGCCGGGAGAGACGCGGCGGTTCATCCCGGGTTCAGCGCCGCGGGGCTAGATCTTCCGGAGAAAGGAAGCGACGGCCATGTCCACAACCGCCATCATGAAGACGACGCTCGGGCTTGCGGCGATCCTGCTGGCCCTTGCCACGCCCGCGCGGGCCGCGCCCGGCGACTGCCTCGACGACTGGGGTGCGGCCTCCACCGTTGTCGCGCGCGAGCGCCTCGCCACCGTCGAGTCGGTCACCCGCCTGACGCGCGACCTGCTGTCGGCGGACGTCGTGCGCACGGCGCTGTGCCGCGACAACGATCGCTACGTCTACCGGATGGTCGTGCGCGGCCCGCGCGGACGGCTGCGCAATCTGGCCGTCGATGCCCGCCAGCCGTTCGGTCGCTAGTCCCCGCGCCAGCCCTCGCCTATAAGAGAGGGGAGCTGAAAGGAGCCAACGTGCGCGTTCTCGTCGTCGAGGATGACCCCGATCTGAACAGACAGCTGGTCGCCGCCCTCGGGCAGGCCGGCTATGCGGTCGACAAGGCGTTCGACGGCGAGGAGGGCTACTTCCTCGGCGAGACGGAGCCTTACGACGTCGTCATCCTCGATCTCGGCCTGCCGAAGATCGACGGCATCCGCATTCTCGAGCAATGGCGCCGGATCGGCCGCAACATGCCGGTCATCATCCTGACCGCCCGCGACCGCTGGAGCGACAAGGTCGCCGGCATGGACGCGGGCGCCGACGACTACGTCGCCAAGCCATTCCACATGGAAGAACTGCTGGCACGCGTCAGGGCCCAGGTGCGCCGCTCCGCCGGCCACGCCAAGAGCGAGATCGAGTGCGGGCCGCTGCGTCTCGACACCAAGACCGCCCGCATCACCTGCGAAGGCCAGCCCATCAAGCTCACCTCGCACGAGTACCGGCTGCTCGCCTATCTGATGCACCACAAGGAGCGGGTGGTCTCGCGCACCGAACTGGTGGAACACCTGTACGATCAGGACTTCGATAGGGATTCCAACACGATAGAAGTCTTCATCGGGCGCCTGCGCAAGAAGATGCCGGGGGATCTCATCAAGACCGTCCGCGGCCTCGGCTATCGCCTCAGCGACGAGCCAGATGCGTCTTAACTCTCTTGCTTTCCGGCTGTTTCTGACGGCGGCGGTATGGACGCTGCTGGTGCTGCCCGTCGCCGGACTGCTGATCTACTCGGTCTACCGCGAGGACGCCCGCACCGGCTTCGACGAGCGCCTGAAGTTCCTGCTGACGGTCGTTCAGGCGGACAGCATCGACCAGGCCGAGACCGAGCCCGGCCGCCCCCGCGACGTCGGCGAGCCGCTGTTCGAGATCACCCATTCCGGCTGGTACTGGCAGATCAAGCCGCTCGACACCGGCCAGGGACGCCGCCTCGTCTCGGCCTCGCTGGCCAGCGAGCAACTGCCGTCGCCGTTCGAGAGCAAGGTGCCGACCGACGGACGCGGCACCCATTGGATGGACGCCACCGGCCCCAACGATCAGTCGATCCGCATCGCCGAGGTCATCTACACCATCGGCGACGATCCGGCCGGCCCGCGCTACTCGTTCGCCGTCGCCGGCCCCCTCGACTGGCTCGACAACCGCCTGTCCGCCTTTCGCACCCGCCTTGTCGTCGCCCTCGCGCTGGCCGGCGTCGCGCTGCTGCTGACGACCCTGCTGCAGGTCCGCTTCGGACTGGCGCCGCTGGCGAACATCGAGCGCGGGCTCGCGGCCATCCGGTCGGGCGAGGCGAGCGAACTCAAGGGCGATCTGCCGGCAGAGATTGCGCCGCTGCAACTCGAACTCAACGCCTTGATCCAATCGAACCAGGAGATCATCGACCGCGCCCGCACCCAGGTCGGCAATCTCGCCCACGCCCTCAAGACGCCGCTCGCCGTCATCCTCAACGAGGCCCGCGAGGCCAATGCCCCGGGCGCCAAGATCGCCGAGCAGGCGACCGTGATGCGCGACCAGCTGAACCACTATCTGGACCGCGCTCGCGTCGCCGCCCGGGCCGGCACCGTCGGCCGCGTCACCGAGGTGCGCCCCGTTGTCGAAGCGCTGCAACGCGCCCTCGAGCGGATCTACCGGGACAAGGGCATCGCGATCACGGTCGAGGTGGCGCAATCCGCCCGCTTCCAGGGCGAGCGTCAGGATTTCGAGGAGATGCTCGGCAATCTCCTGGACAACGCCTGCAAATGGGCCCGCCGCGACGTCCGGCTGCGGGCCGAGATCGTCGAGCCGGCCACCCGGACGGCGGCCCGGCGCTTGCGCGTGACCATCGAGGACGATGGACCGGGACTGTCCGGCGAGCAGCGGGCCGTGCTCGGCAAGCGCGGGGTCCGCCTGGACGAAACCAAGCCGGGCTCCGGCCTCGGCCTGTCCATCGTGGCAGATCTTGCCCAGTCCTATCGCGGTGGACTAAAGCTCGAGGCGAGCCCGCTCGGCGGACTGCTGGCGCGGCTGGATCTGCCCGCCACCTGACGTCGCGACCGGGTGCCGTCGGCCGAATTGTTGCCCGAATCTCGGCCGATGGACGGGTAATGTGGGAAAACTGCGGCTGCGATGGCCGCCGCGGAGTGGGATCGACGATGACAGTCTACCGGATGGCACTCCTGGCTCTGGTCCCCGTCGTGCTTGTGGGCTGCGGACCCGACGGGCCGAGCAAGCAGGACTCGGGTCTGGTGGTCGGCGCGGTCGCCGGCGGATTGCTCGGTAGCGCGGTCGGTCGCGGCAACGGTCGCATTTTCAGCACCGCCCTCGGCGCCGTCGTCGGTGGCATCGTCGGCAGCGAGATCGGCCGGTCGATGGACAAGCAGGATCGTATCCTGGCCCAGCAGGCCGAGCTTGCGGCCTTCGAACAGGGTCCGACGGGCAAGGCCGTGCCGTGGCGCAACCCGGACAACGGTCGCTATGGGGAGGTCGTGCCCGGCAGCCCCTATCGCCGCGGTCCGGACGATTGCCGGGACTACACCCACACCATCTATATCGATGGCCGCCCGCAGACCATGCGCGGCACCGCCTGCCGCAACAGCGACGGGTCCTGGCGCAGCGTCTGATCTTTGGCAAAGCACTGATGTTGTCAGCGGCGGCCGCTCGGCCGCCGTCGTCGATTCGGTGCCCGCGACGAGCCTCGAGGGGCAGATGGAGGCGCTGGCCCGCAGGAGCCCGGCTGTGGCCGCCGAGATCGTTCACGCCATGCAATCGGGGCTGACGGCTTTCATCCTGGCGAATGGCCACCGCGACGCCGGACTGAGCCTGACCTTCGTCCAGGCTCAGGAGCAGCCTGTTCGTATCGCCGAGGCGATCGAGCATACGACGCGGCGGCTCGGCATCAGTGAACGCGACGGCGTATTCCAGCCGGCCTGACCTGCCGATGACCGGATCGAGGCCGATTTAATCTGCGTCACTTCGGTGGCGTGGCCATCGTGCGCCTTGTCTTTTGGCACTTTGAACACATTATGCGCTAAAGCGCCGACCGGCTGAGGCTGGGCCGGCCAGGACCGTGCCCGTCGCTCGAGGTCGAGAATGCTTTTCTGGCTGTTGGCAGCCGTGATGACGGTCCTTCTGGTGCTGGCGCTGGCGCGTCCTCTGCGGACCGGTTCGGCCACCGAATCCGTCGAGGCGCCAGCCATCCGCATCTACAAGGATCAACTCGCCGAGATCGCTGCCGACGAGGCCCGCGGTCTCATCGCATCGACCGAAGCCGAGGCCGCGCGCATCGAAGTTTCGCGTCGCCTGCTCGCCGCCTCGGCCGCCGCCCAGCAGGTGGCGAAGAGCAGTGAGGTGTCGGCCCGTCTGCTGATCCAGGGCCTCGCCATCGCCTTGCCACTGACCGCGATCGCGCTTTACGTCACCCTCGGTGCCCCGGGCCTCCCGGACCGCCCCTTTGCCGTTCGCCAGACCACCGACCGGTCCGAAATCCAGGCCGCCGAGATGATCGGGCGCGTCGAGCAGCGCCTGCGCGACCACCCCGAGGACGGCCAGGGCTGGGATGTCATCGCGCCCATTTATCTGCGCATGGAGCGGTTCGACGACGCGGCGCGCGCCTATGCGCAGGCGCTGGCCATTCTCGGCGAGACGCCGAAGCGCCTGATGGGTCTCGGCGAGGCGCTGGTGATGCAGAGCGGCGGTCTGGTCACCGAGGAGGCCCGCCGCGCCTGGCAGCGGGTCGCCACACTGGTGCCCGACCATCAGGAGGCCTGGTTCTGGCTGGCGGCAGCCGACGAGCAGGACGGGCGCTTGACCGAGGCGGCCGCTGGCTACCGCCGGTTGCTCGGGGTGGCGCCGGCCGACGCACCCTGGCGGACCATGGTCCAGGAGCGCCTGAGCGAGGTCGAACGCCGCCTCGGCGTGCCGGGCGCCGCGCGCGGGCCGTCGGCCGGCGATGTCGAAGCGGCGTCGAAACTGCCCGCGGGCGAGCGCCTGCAGATGATCGAGCAGATGGTCGCCTCGCTCGCCGATCGACTGAAGAAGAACGGCGCCGATCCCGAGGGCTGGGAACGGCTGGTACAGTCCTATGCCGTGCTCGGCCGCCGCGACGATGCGCTCGGCGCGCTGAAGGACGGACGCCGGGCACTGGCGGGCGACGCCGCCGGGCTCGCACGCATGGAGGCCCTGGCCAAACGGCTCGGGCTCGAAGGTTGAAGACGGAGGGCACGACATGACGCGCAAACAACGGCGGGGCGTGCTGATCGGGGGCGCGGTGGCGGTGCTCGCCGTGGCCAGTCTGCTGGTGCTGTTCGCGCTCCGGGATACGATCGTATTCTTCCGCACGCCAAGCGACGTCGCCGAGCAGGCGATCCAGCCGGGTCAGCGCTTCCGTCTCGGCGGCCTGGTTGCCGAGGGCAGCGTCAAGCGGGGGCAGGGCACCGCCATCGAATTTGCCGTGACCGATACCATCAAGACGCTTCAGGTGCGCTATACGGGGATGTTGCCCGACCTGTTCCGCGAAGGGCAGGGCGTGGTGGCCGAGGGCAAGCTCGGGGCCGACGGCACCTTCGCCGCCGACACCGTGCTCGCCAAGCACGACGAGAACTACATGCCGCCCGAGGTCGCCAAGGCTCTGAAGGAGCGGGGCGTCTTCAAGCACGCCGGACCCGACGCAAAGGGCGCCGCCAAGCCCAACTGAGGAGCCGCAAATGATCGTCGAGCTCGGCCATTTCGCACTCGTGCTCGCGCTGTTGACGGCGCTGATCCAGATGGTGCTGCCGGCCTACGGAGCCCATGTCGGCGACGGCCGCCTGATGCGCTTGGGCACCACGGCGGCGTTCGCCCAGCTCGCTCTCGTGCTGGTCTCGTTCCTAGCGCTGACCGATGCCTACGTCGGCTCGGATTTCTCCGTGCTCAACGTGGTCATGAACTCGCACACCACCAAGCCGCTGCTCTACCGGATCTCCGGCGTGTGGGGCAATCACGAGGGGTCGATGCTGCTGTGGCTGCTGATGCTGGCGGCCTTCGGTGCGCTCGTGGCCGCCTTCGGCAACAATCTGCCCGCGACGCTGAAGGCCCGCGTGTTGGCCGTCCAGGCCTCGATCGCCGTCGCCTTCGCGCTGTTCGTGCTGCTGACGTCCAACCCGTTCCAGCGCATCGATCCGGCGCCGCTCGAGGGGCAGGGTCTCAATCCGATCCTCCAGGACCCTGCGCTCGCCTTCCATCCCCCGTTCCTCTATGCCGGCTACGTCGGCTTCTCGATCGCCTTCTCCTTCGCCGTCGCCGCCCTCATCGAAGGGCGCATCGACGCGGCCTGGGCGCGCTGGGTGCGGCCGTGGACGCTGGCCGCCTGGATGTGCCTGACCGTCGGCATCGCCATGGGCTCCTGGTGGGCCTACTACGAACTCGGCTGGGGCGGCTGGTGGTTCTGGGACCCGGTCGAGAACGCATCGTTCATGCCCTGGCTCGCCGGCACCGCCCTCTTGCACTCCGCCATCGTGATGGAGAAGCGCGAGTCCCTGAAGGTCTGGACGATCCTGCTCGCGATCCTCACCTTCTCGCTCAGTCTGATGGGTGCCTTCCTGGTCCGTTCGGGCGTGCTCACCTCGGTCCATGCGTTCGCCGTCGATCCCAAACGCGGCATTGCGATCCTGACCATCCTGTGCCTGTTCACCGGCGGCGCGCTGACGTTGTTCGCGGCGCGGGCCTCGGAGCTGCGCCAGGGCGGCGTGTTCGCGCCCCTGAGCCGCGAGGGCGCCCTCGTCCTCAACAACGTTTTGCTGACGACGGCCTGCGCAACGGTGTTCGTCGGCACGCTCTACCCGCTCGTGCTGGAAACATTGACCGGCGGCAAGATCTCGGTCGGCGCGCCCTACTTCAATGCCACCTTCGTGCCGCTGATGGTGCCGCTGCTGCTGGCCGTGCCGTTCGGCCCGTTCCTCGCCTGGAAGCGCGGCGACGCGGTGGCCGCCGCACAGAGGCTTTGGGCCGCCGGCGCGGTCGCGATCGCGGCCATCGTTCTGGCCTACGCGCTGGCGTGGCGCGGACCCTGGCTCGCGCCGCTGGCCGTCGGCCTCGGCGTCTGGGTGGTGGCCGGCGCCGTCGCCGACCTTGCGCAACGGGTCAAGTTCGGCGCCGCGCCGCTGGACGAGTCCATGCGGCGGCTCGCCGGTTTGCCGCGCTCGGCCTTCGGTACCGCGATCGCCCATTTCGGTGTCGGCATGATGGTACTCGGCATCGTCGGCACGACCGCCTACCAGAGCGAGCGCATCGAGGTGATGAAAGTCGGCGACTCGATGGATCTCGCCGGTTACCGATTGGTCTTCAAGGGCGTCGCGCCCGAACGCGGCGCCAACTATCAGGCGCTGGTCGGCGTGTTCGAAGTGACGCGCGGTGGCAGCCCTGTGAACGTGCTGACGCCAGGGCGCCGCCTCTACGACAAGCCGCGCCAGTCGACCAGCGAGGCCGGCATCCACGCCGCCTGGCACGGCGACCTCTACGTCATCCTCGGTGATCCACAGGCGGGCGACACCGCCTACTCCGTGCGCGTCTATTTCAATCCGCTGGTGCGTCTGATCTGGATCGGCGCCGTCGTCATGTTCCTCGGTGGCGGCCTTTCGCTGACGGACCGCAGGCTGCGCATCGGCGCCCCGCAGCGGGCGAGGTCCCGGCGCGGCCCCGAGCTGTCGCCCGCGCAATGAGGTCCACCATGCGAGCGACCGCTCTGGCTGGATGTCTGATGCTGGCGTTGGCGCTGATGCCCGGCGTCGCGCGGGCCGTCGAGCCGGCGGAGATCCTGCCGGATGCCGGCATGGAGCAGCGCGCCAGGGCGCTCTCGGCGGAGCTGCGCTGCCTCGTCTGTCAGAACCAGTCGATCGACGATTCCAACGCGCCCCTCGCCAAGGATCTGCGCGTCCTCGTCCGTGAGCGGCTCGTCGCCGGCGACACCGATCGTCAGGTTCTCGACTTCGTCGTCGCGCGCTACGGCGAGTTCGTACTGCTGCGCCCGCCGGTAGGCTGGCACACCCTGCTGTTGTGGCTGACGCCGCTGCTGGTGCTTTGCGCCGCGGCCGGCTGGATCGTTCTGCGCGTCAGGGCCGGCCGGGACGCGGTGCCCGAGGCCGCATTGTCGCCCGACGAGCGCCGCCGCCTGCAGGCGCTGCTCGCCGAGCCGGACGACGCGGCGCCGCGCTGAGCGGCCGCATTACCAAACCGTAAGGCGCCGGCAACGGTGCTGTAAGGCGGCGACCCCTATTGGTGCAGGAAGAAGGTTCCTTCCTGCGACAAAAACGAGGTCGAGATCATGCAATCCACGTCAACCGCCCCGGCCGCGTTCGCGGCCAGCAAGCGCAACCGCCGCCTCGCCGCCGGTCTGTTGGGCGCGAGCGTTCTGGCGTTTGCCGCGGTCGGCGCCTCCCTCCCGGGCAGCGCCCAGCTGAAGCCGGAAGACTCGGTCATGACCCCGATGGGTCGGGCCCCTCTGAGTTTCGCCGACATCGTCGAGCGCGTGAAGCCGGCCGTCGTGTCGATCAGCGTGCGCAGCGGCGGCGATGACAAGGTCGCCAAGAACGCGCCGGGCAACCGCAAGCGCGGCGAGGGCGGCAACATCCCCGGTCTGCCCGAGGATCACCCGCTGAACGAATTCTTCAAGAACCTCCCGCGCGAGTTCGGCGGTCCCGGCACCCCCGGCGCCCCCGGCGGGCGTGGCAACCGGCCGACCCAGTCGCAGGGCTCGGGCTTCGTTATCTCGGCCGACGGTTACATCGTCACCAACAACCATGTGATCGAGGGCGGCGGCAAGATCCAGGTCGCGTTCGACGAGACCCGCAAGTTCGACGCCGAGCTGATCGGCAGCGACTCCCGCACCGATCTCGCGCTGTTGAAGATCAAGGCCGACTCCCCGCTGCCGTTCGTCAAGTTCGCAACCAAGGACAACCGCGTCGGCGATTGGGTGATCGCGGTCGGTAACCCCTTCGGTCTCGGCGGCACGGTGACGGCGGGCATCATCTCCGCCCAGGGCCGTGACATCGGCTCGGGTCCCTACGACTACCTGCAGATCGACGCGGCCGTGAACCGCGGCAACAGCGGCGGCCCGACCTTCAACCTCGCGGGCGAGGTGATCGGCGTCAACACCGCCATCTACAGCCCGTCGGGCGGCAACGTCGGCATCGCCTTCGCAGTGCCCGCCAAGACCGCCACAGTGGTTGTCGAGCAGCTGAAGTCCAAGGGGTCCGTCAGCCGCGGCTGGCTCGGCGTCAAGATCCAGAACATCGACGAGGACACCGCCGCGAGCCTCGGCCTTGCCGATGCCAAGGGTGCCCTCGTCAACGAGGTGACCCCCAACGGGCCGGCGGTGGCCGCCGGCCTCAAGACCCAGGATGCGATCCTCTCGGTCAACGGCCAGCAGATCGACGACAGCCGCGATCTCGCCCGCAAGATCGCCGAGTTCTCGCCCAATACGACGGTCGACGTGAAGGTGCTGCGCGCCGGCAAGGAGCAGGTCGTCAAGGTCAAGCTCGGTACCTTTCCGAACTCCCGCGAAGAACTCGCCAAGCTCGAGGACGTTCCCCCCGCCAAGCCGAGCAACAACACCGAAATGGGCGCCCTCGGCCTGATGCTCGCCCCGGCCGGCGGCCCGGCCGCGCCCAAGGAGGGCGTGTCGATCGCCGACGTCAACGCCGGCTCCGATGCCGCCACCAAGGGCCTCAAAACGGGTGATGTGATCCTCGAGGTGAACAGCCAGAAGGTGACCAGCGCCACCGACGTCGAGGCAGAGGTGAAGAAGGCCCAGCAACTGGGACGCCGCGCCGTCCTGCTGAGCATCAAGTCCGGCGAACAGCGCCGCGTCGTGCCGGTCCAGCTGTCGCAGGACAGCAAGAAGGGCTGACGCCTGCATCGGGGCCTGGGCGCCTGTCCGCTGGACAGCCGGCCCCGGCTTCTTCATGTGTTGGGGAGACCTCCAACCGAAACCGGCCGGCGATGCGCATTCTGATCATCGAGGACGACCGCGAGACCGCACAGTTCCTTCAGAAGGCCCTGAAGGAAAGCGGGCATACGGCCGACCTCGCAGCCGATGGCGACGAGGGCATGGTTCTCGCCCGCGCCGGCGGGTTCGATGTGCTGATCGTCGACCGCATGCTGCCCGGCCGCGACGGCCTTTCGGTTCTCAAGGAATTGAAGGACGCCGGCGACCGCACACCGGTGCTGATCCTGTCCGCGCTCGGATCCGTCGACGATCGCGTCAAGGGCCTGCGCGCCGGCGGCGACGACTACCTCACCAAACCCTACTCCTTCAGCGAGCTGCTGGCCCGCGTCGAGGCCCTGGCACGCCGCGCCCAGCCCGAGGAGCAGGCGACCCGCTACGTGGTCGGCGATCTGGTGCTCGACCGGTTGTCGCACCGCGTGACGCGGGCCGGCCAGCCGATCACGTTGCAGCCCCGCGAGTTCCGCTTGCTCGAGTACCTGATGCGTCATGCCGGCCAGGTCGTCACGCGGACGATGCTGCTCGAGCATGTCTGGGACTATCACTTCGATCCGCAGACCAACGTCATCGACGTACACGTCTCGCGCCTGCGGGGCAAGATCGACAAGGGATTCGACGCGACGCTGCTGCACACCGTGCGGGGCGCCGGCTACATGTTACGCCATGGCGGTGATTGAGCGCCTCCCACGCCTGTTCCGCACGACCGCCTACACGGCCATGGCGATCCAGGTGGCGGTGCTGGTGCTTGCGGCGGCGGTCGCCGGCTGGTTTCTGCTGACGCGCGTCAACACGCTGCTGAGCGAGGGGGTCGTCGAGAGCCTGCGGCTGGAGGCGCGCGGCCTTGCCGATGTGGCGCGCTCCGGCGGCCCGCCCGCGCTCGAAGCCGCGATCGCCGACCGCGTGAAGGCTGGCGCCTCTCACCTCTATATCCTGACCGACGACGCCGGCCGCAAGATCGCCGGCAACCTGAACCGTTGGCCGCCCGAGCTGGCGGCCCAATCGGCGGGCGGGATGTTCCGCTACATCGTCGAGCGCCAGGGTCAGGCGTCCGAGCGCATGGCGGCCGGCCTGCCGCTCATGTTGATCTCCGGCCACCGCCTGATTGTCGCGCGCGACATCGAGGAGCAGCGCGCCTTCACCGAAGGCGTCCGCATGCTGGTGCTGGGCGGACTGATCCTCATGACGGCGGTCGGCATCGGCATCGGCACCCTCACCAGCCGCTACGTGCTCCGCCGAATCGCCACCGTCACCACGGCGGCCGAGACGATCATGGCCGGCAACCTCGCCGGCCGCATCGCGCGCAACGGCTCGGGTGACGAGATCGACGACCTCGCCGCTCGTCTGAACGAGATGCTGGAGCGCATCGAACGCCTGATGGCCGGGCTCCGCGAGATCTCCGACAATATCGCCCACGATCTCAAGACGCCGCTCAGCCGGCTGCGCAACCGCGCCGAAGCGGCCTTGCGCGACGACAAGGGCGCGCCCGCCTACCGCGAAGGTCTGCAGCGCACCATCGAGGCCGCCGACGAGATCATCGCCACCTTCAACGCGCTGCTGCTGATCGCGAGGCTCGAGGCCGGTGCCGCCGATGGCGCGATGGAGGTGTTCGACGCCGCCGCCGCCGTGGCCGATCTGGTCGAACTCTACGAACCGGTGGCCGAGGAAGCCGCATTCGATCTGGCAGTCACCGTGCCTGATCGTCTGGACGTGCGGGCCAATCGCCAGCTGTTCGTTCAGGCCGTCGCCAATCTGCTCGACAACGCCATCAAGTATGGCGGGCCGGTCGGCACCGGCCGGGGCTCCATTGCCGTCGCGCTCGGAGCCGCCGATGGCAGCATCGTGGTCGAGGTGGCGGACCGCGGCGCCGGCATCGCCGCCGCCGATCGCGGCCGTGCCCTCGAGCGGTTCGTGCGGCTGGAGGCCAGCCGCACGCGGCCGGGGACCGGCCTCGGGCTCAGCCTTGTCGCCGCCGTTGCCAGATTGCATGGTGGCGCCGTGCGGCTGGCCGACAACGGCCCCGGGCTGAAGGTTGCCCTGAGCCTGCCGATGCGGGGCGGCCGTGAATCGGAGGCGCGAGCACGAAGCGATGTCTGAGCAACCCGCGACCCACGACTGCTTCCTCGCCCGCATCGCCGAGACCCCCCATGTGCGGGGCGAGCCATTGACCGTCGAGATCCTCACCGAGTTGGCCCAGTCGATCGCCGAAGACGCCGCCGCCGCTGGCCTCGCGGCCCATCTCGCCCATCCGCGGGTCAGGGAACTGTTGAGCGGCACCATCGAGGGCTCGCCCTACCTGTCCGGCCTGATGCGCCGCGACCCGGTGCGCTTGGCCCGCCTGCTGGATCAGCCGCCGGAGGCGACTCTCGACCGCGCGGCAGACCGCTTGCAGGTCGCCATGCTCGAGGCCGCCACCATCGCCGATGCGATGGCCGCGCTGCGCCGGTTCAAGACCGAGACGGCGCTGCTGGTGGCGCTCGCCGATCTGGCCGGCATCTGGCCGGTCATGCAGGTGACGGCCGCGCTGACCCGGATCGCCGACGTCACCGTGAACGCGGCGGTCGACTGGCTGTTCCGACAGGCGGTCAAGCGGGGTGACTGGCATCCGGCCGACGGCGATGCCGATCCCGCCCGCTCGTCCGGCTACATCGTGCTCGGCATGGGCAAGTACGGTGCGTTCGAGCTCAACTATTCCTCCGACATCGACCTGATCGTCTTTTACGACCTCCAGAAGGTGCGTCTGCGCGACGGCCTCGAGCCGCAGGCCTTTTTCGTGCGCATCACCCGCGACCTCGTGAAACTGATGCAGGAGCGCACCGGCGACGGTTACGTCTTCCGCACCGATCTGCGGCTGCGGCCCGATCCCGGCGCCACCCAGGTGGCGCTGTCGACGGAAGCGGCGCTCGTCTACTACGAGAGCTTCGGGCAGAACTGGGAGCGTGCGGCCCTCATCAAGTCGCGGCCGGTGGCCGGCGATGTCGCAGCCGGCCACCACCTGCTGGACGAACTGGCCCCCTACATCTGGCGCAAGTACCTGGACTACGCGGCCATCGCCGATATCCACGCGATGAAACGTCAGATCCATGCCTACCGCGGCTTCGGCACGATCGCGGTGGCCGGCCACAACATCAAGCTCGGCCGCGGTGGCATCCGCGAGATCGAGTTTTTCACGCAGACCCAGCAGCTCATCGCCGGCGGACGCCAGAAGGACCTGCGCGTGCCGGCCACGCTGGCGGCCCTCGACCGGCTGGTGTTGCGCGGCTGGATCGAGCCCCGCGTGCGCGACGAGTTGACCGAGGCCTACCATTTCCTGCGCCGCATCGAGCACCGCCTGCAGATGGTCGCCGACGAGCAGACCCACGAGCTGCCGGCAGAGACGGCGGCGCTGACGCGGCTCGCCGAGTTCGCCGGCTATCCCTCACTCGACGCCTTCTCGGCGGCCCTGGTGCGCCGTCTCGAGACCGTGCAGACCCACTACGCGGCGCTGTTCGAGAAGATGCCGGAATTGACACGCGACGGCGTGAACATGGTGTTCGCGGGCGAGTCCGACGACCCTCAGACCATCGAGGCACTGGCCCGCATGGGCTTCTCGCAGCCGGGGCAGGTCATCGCCACCGTGCGGGGCTGGCACCACGGCCGCTACCCGGCCGTGTCCTCCCCGCGCGCCCGCGAGCGGCTGACCGAGGTGCAGCCACTGCTGATCGAGGCCTTGGCCGAAACCGGCGATCCCGATGCGGCGCTGGCCGGGTTCGATCGATTTCTCTCCATGCTGCCGGCCGGCGTACAGCTGTTCTCCCTGCTGCGCGCCAATCCGCGCCTGCTGCGCGTGGTGGCCGACATCATGGGTTCGGCGCCGCGCCTCGCCCGCATCCTCAGCAAGCGGCGCCGGGTTTTCGACGCCCTGCTCGATCCCCGCGTCATGGGCACGCTGCCAAGTCCGGCCGATCTCGATGCCATGATCGCCGCCGAACTCGGCACCGCCAACGATATCCAGGAGACGCTCGATCAGGCCCGCGTCGTCGGCAACGAGCAGCTGTTCCTCATCGGCGTGCGGGTGCTGACCGGCATGATCGGCGCGAGCCAGGCCGGCGGCGCCTATGCGTTGCTCGCCGAGCGCCTGATCGCGGCCCTGCACGCGGCGGTCGAGAAGGACTTCGCGCGGTTCTTTGGCACGGTGCCGGGTCGCGGTATGGCCGTGGTGGCCATGGGCAAGCTCGGCGGCCACGAGATGACGGCGGCGTCCGATCTCGACCTCATCATGATCTACGACCTGCCGCCGACGGCCGACGTGTCGACGGGCCTCAAGCCGCTGCCGTTGAGCCAGTACTACTCGCGGCTGACGCAGCGGCTGATCTCGGCGCTCGCCTCGCCGACCGCCGAGGGCCAGCTTTACGACGTCGACATGCGGCTGCGGCCCTCGGGCCAGAAGGGACCGGTCGCGACCCAGTTGACCAGCTTCGTCGACTATCAGACCAACGAGGCTTGGACCTGGGAGCACATGGCGCTGACCCGCGCCCGCGTCGTCAGCGGGTCCGAGCCCATGCGCCGGGCCGTCGAGGAGGCCATTACCAGGGCGCTGGTCCGCCCGCGCGATCGCGCGGTCATCGCCGCCGACGTGCGCGACATGCGCGCCCGCATCGCCGCCGAGAAGGGCACCGACAACATGTGGGACCTGAAGCAGGTGCGCGGCGGCCTCGTCGACATCGAGTTCATCGCCCAGTACCTGCAACTCGTCCACGCCCATGCCCACCCCGAGGTGCTCGACCAGAACACCATCGCCGCGCTGGTGAAGTTGCAACGAGCCGGGCTGCTGGCGGCCGACGCCGCCGAGGTGCTGATCCCCGCGGCGCGGCTGGTCCACGATCTGACCCAGGTGCTGCGCCTCACCATCGACGGCGCTTTCGACCCGGCCAAAGCGCCCGACGGCGTGCGCCGCCTGCTGGTCCGGGTCGGCGAGGCCCCGAGTTTTGCCCGGCTCGAGGCCACCCTCGCCGCCCGGCTCGGCGAGATCGCCCAGTTGTTCGACCGGCTCGTGGTATGAGCCGGCGGCGGACAGCGACGGATTCTGCGCGGCCGTCCGTTCCCCTTCCGGATCGTCGATCGAAAGGGCCGCCATCGCGGCGGCCTCGCCGCGACGGTTGGGGGAGAACGCCGTGCGCCATGCGAGGCACGACGTGACGCAGGAACGGACCGGACCGGGCACGGCCGCCGGCCATGGGCGCGCGGACGACGCGCGTCTGCTGGCCCGGCTCGCGACCGGCGACGCGACGGCCTTCCGCGTGCTGGTCGATCGCCATCTTGCGGCGGTGATCGCGACGGCGCGGCGGATCCTCGGCGACGAGTCGGAGGCAGAGGACGTGGCGCAGGACGTGATGCTGCGGCTCTGGAATACCGGCGGCACCCTCGAGGTGGGCGACGGCGGCGTCAAGCCGTGGCTCCGGCGGGTCGCGACCAATCTCGCGATCGACCGGTTCCGCAGCCGCCGCCGCATCGATCTGCGCGACGAGGTGCCGGAGGTGGCGGAGGCGCCCGTGCAGGAACTCCAGCTCACCGAGCGGGAGATGACCGGGCGGGTCGGCGCGGCGATCGGCCGGCTTCCGGAACGCCAACGCCTCGCCCTGACCCTCTTCCACATGGAGGGGCTGAGCCAGATCGAGGTGGCGCGCGCGCTCGGCGTGTCGGACGAGGCGGTGGAATCGTTGCTGGCCCGGGCGCGTCGCACGCTCAAGGCCGCATTGAAGGACGAGTGGCGGGAGCTGTTGCCCGACGTGGAGACGTGAGCCCGAGGACGAGAACATGACGACGAAACGAGAGATCGAGGCGCTCGCGGCCCTCCTGGATGCCTTCGGGGCCGACGCCGCGCGGTGGCCGGCCGGTGCCGAGGCCCGCTTCGCGCCGCTGCTGGCCGAGAACGCCGAGGCGCGCCGCCTCGTGGCGGAGGCTCGTGCCCTCGACCGGCTTCTCACCAGGACGGCTTCGGACGAGCCATCGGTTGCCCCGGACGTGGCGGCTCGTGTGGCCGATCGCGTGCTGGCCCGGGGGACGAGGCCTGTCGGCGTGGCGCCACGGGCGTCCAATGTGGTGCCCCTGCCGCGCCGGACCCCGCTCGCGGGCACGCCGGCATCGCCGGCGAAGCGGCCGACCGAATGGCGCGCGGTGGCCCTACTGGCCGCTTCGCTTCTGTGCGGCCTCTACATCGGCGGGCAGGGCACCGGTGATGACCTGCTCAACGCGGCCGCGGAGGTGATCGGTGTCGGCACCTTCGTCGACAGCGCCACGCTCGCTCTGGCCGACACCAGTCTTGCCAGCCTGGAGGAGGAAGCGCTGTGAGCGAGATCCCGATGACAACGCCGGTCGCCCCGGCCCCGGGCGCCCCTCGCAAGGCGCCGCGGTGGATGTGGATCGCCCTGACTGCCTCCCTGGCCGTCAATCTCCTCGTCGTCGGGGTCGTGGTCGGGGCCGGCTTCACCCGCCCGTTGTCCGGTGGGCCGGCTGGCTGGTCGCTCGGATTCAACCTCGTCCGCTACAGCATGTCCCATTCGGCCGAGACCAAGGCCGAAACCCGGCGCATCCTCGCCGCCGAACGCCCTCGGATACAGGCGCTGCGCCGCGAGGCGCGGGAGGCCCGGCGTGCGGCCGGCGAGGCGCTGGCCGCCAACCCCTTCGATCCGGTCCGCTTCCGCGAGGCGCAGGGTCGCGTGATCGACGTCGAGCGCCGCCTCGGGGAGCAGAGCCTGGACGGGCTCGTCGCCATCGCGTCGAAGCTGACCGCGGAACAGCGTCAGGAGTTCGTCAACAGCCACGCGATGCGCCGGTCGTTCCGGCGGCATGGCGAGGACGGCCCGGGGCACGGCACCGGTCTCGGCCGGCCAGCCGATGCCCGTCAGTGATTGGCGAAGAAATCGGGCTGCGCCGCCGTTTCCATCAGCACAGAGAACAACGGCCCGCCGGTCCGGCTGCCGTCGATCAGCTCCGCGCCCTGCAGCCGCAGGATCGCGCGGGCGAGCAGCACCTCCGCGTCGTTGACCCGGGAGGGCACAGCACGCACGGCGGCGGCATCGCCGGCCGGACGCTCCAGCGTCACGTCGAGCCGGGCGACACCATGTTCCGACACCGACGCGATCCGCACGATCGCATGGGCCGGCGCTTCGGCGAGCGCTGAGCGCATCAGCTGGCCGAGCGCCAGCCGTGCCGCCCGCCGGTCCAGCAGCACCAGGATGCCGCCGGGTGCCATCGCCTCCACGTCGACCGCCGCCGGCACCGCGCCACAGCCGATCTGCGCGACCACGTCGTCGACCAGCTCCTGCAGGCACACGCTCTCCCGCGCCATCGCGTCCGGCGACCCGAGCAGCACGGTGACCAGCAGCGTCTCCTCGGCGGCCCGCAGCAGATCCGCCCCGCAATCGTGGATGTGGCCCACATACTCCCGGTACCGGTCGTGTCCGAGGTCGCCGTGCAGCTCGCGGCGCATCAGGTCGGCGAAGCCGATCACCGCATTGAGCGGGGTGCGTATGTCGTGGCTGATCTTGGCGACCACGTCCGCCCATGCCGGACCCGACTGACGGGCCGCCCCAGACCGCCCCCGGGCCGGATCGCGTTGGCCGTCTGCAATAGACCCCTGCGGGTCGGCGGACCGTGTCCACACCATCCCAGATCTCCGCCCGATTGTGCTGCCGGCGATTCGTGCCCGTCGAATCGCCACTTCAAGATGCGGCTGCAGCCTACGGAGCGTCGAGGATGAAAACGCCATCCGAAAGCGGAGTATTATGTGGCCACAGGGGTGTGGCCGCTCAGCCCTCGGGCTTCTCCAGGATCTTCGTCACGATCTCGTAGGCATCGCGCGACAGGTTGCTCGCTTTGGCGATGCGGACGAGTTCGGCCTTGGCAAGCTTGCGCCGGTCGGGTTTGAGCGAGCGCCAGCTCCGAAAGGCACCGAGGAGGCGTGCGGCCACCTGGGGATTGAACCGGTCGATCTCCAGGATCTGATCCGCGACGAAGGCGTAGCCGGCGCCGTCCGCCCGGTTGAACTGCACCGCGTTCTGGAGGGCGAAGCTGCCGATCAGGGCGCGGACTTTGTTGGGCGCGTGGTAGGCGAACAGCGGATGCCGCGTGAGTGCCCGCACCCGCGACACGGTCGCGGACGCCGGCGACATCGCCTGGGCGCTGAACCAGGTGTCGATCACCACATGGTCGTTCTTCCAGCGGTCGTAGAAGTCGGCCAGCGCATCGCGCGACGACTGCCCCGACTTGGCGGCCAGCAGGAACAGCGCATGCGCCTGATCCGTCATATTGGTGGCGGTTTCGTAGTGGGCGACGAGGCGGGCCCGGTCGGCGCGGCCGTCGCGGGCCGTGAGCAGCGTCAGGGCGACGTTGCGCAGCGCCCGGCGCCCGGCGCTGGCGGCATCGGGCGAGAACGGACCACTCTCGCTCATGCGCAAGTAGATCTCGCCGAGCGGCCGGGCGAGCTGGCGCCCGATCTCCTTCAGCATCGCGCGCCGCGCGGCATGGATGGCGTCGGCGTCGACGTTGCGGCCGATCTCGCGCGCGATGTCGGCCTCCGACGGGAGCTTCAGCAACTCCGCCGCATAGGCCGGCTCCACCTCGTCGCGCGAGATGGTGGCGCCGAGGGCCGAGGCGAACGCCGAGATGCGGACGCCGTGATCGTCGTCGGGCCGGCGCACCAGCTGCAGCAGGATGCGGGTGGCGTAGTCGTTGGCCGCCTGCCAACGGTTGAACAGGTCGCTGTCGCAGGCCATCCGGAACGCCAGCTCGCGATCCGACGTGTCGATGGTGAGCCGGACCGGCGCCGAGAACCCCCGCAGCAGCGACGGCACCGGACGCGACGCGATGCCGGTGAACGTGAAGGTCTGGCGCTGGGCCGTCAGGTGCACCACGCCGTCGTCGACCGCGGTGCCGTCGTCGAGTTCCAGCGGAAGATCCTGGCCGTTCCCCCCGATCAGCCCCAGGCGGATCGGAATATGCAGCGGCTTCTTGGTCGGCTGGCCCGGCGTCGGCGCCAGCACCTGCTCGACCGTCAGCGCAGCCGTCTTGGCGCGCGCGTCGTAGGCCAGATCACAGACCAACTCGGGCGTGCCGGCCTGTGCATACCACAGCCGGAACTGGCCGAGATCACGCCCGCTCGCCGTTTCGAACGCGGAGATGAAATCCTCCACCGTCGCCGCCTGCCCGTCGTGGCGGCGGAGATAAAGGTCCATGCCCGTCTGGAAGGCCTTGGCCCCGACCGTCGTCTCGATCATCCGGACCAGTTCAGCGCCCTTCTCGTAGACGGTGGCGGTGTAGAAGTTGTTGATCTCGATGTAGCTGTCCGGCCGGACCGGATGGGCCAGCGGTCCCTGGTCCTCCGGGAACTGGAATGACCGCAATTGCCGCACGTCGGTGATGCGCTGTACCGTCGGCGAGCGCTCGTCGGCCGAGAACTCCTGGTCCCGATAGACCGTCAACCCCTCTTTGAGGCAGAGTTGGAACCAGTCCCGGCAGGTGATCCGGTTGCCCGTCCAGTTGTGGAAGTACTCGTGGGCGACCACCGACTCGATGGCTTCGAAAATCGCATCGGTGGCCGTTTCCGGGGAGGCGAGGATCAGCCGGTCGTTGAAGATGTTGAGGCCTTTGTTCTCCATCGCCCCGAGATTGAAATCCGAGACCGCGACCACATTGAACACGTCGAGATCATATTCGAGCCCGAACCGCGTCTCGTCCCACCGCATCGACCTCTTGAGGGCATCCATCGCCCAGTGGGCGCGCTCCTGCTTGCCGGGCTCCACGTAGATCCCGAGGTCGACCTTGCGGCCCGACGCCGTGCGGAAGGTCGAACTGACGGCCGCCAGGTCGCCGCCCACCAGCGCGAACAGGTAGCAGGGCTTGGGATGCGGATCCTGCCAGACCACGTAATGGCGCCGGCCGCCGGCCAGCGTGCCGCGTTCGATCGGGTTGCCGTTCGAAAGCAGAACAGGGACCTCCGCGCGGTCGGCCTCGATCCGCGTCGTGTAGGTCGCGAGCACGTCGGGCCGGTCGAGGAAATAGGTGATCCGCCGGAAGCCCTGCGCCTCGCACTGGGTGCAGTAGACGCCGCGTGAGCGGTAGAGGCCCTGCAGCGCCTTGTTCGCCTCCGGATTGATCCGCGTGACGATTTCCAGGCGGAACGGCCCGGCGGGCGGCCGGATCAGCGTCAGGCTGCGGTCGTCGATCTTGTAGGCGTGCGCGCCGAGCCGGGCGCCGTCCAGGTCGATCGACACCAGTTCGAGATGCTCGCCATCGAGCACCAGCGCGTCGCCCGATTTGTGCACGCCGGGATTGCGCCGCAAATCGAGTCGTGCACGCACGATCGTCTCGGTCGGATGCAGCACCACATCGAGGCGGACCTGGTCGATCAGGAAGCTTGGCGGCCGATAATCTTTGAGCCGAATGGGGCGCGGGGTGTCGGTCTTCATGGCGCGAGCTTTCCGAAAAGCACAGTGAGGCGGCACAGGGGCGCGCGAATCAGTCGGTTCAGTGTCACCGGCCTTCGGCAATAAATTCTTTCCGGACCCGGTCGGTGTCGCAACCGGCTTCGGGGACCGGCCCGAACGAGAGTTCCTCGCCCATGAACCGGGACGGCGGGGCCGGCAGCGAAACCGGTCCGTTGGCGGTCGTCACCGTCACGCGCCGCAGATGCGGATGGGTCGCGAGCCCGGCGACGTCGTTGACCAGCCCGAACGCGATCTCCGACGCGGTGAGGCGGGCGATCAGCGCCTTGTGTCCCTGCCGGGCGAAGCACTGCGCGACCAGGGCGTCGGTCTCGCGGCGGTTTGTCACCCGCCCGACATTGGTCGCGAACTTCTCGTCCCGTCCGAGCCGCTCGTCGTCCAGGATCTCGCGCGCGAACTGCACCCACTCCCGGTCGTTCTGGATGCTGATCAGGATCGGCACGCCGTCGGCGGTGTCGAACACGCCGTAAGGTGCGACAGTGGGATGCGACAGGCCGATCCGTTGCGGTGGCTTGCCGCTCTCCGTGAGCAGCAGCGGCACCGTCATCCATTCGGCCATGCTGTCGAACAGGGAGACCCGGATATCGGCGCCACGACCCGTGCGCTGGCGTGCCAGAAGGGCCTCGAGGATGGCTTCGTAGGCATTCATGCCGGTCGCGATATCGACCACCGAGACGCCGACCCGAGAGGCCTGCTCCGGACCGCCGGTGATCGAAGCGAGGCCCGACTCGGCCTGCACGAGCAGGTCGTAGGCTTTCCGCTCGGCATAGGGCCCGGTCTCCCCGTAGCCGGAGATCGAGCAGGCGATCAGCCGGGGGTGCCGTTCGCGCAGCGCCGCGATCGGATAGCCCATCTTCGCCAGCGCACCGGGCTTCAGGTTCTGGATGAACACGTCGGCCTTGGCGAGCAGCGCCTCGAACAGGCTGCGGTCGTCGGGCTTCGTCAGGTCGACGGTGACCGATTCCTTGCCCCTGTTCAGCCAGACGAAATAGCTGCTGAGCCCGGCCGCCGCCCGATCGTAGCCGCGTGCGAAGTCACCCTCCGGGCGCTCGAGCTTGATCACGCGCGCGCCCGCGTCCGCCAGCTTGCGGCTGGCCGTCGGCGCGGCAACGGCTTGTTCGAGAGCAACGACGATGAGGCCATCGAGGGGGCGTGTCACGGTGCGATCCTCTTCTTGTTTGGCCGCAGGCACCTGCAGCGGGTGTGGAGGGCGAAAAATACAGGTCCGCCGCCCGCGAGCAAGCGACCTCGCTGCAGGCGCCCAATGCCCGGACCGCAGTGCACAGGCGAGGCAGACGGTACGACGGTGGTCCGAAAGGCGCGCGGGCGGCGGTTGCCGGCCCTCGGCGCGGGGCCTACAGTTCCGCGCTCGGGTCCGACAATGGGGATCAGCGACCGATGGCTGCCGCCGTGCTCCACCGAGCCTCCAACGCTGCGCGGCTCGCGATGGCATGCCGTTGATGTTGTCCGATCCGGTCTTCGTACTGCTGACCACGGTCGCGGTCATTCTCATCGGGATCTCGAAGGGCGGTTTCGCGGGCGGCCTCTCGATGCTCAGCGTTCCGCTGCTGTCGCTCCAGGTCGACCCTCGCCTCGCGGTCGCGGTGACACTGCCGCTGCTCTGCGTCACCGATGCCTTCACCGTCTGGGCTTACCGGTTCAAGTGGCACGCCGGGCACCTGAGGGTCTTGATGCTCGGAGGCCTCGTGGGCGTGGCCGTCGGCGCGTTGACCTTCGACTACGTCAGTGAGGCGGCGATGCGCCTGATCGTCGGTGCCAGCGGCTTGGCACTGATGGCCGTTGGCTTGGTGCTGCCCCGGCTCGTCGCGCCGCGAAAGACGAGGCCGTCCCTCGGCGAGGGCGGCGTCTGGGGCGCGCTGGCCGGCTTCACGAGCTTCACCGCCCATGCCGGCGGCCCTCCTGCGCAACTCTACCTGCTGTCGCGCGACCTCGATCGCACCACCTATCAGGCGACGGTCACGGCCCTGTTCACCGCCATCAACGTGATGAAGGTCGGCCCCTACATCTGGCTCGGCCAGCTCAATCGCGAAGTGCTGCTCACCGCCGCCTGTTTCGCGCCGCTGGCCGCCGCCTCCGTGTGGTTCGGCTGGTGGGTCCACAAGCGTATCGACGAGCGCCTGTTCTATGCGGTGGCCAACGGCCTGCTGGTGGCCACCTGCCTCAAGCTGTCCTACGACGGAGCAACGAGTCTGATGCGCGGCTGACGCGGCCGGGCCTGCCGTGGCCGCCCGCGCCGGTCGGTGAGGGGCCTCAGGCCGGATCGACCGCGACCGGCGCAGTGCCCGCCGCCTCGATGTCGGCGCCGGCCGCCAGCAGCACGTCCTCGCGATAGCGTCCCGCCACCAGCTGAACACCGACCGGGACCCGTCCGACCGCGCCGGTCGTCACCGTGAGACCCGGCAATCCCATCAGGGGCAGGCCCACCTGGGTCAACTGCGCCTCCATGCAGCGCCGGAAGGCCTCGGGAGACTCGACGTCCAACTGGTCCGGGAACGGCAGTTCGCCCGAAACCGGACAGAGCAGAACCGTGTGCTCGTCGAGGAAGAGCTGCCATTCGCGCGTCAGCGCCATGCGCCGCTGCAGCGTATCCATGAACGCGGCGAGGTCGGGGGCGTCGCACAACTGCGCCATCTGCTCGAAGACGAACCGGGCATCCGGATCGCCCTCGCGCTCGACGGCCGCCGCCGCGCCCCGCCGGTACTCCGACAGCCAGAGGACCGCCTGCAAATGGGCGGGCTCGCGGAACGGCGGACAGGGAGTCTCGACGACGGTCCAGCCTGCGGCCGCGAGCTTCCGGGCACTGTCGCGCAGTGCCGCCTCGACCTCCGGGGCGACCGCCAGACCTTCCGGGGCGACCGTGAGCGCCACCGTCTTGCGCACGGGGCCACGCGCGAGCGGCGCGGGCGTCCACCACGGATCGCGCAGATCCTCGGCGGCCATGGCCGCGAACGACAGCCGCAGATCGCCGATGGTCCGTGCGATCGGTCCCGACACCGCCATCAGCTGGGCGCCGATGTGCCGGTCGGGACTGCTGAAATTGATCGCCGGGATCCGGCCGAGCGTCGGGCGCAGGCCATGCACGCCGCAGGCATAGGCCGGATAGCGGATCGAGCCGCCGATGTCGGTGCCGTGGCCGACAGCGCCGATACCGGCGGCCACCGCGGCCGCCGCGCCGCCGGACGATCCGCCGGGCGTGCGCGAAGGATCGCGCGGATTGCGGGTATGGCCGTGCAGACTGTTGCGGGTGAACCAGCGGAGCGAAAAGGCCGGCGTGTTGGTCCGCCCGACGATGACCGCACCGGCTTTGCGCAGGTTCGACACCACCGGACTGTCGATCTTCGCGATCAGGTCCTTCTGCAGTCGCAGCCCATTGGTTGTCGCGAAGCCCTTCTGGTCGACGTTGACTTTGATGGTGACCGGAACGCCGGCGAGCGGGCCGGGGTCGTCCCCGCGCGCAAGGGCCGTGTCGACCGCCGCCGCCGCCGCCAGCGCCTCGTCCGGCATCTCCTGGACGACGGCATTGATGCGCGGGTTGACAGCGGCCAGCCGGGCCAGAGAATCGCGGGCCACCTCGACCGCCGACACCTGCCGGCCGCGCACCAAGGCGGCGACCTCGGTCGCCGGCCGTTGCCAAAGCTCTGTCATCTCTCGCCCCCACCCGTGTTCACCATGGCGAAGGTGCGGCAGAGCGATTTTGCGATCAATCGCTTTTCGCCATTGTGCGGTCGCCATCGGTTGCTTTTGAGTGGCGGAGCAGATCTGCGTGGGGCGCGTGGGCGCCACGCCCGGAGCCGGGAGGGTCATGACGCCGTCGGGGCACGAAGCGAACGCCATCAGGCTGCAACTCGTTGAACTGTCGGAGCATATTCTCCGCCGGCTCTCGGTTGTGCTGGCGCGCGCGCGGGCCGAATCGCGCGCGGCCTACGAGGACGTCGAGGCCACCGCCCGCCACATCAACCACGCCCAAACCCGTCTGATGGACGAACTCGGCCGCCGCGTGCCCGCGCGCGACGAGCTGCCGCTCCTCAAAACCTTGATGGGTGTTCAGGACCGCACGCTCGGCCTGCTCGAGCAACTCGAGGCGCTGCCGTTCAATCGGAGCGCGCCCGAACCGAGGTACGTCGAGCCGCAGCGGCTGTCGCACGCCGCCCCGCGCCATGACGAACCGATAGCGATCGAGCCCTGGCCCGAGGACGCCGAATGGGAAGCGGCCCCGCCGGAGCCCGCGGCGCGGCCGCGACCGCAACCCGCTCGACCGGTCCAGCATCCGGCTCAGGCCCATGCCCCGGTATCGCCAGGCCGGGCCGGCGTCGGACGGCTGCAGACCCACCCGTCGGTCGGCGCCGAGCTGCCGGTTGCGGTCGGCCAACCGGTGGCGCGGATGCGTCCCGCCGATCCGGCGCCGCCCCGCCCCCGGCCCGCCGCCGCCGCAGCCGCTGTGCCGCTGGCGGCCTCGCCGCCGGCACCCGAGCGCCGTCGACCGGTCGAGATCGAAGCGGAAGTCGTCCCCGTGGTCGACCGCAAGTCAGGCGTGCCGGCGCCGGCCGTCAAGCCGACCCGGCCGCGGGTCCCTTGGACGGCCACGCTCAGCCGGTACGCCCACGATATCGCCGTGATGGCCCGGACGTTGCCGGTCGCCGTATTGGCGGCCGTCTTCGTCGGCATCGGTGTCGTGTTCATGCTCTTCATCGGTCGCTCGCTGCTATCCGTGATGGACCGCGCACCCGAGGCGGTGGCGGCGTCGGTGATCTCGACAGACCGCTTGCCGCCCGAGTCCGATGCGGCGGGCGCAGCACGATCGACCATTCCGGCCACCGGCGATGCCTACGTCGTCGTGCTGTCCATGCATCCCGACGCCGCCGGCGCCCGCAAGGGCTTTGCCGAAATGCGCCAGCGGGCACCCGGCGCGCTGGCGGGGATGTCCGCCGATATCCAGCCCATCGAGAGCCCGGCCGGGCTGCGCTATCGGCTGGCCCTGGCGCCCGCGCTGACGCGGGAGCGGGCCTTCACGATCTGCGGCGAACTCAAGTCCGCGGGCTTCCCGGCGTGCTGGCTGCGGCGCCTGCAGCGCTAAATAATAGAATTGAAGTTTCGATAATATCGCGTGCGCGGCGACGCGCCTCCATCACTGCTGCGTGAACGATTATTATGTTGTAATATAATGGAAAAAATGGATGATAGGGTGGATGGAAGCCGTCGCGATCACGCAGCTTGCACAGGTGTTTGTAGACGCGAGGTCTCGTTGTGATTTCCCCATCCCACGGGGCGGGGCTAGAAGGGGACATCCGGCGCGGACGAAAACGACGCGGCGGAAAGAAGCGAAAAAAGATGATCGAAGGAGCATGACCATGAAGACCATCGTAGCCACCACCCTTCTCGCCGTCCTGGTCGCCGTCACCGGCGCCGTCTCAGCCTCCGCCAACCCCTATGCGGGTCTGCCGGCTTGGGCGCAGCAGGCGTTCGCACCCTCCAGCAACTGAGCGTCCTGATCCTGACAGACGCAGCGGCCCGGCTCCTCCCCGGGCCGCTTTGCGTTGGGGCCCGCTTCAGGGCTGAGTGGAAAATGATCGGGACGCGCTGCGCCCGAGCCAGTCGGACGCCAGCCGGTGCGCGATTTCGAGCTGGATGGGAGTGAGGCGCTGGGCGATGCGGTCGCGACCGCGGATGGCGAGTGTCCGCTCCCGGCTCTGCGCCTCGGAGAATCGCGAGGCCGCCAGATTGAGCCACATATGGGCTCGGACATCGTCCGGACGGGTGCCGTCGCCGCGTTCGTGCATCAGCCCGAGGTTGAGTTGTGCCTCAGCATGCCCGGCCATGGCCGCCCGGCGAAACCAGAACAACGCCTCGCGGTGATCCTGGGGCACGCCGTCGCCGCGGTAGATCATGGACCCATAGAGAAACTGGGCGTCGGCATGTCCGAGTTCGCTCGCCTGGCGCAGCCACGTCGCGGCGACACGGGCATCCTTGGCCACGGCCATGCCGTTGAGATGCATCAGGGCCAGTTCGAACTGCGCTTGGGCATCGCCGGCCTCGGCCGCGGGCTCCAGCGCCTCGACCACGCCGGCGAGGTCCCCGCGGGCGAAGGCGGCCCGCGCGTCTTCCACGCTCGCCGCGGCCGGTCCGCCGCAAAGGCACGCCAGCACCAGTCCGAGGGGCCAGGACCGTCGTGACGTCGCAAGGCTGAGGAGTGACATCGCCGCTTCGGGGTTGGATCTCGACTGGCGGCGAGCAAACCGCGATTCCCCTGCGCGAGGCTTTTGGCGCCTTCAACCGCCCTCGCCGACGATGACGAAGGGCGCCCAGTAGGACGGGTGCGCCTCGTAGGCAGCGCCCTTGTCGATGAGTGCGATCATCGAGCGCCGCATGGCTTCCGCCCGCCCCACCTTGGTGTCGCGCGCCATCTCGCGCACGGCGGCGGTGATGAGCTTCACCGTCGCGTCGGAGTAGACCTCCCAATGCGAGACGAGCAGCGCGCGCGCCTGTGCGTAGATGAAGGCCCGCGCCAAGCCCGAGAGCGCCTCGGCACTGGTCGCCGCGCCGGCCGCCGTGTTGCACGCCGACAGGATCACCAGATCGGCGTCGAGCTTCAGCGCCGCGATCTCGGACGCTGAAAGGTAGCCGTCGTCCTCCGCCGTGGCCGTGCCGGGGGGCGTCAGGATCAGCCCCGGCTCCGACGTGCCGTCGAGCTGCCCCGCCAGCAGGCCGTGCGTCGCGAAGTGCACCATCCGGAACTTCGCCAACTCGCCCGAAGTACTGAGCCGCTTGATCTCGCGCTCCGTCGCCTGCGCCCCGAGGCGGATGTCGCCGGCCTCGGCCTTCACCTCCTCGGCAACCGCACACAGCTCGTCGGCGGTCTCGGGCAGCGGCACCTGGATCTTGAGGTGATCGAGCACGGCCAGACCGCCACGGGTCGGCACCCGCGTCGCGGCGGACCGCGCCGAGCCCACCACCGCCACCTGCTGCGGACGGACGTCGGGGCAGCGTTGCACGGTGCGGGCGCGCTGGGCGCGGTCGGCATACCGCGCATCCGGGCCGTCGAGCAGAGGGTTGCCGAAACCGATCATGGGCTTGGTGGCGGCGCTGGGCTTGCCGGTACGGCGCAGGGCCTTCAGCGACGAGACGGCCGGCAGGACGGTGATCGCGTGGTCGCGGGCGAGCCACGCAGCGGCGCGGTGGTCGTTGCCCGCCGGCGGCTTGGTGACGAGCACCTGGAACGGTAGCTGTGACAGCGGGCCGGAGGGAACGACAAGCAGGTGCTTGCCTTTGACGAGGTCCTGCACCCCGCCGAACAGCGCCTCGTAGAGCTTGTGCGCGCGGGCGGTGTCGAACGGCAAGGCCTGCCCCTCGACAGGGGCTTTGTCGAGCGGGATGCCGAGTGCCTTCGCGCAGCGCTCGGCCCCTTCGCCGTTCCACGCCGTCCCGTCGAGCCCGCAGCGGAGAGCTGCGACCTCCTGGGCGAGTTTCGCGGACCCCAACTCCGACCGTCGCCACGTGATGCCGGCCTTGGTGACGATCCAGACGAAGGTTTCCTCCGGGGTCTGGCCGAAAGCCGGCCCATCGAGAAACAACACCAGAGCCTCGTCCGCGTGGAGCGTTGCGCCGACGGCTTCGGCAGGCATGGGCGATTGCGCGGCGAACTCCGCATAGTTCGGGAAGCGCTGGACGAGGTCGGCGTCAATGGCGGCGATGCGGCGGTCGAGAGCAGCCATTTGGCCTCTCAGAGCCGCGGCCGTATCGCCTGTCACCTGTTGGCCGAGTGTCGCAACGAGTTGGCGCTCAGCCTCGCGCCACGCCGTGGCCAAATCCTGACGCTCACGGACGAGCGGCGCCAGGGATGCGTCGCCAACGGCGGATCGCGCGGCCATCAGAGCCATCGATGCGCCAGCTTCCGACGACAGGGCCCATTGCGCCGCCTCGAACGTCGAACGGGTCAGCGCCTGCGCCTCGCGCGGTGCCGACTGGGCAATCCGGAATGCCGCCTTGAGGCCGCCGACGAACTGACCGCTCAGCACGAGTTGCTGGCTGACGCCCATTGCGGCGCGCTCGAAATCGGGTGCGCGCAAGATGCGGCGTCGGACGAGGTCGCTGCTGCGCTGAAAGTGGGCGTAGGCTGCTGGCCATTGTCCTGTGGCCATGGCGAGGGCGCCGAGATTGGCGACGAGGATCACGGATTCGGGATGCTCCGTGCCGAGCGCCTGTTCGAGAATGCGGAGCGAACGGCCGAAGGCGGCCTCCGCATCGTCGAACTTGCCGAGGGACTGCAGGAGGCCGCCGAGATTGTTGAGCCGATTGGCCGTCTCGGGATGCGCCGGCCCGAGTGCCTGCTCCGTTATCGCAAGTGCGCGCCGAGCGGCGACTTCGGCATCCGCGAGCCGCCCGCGCTGCTGCAAGACCAACGCCAGATTGTTGAGGCGAAGAGCCGTTTGCCGATGCGACGGGCCAAGAGCCCCTTCCGTTGCGGCAAGTGATCGCCTGTAAAGCGTCTCGGCCTCCTCCAACCGGCCTTGGCTTTCGACGATTGCCGCCAGATTGTTGAGCTGCAATGCGACGGTCGGATGCGTTGGGCCCAGTTGGCGCTCACCGATGACAAGGCCTCTGCGTGCCAGCGCCTCGGCCTCGACGAAGCGGCCGGCGTCCTTCAGCAGCAAAGCCACATTATCGAGCCGGATCGCCAGATCGGGATGATCGGTTCGCAGCGCTTTTTCCGAGATCGCAAGCGCCCGCTGCGCGAGCGGCAAGGCCTCGTCGAGCCGGCCGAGGATGCGGTAAAGGCTTCCGAGATTGTTGAGCGAAACCGCCGTCGTTGGGTGCTCCGGACCCAACGTCTTCTCGTTGATCGCGATGGCACGCAGATAGAGCGTTTCCGCCTCGCGAGGGCGGCCAGAAGCCGAGATGATGCCGGCGAGATTGCTGAGCCTGACCGCAACGTCGGGATGCTCAGGTCCGGCGGCGGCCTCCGTGATCGCAAGCGCCCGCCGCGCCAGCGTTTCGGCTTCGGCGAGCCGGCCGGTCCGCTCGACGAGCAGTGCAAGATTGTTGAGGCGGATGCCGACCTCGGGGTGCGACCCTCCTCTGGCGCTCTCGGTGACAGAAAGCGAGCGTCGCAGCAGGCGCTCGGCATCGGCGAGCCGGCCTGTGGTTTCGTAGAGCGTGGCCAAATTGTTGAGCGCAACGCTGAGTTCCGCAGGCATGGCCGCGGTCGGTGCGTCGAGAACGGCAAGGGCCTGCTCGGCGAGCCCGATCGCCTCGGCGTAGCGGCCCTGCCGCTGCAGCACCAACGCCAGCGCCAGCTTCACCTGCGCTGTCGACGTGTGGGCCGCGCCGAAGTGCCGCTCGGCGATCGCCAGGGCCCGCCGCTGCAGGTTCTCCGCCTCGACGAAAAGTCCACGCTGGCGCAGCACGTCACCCAGGTTGCCGAGTGCCTTGCCGACTTCGGGGTGGTCGGTCCCGTGGCGGCGTTCGGCCAGCGCGAGCGCGCGCTTGGCGACTTCGGTCGCCTCGACGAATTGGCCCGCACGATAAAGCGTCACGACCTGCGCATTCAGCGAAGCGAGGTCGTCGTTGGATTGCGCGCGAACCGCGGGCAGTGCCGCGAACGCAAGCACCGAGACGGTGATCAGGCTGGTGAGACCGCGCAAAATCAACGGCCACATGCTCGCCCCCGCGGTTCCGCACTCAACCAGAGGGAGTGTGCTGCAAGACTATGACGGCTTCAACAGCGGGGCACGACCGGTGCGGGACCGCGCCGCCGCGCCGCCACCGCTCAAGAGCAGAGCGGCTTCGGCGCGATGGGCCCGTTCGCGCGACGGCCGGCGACGCCCGCCACATCGCCTCAGCCGCCTTCGCCCACGACGACGAACGGTGCCCAGTAGGCGGGCGGCTTTCCGTCGTCGATCTCGCGGATCATCGCGCGCCGGAACGCCTCGGCGCGGCCGAGCTTGCGGTCGGCGGCGAGTGCTCCGAACGTCTCGATGGTGAGGCGCGTGGCAGCGTCCGAGTAGACCGACCAATGCGATACCAGCAGGGCACGCGCGCCGGCATAGAAGAAGGCGCGGGCGAGACCCGACAGCGCCTCGGCGCCGACCTTGTCGCCCGCCGCCGTATTGCAGGCCGACAGCACCACCCACTCCGCGTCGAGGGTCAGCGCGGCCACCTCGGACGCCGTCAGCAATCCGTCGTCCAACTCGTTCGGTGCCGCGGGCGGCGTCAGCACCAGCGCCGGTTCCGCCAGCCCCGACAGATCGCCGGCGACGAGACCGTGAGTCGCGAAATGCACGATGCGGTAGTCCTTGAGCGATCGCCGCTTGACCTCCGTCTCGGTCGCCGCATCGCCGAGCAGCACCGAGTCCTTGCCCGCACCGAGCACGCGGGCCACCGTCTCCACCTCCTGCGCCGTGTCGGGCAGCGGCGAGAGCTGCCTGAGCGCGCGTGTGTCGACCTGGCCATTACGATAGTAGCGGGCGGGCAGCACGCCCTTGCCGCGGGCATCGGCCTCGCCGCCACCGTCGAGGCGCGGATCGCCGATGCCGATGAACGGACGGACCGCGACGCCGGTGCGCGCGAGCGACCGCAGCGCCTTGAGTGACGCCACCGACGGCAGCACGCTCAACGCGTGCCGGCGCACCAGCCAGGAGGCCGCCTTCAGCCGATCCGCGGTATTGCCGGTGACCGGCGGCGCTTCGGTCACCAGCACCTGCATCGGCAGACTGGTGAGGGCGCCGGTCGGGACGACGACGAGGTGCTGTTTGCCCGCCAGCATGGGGGCGACCGGGCCGAGGATCTTGCGATAGAGGGCATGCGCCCGATCGAGGTCGAAGGCGGCCGCCGCCTCCTCCAGCGATGCCACGCCACCGTGCGCAAGCGGATCGAGCCCCATGCGCAGGGCCGAGACGTCGGCCGCGAGCTGCCGGCTGCCGGCCTCGATCTCGGCCCACTGCGCCCGCGTGCGATCGATCGCCCACACGAAGCTCGCGTCCGTGCCGACCAGGATCACGACCAGGGCCTCGCCGTCCTGCAGCAGCCCTTGCACCTCGCGGACGGTGAGCGCGCCCGGATCGGCCAGCGCGGCATAGGCGGGATAGGTCTGCAGGATGCGCTGGCGCGACTGCCGGACATCCGTCTCCAGACCGTCGATCTCGGTACGCAGCGCCGCGCGGCGGCTCTTGAAGGCGGCGTGGCCCGCCAGCTTCGTCTCCGCCGCTTCGAGCCGCTTGTGCACCGCCATCAGGTCGCCCGCGCCCGCCGAGGTAACGGTCGAAAGTTGCCCGAGCTCGCGTGTGATCGCCTCGCGTTCGGCGGTGCTGCGCTCGCATCCGGCCTTGGTCTGACCCGGCGGGCAGCGCGCCAGCTGTTTCTGCAACTCGTCGACGAGCACGCGCTGACGGGCAATGGCGGGCGCGTTCACGCGTCCCTGCTCGATGCTCTTGGAGCGGAATTCCTCGAGCAGCGCGGCATACTCGGGATCCTTGCGCTGTACGTCGCTCCAGGCGGACAACAGCGCCATGTCTTCCGCGTTGAGCGCGACGATGCGGTCGGACTTGTCCTGGAGCGCCCGCACGGCCCGGCCGAGTTCGGTCGCGCCGGCCCCGAGCCGGGCCGTCATCTTGGCCAGCGCCCCCGCCGCCGACGTGTTCCAGGCCTGTTGCGCGGCGGCGAAGCTTTCGTCCGTCAGCTGCATAGCGGAGCCACCCTGTGGCGTGTCGCGCAGCCGGTAGGCCGCGCGGACCAGCCCGACGAACGTGTCGCGGTGGCTCTCCAGCTCGCGGTCGAATACGGCTTTCGCACCGACGAACGAATTGTCCTGCTTGGCCAGCAGACGGATGGCCTCGCGATAGGAGGCGAGCGCCTGCGGCCACTGGCCCTTGCCGGCGGCGACGTGGCCGAGCATGGCATGGCTCGGCGCGACGAACGCGTGATCGGGCCCGATCACCGCCTGCCGCAGTGACAGCGCCCGGCGCGACAGCGGTTCGGCCGCTTCCGGACGACCCTGTTTGACCATGGTCTCGGCGAGCTTTTCCAGCGCCATGGCGACCGACGGACTGTCCTTCCCGTAGACCGCCTCGCGGATGGCAACGACCCGGCCATAGGCCCGCTCGGCCACATCGAGTTGCCCGGCCGCCTCCGCGGTCAGGGCGACGCCGTAGGCCTGGATTCCTGTGCGCTCGTGGGTGCGGCCGAACTCGCTCTCCGTCAGCGCCAGCGCCTGCTGGGCGACGGGCAGCGCCTCCTGGAAGGCGCCGGCCTTGTAGAAGTCGCTGGCCGTGGCCATCAGCTCCTGCAGCCGCCGCGACGGCTCCTGCGCCATCAGCAGCGACGACGAAAGACAGACGAACGCGGCCGTCAGCCAAGTCCGGATCATGATCGTCCTCCGGCTATTTCTCGGTGCAGCCCGTCGTCAGATCACCGGCCCGCGCCATCGGCTTGCCATTGATGAAGACGTTGGAGGCGCCGCCGATCGTCATGCCGCCGCACCCGGTGCGATCGCCGACGGTGGCTGCCGGCCGCCCGCCGATCATTACGTTGGACGAGCCTTGGACCAAAGCGCCGGCCCGGTCGGTGGCGTCGCCTTGCCGCGCCGCCGCCTGACCGCCGACCGACACGGTCCCGCTGCCCTGGGTGATGACCGCAGGCACGCCGGGATCGGCCGCGGTCTGGGCGAGGCCGGCGTGCGGCCCCGCCAAGCTCGCCGCCAGCAGAACGACGACGCGCAGTTGAATGGTGCTACCCATGAGTCGGCCCCTCCTTCGTTGGTCCGGCCACCATGACCTCAGCCTCGGGCAGGTCTTTGGCGGCGCGATGGCCGTCGTCGCGGACGACAAGGCCGAGTTCGGCGAGCAGCCGGGCGCACAACTCCGGCCAGTTGACCCGCCACAACGAGCCGACGTCGCCGCAGACGCCGGCCACGTCCCCCGCATCGCCGCCCGAGCGATAGAAGGCCTCGAAACGATCCTCGACGATCTCCCGCAGGGCCCGCTCGAAACGGCGAGCGGCCTCGGGCGAGCGGTCCCACCCGGGCGCACCGGTCTCACCCGGCTGCTGGGCTTGGCGCGCGGCCACGTCGCGGACGAGATCGTGCCATCCGTTCGTCAGGTGCCGATAGAGCGCGCGGGTCTCGGGGTTGCTCCACGACCAGTTCGGCTCGCCGGCCGGCGCCAGGGCCGCAGGCACCTCGGCGGCCGCCGATCGCGCGAACCCGCCGGCCACCCAGAACACCGCCGCGCCGGCCAGCAGCACGGCCAGCGGTGGTCCCAACGCGAAAATCAGCCCGAACACCGTGACCTGCGGCACGTCGTCGAGCTTGAACTGCCGGTCGAGCACGAGCTGGGCCACGTTGAGCCCCTGGCCCATGACCCACAGCCCGGTGCCGACCACCCAAAGCCGGAACAAGCCCCGTTTCCAGTTACGCAAAGTGCTGGCTCCACTGTCACTTCGCGGGGGAAGCTAGCACGAAACGTCGGCGCCGGCAGGGCCGCGGCCGGCCACACGGTCGTCTACCGGACC
>JBMOGA010000014.1:0-70683 GCA_049318625.1 Hyphomicrobiaceae bacterium
GTCGGCAAGGACGCCATCGTCCTCAAGGACGGCAAGCAGGTCACCGAGTTCCGCGAAGGCATCCTGCCGTGGGCGCTGCAGAACAACGTCGCGCTCGTGTTCGACGAGTACGACGCCGGCCGCCCGGACGTCATGTTCGTCATCCAGCGCGTGCTCGAAACCTCGGGACGCCTCACTCTGCTCGACCAGTCGAAGGTGATCCGCCCGCATCCGTCGTTCCGCCTGTTCGCCACCACGAACACCATCGGCCTCGGCGACACCTCGGGCCTGTACCACGGCACCCAGCAGATCAATCAGGGCCAAATGGATCGCTGGTCGCTGGTCGTCACGCTGAACTATCTGCCGCACGACGACGAAGTCCGCATCGTACTGTCGAAGGCCAAGGCCTTCGCCAAGACCGAGGCCAAGCGCAAGATCATCAACAACATGGTCCGCGTTGCCGATCTGAGCCGCAACGCGTTCGTCAACGGCGACCTCTCGACGGTGATGAGCCCGCGCACGGTGCTGACGTGGGCCGAGAACGCCGAGATCTTCGGCGACGTCGGGTTCGCCTTCCGCCTGACCTTCCTGAACAAGTGCGACGAACTCGAGCGCCCGGTGGTCGCCGAGTTCTATCAGCGCTGCTTCGGCGAGGAACTGCCGGAAAGCACGGCCAACGTCGCGCTCAGCTGAAACCCCGGGTCTAGCCAGGTTCTTCGATGGCCGCGCCGCCGAAAAAGAAAGACTCACCGACAGAGCCGTTCAAGGCGGCTCTGGCGACCTGCACGCGCGCCATCGCGGGCCACGGCGAACTGGAGGTCAGCTTTGCCGCCGGCCGGCCTCAACTCGACGGCAATACGATGCAGTTGCCGGAGCCCTCGCGGCTGCCGTCGAAGCGCGAGATCGCCGTCATCCGCGGCTGGGCCGACAGCCTCGCGCTGACCGCCGCCTGCCACGACCAGAAGATCCACCGGCGGCTCGCCCCCGGCGCCGGCGCCGCCCGCAATGTCTTCGAGGCCGTGGAGCGCGCCCGCGTCGAGGCTCTTGGTTCCAATCGCATGCCGGGCATGGCCCACAACCTGACGGCCAAAATCGAGGATCAGTACGCGCACGGGCGGTTCGCCCAACTCACCGATCGCGCCGACGCCCCGCTGGAGGACGCGCTCGCCCTTCTGGTGCGCGAGCGACTGACCGGCCTCGAGCCGCCGGCAACCGCCAAATCCGTCGTCGACCTGTGGCGACCCTGGATCGAGGAGCGGGCCGCTCAGACATTGAACCGGCTCGACAAACTGGCTGCCGATCAGGAAGGCTTCGGCCGCATCGTGCGCGATCTCCTGCGCGATCTCCAACTGGCCGAGGAATTGGCGGAGTCGGAGCAAACCGATGGCCAGGAGGACGACCAGCAGCAGCCCGAGGGCGGCGAGGACCAATCCGATCAGAACGAGGAAGGCGACGAGGGGCAGGATCGTCCCGAAGACCAGGACATGACCGAGTCGCCCGAGGGTGAAGCCACGGACTCGACGGAATCGGCTGACTCCGAAAGCTTCGAAGCCGATATGGATGCCGAGGACGAGGCGGAGAGCGATCAGCCCTGGCGCCCGAACACGTCCGTCCTCGATAACCCCGAGGCCTTCGGCTACAAGGTCTTTTCGCGGGTCCACGACGAAGAGATCGCCGCCGAGGATCTTTCGACCCCGGACGAACTCGAGCGCCTGCGGTCCTTCCTCGACAAGGAGCTGCGCGCGCTATCGGGCGCGGTCTCGCGTCTCGCCAACAAATTGCAGCGCAAGCTGCTCGCGCAACAGAACCGGGCCTGGGATTTCGATCTCGAGGAAGGCGCCCTCGATGCCTCGCGGCTGACCCGCATCGTCATCGACCCGATGCACGCCCTCTCGTTCAAGCGCGAGCGCGATACCGACTTCCGCGACACCGTGGTGACGCTGCTGCTCGACAACTCGGGCAGCATGCGCGGTCGCCCCATCATGGTCGCCGCCTGCTGCGCCGACATCCTGGCGCGCACCCTGGAGCGTTGCGGGGTCAAGGTCGAGATCCTCGGCTTCACGACGCGGGCCTGGAAAGGCGGGCAGGCGCGCGAAGCCTGGCTGGCCGCTGGAAAGCCGGCCACGCCTGGCCGCCTCAACGACCTCCGGCACATCGTCTACAAGACCGCCGATTCCCCGTGGCGTCGCTCCAAACGCAACCTGGCGTTGATGATGCGCGAAGGCCTGCTCAAGGAGAACATCGACGGCGAGGCGCTCGCCTGGGCGCACAGTCGCCTGCTGGGGCGCCCCGAACAGAGGCGCATACTGATGATGATCTCCGACGGCGCGCCGGTCGACGACTCGACCCTTTCGGTCAATTCCGGCGCCTACCTCGAGCACCATCTCCGGCAGGTGATCCATGAGATCGAGACCCGCTCACCCGTCGAGCTGATCGCGATCGGCATCGGCCACGACGTCACCCGCTACTACAGCCGCGCGGTGACCATCACCGATCCGAGCGAGCTGGCCGGCGCCATGACAGAAAAGCTGGTGGAGCTGTTCGAGGAGAAGGCCGACGCGAAGCCGGTGCAGCGCGGCCCATCACGAAAGAGCCAGAAAGCGGCTCCGAGATAGTCGGGCTATAGTCGAAGCCTGATTCGATTGGAGCCACCATTTGCCCGACCCCTTATCCGTGACGTCAAAGCCGCCCGTCGGCCGGCGTGCGTTCCTGGGGCTGACGGCATCCGCGCTGGCCGCCGGCGTCGCTCCGGCCGCGGCCAAACCCAAGATCACCGAACTCGAGCCGACCCCCATCGACGTGATCGCCAAGCCGATCCAGTCATTCGCGCGCGGATCCGGCACGACGCGGTTCGGCAAACTGGAGTTCCGCGGCGGGCTCGTCCTGTCGTCCGCCACCGAGTGGTTCGGCGGATGGTCCGGCCTCACCGTCGGCGCCGATGGCCGCAAGTTGCTGGCCGTCTCCGATGCCGGCGCCTGGCTCACCGCCGAGATCGCCTATGACGGGGTGCGGCCTGCCGGGCTGCGTGCCGCGCGCCTCGGCCCGATCACCGCCGTCAATGGCGTGCCGCTCGACCGTGAGCGCGACCGCGACGCCGAAAGCGTCTGCCTCATCGAAGGCACGCTCGATCGCGGCACGGTGCTGATCTCTTTCGAGCAGAACATGCGGATCGGACGATTTGCGATCACCGAGCGCGGCCTGTCGCGGCCGACCGGCTACCTGCCGCTGCCTCAAGAGGCGCGGCGCATGATCCGAAACAAGTCCTTCGAGGCCGTCACGGTGTTGCGCGCCGGCCGCTATCGCGGCGACGTCGTCGCCTTCGCCGAGCGGCACAAGGACGTCCGCGGCGCCCACACCGGATGGATCTGGGCCGGCGGAAAACCCGAACGCCTGTCGGTCGCCGCCAAAGGCGCCTTCGACATCACCGATGCCGCAGCATTGCCGGACGGCGGAATCCTGCTTCTGGAACGCTCGTTCGGCTGGCTGTCCGGTGTCGGCATGCGGTTGCGGCGCATCCCGGCGAACACCATAGCCCCCGGCGCCCTGCTCGACGGCGAAACGCTCATCGAAGCCGACATGGGCACTGAGATCGACAATATGGAAGCTGTCGCTGTCCACGAAGGCGCGCGCCGCGAAATCGTTGTCACGCTGATGTCGGACGACAACTTCAACGGCTACCTGCAACGCACCATTTTGCTGCAGTTCGCACTGAACGACGGGCGCGCGGCGCCCGCCTGAAGGCCGGGATCAGGCCGCCGGCACTTCGTTCTTGGCCTTGACGATCTCGCGCTTGAGCTTCTGGCAGCGCTCCGACAGCTCGTCGTCGCTGGCCTTCAGCAGGAACGCGTCGAGCCCGCCGCGATGCTCCACCGACTTCAGCGCGTGCGCCGAAACCTTGAGCCGCACCCGACGGCCGCCCAGCATGTCGCTGATCAGCGTGACGTGGCACAGGTTCGGACGGAAGGTGCGCTTCGTCTTGTTTTCCGCGTGGCTGCGGATCTGCCCGGCCATCGGCAGCTTCCCGGTGAGCTCACACTGCCTCGTCATCGTCGTCTCCCTCGCGGGCCAGTCGTGCGCGCCCGCGTCCACTCGGGAGCGGGATCGACAAGCACGTGCCGGCCGGAAAAATGTTTACGCCCGCCGGGTCGAGCGGCGGGCCGATCGCGGTTCTATAAGGTCCAGGAGGCCCCAGCGTCAAGGTGCCCCGTCGTCCTGTATCAGAACAACCATTGAGTGTTCGTTTACCACTTGCGCCGTATAGGCCCGAGACACAGAATTGACCTAAACCCGCTCTAGCGCCATGGGCGAATGTCGAAACGACGGCGGTCGGCGGAAATGATGTCGAGGGTGCCTCGCGGTATGTGGTCAGCTCGCCTAGCGAAAGCACTCCTGCTCTGTGCACTTCTCGTGCCGGGGCACACCCGCGCCGAGGCTGAGGAGGCGGTCGCCGCCCCGGCGCCGCCGGCCATCACCGCCAGTTGGCCGGCCCGCGTCGACGCCCTCTACAAGATCACGTTCAACGGCTTCGAAATCGGCGATTTCCGTTTTCAGGCAACCGTGACCGGCTCGTCCTACAGCCTGGCCGGTAATGCGGAACTCTCGGCCCTGCTCGGCGCCTTCTCCTGGTCCGGCGCCACCCGGTCCGCTGGCTCGGTCTCCGGCGATCATGCCCGCCCGCAAGGTTACACCTTCGATTACCGCGCCAACGCCAAGGGCGGCCAGATCCGCATGAACTTCGCGGACGGAGCGGTGACGCAGGTCAGTTCCTATCCGCCGAGCCCGCCCCTGCCCGGCGCCGTACCGGTTCGCGACTTCCATCTGAAGGACGTGCTCGATCCCTTGACGGCGGTGATGGCGATCGCCCGCGGCAAGTCGAGCAACCCGTGCGGTCGGAAAGTTGCGATCTTCGACGGTAAGCAGCGGTTCGATCTGCTGCTGAGCTTCCGCCGCCAACAGCGCGTCGCGGAAAGCCGGCCGAGCGGTCAACCGAGCATCGTCTACGTATGCCGGGTCCGCTACATACCAATCGCCGGGCACCGCAACAGCGAGGAAACGCGCGAAATGGCGGCCAACGCCGGCATCGAGATCGCGCTGCGCCCCGTGCCGAGCGCCAATCTGCTCGTGCCCTATCAGATCACCATCCCGACGGCTGCGGGAACCGCCGTGTTGACCTCGCAGCGGGTCGATATCGTGTCGGGCAAGCGCCAGATCGGCTTGTTCTACTGAGATTTCCCACGTCGCCGTGATGACTGGGTTCGGCCCATTGGCATCGTCGAGGCGCCGCGGCACGAGGAGCCATCCGCTATATTTTTCCCCTTTGCAGCAGGCGTGGGGCTTGATCTCGGCGCAGCGGTTTGTCATGCCACCCACGGCAGCCGTACGTTCGACCAGACCCGGCACCACCGCGCGCGGCCCCAGACCGGCATCTGGCGGCTGAACCGCACGCACCGACTTCATAGCGTCGCGCCGCGCGACGTCCGAAGGGGCCCAGGAGTGGCGAGCCGATGAGCATGGACTTCGACTCCCGCAGGAACGTCACGGCGGTCCTGGGACCAACCAACACCGGCAAGACGCATTTGGCGATCGAGCGAATGCTCGGCCACGAGTCGGGCCTCATCGGTCTGCCGCTCCGGCTTCTCGCCCGCGAGGTCTACGACAAGATCTGTACCCGCGTCGGCAAGGAGAAGGTCGCGCTCGTCACCGGCGAGGAAAAGATCAAACCCGAGAACGCGCGCTATTGGGTATCGACCGTCGAAGCGATGCCCCGCGGCGTCGACGTCGATTTCCTCGCGATCGACGAGATCCAGCTCTGCGCCGATCCCGAACGCGGCCACGTCTTCACCGACCGGCTGCTGCATGCGCGCGGCCGCAGCGAGACCCTGCTGCTCGGCGCCAGCACGATGCGCGAAGCGATCGCCGACCTCGTGCCCGGCTGCAACTTCATCTCGCGCCCCCGTCTGTCGAAGCTCACCTATTCCGGCGAGAAGAAGCTGACCCGGCTGCCCAAGCGCACCGCCATCGTCGCGTTCTCGGCCGGCGACGTCTACGCCATCGCCGAACTCATCCGCCGTCAACTCGGCGGCGCTGCCGTGGTTCTCGGCGCCCTGTCGCCGCGCACGCGCAACGCCCAGGTCGCTCTCTATCAGTCGGGCGACGTCGACTACATCGTCGCCACAGATGCCATCGGCATGGGCCTCAACCTCGACGTCGATCACGTCGCCTTCGCCGCCGTGCGCAAGTTCGACGGCCAGAACTTCCGCAACCTCACGCCCGGCGAACTGGCGCAGATCGCCGGTCGCGCCGGCCGCCACATGAACGACGGCACCTTCGGCGTGACGGGCGACGTGCCCCCCTTCGAGCAGGATGTGGTGGAACGCCTCGAGACCCACACGTTCGACACCTTCAAGGTGCTGCAGTGGCGCTCCCGTGAACTCGACTTCGCGTCGATCGACAGCCTGCGTGAAAGCCTGCGCCGCTTTCCGCAGGAACCGCGCCTCGTCCGGGCCCGCACCGCCGACGACGTGATCGCGCTGGAGCACGTCTCGTCCGATCGCGAGGTGCTCGATCTGGCGCGCGGACGCGAAGCCGTCTCGACGCTGTGGGACGTCTGTCAGGTGCCGGATTATCGCAAGATCTCGACGCAGAACCACGCCGAGCTGGTCGCCACCCTGTACAAGTTCATAGCGACACCGGAAGGTCGCATCCCGGAGGACTGGTTCGCCAAGCAGGTGGCGCTCGCCGATCGCACCGACGGCGACATCGATACGCTGGCGACGCGGATCGCCCATATCCGGACGTGGACGTTCGTCTCCAACCGTCCCAACTGGCTCGCCGATCCCGAGCACTGGCAGGGCCGGGCACGCGACATCGAGGACAGTCTGTCCGACGCCCTGCACGAGCGGTTGGCGCAGCGCTTCGTCGACCGCCGGACGAGCGCCCTCATGAAGGGCATGCGCGACAAGGAGGAGCTGTCGGCCGACATCGGCGAAGATGGTGCCATCAACGTCGAGAACCATTACGTCGGCCGTCTGCGCGGGTTCTTGTTCACGCCCGACGCGCAGGCGCAGGCCGACGGCATTCACGGCAAGGCAACGCGTCAGGCCGCCGCCCAGGTTGTCGCCAAGGAACTGGCGATGCGCGTCCGCCGCGTGGCCGCCGCCAAGGCCGACGCATTCAAGCTGTCACGTCAGGCCCGCATCCTGTGGCGTGACGAAGAGATCGCCCGCCTGGAGCCGACCGAGGATCCGCTGAAGCCGCAGGTCGTCCTGCTGGCGGACGATCATCTGGCGGGCCCCGATCGCGACAAGGTGCAGGAGCGGCTCACGACCTGGGTCGGCGAAATCGTCGCCGATCGCCTGAAGCCGCTGGTCGAGCTGGCCAAGGCCGAGGACGTGACCGGTCTCGCCCGCGGTATCGCGTTCCGGTTGACCGAGAACTTCGGAATCCTGAAGCGCGACGCCATCAGCGACGAGCTGAAGTCGCTCGATCAGAACGCGCGCGCCCAGTTGCGCAAGTACGGCGTCCGCTTCGGCGCGTTCAATATCTACTTCCCGACCCTGCTGAAGCCGGCGCCAGCCGAGCTGCGCGCCATCCTCTGGGCCTTGAAGAATGCGGCCAGCGCCGGACTGTCGCTCGACGCGCTGCCGGACGCCCCGCGCGCCGGCCTGACCTCAAACCCCGTGCTGCCGGGTATCCCCGAGCCCTTCTACCGGGTGTACGGGTTCCATGTGTGCGGCCCGCGCGTCGTCCGTCTCGACATGCTGGAGCGGCTGGCCGACCAGATCCGTCCGCTCGTCGCCTGGCGGCCGACGCCCGAGAACGCCACCAAGGTACCGCGGGGGGCCACCGGCGACGGCGGGTTCATCGCCACACCGGAAATGATGTCGATCCTCGGGTGCTCGGCCGAGGAGTTGAGCGGCGTGCTCAAGTCGCTCGGCTTCTGGTGCGAGCGCCGGCCGAAGAAGGCGCCGCCCGTGCCGGTCCCCGGCGAGGCGACCCTTCCGATCACGGACGCCACCGCGCCCGACGCCGGCACGGCCGATGCGGCCACCGAACCCGCGCCCGAGACCGCCGAGCCGACAGAGGCGGTGGAAATCGAGACACCGGTCGCAACCGCGGCCCCGCTGGAGGTTGCCGCACCCGTCCCCGAAACCGAGCCGGCAAGCCCAGCGTCCGAACCGGTTGAAGTGACCGCCGGCGCCGAGACTTCTACGGCAACCGAGACCCCTGTGGCCGAAGTCTCCAGCGCGGAGGCCGCCGAGCCGACCGCCGAGGAACCGGCCTTCGAGGAGGTCTGGCGCCCGCGCCGCCGCAATCGTGGACAGCAGCCCGAGCGCCGGCCGCGCGGCGCCGGCGGCGACCGCCCCGCCGGTGATCGGGATCGTGATCGCAATCGCGGGCGTGGCCCCCGTCGGCCCGAGTCCGGCCCGGCGTCGCCCCCCGTTGCGGCAGGTGAGAGCCCGGCCACACCCCAGACGGCCGGCGAACCGGTGGCCGCCGAGACGCGCAGCGACAAACCCGATCATGGCGGCGAGCGCCGGCGCGACCGCGACAACGACCGCGGCGGGCGTCGCGATCAAGGCGAACGGCGCGATCGGGGCCGTGATGGCGCCGATCGGCTGCGCGAAAGCGAGCGCAACCGCAGCGGCGGTGGCGGCGGCCGGCCGGGTGGCGATCGGCGCGAGCGGACCGGAGAACGGCCCGCCATCATCGCCCGCTCGGCTCCGGCCCCGAAGAAGGGGGGCGTCGATCCCGACTCGCCGTTCGCCGCGCTCGGGGCCCTGAAACAGGCCCTCGAGAAGCGTACGCGTGACCAGGGCGGCGGGTGATGCCTCGCGACGGCCGCGAGCAGCCTTCACCAGCCGTGGCGACGCAACGGTTGGACAAATGGCTGTGGTTCGCCCGGATCGTTCGATCGCGGACGGCGGCGGCCGGGCTGATCGGGGAAGGAAAGGTTCGCGTCAACCGCACGAAGATCGAAAAGCCCGGGACCAGCATCAAGGTTGGCGACGTCGTGACTGTGGTCGCCCATCATCGCGTGCGCGTCCTGGAGGTTCAGGCGGCGGGCCAACGCCGGGGGCCGCCGCGCGAGGCCCACACCTTGTTCAACGAGATTTCGAGTGACACGGCACCCGCGTCTGAGATATCCGACCGGAAAGACGGGGATTTAAGCTCATCCGGCACACGGCCGGAAACCCTTGCGACAACCTGCCAACGTGATGCCAAGCCAGGGCGCCCGTAAACAGCGACCTGCTCCCGAGAGACGGAAACCTGCCAGATGACCTACATCGTCACCGAAGCCTGCATCAAGTGCAAGTACACGGATTGCGTGGAGGTCTGCCCGGTCGACTGCTTCTATGAAGGAGCGAACATGCTCGTCATCCACCCCGACGAGTGCATCGACTGTGGTGTCTGCGAGCCCGAGTGCCCCGCCGATGCGATCAAGCCGGATACCGAACCGGGGCTCGAAAAATGGCTGGAGTTGAACCGCGACTATTCGGAAAAGTGGCCGAACATCACGGCAAAGAAAGCCGCGCCCGGCGATGCCGACGCGTTCAAGGGCCAATCCGACAAGTACAAATTGTATTTTTCCCCCGATGCGGGCAGTGGGGACTGAATTCGTCACCCGACGACAAGTTGATCAGTCGGTTGTAGGGCGCATTCCAGGGTGTCCTTAACGCAGTCGACACCGACGACCACGCGACCACTTCATTTTGCTGGAATATTGTGTTAGATAAGTCCCTCAGTGGCGTAGCTGCAAACGGTGCGATCCGGCGCGGACCCTAATTCGGGTGGTGTCGAGGGACCCTGACACGATGTTGATCCGTATCCTTGGACCGTCGGTTTCTCAGGGTCTGGAATACTCAGTTAAGCCAATCACATAGCGGGTTGGGGCGACGCCCGTGGCGGGCATCGCTCGAACATCTGTTGCACGGTGACGACCAGAACGGGTCGGCATCGTGGGCTTGCGTCGGCGCCCAGTTCGCCGGTCGTGGGTGGTCCGGTCGAGTGGCGCGAGAGAGTGGAAAAATGGCCGAGAAGAAGAAAACGACTGCGAAGGTTGCAGGCGCCAAGGTGAAAGCCGCGCCGGTCGTGGAACGCCCCTCGCAGGGCAAGAAATCCGTTGAAACGGCCAAGAAGTCGACGAAGCCGGCGGTGACGCCGAAGGCTGCGAAGCCGGCCGCCAAGGCCGCTCCCGCCGCTGTCAACGGCAAGACCCAGTCCACGAAGAAACCTGCGGAGACCAAAACGGTGCTGAAGCCTGCGAAGCCGGCCTCGCCCGTGAAGTCTGCACCCGCCAAGCCCATGGCCTCTTCCAAGTCGTCCGAGAAGCCGGCTGCGGCAAAGGCGACGCCGGCCAAGCCGATCGTGGCCAAGCCTGTGGCGGCCAAGCCGGCGGCCGCCGCCGCCGAGACGATCACGTCGCCGGCCAAGCCGGTCGCCAAACCGGCCGTTGCCCAGCACGCACCGCTGCCGAAGCCGGCGCAGGCCGTAACCGGGCACGCCGCACCGGTACGGACGATGGCACAGGGCGTCGGCAAGCCCATGGCCATGAAGGGCGGCGCTCCGCTGTCGCCCAAGGACATCGCGCAGCGGGCCGCGGCCGCGGCAGCCGCCAAGAAGCCCGTCAGCTCGCGGCACGGCTTCAAGACCAACGAATACGTCGTCTACCCGGCCCATGGCGTCGGCCGGATCGTCGGCATCGAGGAGCAGGAAATCGCGGGCATGTCGCTCGAGCTGTTCGTCATCACGTTCGACAAGGACAAGCTGACCCTGCGCGTGCCGACCGGCAAGTTGCAGAGCGTCGGCATGCGCAAGCTCGCCGAGGAGCCTGTGGTCAAGAAGGCCATGGAGACTCTGAAAGGCCGCGCCCGCATCAAGCGGACGATGTGGAGCCGCCGCGCCCAGGAGTACGAAGCGAAGATCAACTCCGGGGATCTGGTCTCGATCGCCGAGGTCGTCCGCGACCTCTACCGCTCGGAAGCCCAGCCGGAGCAGTCCTACTCCGAGCGTCAGCTCTACGAGGCGGCGCTGGATCGGATGGCCCGTGAAATCGCGGCCGTCGATCGGCTCGACGAGCGCGGCGCCGTACAGCGCATCACCGAGGTGCTGGCCCGCAGCGCCAAGGGTCGCCGTCTCGCCGCCGAAGGTGGCGATGCAGCCGAGGCCGAAGGCGCCGAGATCAAGGCCGCCTGAGCCGTCTGACGTTGCCCGAATAGCCGAGGCCCGCCTGTCACCATGCAGGCGGGCCTCGTTGTATCGAGAGCCCGCAAGGCGTTCATGGCGTGGGCGCCATCACGCGCAGATCCTCGGCTTGGCGCAGGACGATCAGCGGCCCGTTGCGACGCTCGATCCAGCCGCGTGCCTCGACCAACTGGCCAGCGAGCTCCTTGGGCCGGATACCCCGCGCTTCCAGCCGCCGCCGCACGGCGCCGCCGATCGCAACGGTGAAGTCCTCCCGCCAGTCGGACCCGAAGTTCAAATAGATCTGGCCTCGCACGTCGCTGACGTGCGCGATCCGTCCCCGAACGATCTGGAAGGTGTCGCGCCGCTGCAGGATGTTCCGCGTCCGCAGTGCGTCGAGCGGCTGATAAGCGGCATGGCGCCACAGACCGAGCCCGGCCGTGCGTGCGCTAGCCTCGAGTTCGAGCAAGGTCTCGGCGCAACCGTCGCCGTCGAGCGGCGTGTGAGCGCGGACGACGCCGGCCTCCACCAGCGCGCCCTGCACCCAGACCGGTGCGGCGCCGTCGACGATGTGCAGATGCGCCGGCAGCCGGCCGTGCCGATCGCGGCTGCGCGGCCCGGCCACGGCCAGTGAGCGGCCCGCGGTCAGGCGTTCGAGCGCCGCGCGTGCTTCCTGCTCCGGCAGCCAAAGGCCCGGATCGGCGTTGCCGTCCTCGGCCCGCGGCGCGAGAACGCCGAGCAGCACGACGGTCGTTCCGTCGTCCAGCACGACCGCCTGACCGTCGATGACGCGCGCCACGGCATGCAACGATCCGGACGCCGCCGGGCAGTTCGCGTGCGCTGCCGAAATCGGTGCGGACGCGAGCAGCGCGAGAAACAGCAGTTGAGAGACGATGCGGCCGGCCATGCGTGACGATCCGTGGTCGCCCCACCATGCCCCGCCGCCGGGCGCCGAACCAGCCCGGCTGTGCATCGGCCGTGGATTATGGTACCCGAACGGCGGCAAGACCCCGTAGCTCAGCAGGATAGAGCATCAGATTCCTAATCTGAGGGTCGGAGGTTCGAATCCTCTCGGGGTCGCCAGTCTCGAAGTGTCAAGCCCGGTCAAAAGCCACCGGTCGGCCTATCAGACCGCGCCGTCTAACCCCGGGCACGTGCCCGTGGCTTGGTCGCGGGGGATGCGCCGGCAGCCGCCGCCTGGGCCACACCGATCTTGGCGATCACCTGACCGATGCGCTCGAGATCGGCCGGTGTCAGGATTTCGTCCCCGACCTTGACCCGCAGCGCCTTCGCTTCGGTCGAATAGGACACTGTGCACAGCGTCGCCAGCTCCGTCACGAACGTCTCACTCACGGCGCGCTCCCAAACGTCTAGAATTCTAGAGTCGTCATATCAGCCCGATCAAATGTTCGTGACAAATGAACTTGTCGAACATCAGTTGTTCCAGACCCGCCTGAACCTAGTTCGGACGTTCACGAACGAAAGAATGCCGGGAACACCTGAGCCTTGACCCCACCCAAATGGAGCGCCGCGGCGTTTTGGGCGCCGCGCACCGCCAGCAGGCCCTGCAATGCGACCCTCGGCTGGGTGGAAGCCGAGGGCCGCGGCAGGACCGGCAGCCCCAGGGGAGGAGGTCGCCGGTCGCTGAGACATGGGTGCGGGAGGCGCGTCCGGCAATAGGCACCTCGGACCGCCCGCCAGCGGCAACACCAAATGCGAAAAGGCCGCCCCCGGAGAGGGGCGGCCTCGTTCAACTCGCGTATCCACCCAGCTGCGATGAGCCGGAGCGCGTGCGTTAACGGAACAGCGACAGCGTGTTCTGCGCCGACGAGTTCGCGATGCTGAGGGCCTGGATGCCGAGCTGCTGCTGAACCTGCAGAGCCTGCAACCGGGTCGACTCTTCGTTCATGTCGGCATCGACGAGCGAGGCGACGCCGCGATCGATCGAGTCGATCAAGGTCTTCACGAACTCGGCCTGCATCTTCACGCGGCTCTTCGCGGCGCCCATGTTGGTGGCCGCCGTCGTCATCTCGGTGATGGCTTGGTCAGCCGCCGAAATCACGTCGTCGATCGTGTAGGCCGCCGTGCCGTCGGCGACGTCGTTGAGGTCGAACTCATCGACGGCATTCGCTGCGCCAGCCGGCGTGAGCGCCGTCGGATCGACGGACCAGTTGGCGATCACGATGGTGCCGGTGTCATCGACGGTGCCGATCAGATCGGCCGAAGCCGCCGTCGCCGCGTCGAGACGCGCCGAGCCGAGGATGCCGAGTGCGCCAGCCGTCGCGGCGCCACCGTTGACCGAACCGGCGCCGTCCGTGTTCGAGTCGAACAGGTACGACACCGAAACGTCGATGGTAAGGGTGCCGACGGCAACGCCGGTCGACGAGCGGGTGAACGACGCGACGATCTGCTCGCTCGCATTGTACTCGGTGCCGCCGGTGTCGACCGCCAGCCAGTTCTCACCGCTGAACGAAGCCGACGAGGCCGTCGAACGCAGCTGATCCTGAAGGGCGTCGATTTCGGTCTGCACTTTGGCCATGTCTACACCAGGCTGACGCGCCGCAACCAGCTTCGCCTTGATCTCGCTGGTGACGTCGATCGCCTTGTTGAGAGCGGTGTAGGTCGTGTCGAGCGTGGCAGCACCGAGCCCGAGGGCGTCGGAAACTGCGGAGAGGGCTTTGTTGTCGGAACGCATGGTCGTCGCCATGGACCAGTACGCGGCATTGTCCTCGGCGGTTGCAACACGGTAGCCGGTCGAGATCCGGCTCTGCGTCGTCAGCATGTCCCGATTGGTCATGTTGAGCGACTGCAGAGCAGTCATCGCGGCAAAGTTCGTCCTGATACTGTTCATCGATGTATCCAAACCGATTTGGTTTTTCGGGGAAGGCGCAAAGCCATACCGGACCGACCGGTTCGTCAGGACGGCATCATGCCTTTGGTGAGCCGCAACGAGACCCAACCTGACGTGTCCCGGCAGGATTAGCGGCCAAGCATTGGCAAGCCGTTAAATCGCGACTCGAAGCGGGACATTTGTTTTGTCGCGATCACCCTCGAAGACCCGGAAAATGGGCCATCCCGCAGGACTTTTCGATACCGTCGCACGCATCGGAGTCCTTGATTTACAGCGTTCCGGAGCCGTCGTTAATTTCGTGTTACCGCGTGCGCGGTGCCCGCACCGGCCCTCTTTCAAATTGCGAAAAATTCCTGCGCCCGGCCAGAGTGGGGTCAGGCGTCGCCATGCTCGACGTCCGCCACCACCGCCGCATGATCGCTCGGCATCAGCCCAGATTTCGCGTCCGCCTCGGCCATGGCAACGGTGATCGCGCGCACGGTGAGCCGCCCTGCCGCAGCGACCGGATTGAATGCGACCACGTAGTCGATCGCCTTGCCCGGGTCTCGCGCGCCCACGAGCCCGCCGAGATAGGTTGCCGGCCTTGGCGCGCTCCCGCGCGGATCGTCGCCACAGCGCGAGTCATTATACAGCCAACGGACGAGATCGCTGCCCGGCTCCGCATTGAGATCGCCGCCGATGAGCGCCGGCACGGCAGCTTCGGGGCCTGAAGACAGCGCATCGAGCACGGCCGCAATCTGGTCCTGCCGCAGCACGTCACCCTCCTCAACCGCCAGATGCGTCAGGTGCAGGTTGACGATCCTGAGCAACCGCCCCGACACACCGACCGTTGCCACCAGCGCCTTGCGCTCGCCGTCGCGCGGCGATTGCGGGAGATCGTGCACCACGGTCGCCACGATGGGGTGGCGCGAGAGAACCGCGAGGCCCGAGGTCGACAGCATCGGCGCGTCGCCGATGTGGCGAACCTTGAGCCGCGCCGGACAGTGGGCGCTCTCCATACCGAGCCGGGCCGCGATGACGCGCGTCGCATCGATCGCGCCGTCGGCACTTGCGAAACACTCCTGCAGGAGCACGATATCGGGCGCCAGTGAGGCCAGGCCCTCGGCGATCAGCGCCATCCGTGCGTGATACAGGCCTTCGTTTCGTCCGGTATTCAGGGAGACAACGCGCATCGTTCACTCGGCCCCTTCGTCACAACCGTCCTGTACCAAGTAACTGAGCGAGCCATCGGAAGCTGACCCGCCCGATTGGCCGGGAAATAGAACAACGAGGAGCCCACTATGACGCAAGATCCTGCGGCCGCGCTGGCCGACGAGGCGAGATCCGGGCCATGATCGCGGCGTGGTCCAAAGCCCTGGAAGCCAAGGACGCTGCCGGCCTTGTTGCCGACTATGACCCCGAAACCGTGCTCTACGATGTCAAACCACCCCACAAGATCACCGGCCCGGCCGCGATCCGCAGCATGTGGGAGAACTGCCTGCCGCACTTGCCCGACCGGTTCACCTCCGAGCATCGGGACCTGACGTTGACTGTCGGCCGCGACCTCGCCGTGATGCACGCCCTGCACGCCATTCACCCCGTCGGCACCGATCATCCGGCCGCGGGCATGTGGATCCGCGTCTCTGCCTGCTATCGCAAGACCGCCGGCCGCTGGCGCGTGATGCACGAGCACGTCTCGGTCCCGTTCGATCCGACGACGGGGAAGGTCGTCGCGATCAGGGGGCCCTGACGGCCCGTCAGGCGAGCGGACGGCCGGTACCCGAAACCGCCTTGAGGTTCCGCAGCGGACGCCCGGGGGCGAGCGCCTCGGCCGCCGCCGCGATCGCGGCGGCATCGATACCGAAATGGCGATAGAGGTCCTGGATCGTGCCGGTCTGCCCGAAGTGTTCGACGCCGAGCCCGCGGGTGCGATGCCCTTTCACGCCGCCGAGCCACGCGAGCGTCGCCGGGTGGCCGTCGATCACGGTGACGAGCGCGCAGTCGGGCGGCACGTCGGCCAGCAACCGCTCGACATGGCTGATCGCATGGGCGGCCCCCTGCTCACGCGCGTGTTGAGCGGCGGTCCACCCGGCGTTCAGCCGGTCCGCCGACGTCACCGCCAGCAGCCCCATGTCGCGGCGGTCCTCGCCCATCAGTCCGATCGCTTCGATGGCTTCCGGCGCCACCGCGCCCGTGTAGGCGACGACGACCCGCACGTTCGGTCCCGGCTTGCGCATCCAATAGCCGCCGTCGACGATGTCGCGTTGCAGCTCGGGGGTCATCTCGCGGCGGATCTGTTCGAGCGGCCGTGTCGACAGTCGCAGGTAGACCGACCCGCCCGTCGCATCGCGCAACCAAGAGCGAGGGTCGGGCACGAAATCACCGTCACGCTGGATGTAGTCGAGCGCCCAGCGCAAAACCACGGCCAGTTCGTCGACATAGGCGGGCTCGAACGCCGCGAGCCCATCCTGCGCGATCCCGATCAGCGGCGTGCCGATCGATTGGTGCGCGCCGCCCTCCGGCGCCAGCGTCACGCCCGACGGCGTCGCGACGACGATGAACCGCGCGTCCTGATAGCAAGCATAGTTGAGGGCATCGAGCCCGCGCGAGATGAACGGATCGTAGAGCGTGCCGATCGGCAGCAGACGCTCGCCGAATGTCGAATGCGAGAGTCCCAGCGCCGACAGCATCAGGAACAGGTTCATCTCGGCGATGCCGAGTTCGAGATGCTGCCCCTTGGTGCCGAACTCCCACGTGAACGTTGAGGGGATCCGCTCGTTGCGGAAGATGTCGGCCATCGCCTCTCGCCCGAACAGGCCCCGGCGATTGACCCAGGGGCCGAGATTGGTCGAGACGGTGACGTCCGGCGAGGTCGTCACGATGCGATCGGCGAAGGGCGCATCCGACCGTGCCACCTCGTTGAGGATCAGGCCGAACCCCTGCTGCGTCGAGATCGTCGGCTGCGCCGGCACCGGCAGCGTCGCCGGAATGTCGAGATGGGGCGAAGAGAGCCGCCGGCGGCCACGCGCCGCGAACGGCACGTTGGCGAGGAAGCCGTCGATCTGTTCGGGCGAAAGGTCGAGACCTTCGTGCCGGTCCCACTCGTGGCCCGGACGGATGCGGCGGCTCTCGCGGAAACTCTGGAGCTGCGCCGGCGTCATCAGGCCGGCGTGATTGTCCTTGTGCCCCGCCAGCGGCAGACCGAAGCCCTTGACGGTATAGGCGATGAACACGGTCGGCCGGTCGTGGTCGATGCTCTCGAACGCCTCGACCAAGCTCGGCAGATCGTGACCGCCGAGGTTGCACATGAGTTGCGACAGCTCAGCATCCGTCCGGCTGTCGATCAGGCGCGTCGCCGGCCCCTGGTCGCCGATGTCGTCGAGCAGCCGCCGCCGCCACGCCGCACCGCCCTGGAACGTCAGCGCCGAGTAGAGCTGGTTCGGACAGGAATCGATCCAGCTCTTGAGCTGCTGGCCGCCGGGCTCGCGGAACGCCGCCTGCTGCAGCGAGCCGTACTTGAGCGTCACGACCTCCCAGCCGAAGGCGCGGAACAAGGCTTCGAAGCGGGCGTAGAGCCCCTCGCGAATGACCGCGTCGAGACTCTGCCGGTTGTAGTCGATGATCCACCAGGTGTTGCGGACACCCTGCTTCCAGCCTTCGAGCAGCGCCTCGAAGATGTTGCCCTCGTCCATCTCGGCGTCGCCGACCAGCGCGATCATTCGCCCTTCCGGCCAGTCCTTCGCCCAGTCGCGCGCCTTCACGTAGTCCTGCACCAGACTTGAGAACAACGTCTGAGCGACTCCGAGCCCGACCGATCCCGTCGAGAAGTCCACGTCGTCGATGTCCTTGGTGCGCGACGGATAGGACTGCGCCCCCTTGTAGCCGCGGAAGTTCTCGAGCTTCTCGCGCGTCTGATGACCGAGCAGATACTGGATCGCGTGGAAGATCGGGCTGGCGTGCGGCTTCACCGCGACGCGGTCCTGCGGCCGCAGCGCCGCGAAATAGAGCGCGGTCAGGATCGTTGCCGACGAGGCCGAAGACGCCTGATGCCCGCCGACCTTGAGGCCGTCGGTGCCGGTCCTCAGATGGTTCGCGTTGTGGATGGTCCACGTCGCGAGCCAGAGCACCTTTTTCTCGAGTTCGGTCAGATAGGGCAGGCGGGGATCGGACATGGCGGGCCTCTTTGAGCGATGCCGACATCAAACCAGATTTCTGTTGGTGCAATCTGCCGAATTTGAAGCGTTTCACCACAAAATATGGCAGACAACACCAAGGCAGGAGCAGAAAACGGCAGAAAACACCAATGTCGGAGATCGACCGTATCGACCGCAAGATCCTGGAACATCTCCAGCAGGACGGCCGCGCAACCGTTCAGGACACCGCCGAGCGGGTCGGCCTGACGCCGTCGCCCTGCCTGCGCCGCATCCGCCGGCTGGAGCAGGCCAAGATCATCCGCGGCTATGCGGCCGTCGTCGACCAGAACGCCATGGGCCTGCCGATCAGCGTGTTCGCCTCGGTGAAGCTGGAGCGCCAGCGCGAGGAGGAGATCGACCGCTTCTCGCAGGCCGTGTCACGCTGGCCCGAGGTGATGGAGTGCTACCTGATGACGGGGCCGCGCGATTATCTGTTGCGGATCGTCGTGCCCGACCTCGCCGCCTACGAGCAATTCCTCAAGACCAAGCTGACCCGCCTCGACGGCGTCGGCTCCATCGAGTCGAGCTTCGCGCTGGCGCAGGTGAAGTACACCAATGTGCTGCCGATCGTGTGAAGGGGGCCGCCTGAAAGCAACGGCGGCCCGCCCGGACCTTCACGCCGCCGGCTCGATCAGCCCCTTGCCCGCCGTCTGCTGATCGAACACGCGATAGGCCTCCTCGGCCTGGTCGAGCGTCCAGCGATGCGAGAACAGCTGATCCACGTCGAGCCCGCGCTCGGCGACGAAGCGCGCGCATTCGAGCTGCCCGACGGTCGAGAACGTCCACGAGCCGAGCACCGTCACCTGCCGGCGGATCAGGTCGTTGCTGACGTTGAGCGTCACCGTATCGCCTTCGCCGACGTAGGCGACCTTGCCCCAGGTGCGCACGCACTGGGCCGCCTGCGCACGCGCGATCGGAGACGACGACGTATCCATGGCGAGATGGGCGCCGAGCCCGTGCGTGGCGTCGCGGATCGCCTGCACGACGTTTTCCGTTTTCTTTGGATTGATGACGAGATCGGCGCCGGACGCCTTGGCCGTGGCCAGCCGCTGGTCGCTGGTGTCGAGCGCGATGACGCGCGCCCCCATGGCGTGAGCGAGCACCGTCGCCGACAGGCCGACCGGTCCCTGCCCGAACACCACGACCGTGTCGTCGGCGGCGATCGCGAGCCGCTTCAAGGCACCCCATGCCGTGCCCGTACCGCACGAGATGGCGGCACCCGCCGCGAACGAAAGCTCGTCCGGCAGCGGCACCAGCGTGCGCGCCGGACATTTCATATAGCGCGCATGCGCGCCGTGGCCGGTGGCACCATAGACCTCGGCGACCCCCTCGTCGCACAGCTGCATCCAGCCGGTCGAGCATTGCGGGCACACGCCGCAACCGCGGTAGTGGTGCTGCATCACCCGTTGGCCGACCTTGGCCTGCTTGGGGCTGACCCCGCGGCCGACCGCTGCGACGACGCCACAGGGCTCGTGGCCGGCGATGATCGGACCGCTGACGTTGCCGAGCCCCATCGCCGCCGCCCCGCCGACGGTGCGGTAGTACTTGAGATCACTTCCGCACAAACCCGACGCGCGGATTTCCAGAACCACCTCGCCTTCGCCCGGCGTCGGATCCGGAAAGTCCAGGATCTCCACCTTGCGATCACCCGCCAGTACGACGCCCTTCATGGCACTCCCCCCGTCTCGTTTCCGTTTATGGGAGAAGGCCGGTTCCCCGGCCTCCTCGTCGCAAGATCACCGCATCACGAACGGGTTCGGCACGTCGCTCGCCATGCTGATCCACACGCTCTTGGTCTGCAGGTAGGCGTCCACCGCCTCCATGCCGTTCTCGCGGCCGAGGCCCGACCGCTTGTAGCCGCCGAACGGCGAGGTGTAGCTGACCGCGCGGTACGTATTGATCCACACCGTGCCGGCCTCCAACCGCTCCGACATGACCAGCGCGCGGCGCATGTTCTCGGTCCACACGCCCGCGGCCAGCCCATAGGGCGTATCGTTAGCGATCGCGATCGCCTCCTCGATGTCCTTGAACCGGATGGCCGCCGCCACCGGGCCGAACACTTCCTCGCGCGCGATCCGCATCTGATTGTGGACATCGGCGAAGATGGTCGGCTCGATGAACTGGCCCGACCCGCATTCGGGCCGCGTCGATGCCGATCCGCCCGACACCACCCGCGCGCCTTCGCCCTTCGCGATGTCCAGGTAGGATTTGATCTTCTCGAACTGGGGCGGGTTGGCGATCGGACCGATCTGGGTGGCCGGGTCCATCGGATCGCCCATCTTCGCCGCCTTGGCGATGACCGCCATCTTGTCCAGGAACTTCTCGTAGATGGTGTCCTGGACCAGCAGGCGCGAGCCGGCGATGCAGGTCTGGCCGGCCGCCGCGAAGATGCCCGAGATCACGCCGTTGGCGGCGTTGTCGAGGTTGGCATCGTCGAACACGATGTTCGGCGACTTGCCGCCGAGTTCCAGCGTCACCTTCTTGAGGCCCCGCGCCGCCATCTCGTAAATGCGCTGACCGGTCGACTCGCTGCCGGTGAACGACACCTTGGCGACCTTGGGATGGAGCACCAGCGGCTCGCCGATCTCCTGCCCGTAGCCGGTCACGACGTTGACGACGCCGGCCGGGAAGCCCGCCTTCTCGAACAGCTTGGCAAACTCCAGCGTCGACGCCGACGCGTGCTCCGACGGCTTCAGCACGAAGGTATTGCCGGCGGCGAGCCCGGGCGCGAGCTTGTAGGCCGTCAGCAGCAGCGGCGAGTTCCAAGCGGTGATGCCGACGCAGACGCCGAGCGGCTCGCGCCGCGTGAAGTTGAAGGTCTCCGCCTTGTCGGTCGGAATGACCGCGCCCTGCAGCTTGTCCGCGAGCCCCGCGAAGTAATTGTAGAACTGCGGGATGTATTTCAGCTGGCCGTGCATCTCGGCCATCAGCTTGCCGTTGTCGCGCACCTCGACGGTCGCCAGCCGCTCCGCCTCGGCCGCGACGAGGTCGGCGAGCTTGCGCATGAGGATGCCGCGCTGCGTGGGCGTCATCTTCCGCCACGGTCCGTGGAAGGCGGCGTGCGCGGCCTCGACGGCGCGGCGTGCATCCTCGGCCTTCGCGCGCGGGATCTTCGCCCAGGGCTTGCCGAGGTAAGGATTGAGGGAGTCGAACGTGTCGCCGTCTGCCGCGTCGACCCAGCTGTCGCCGATCAACATCTTGTAGTGCTGCAGGGTGCCACTGTCCGGTTGAATGCCCTTGGCGTGCTGGTTCACGGCGTCGTCCTCCACGGCTGAATGATTGCGGCCAACCTATCCGATGGCCCGGGGGACGGGTAGCGGGAGACCGTGGATGCATGGCTGGCCCTCCGCGCCGTGGGGGCCGATTGACAGCGGGGGCGTCGCCGCTAACGTCCAACCGAAACGCTCCAGAATAGGACCGACAGATGTTTTTCGGGGGGATGCCGATCTCGTATGCGGATGTGCGGGACGGCCGTATCAGGCTCCGGCGCGGCGGATCGGGCCCGCCGCTGCTGCTGCTGCACGGCAATCCGCAATCGCACGCCATGTGGCACGCGGTTGCCCCCGCGCTCGCCAGCAAGTTCGAGGTCGTGTGTCCCGATCTGCGCGGCTACGCTGGCAGCTTCAAGCCCCCGGCCACCGCCGACCATGTCCCCTACGCCAAGCGGGAAATGGCGCGCGACATGGTCGAGGTGATGGCCGGGCTCGGCCACACCGAGTTCCTCGTGGCCGGCCACGATCGCGGTGCCCGCGTCGCCCACCGGCTGGCGCTCGACTGGCCGGACAAGGTCCGCAAGCTGGCGCTGTTGGATATCATCCCGACCCTCGAGCATTTCGAGCGGACGGACATGAAATTCGCGCTCGGCTATTACCATTGGTTCTGGTTCGCCCAGCCGCATCCGTTCCCGGAGAACCTCATCAACGCGGCGCCCGACGCCTGGTTTGCCGCCCACACCGCGCGCGAGCCCAAGGACGACGGGTTCTTTCACCCCGAGGCGCTCGCCGACTACAAGGCCGCCGCGCGAAATCCCGAGGCGATCCGCGGCATGTGCGAGGACTATCGTGCCGCCGCCACGATCGAACTCGTCCATGATCGGGCCTGCCGCGCGGCCGGTCGCAAGATTGCCTGTCCGCTCCATGTGCTTTGGGGCTCGAAGGCGAAGATCGAGGCGTGGTACGACGCGCGCGCCATCTGGCGGACCTACGCATCGGCCGACGTCACGGGTCGTGCCCTGCCGACCGGACACTACCTCGCCGAAGAGGATCCGCAGGCCGTGACGACGGAGCTTCTGAACTTCTTCGCCAATTGAAACCAACCCGCCATGGAACCGGCGGCTGGGGGAGCTGAGACGTCGTGGAGCATTTCGACTACGTAATCGTCGGCGCCGGCTCGGCCGGCTGCGTGCTGGCCAATCGCCTGAGCGAAGGCGGCAAGTACGACGTCCTTGTGCTGGAGGCCGGCCCGAGCGACTGGCACCCCTACATCCATATCCCGGCCGGCTTCATCAAGACGTTCTACGACAAGCGCGTGAACTGGATGTACGACCAGGAGCCGGGCCCATGGACCGGCGGCCGACGCATCATGGCGCCGCGCGGCAAGACGCTCGGCGGATCGAGTTCCATCAACGGCCACGTTTTCAATCGCGGCCAGCGGATGGACTTCGACACCTGGGCCCAGCGCGGCAACCGCGGTTGGGGTTATGCCGATGTGCTCCCGTATTTCCGGCGTCTCGAGCGTCGGATCGGAACCGCCGACACCACCTTCCGCGGGCGTGACGGCGCCATCACCGTCACCAATCCGAACTGGAGCCACCCCCTCTGCGACGCCTTCATCGCCGGCGCCGTGCAGATGGGAATTCCGCACACCACCGACTACAACGGCGAGACACAGGAAGGTGTCTCCTACTCCCAGCGCACGATCAACCGTGGCTGGCGCGTCAGTTCCTCGACCGCCTATCTCTGGCCTGCGCGCAAGCGCCAGAACCTCACCATCCGAACGATGGCGCACGCGACCGAGATCGTCCTCGAAGGCAAGCGCGCCGTCGGGGTACGCTACGCGAAGGGTGGCCGCGGCGGCCCCATCGTCGAAGTGCGCGCCGACAAGGAAGTCATCCTTGCGGGCGGCACATATAACTCGCCGCAATTGCTCCAGCTGTCCGGCATCGGACCGGCCGACCTGCTGGCCGACAAGGGCATCGCGGTGAAGCACGCGCTCGCAGGCGTCGGCGAGAACCTCAGCGACCACTACACCGCGCGTTTTGTCGCCCGCGTGAAGGGCATCGAGACCATCAACGAACGCGTGCGCGGCCTGAAGCTCGGCGCCGAGATCCTGAAATGGATGACCACCGGAGGCGGTGTCCTGTCGCAGAGTCCGACCACGGTCTACTGCTTCTGGCGGTCCGAGCCGACCGTGCCGACCTCCGACGTGCAGATCACGTTCACACCCGCGAGTTACAAGGAAGGCGTGCAGGGCCAGCTCGAGACCAAGCCCGGCATGTCGGTCGCCTCGTGGGCGCAGCGGCCGGAGAGCCGCGGCTTCGTCCGCATCCGGTCGAACGATCCGTTCGCATCGCCGGCGATCCAGACGAACTATCTCGCCGAGGAGAGCGACCGCCGCACGACACTCGGCGCCATGCGCCTGGCGCGACGGCTCCTCCACTCGGAGCCGCTCAAGCCCTACATCGTCCGCGAGGAGGTGCCGGGCGCGGAAGTCCAGTCCGACGACGAACTCCTCGCGGTGATCCGCAATCGCGGCTTGACCACCTTCCACCCGGCCGGCACCTGCATGATGGGTCCGGCGACCAATCCCCGCGCCGTCGTCGACCACGAGCTGCGCGTGCACGGGCTGCAGGGGTTGCGCGTCGTCGACGCGTCGATCATGCCGACCATGATCTCCGCCAACCTCAACGCCTCGACGCTGATGATCGGCGAAAAGGCGTCCGACATGATCCTCGGGCGGCCGCCGGAGCCTGCAACGGCGCTGGCCGGGTGATCACTTCACCTTGACCACCAGCCCAGCCACCACCAGTTCGACCGTACCGACCACCGCCGCGAGGTCCTGATTAAGTCGGCCCTGGGCGTCCCGAAAGCGGCGGGCGAGCGCGTTGTCGGGCACGATTCCAAAGCCGACCTCGTTCGACACCAGGATCACGCGCGCGGGCGTCTCGGCCAGCGCCGCAATCAGCGTCGCCGTGGCGTCGGCCATGTCGTGCTCACCGAGCATCAGGTTCGACAACCACAGCGTCAGGCAATCGACCACGAGCACCGAACGATCCGGCTGACCAAGTCCGGCGGCCAGCAGGCAGTCCGGCGACAGCGCCGCCGGCAGCGCCAATGGCGCCTCGATGGTGACCCAGCCGCATCCCTGTCGCTCGGCCTTGTGGGCGGCGATCCGCGCGCGCATCTCGTCGTCCCACGCCTCGGCCGTCGCGATGTAGCCTTTGGCCGGGACGCTGTCGGCCAGCGCCAACGCACGCCGCGTCTTGCCCGAGCGCGCGCCGCCGAGCACCAGAGTATGCCGTGCCACGCCCACCGCCTCGCCCACGCCGGCTCCCTCGCGCTCGGTATCATCCCGTTTGACGGCGCCGTCGCGAAACGGCTATCACCTTCGAACGGTCCTCCGAGAGGAGGTTAAAAGGGAACGCAGCGTCGGTCGACCCATATCGGGGACCGCCATTCTGCGGCCGCCCCCGCGACTGTAAGCGTGGAGCCCATTCTCGAAAGCCACTGCCGGGCAGAGCTTGGTGGGAAGGCGAGAGGGGCGACGAAGCGCGAGCCAGGAGACCTGCCGTTCGTGAATTCGAGGACGTGAACGGACGGGGTGCTCCGGTTCGCGACCAGACCGCCATTGCGGCGCTGTGGTCGGGCCAGGGGTGCCTCCGGTCAACGGAGGGAGCCGAGACTATGAAGACCCGCACCATGCTGGCCGGCCGCGCCGGCGCTGCACTCATCGCATTGTCGCTCGCACCGGCCGAAGCGCTGGCCCATCACGCCATGGACGGCAAACTGCCGGTCACGGCCCTGCAGGGCTTCATCACCGGCCTCGCCCATCCGGTCGTCGGGCTCGACCATCTGGCCTTCGTCGTCGCGGTCGGTCTCGCCGCCGCCCTGCTCGGCCGCCTCGTCGCCCTGCCCCTGGCGTTTGTCGGCGGCACGCTCGCCGGGTGCGTCGTGCACCTCGCCTCCGTCACGCTGCCGGCCACGGAGATCGTCATCGCCGCGACCGTCGTCGCCATGGGCCTGCTGGTCGCCACCGGCCGCACCTTGCCGCCCGCCGTGCTGCTGGCCTTCACCGCCGCCGCCGGCCTGTTCCATGGCTGGGCCTATGGCGAAGGCATCTTCGGGGCCGAACAGAGCCCGCTCGGCGCCTATCTCGCCGGTTTCACGCTGATCCAGGCGGCCATCGCCGTCGGCACCGCCCTCGCCGCCCGCACGCTGCTCGCCAGCCCGGCGGCCGACCGGTCGTTCGTGCGCATTGCCGGCGCCGTCGTGCTCGGCATTGGCATCGCCATGCTGGTCGGACACGTCGAGGCTATCGCCTTCCCGGGCCTTGCGAAGTGAGTGAGCGCACCACACCGATGACGGAACGCACACCCGCCACGATCATCACGGGCTTTCTCGGCGCCGGCAAGACGACGCTGATCCGCTCGCTGATCGAGAACGCCGACGGCCGGCGCCTCGCACTCGTGATCAACGAGTTCGGGGACGTCGGCATCGACGGCGATCTGCTTCGCAGTTGCGGCGTGCCCGGCTGTACCGATGACGACATCGTCGAACTGACCAACGGCTGCATCTGCTGCACGGTCGCGGAGGATTTCCTGCCGACCCTGCAGAAGATTCTGGCGAGAAACCCGGCGCCCGATCACATCGTGATCGAGACGTCGGGCCTCGCGCTGCCGCAGCCCCTGTTGCGCGCCTTCGCCTGGCCCGAAATCCGCAACCGCGTAACCGTCGACGGCGTCGTCACGGTCGTCGACGCCAAGGCCGTATCCGAAGGCCGCTTCGCCGACGACGAAGACGCCGTGGCCCGCCAACGCGCCGCCGACCCGAACCTCGATCACGAAAGCCCGATTCAGGAGCTTTTCGAGGATCAGTTGTCCTGCGCCGATCTGGTGGTGCTGAGCAAGACCGACCTCGTCGACGCCGCCGCGCTGGCCAGTGTCGAGCAGATCGTCGACCGCGAGAAGCGGCCGATGGCGCGCGTCGTAAAAGCCAGCGCCGGCAGCCTGCCCGTGTCGGTTCTGATCGGCCTGGCGAGCGCATCCGAGGCCGACGCCGCCAACCGCCGGTCTCATCATGACGACGAGGACCACGGCGAGGAGGACCACGACGAGTTCGAAAGCTTCGTGGTCGACCTGCCGCCAGCCGCAACGCCCGACAGCATCCGGGCCCGCGTCGCCGACGTGATCGCCCGCGACGGCGTGCTCCGCGTGAAAGGCTTCGTGCGCATCGACGGCAAGCCGGCGCGCCTCGTCGTGCAGGCCGCCGGACCGCGCATCGAGACCTATTTCGACCGCCCCTGGCGCGCGGCCGACGGCGACGTCGGGCGCTTGGTCGTCATCGGCCTCACGGGGCTCGATCGGTCTGCGATCCGGGCGGCCCTCGGAGGCATCGGAGCATGAGCGTGGCCCCTGCCACCGCCCCGGTGGCCAATCGCCATTCGCCGTGCATCGGCGTTTGCCGGCTGGAAACGGCGACCGGCTGGTGCGAGGGCTGCGGCCGAACCGGGGTGGAGATCGCAGGCTGGGTCGATGCTGATGATGCGCGCCGCCTCGATATTTTTTCCGATCTGCCCGAGCGTCTAACCAGGCTCGGAGCCGAGACGCGCGTGCTGCCCTGGACCGGCGCCGAAATCGTCGACCTGATCGCGCGCCGCGTCTCGTCCGAGCGGAGCCGCTGGTCGATCGGCAAGCCCTCCAAGGCACGCCTGCTGGCATTCGACGCCGAAGCCGGCACGGTGGTCGACCGGTCCCCCACAGGTCTCGTCGCGCACAACGCAGGACAGTCGCTGGCCCTCACCCGGCACGACAAGCTGCGCGGATTTGCCGACGTCCCCGGTGACCGGATCATCGGCCTCGGATTGCCCACGGGACGCGCCGCCATTCCGCCCGTCGCCGTCGTCACCGACCTTGGCCCCGATGCCCGCACCCTCGGCGACGCACACCATCTCTACGACCTCGGCCTCGGCGGGCCGACCCTGCGGCTCGCCATCCGGCCCGGCGATGCCGTTGCCGCGGCGATCCTCGCCGGTCTCGTCGGCCAGCCCGAAGACCTGGCCGTCGCAACGCTGGCGGACCGCAGCGGCGATGCGCCGTTCGTCGCGGTCGCAGAAACGGTCCTGACGCGGCTCGAGACCCACACCACCGGGCGCGACCTTCCAGGCCTGTTGGCCGGACCACTGGCCCCCGGATCGCGCGTTGCCATGCCGGACGGCCTCGTGCCCGCATGGGCGGCCCCGATGCTGTTCGGCCATCCGATAGCGGACTGACACCACATGCACCTGCTCCCCATCGAGTCGGGTGTCATCGACGAGGGCGATCAAGCGATCGACCTCGGCCAGAGCTCGGGCGATATCGTCGTCCTCTCCGCCGCCGACAGCGAGCTCGCCATGCTGGCCGCCGCCTGGCAGCGGCTCGCAGCCGGCGATCCCGCCCTGCCGACGCTCCGCCTGGCCAACTATCTTCAGCTCAAGCACAATTATTCGGTCGACCTCTTCGCCGAGCAGACACTCACCGGCGCCAGACTCATCGTGCTTCGCCTGCTCGGAGGCCGCAGCTACTGGCCCTACGGCGTCGACCGCATCACCACGCTGGCGCGCGACGCCGGCGCGAAACTCGTCGTATTGCCCGGGTGTCCGAAGCCGGATCCGTCGCTGCTGGCCACCTCCACCGTCGAGTTCGACGATGCCGAGCGGCTCTGGCGCTACCTCGTCGAAGGTGGCCCCGCCAATGCAGGAACCTTCCTGCAGGCCCTCGTCGCATTGGCGCACGACCGCCCGCTGCCGCCACCGCCAGATCCGCTGCCCGCTGCCGGCATTCTCGCAACGCGCACCCCTGCGCACGCGACCGGGCGCGCGCTCGTCGTCCTCTATCGGGCGCTCGTCCAAGCGGGCGATCTGGCACCCGTCGAGGCGATGCTCGACGCGCTCGCCGCGCGCGGCATGACGGCAACAGCGGTCTTCGTCACCAGCCTGCGCGACCCCGACGCAGCGGCGCTGCTGGCCCGGACACTCGCCGAGACCCCGCCGGATGTTGTTCTCAACACCACCGCGTTCGCGGCCGGCTTCGCCGACGATCGCGATCCCTTCGGACCCGGCCCGTTCGATCGCGATGCGCCATGGCTTCAAGTGATCCTGTCGGGCCAGTCGCTCGACTCGTGGGCGTCCAGCACCGCTGGACTGCCGCCGCGCGACGTCGCCATGCACATCGCCCTGCCCGAACTCGATGGCCGCATCATCACCCGCGCCATCGCCTTCAAGCGCGACATCGGCCGCGATTCCCTGACACAATTGCGGGTCCTGCGCATGGAACCGCTGCCGGACCGCGTCGCATTCGTCGCCGATCTCGCCGCCAACTGGGTGCGCCTGCGCCGCAAGTCCGCCGCCGAGCGCCGCGTCGCCATCGTGCTCGCCAATTACCCGAACGGCGAGCACCGCATCGCCAACGCCGTCGGCCTCGACACGCCCGCGAGCGCCGTCGCCGTGCTCGGCTGGCTGCGCGACAGCGGCTACGCGATCGACGATGCACCGGCCGACGCCGACACCCTCGTGGCCACCCTGCTCGCCGGACCGACCAATGCCGAAGTGACCGGCCGCCTCGTGCGCGCCCGCCTGTCTCTGGCCGACTACGCGGCCGGTTTCGCCGCACTGCCACCCGAGGTCCGGTCTGCCGTCACCGCCCGCTGGGGCGATCCCACGTCGGATCATTTTTTCAGTGATGGCGCCTTCGCGCTGCCCGTGCTGCCACTCGGCCACGTGGCGGTCGCCATCCAGCCGTCCCGAGGCTACCACCTCGATCCGAAGGCCACCTATCACGATGCCGCGCTGGTTCCGCCACACGGCTATCTGGCCTTCCACATCTGGCTACGACAGAGCTTCGGCGCCGACGCGATCGTGCACCTCGGCAAACACGGCAATCTGGAATGGCTGCCGGGCAAAGCCCTCGCCCTGTCGCAGACGTGCTTTCCCGAGGCCGCCCTCGGTCCGATGCCGAACATCTATCCCTTCATCGTCAACGACCCCGGCGAGGGCTGTCAGGCCAAACGGCGCACCGCCGCCGTCGTCATCGACCACCTGCCGCCACCGGTCACCCGCGCCGAAACTTATGGACCGCTGAAGGCGCTCGAAGGCTGGATCGACGAGTACTACGAGGCCCAGCGGCTCGACCGCCGCCGCGCCGACCTGTTGGCGGCTCGCATCCTGGACGAGGCCGAAGCTCTCGGCCTCAACGCCGATCTCGGCATCTGCCCGGCCGACCCGCCACAGCAGAAGCTGACCCGGCTCGATGCTTATCTCTGCGATCTGAAGGAGATGCAGATCCGCGGCGGCCTGCACGTGTTCGGCGCTTCGCCCGCGGGCGACGCAGCGGACGACGTACTGGTCGCGATCGTGCGCGCCCCGCGCGGCCCGGCCGACGCCGACGGTTCGATCCTGACGGCCTTGTCCGCCGACCTGGAACTCGGCTTCGATCCGCGAGCAGAAAATCTCGCTGAACCCTGGACTGGTCCGCGTCCGGCGACCCTCGAGGCGTTCGGTAACGATCCTTGGCGCACCGTGGGCGATACGGTCGAACGGCTCGAAAAGCTCGCGCGCGAGATCGTCGCTGGCCGGCTGACGCCATTGCAGGAGTGGCCGAGAACGCAGGCGGTAGCGTCCGAGCTGACACGGCGGATCGCCCCGGCGCTCCGCGTCAGTGGTGACCGCGAACGGGATGGCCTGCTCCGCGCCCTGTCCGGCCGGTTCGTCCCGCCCGGTCCTTCCGGCGCGCCAACCCGCGGCCGCCCCGACGTGCTGCCCACCGGCCGCAACTTCTACGCCCTCGACAACCGCACGGTTCCCACTCCCGCAGCCTGGGAGATCGGCAAGGCGGCGGCGGAACTCGTGGTCGAGCGCTATTTTCAGGACCACGGCGAATGGCCGAAGGCGGTTGCCCTTTCGGCCTGGGGCACGTCGAACATGCGCACCGGCGGCGACGACATCGCCCAAGCTCTGGCCTTGATGGGCGCGCGGCCGACTTGGGAGCCGAGCACCCGCCGCGTCACCGGTTTCGAGATCCTGCCGCTCGCCAAGGTCGGCCGCCCGCGCATCGACGTCACCCTCAAGATCTCGGGTTTCTTCCGTGACGCCTTCCCGGCCCAGATCGATCTCATCGACAGCGTCGTCCGCGCCATCGCCGCGCGCGACGAACCGGACAGCGAGAACCCGATCGCCACCCGCATCCGCGCCGAGACGGCGCGTCTCACCGAAGGCGGCATGGCCAGAGCCGCCGCGCGGCGCCACGCGGGGTTTCGCGTGTTCGGCGCGGCACCCGGCACCTACGGCGCCGGCCTCGGCACCGTCGTCGAGAATGGCCTTTGGCGCGACGATGCCGACCTTGCCGACGTTTTCCTCGAATTCGGTCGCTTCGCCTACGGCCCGGACAGCGACGGCGAGGATGCGGCCGCCGCCTTTGCGGAGCGCATCGGCGGCATCGATGCCGTCCTCCACAACCAGGACAATCGCGAGCACGATATTCTTGATTCGGACGATTACTGGCAATTTGCCGGCGGCCTTGCTGTGGCCGCCCGCGCCCTGCAGTCCCGCAAGCTACCCGTCTACCACGGTGACACCTCACATCCGGACCGGCCCGTTATCCGCAAGCTCGACGAGGAGATCGCCCGCGTCGTCCGCGCGCGCGCAGTCAACCCCAAATGGATCGACGCCATGATGCGCCATGGCTATCGCGGCGCCTCCGAGCTGTCCGCCACTGTCGATTTCCTGTTCGCATTCTCGGCCACAGCCGATGCCGTCGGCGACCAGCACTTCGACGCCGTCTATGGGGCCTACATCGCCGACGACCGCGTTCGCGCCTTTCTCAACGAGAAAAGCCCGGGCGCCCTCGCCGCCATCCGCGACCGCCTGCGCGAAGCCATCACGCGCGGCCTGTGGTCGCCACGCTCCAACAGCGTCCACGCCATGCTGCAACCCGACAGCGAGACCGTGTCATGACCGACGACGAGACACCCGAGACCGACGAGCGCCACGCGCAGAAGATGGCCAAGAAGAAGGCCGCCCGCGACGGCATCATGGCCACGAAGACCGAGGAGCGCGGTCTCGTCATCGTCAATACCGGCAAGGGCAAGGGCAAGTCGACGGCCGCGTTCGGCATGATTTTCCGCGCCATCGCGCATGGCATGCCGTCCGCCGTCGTCCAGTTCATCAAGGGCGCCTGGTCGACGGGAGAACGTGACCTGATAGAGCGTCATTTTTCCGGGCTCTGTCAGTTCTACGCCATGGGCGAGGGCTTCACGTGGGAGACGCAGGATCGCGCCCGCGACGTCGAACATGCGCGCGCCGCCTGGGAAAAGGCCAAGACGCTCATTCGCGATCCGGCGATCCGCGTCGTGCTGCTCGACGAACTGAACATCGCCATCCGCTACGGCTACGTGCCGGTGGCCGAGGTGGTCGCGTTCCTGACCACCGAGAAGCCGCCGATGACGCACGTCATCATCACCGGCCGCAACGCCGCCGAACCGCTGATCGAGATCGCCGATCTCGTCACCGAGATGGCGCTCGTGAAGCATCCGTTCCGCTCGGGCGTCAAAGCCCAGGCCGGCATCGAGTTCTGAGGCAGAAAGCCCGTGACCCGAGAGCGGCGCGTTCCGGCGGTGATGATCCAGGGCACCGGCTCCGATGTCGGCAAGTCGCTGGTGGTCGCCGGCCTCTGCCGCCATTTCGCCCGCGCCGGACTGGTAGTCCGCCCCTTCAAGCCGCAAAATATGTCGAACAACGCCGCCGCCACGGGCGATGGCGGCGAGATCGGCCGCGCCCAGGCGCTGCAGGCGCGCGCCGCCCGCGTGGCGCCGAGCGTGCACATGAACCCGGTGCTGCTGAAGCCCGAAAGCATGACCGGCTCGCAGGTGATCGTCCAAGGCCGCCGCTGGGAGACACTGCGCGCGCGCGACTACGCCCGCCGCAAGTGCGAGCTGATGCCCGCCGTTCTCGACAGTTTCGAGCGCACCGCGGCCGGCGCCGATCTCGTCCTCATCGAAGGGGCCGGCAGCCCGGCCGAGGTGAACCTGCGCGCCGGTGACATCGCCAACATGGGATTTGCCGAGGCCGCCGATGTGCCGGTGCTGCTCGTCGGCGACATCGACCGCGGCGGCGTCATCGCCAGCCTCGTCGGGTGCCACCACGTCGTCGCCCCCGCCGATACCATCCGCATCAAAGGTTTTTTGATCAACAAGTTCCGCGGCGACCCGGCGCTGTTCGACGATGGCCTCGTCTTCATCCGTGAGCGCACCGGATGGTCGAGCCTCGGGGTGATCCCGTGGTTTGCCGACTCCCACCGTCTGCCGGCGGAGGACAGCGTCGCCCTGACCACCCTCGCCCGCCCGGCCGGCAATGGCGCGTCCGGCATCAGGATTGCCGTGCCCCTGTTGCCCCGCATCGCCAATTTCGACGATCTCGACCCGCTGCGACTGGAGCCGGGCGTCCAACTTTCCCTGATCGAACGGGGCCGCCCGTTGCCGGGCGACGCCCACCTGATCCTGCTGCCCGGCTCCAAAACGACGGTCGCGGATCTCGCCGTACTGCGCGCCGAGGGCTGGGACATCGACATCGCCGCTCACGTACGCCGCGGCGGCCACGTGCTGGGGCTGTGCGGCGGATTCCAGATGCTCGGCCGCACCATCGCCGATCCCGACGGGCACGAAGGCGCACCCGGCACGACCACAGGCCTTGGGCTGCTCGCCGTCGACACCACGCTCGGCACCGTTAAGACGGTCCGGCCCGTTCGCGGCACCGACACTCTGACCGGGCATCCGATCGACGCCTACGAGATTCACCTCGGCGTGACGACCGGCCCCGATACGGCACGCCCGCTTGTGGTGCGCGATGGCCAACCGGACGGCGCATCGTCTCACGACGGCCGTATCGCCGGCACCTACCTGCACGGGCTGTTTCAGTCCGACGCGTGGCGGCGTCACTTCCTGGCGCGCCTCGGCAATCACACGTCGGCAACGATCGCCTACGACGATCTGGTCGAGCGAACCCTCGACGACCTCGCGGACCATATGGCCCGCCATGTCGATCTCGACGCGTTGCTCGCGATCGCGCGCACACGTTAGGCCGCCACAGTAGCCACCCCAGCGACCAGCGCCGCCAGCACGACCGACCCGGCCACCAGCAGCCGCAGCGCCCGGCCGATATCGTCGGGCGCCGCATCCACCCGCCCGCCGGCATTCATCCACGCATCGTCGACCACCTGCCCGCCGTAGCGCCGCGGCCCGGCAAGCGCCAAACCGAAGGCCCCCGCCATCGCCGCCTCGGGCCACCCGGCGTTCGGTGACCGGTGGCGCCCGGCATCATGCCACATGGCACCGAAGGCCCCCGCCGCCGACCCGCCGACGAGGGGCGCCGCCACCGTCAGGATCAGGCCGGCGAGACGCGCCGGCACCAGATTGAGCACGTCGTCGAACCGCGCCGCCGCCCACCCGAACGCCAGATACCGCTCCGACTTGTGCCCGATCATACTGTCCGCGGTATTGACGGTTTTGTAGACCAGCAGGCCCGGCAATCCGCCGATCAGGTACCAGAACGCGGGCGCCACCACGCCATCCGTAAAATTCTCCGCTGTCGTCTCGATGGCGGCCCGGCAGACGCCGGCGGTGTCGAGCGACTCCGGATCGCGTCCCACGATCTGCGACACCGCCGGCCGCGCCGCCACCAGTCCGCCGGACCGGAACGCCGCCGCCACGCGTGCGACGTGATCGTACAGCGAACGCTGAGCCAGCAGCACGGCCACCACGACGACCTCGAGCACCATGCCGAAGGGCACGTTGTCGGCAATCCAATGCAGCAGCAGACCGCACAGAGCCGCCGTCGCCGTCAACACCGCCACGGCCCATACGCCAGCCATCCGGCGACGACCGAAAGATCCGTTTTCCGAGTTGAGCCGGCGATCCAACCAGCCGATCAGACGGCCAAACAGCACCACCGGATGCGGCAGGCGCCGCCACAGCCAGTCGGGATCGCCGATCACCGCATCGAGGGCGAGAGCCAGCAGCAGGATTAGTGCCGTCAGTGAGCCGAGCATCACGGGGCACCGCCACCGATTTCGTCGACCGCCGCCGCAAGCGCCGCCGCCAATCGCGCGACGGCCGGCCCCGGCAGACCGAACCGCAGCCAGCCCGGATGATCGGCGAACCGGCGCACCCAGATCCCCCGGCGCGCCAGGGCCGCGTGGAGATCGACGGCCCGTACATGTTCGGTCAGCACGAACAAGCCGCCATTCCCCCGAGCGGCGAAACCCTGCGCCGCCAGCAGCGCGGACAATGCGGCGCTCTGCTGACGGATCTCCGCGCGCATCGCTTGCGCCCACGCCCCGTCAGCCAGGGCCGCCGCGCCGATCTCGATGGCCGGCCCCGACGTGGCCCAGGGACCGAGCCAATGCCGCAGCCGGCCGATATCCGCGCGGTGGCCGATGGCGAAACCCAGCCGGACGCCGCCGAGCCCATAGAACTTGCCGAACGAGCGCAGCACCAGCAGGCCGGGCTGGCCCGCCATCGCAACCACGCTCAGCGCCGAATCGACGTCGGCGAAAGCCTCGTCCACAACGACCAGGCCATGGCGGGCCTGAAGCCGCCCGGCCAAGTCACCGATCTCGCCCGGCGCCACCGTGCGGCCATCCGGATTGTTGGGATTGACCACCACAACCACGTCACCGGATGCCTCTGCCAGCACTGGCACAAGCGTCACGACGGCACCTTCGGCACGCCACGTCGCGGCGTGCTCGGTATAGGTCGGGCCGACCACCGACACGCGGGCGCCCGGCATCAGCCGCGGCAGCATCTGAATGAGGATCTGCGTCCCCGGTGCCGCACAGATGTCCGCATGGTCCGGCACGCCATAGGCCGCGCGTGCCGCCTCGAGCAGGCGCCGCTCGGCCGCCGCCTGTGGCAGCCGGCGCCAGCTCGCAGGCTCCGGCATCGTGAACGGGTAGGCCACCGGATTGATGCCGGTCGACAGATCCAGCCACCCTTCGGCCGGCTCTCCGTAGGCCGATCGTGCCGCTCCGATGTCGCCGCCGTGGTGCACGGGTCCTCCGTCAGCGCAACAGCGCCAGGCCGGCGACAGCCGCCAGCAGCAGGACGCTTTCGGTCACCTCGATGCCCGCCCCGAGGCAGTCTCCCGTGATGCCGCCGGTCAGGGCGCGCCACGCGAACATCAGACCCACAGCGATGAAGGGTGCAACGAGCAACGCCGGCGCCAACACGACCGACAGCGCCGCGAGCCCGGCCAGCGCCGCAGCCAGGGCCGGAAGCGCCACGCCGAGCTTCAGCCGCGCGCCCGACCCCTCCGCCAGCGGCGGCACGCCACGCGCGACGACCAGAGCGCCCCACCGTGCCCACGCCGGAATGAGCAGCAGCGCGGCGCTCGCCCCGCCGTGCCGCATCAGGTCCTCGACCAGGATCAGCTTGGCGACCACCTGCACGACGAGCGCCAAGACGCCGAATGTCCCGAGGTGCGGGTCGCGCAGCACAGCGAGAAAGCGGCCCGGGTCGCGGTGGGCCGCGCCCAGGGCATCGGCGACGTCGCCGAGGCCGTCGAGGTGCAACGCGCCGGTCACCGCGATCCACGCCACTACCACCGCCAGAGCACCGATCGCGCTGCCGAGGCCGGAGGCCGCCCAAGCAGCCGCCACCAGAATGACGCCGATGATCAGGCCGACCAGCGGAAAAAGCGGGGCCGCACGTGTCATGTCGTCCGGCCGCATGTCGTCCAGGCGCGGCACCGGCAGCCACGTCAGGAACTGGATCGCGACGATGAGCGGACGCGGGATCATGGCTGCACGATCTCCAGGATCTCGCCCCACAACCGCCCGTCCCCGGCGCGACCATAGTGCAGCGTCACGCGCGTCGCGTAGTCGATCCGCAGCCGCCACAGATCGACGAGCCGCAGCCCCGTGGCAACGGCCAGCGCGCCGCGCAGCGCGCCGGCATGAGTAACGACGGCCAGTGTCCCGGGCGCCGCGTCGCCGCCGGCAAGCCGGTCGAGACCGCGCGCCAGCCGCGCCGTGAAGGCAACCCAAGCCTCGCCGCCGGGTGGCCCGGCCTGCGCGGGATCCTCCAGAAACGTCGCGAAGGCAACGCCCAGCGCACTGTCCGCCTTCAGGTCGTCGAGCAGGCGGCCGTCCCAGGTCCCGAAATCCATCTCGGCCCAATCGGCATCGACCGTCACGGCGGCGCCCCGCCGCCGGGCCACGTGCTCCGCCCCGGCCCGTGCCCGCTCGCGTGGCGAGGTCACGATGGTCTGCCAGCTCCGGCGGCCGGCCTGCCGATCCAGGGCCGCCAATCCCGCGGCCGTCACCGGCACTTCGGTGCGCCCGAGCAGGCGCGGTGGCCCTTCGACCGCGCCGTGCCGCACGAGGTCCACGATCATGCTCATTCCGCCCGATCCGTGACGCCGGCTTCGGCGAACGTCGCCATGTCGGTGTGCAGCGCCACCGCCGCCCGCACAACCGACACCGCGAGGGCCGCGCCGGAACCCTCGCCGAGCCGCAGTCCGAGATCGAGCAGGGGCTCCGCGTCGAGCGCCGCCAGAACGCGGGCGTGGCCCTGCTCCGCCGAGCGATGGCCAAAGAGCAGCCAGCATCGCACACCAGGATTGATCCGCACTGCGAGCAACGCGGCCACCGTCACGATGAAACCGTCGACGACCACCGGCACGCGGTTTTGTGCCGCCGCGATGATGGCCGCAACCAGCGCCGCGATTTCGAACCCGCCGACCGCCAGCAGCGCCGCCTCGGGCGCGACAGGGCGCCCCGCCAGATCATGCCGCTCCAGCGCCCGGTCGATCAGCATGATCTTGCGCGCCAGCGCCGCGTCGTCGAGGCCGGTGCCCCGGCCCGTGACGTCGCCCGCCCGGCAGCCGAGCAGCGCGGCGGCCAGTGCCGCGGCGCTCGCCGTATTGGCGATCCCCATCTCGCCGAAGGCGACGAGATCACGGCCCGCCATGGCGACACAGGCGATCGACCGGCCGGCTTCGAAAGTTTCCGCTAGTTCACTGGCCGTCAGGGCCGGCTCGACGGTGAAATCCCGGGTGCCACAGCGCGCCTTGCGCGTCTCGACGCCAGGGACCGGCGCGTCGGCGACCGTCCCGACATCCGCCACCACGAGACGGGCACCGATCTGGCGGGCCAGAACCGAGACCGCCGCACCGCCGGCCGCGAAATTCCGCAACATCTGCACCGTGACGGCCGACGGATAGGCCGAGACCCCGTGCCGGGCAACGCCATGATCCCCGGCAAACAGGACGATCGCGACGGCGTCGGCCCGCGGCTCGTCGGTCGCCTGCAATCCGGCGAGCGTCACCGCGAGCGACTCGAGGCGCCCCAGCGCGCCGGCGGGCTTGGTCAGCACGGCCTGTCGCGCCAGCGCGCGCGCAACGTGCGGCGCCGACGGGGACGGGCAAGGCTCGGATATCCAGGCCAACAGGACGGGCAAGCGGCGCTCCTCGTGAACGGAGGGCTTCCTCTATCGAGTTTCGGCCGGCGGCGCCACTGGTCGCCCGGCGCGCCCCGGTCGATCCGGCGACACGCGAAGCCGCACCGGAATCCCCGAAGGATCGCTCAACAGATACGCCCCGTCCTGCAGGTCCGGCGGCGACGGCAGGCGCCGGACGACATCCGCGGCGGCCGCGTCGCTGCCGGCAAGGATGTCGAATCCGACGAGCCCGAGTTGCCCGACCGACCGGCCGAGAGCACCGCCGCTCGACCACGTATTGACAGCCACGTGGTGGTGGTAGCCACCCGCACCGAGCCACAGCGCCCCGGGCCGGCGGTGCGTCACCGCCATTCCGAGCTGATCACCATAGAACGCCTGCGCGCTGGCCAGATCTCTGACCCGCAGGTGGATGTGGCCGACGCGGATGGCGATCGGCTCGGCTGGTCGCGCGGCATCGGTCCGGCCTTCGTCCCACAGGGCCTGCACGTCGAGCCGATCGGTCGCCATGACGTATTGGCTGCCCGCCCGCTGCCAGGTGCACCGCGGGCGATCGGCGTAGACCTCGATGCCGTTGCCCTCGGGATCGTTGAAGTACAGCGCCTCGCTGACCTTGTGGTCGGACGCGCCGGTGAGATGCAGGCCGCGGGCGATCGCTCCGGGCAGCCAGGCCGCCAGATGGCGACGGGAGGGAACGACGAAGGCGGTATGAAACAGGCCGGGCTCCGCGCGCCGGTCGAACGCGTCATCCGGCCGATGCAGGAGGGTCAATACGTGGTGTCCCTCGCTCGACAACACCGCACGCCCGCCGGCCGGCCCTTCGATATCGAGGCCGAGGATGGCGCGATAGTAGTCGACCATGCCCGCAAGGTCCCGCACCGCGAGCGTCACCGAGCCGATCGCCAGAGGCGACTCCAGGGCCGAAAACGGAGTGCCATCGTGGGCCTGAGCCGCCAACATCCGTTGCCTCCTGGTGGCCGCGCCCGAAAGCAGCACCGTAAGACTCTCTTTACTGCAATAATCAGTGTTCGTTGCGTAGAACGTCTCGATACGGCAATTATCCCCTTGCCGCTTGCAGCGCCACGAACGAGCGGTTGCCACGGCGGCGGGCGTCACGGCCGACCCCCCTCTCTCGCTCCACGCCCGCCGCCGAACTTTTCCGCCTCGCCTGCGAAACCGCTCAACGATCGTCGTGAGCCCGGGTACCGGGCCGTCAGCCGACCCGGCGCCAATCGCCCTCGATGATCTGCTTGGCGCGCTTCTTCTCGAGATGGGCCCGCAGCAGCGCAACATTGCGTTTGTTGGCGCGAAAAACCACGTCGAAGGCGTCACCCGCGACCGGCACCATGCCGATCACCGTGTCGACCGCGCTGTTGGCCACCATGCGCCAGATCACCAGCCGCGAGGCTCCGAGCCGCCGGGCCTCCCAGATCAGATAGCCCGAGATGGCCTGAGAGAGCAGATCGCCAACGATAGGGAAAAGGCCGAGCACCGCATCGACGCCGATCCGCACATTGGTGCCGGGAATGACAAAAAGGCCGTCGAGAACGGTGGCCAGGGCTTCAAGCCGCGCGACAGCCGCATCGACGTCCGAGGCCGGGCCTTGCATCGGCTCCACTGTCGCTCGGCGGTTGGACGTGGCGCTGGCCATGCTCGCTCCTCCAAATGAGACACCATGTGGTCCGAGCCTCGACGCATTCAAGTGTGGCATCAGTGATCGTGCAGCTTCAGGCCCGGGCGCTCCCACTCGAAGGCGACCAGGCGCCCGAAGCCGGACAACGTTACGTAGACCGTGCGATGCTGCGGTCCGCCGAAACACAGGTTGGTCGGATACCGATCCGGCATCGGAATATGGCGCACACTCTGGCCGTCGGGGCTGTAGACGGTGATGCCGCCGTTGACCAGCGTGGCGACCAGGATGTTGCCGGCACTGTCGACCGCCATCGAGTCGAAACGCTGGTAGACCCCGCCCGGGCACCCGACCAGCCGCCCGCCGTGCGGATTGGGCCATGGCAGCTTCCTCGCTTCGCCGGGTCCGACGAGATCGAACGCGACGAGACGCGCGCCTTCGGTCTCCGCCACGTACAGCGTCCGGCCGTCGGGCGACAGGCCGATGCCGTTCGGCGTCATCATCGGAAAAACCACCTCGCGGATCGCCGACCCGTCGAGCCGGGCGTAATAGACGCCGCCGCGATCCATGTCGCGCGCGCGCACCTTGCCGAGGTCGGTGAAATAGAAACCGCCCTTGCCGTCCAGCACGAGATCGTTGGGACCGCACAGGCCGATGCCGCCGCAGGCCGTGTAGAGCGTCGTCACCGCGCCGGTCGCCGGATCGATCCGCTCGATGCGGCCGCCCGAGTAGTCATCGGCTTGCTGCACCGGGCGCAAGCCGTGCTCGGGATCGTCGACCCATTTGAAGCCGCCGTTGTTGCAGACGTAGAGATAGCCATCGGGACCGAGCGCGGCGCCATTGGGACCGGCACCGGGCCGCGCCACGATCGACTTGGCCCCATCCGGGCCGACGCGCGTGACGAGGCCGGACGCGATCTCGACCACCACGATCGATCCGTCCGGCATCGCGACAGGACCCTCCGGAAAACGCAGGCCTGACGCGATCTCTCTGAGCACGATGGACATGGACCCCCCGCGTTGTATTGGAACGGCGTCAAAGACCTGACATGCTGAACCGATAAGCGCAAACGCAACGCCCGCCGACGATAGCCACGGGGACGGCCATGATGCTTCGCATTCTCTTCTCGACCAGCAGCATCTTCCTGTCCCTCGTGCTGGGCGCCCTGGCGCTTGCACTCGTGGGGATCAATTATCCCGAAGTCCTGTCGATGATGATCGGATGGGCGCGACAGCTCAAGGGCGCCCTCACCTCCACGGGGCTCGCCGCCAAGTACAATATCTGGATCGAGCTGCTGCTCGAGGAACGCCAATTGTTGTTCATGTTTTTCACGATCGGCGCACGCATCGCCCTGGCCGTCGTCGGCAGTCTGTTCTCCAGTGTATTCACAGGCAGCCGGGGCTCGGCGGCCTGATCGCTGCAACGGCACGAGTTAACCTGAGGTTAACGGCCGTACCGGCATGATGTCTCATCGATTTCCGCCTGGTGGAAGCGACGGGACATTGGCACGGCCGTCATGGGGCTCTTCGAACGAGATCGGGCCGACCCCCGCCATCGCTGGCCACCGCGACGGCTGTTCGGACTATGGCGCCAACCCGCCGCCTGGCACCACCTCGACTGGGATCACCGCAGCCCGCTGCGCAAGGGCATCATAGCCCAGCTACCCTGGCGATGGCGGCTGTTGATCCGCATCCCGCTCTACGGCCTCGCCGCGATGGCCACCGCGCTGTTCGGACTTTTTGTCTATTATTCGATGATGTTTCCGAACCCGCTCGCACTCGGACTTCGCGAGCGCTCTCCCGTCATCCGCATTCTCGCCCGCGACGGCAGCCAACTCGCCGAGCGCGGCACCGCCTACGACTACCTGCCGTTGGACCTCGTGCCGGTGCACGTGCGCAATGCCGTGCTCGCGACCGAGGACCACCGGTTCTATGAGCATTGGGGCGTCGATACGCTCGGCGTTCTGCGGGCGAGCTTCGCCAACCTCAGGGCCGGACGCTATGCCCAGGGCGGCTCGACCATCACGCAGCAACTCGCGAAGAATGTCTTTCTCAGCGGCGAGCGGACACTCGAGCGCAAGGTCGAGGAGTTGCTGCTCGCGCTGTGGCTCGAGATCCGGTTGAGCAAGGACGAGATCCTGGAACTCTATCTCAACCGCGTCTACTTCGGCGGCGGCGCCTACGGCATCGAGGGCGCCGCGCAGCGCTATTTCGAGAAGTCGGCCCGCAACCTCACGCTCCCCGAGGCCGCCGTGCTCGCTGGCCTGCTGAAGGCTCCGTCGCGGTTCTCGCCATTCGCCAATCCGGCCGCCGCACGCTCCCGCGGCCGCGTTGTGCTGCAGCGGATGCTCGAGGCGGGCAAGATCGACGCCGCACAACACGAGGCCGCCGGCCTCGTCAGCGTTCGCTTCGCCGACGCCAGACCGCAGCGCGATCCGTCCGGCATCGAATACGCGGTCGACTTCGTGCTGGAGCGCCTGCCCCCGTTGGTCGGCGCCGGGCATTCAGAACTCATCGTCGAGACCACCTTCGACGCGAGCCTCCAACGCACCGCGCAGCAGGTCGTGCGCGATGTCCTCGAGCGGCAGGCCCAGCAGCACGGCGCCAGCCAGGGCGCCACCGTCGTGCTCGATGGTTCCGGCGGCATTCTTGCGCTCGTCGGTGGCCGGGATCACGCGGACAGTCAGTTCAACCGCGCCGTCCGCTCCCAGCGTCAGCCCGGCTCGGCATTCAAGCCCATCGTCTACCTCGCCGCCATCGAGGCCGGCATGACTCCGGACACGATCGTCCAGGACGTCGCCACGACCATCGACGGCTGGCAACCGCGCAACGACGACGGAGCACACCGCGGCCGCCTGCCGCTGCGCAGCGCACTCGCCGCCTCGGTCAATACCATCGCCGTCCGCCTGCAGGTGCAGCTCGGCGCACCCAGGATCGTCGAGGTGGCCCGGCGGCTAGGAATCGTATCGGACTTGCACACACGCCCGTCGCTGGCACTCGGCACGTCGGAGGTCACTCCCCTGGAACTGGCGGTCGCCTACGCGACGCTGGCCAATGGCGGATCAACCGTCAGACCGCACGCCATCCGCCGCGTCCGCATGGGCTCGGGGCGCATCCTCTACGCCCGCCGCCCGCTGCCGGCCCGCCGTGCGGTGGCGCCCGACCATGCTGGCGCCATGAACGACATGCTGCACACCGCGGTCGAGGCGGGCACAGGGCGGCGCGCGCGGCTCGCCCGCCATGTCGTGGCCGGCAAGACGGGTACCACCCAGGACTTTCGCGATGCCTGGTTCATCGGCTACACGGCCCATGCCACGGCCGCTGTCTGGGTCGGCAACGACAACGGCCGGCCCATGGAGCGCGTGGCCGGTGGCACGCTGCCCGCCGAGATCTGGCAGCGCGTGATGACCGCCGCCCACGCGGGCCTGGAACCACGCGCACTGCCCGGCATCGACAATGCCCCGCGGCAACCCGTTCCGTTGCGCAAGATCCCGCGCGATCCGCCGACCGCACCCGCCGCAGATCCGTCGCACTCTGGCCGCGCGACCCGTTTGCCGGGCGCCACGCTCGGCAGCATGACGTTGATCGACAAGCCACCCGAAACGGTGGCGACGCCGGGGCACGATGCGCCGCCCCGCCCCGACCGGATCGACGACGACTTCGTGCGGCGCGCCATCAACGGAGTTGCCCCCATCGCGCCCGATCGGCCGGAGCAGAGCCGCTTGGCCGGTTTCCCGCCACGCAGGCCCTAGGCCGAGGGTCCGATCGGCCGAAGAGCAACGGCGCGCGTCGACCAAGACCGTGACCCAAGCTCCGCAAGTGGAACTTGGAAATCCTCTGGATCAACGAGCCGCTGAAACCAGGACCGGAGTCCCGTCAGGCCATCGCCCCGTAGCGGTGCAGGTCCGTGCCGTTGGCGTAGAGCCACCGGCGGGCCGGCTCCATGTCCGGCATCGTCTCGCGCACCAGGGCCCAGAACTTCTTGCCGTGATTCATCTCTCTGAGATGCGCGACCTCATGGGCAGCGACGTAGTCCAGCACGAAGGGTGGTGCCAGGATCAGCCGCCACGAAAACGACAGCACGCCGGTCGTCGAACAGGAACCCCACCGGCTCAACTGGTCACGCACCGCGATGCGCTTGGCGCGAACGTCCAAGTGCCGCGCATGATGGCGCACCCGCACATCGAGATCGCGCCGCGCCTGCTCGACCAGCCAATCCTTGAGCCGCCGCGCCGCATGTTCCGGCTCGCCCGCCACCACCAGCGCCCGGCCCTCATCGCCCGACCCTGTGACCGTGACGACGCCCACCTGCGATCCCGTGCGCGCGACGGCCACGACATGCGGCTCGCCGCGCAAAGGCACCTGCGCGCCCTCGGCGAAGGGTACAGCGTCCGGAATGGAAACGAGCTTCTGCCGCACCCACTCGGCATGGCGATGGACGAACTTGTCGGCGGCATTGAGATCGCAGCGCAGCGGCAGCGTCAGGATGACGGCCCGATGAGTCCGGCTGACTCGCAAGGTCATGCGCCGCGCGGCCGGATGGCGACGCACCTCCACGGTGGCATCCACACCGGGAATCATCAAACCCTTCGCAGAATGGCGCGCAGTGCTGCGCGAATCCCGCATGGTCAACCTCTCGACTGAACGCAAAATCACCACGAGCCGCCGAACCACGCATCGTCAGATTCGGCCCCGCCCTTCGCATGGCTAGCAGGGACGCGTGTCACATCTCTAGCGCTAAACGGAGGCAAGGTCTGCAACGCCTGAACGACTGTTGCAGCATCGCGCCACCGGTTGCCCGGCTCGGTACACGGCGCCACCCCGGCAGCTTACCCTATTGAACTGATCCGATATCTGATTTTTTATTGCGTCGCCTCATGCACAGGCGCATCCTCTGGCGCGACGATCCGCCCGCAAGCAGCTGTGTTTGCGGCCGCTTGCGGGCGGAAACCGGCGATCAGCCGGTTGGACCGGCATCGAAGCCGACCGTATCGACCAACTCCGACGCCCGCACGCGATACTTGGCGATCGCGTCGAGGCCCAACGCATCGGGCTTCAGCACGCCCCAGCTCTTGACCAAGTCCGACGCCTCCACCTTGGGATTGACCGGATACTCGTTGTTCGCCTCGGCATAAATCTTCTGAGCCGCTTCGGAGGTCAGGAACTCCAGCAATTTCCCTGCCTCGGCCTTGTGGGGCGCATGCTTGGTCATGGCGACACCCGAGATGTTGACGTGCGAGCCGCGATCGCCGGCATTGGGGAACAGCATCTTGACGGAGTCGGCCCACGGCTTCTGCGCCGGGTTCTTCAGCATCGCCGCCATGTAGTACGTATTGCCGATCGCCAGGTCGCACTTGCCCGCCTGCACGTCGCGCACCTGCTCGCGGTCACCACCCGCCGGCTTTCCGGCGAGATTGGCCTTCAATCCGCGCAACCACTTCACAGCTTCCGCCTCGCCCTTGTGGGCAATCACCGATGCGATAAGAGCGGTGTTGTAGGCGTGCTGACCGGAGCGAACGCAGATCTTGCCGCGCCATTTCGGATCGGCCAGTTCCTCGTAGGTGATGGTATCCTGCTTCACACGCTCCTTCGACGCGTAGACGATCCGCGCCCGCATCGACAGCCCGAACCAATGGCCTTCGGCATCGCGCAGCGGCGCCGGCACGCCGGCCAGAACGGCGGCGTTCGTGACCGCCTGCGTCAGGCCCGCCGCTTTGGCCTCCGAGAGGCGGGTTGAATCGACGGTCAGCAGGATATCCGCCGGGCTGTTCGCACCCTCCGCGGCCAGCCGCTCGTTGAGCCCGGCGCTCGCGAACACCACGTTGGTCTTGATGCCGGTCCTCTGGGTGAAGGCCTCGAGCAACGGAGCAATAAGCCCGGGCTCTCGATAGGAGTAGATGTTGACTTGGCCTTGGGCCAAGGCGGCAGGCGAGAAGGCGAGGGTGCCCGCAAGCACCAGCGGACGCGCATGGCGCCGCATACGTTGGACGAACATCGACAATCTCCAAACCTCGGGGGTCAAGGCCCCGCATCGGACACCGCAAGAGCGCGGTACCGCGAAAAAAATCAGCGCGCACCCATCGGGTCAAGCGCAAACGGCCAAATCTGGATGAAAAAGATCAACATTGGAATCGTTCAAAATGGTAGAGGGCCGCCAGCTTGATTTGCATCAAACCCGGCGGCCCCGAAGGTCAGACGTCGACACTCGCGTTCAAGGCGTTGTCCTGGATGAATTCGCGCCGCGGCTCGACCACATCACCCATCAGCTTGGAGAAGATCTCGTCGGCCTCGCCGAGGTCACCGATCTTCACCTGCAGCAACGTCCGGCTCTCGCGGTCCAGCGTGGTCTCCCACAGCTGCTCCGGATTCATTTCGCCGAGACCTTTATAGCGCTGCAGGGCCAACCCCTTCCGGCCACCCTCGTAGACCGCCTTCAGCAACCCACCCGGCCCGTAGACGGACGTTTCCATGTCCTTCCGACGGAACGTTGCCGGCATATCGTAGATTTCCGAAAGATGCTGATGCCGCTCGTTCAGCCGCCGCGCGTCGACAGACACCAGGAACGCCCGGTCGAGCACGTGCGCCTCGCGCACCCCGCGCACCTCACGGACGAATATCAAGCCTTCGTTGTCGGAAAGCTTGCCCTCCCAGCCCCGTTCGGTCTCCTCGGCGATGTTGTCGAGGCGCCTCGCCACCTCGCGGGCCTTGTCCTCGGCCGATTCCCGGCTGGTCAGGATCCGCCCGTCGAGCGCTCCGCCGATGGCCGCCTGCTCCACGATGAACCGCGCGTAACGACTGTGCAGCCCATCGAGTATCCCCTGCAGCACGCGCGCCGTCTCCACGATGTCGCGGAGATCCTTGCCGGCCCGCACCTCGCCAGACGCGAGCCTGAGTGCCGAATCTTCGATACCCGTGTCGATCAGATAGTCCTCGAGGGCGCGCTGGTCCTTCAGGTACCGCTCGGATTTGCCCTTGGTGACTTTGTAGAGCGGCGGTTGCGCGATGTAGAGATGCCCCTTCTCCACCAGCTCCGGCATCTGCCGATAGAAGAACGTCAGCAGCAGCGTGCGGATGTGCGCCCCGTCGACGTCGGCGTCCGTCATGATGATGATCTTATGGTAGCGGAGCTTGGCGAGGTTGAAATCGTCGCGCCCGATGCCGGTTCCGAGCGCCGTGATCAACGTGCCGATCTCCTGGCTCGACAGCATCTTGTCGAACCGCGCCCGCTCCACGTTCAGGATCTTGCCGCGGATCGGCAGCACCGCCTGGAACTCCCGGTTGCGCGCCTGTTTGGCCGACCCGCCCGCCGAGTCACCCTCGACGATGAACATCTCCGTATTCGCCGCGTTGCGATCCTGGCACTCGGCCAGCTTGCCCGGCAGGTTCGCCATGTCGAGCGCACCCTTGCGGCGCGTCAGCTCGCGAGCTTTACGGGCCGCCTCGCGCGCCGCCGCCGCCTCGGCGACCTTGGCGACGATGATCTTCGCTTCCTTCGGATGCTCCTCGAACCACTGGCTGAGCTGGTCACCCACGATGTTCTCGACCGCCGGCTTGACCTCGGACGAGACGAGCTTGTCTTTCGTCTGGCTGGAGAACTTGGGGTCGGGCACCTTGACCGACAGCACAGAAGTCAAACCCTCGCGGGCGTCGTCGCCGGTCAGCGACACCTTCTCGCGCTTCGCGATGCCGGTTTCTTCCGCATACTTATTGATGACGCGCGTGAGGGCCGCACGGTAGCCGGCGAGATGCGTGCCACCGTCGCGCTGAGGAATGTTGTTCGTGAAGCACAGCGTCGTCTCGTGATAGCCGTCGTTCCACCACAGACCGAGTTCGACGGAGATACCCTCCCGCTCGCCCCGGATCATGATCGGCGCATCGAAGAGCGACGAGCGAGAGCGGTCGAGATAGCGCACGAAGGCCGCGACGCCACCGTCATAGATCAGTTCCTCGCGCCTGACGTCGGCGTGGCGTGCATCGGTCAACACGATCCGGACACCCGAATTCAGGAAGGCAAGCTCGCGCAGACGATGCTCGAGGGTCGCGAAGTCGAACTCTGTTTTCGTGAATGTCTGACCACTCGGCAGGAACGTCACTTCGGTCCCGCGTTGCCCGTCGGCCGGCCCGACGACAGCCAGCGGCCCCGACGGCACGCCGTCGCAGAAGTCGATGACGTGCTGATGCCCCTCCCGCCAAACGGTCACCTTCAGCGCCGACGACAGCGCATTGACGACCGATACGCCCACGCCGTGCAGGCCGCCGGATACCTTGTAGGAGTTCTGGTCGAACTTGCCGCCGGCATGCAGTTCGGTCATCACGATCTCGACCGCCGACCGCTTGGGGTCGTGATCGTCATCGTCCTTGATGCCGGTCGGAATGCCGCGACCATTGTCGCGCACCGTGCACGAGCCGTCGGCATTGAGCGTCACGCTGACCTCGGTCGCATGCCCGCCCAGCGCCTCGTCGATGGCGTTGTCGACGACCTCGTACACCATGTGGTGCAAGCCGGAGCCGTCGTCGGTATCGCCGATGTACATGCCGGGACGCTTGCGGACCGCGTCGAGGCCCTTCAGCATCTTGATCGAGCTGGCATCGTAGCTGTCGGCGGGCGCGTCGATTTTTCGGGCCGGCTGAGCGCTCATGCGAATTGTCCGTCTGGAGGAAAAGGAGTGTCCCGTGCTTATACCACGGACGCGGCCAAAAGACGTTCGAATCGACGTTGGCCAGATAATAGTCGACAGCAAATTTTCTCTATTTGCGCAATGGGTTGCGTCGACGCATGCGCGACATCATGAGGGCAGGAAGGGGGCTATGGTCCCATCCTCGACCTTGAGCAGCAGCGCCCGGCCCTCGAGTGAGTCGAAAAGGGCGGCGTCGGTGCCCGTCATCCAGGCCTGAGTCCGCAGGTGCAGCAGCTCCTCGAACAGCGCCGCCCGGCGCGACGGATCGAGATGCGCCGCGATCTCGTCGAGCAGCAGGATGGGCACGGCACCGTCGCGCCGCTCGGCCGCCCGCTCGGCGTGCGCCAGGATGAGCCCCACCAACAGCGCCTTCTGCTCGCCCGTCGAGCACAGGTTGGCCGGCATGGACTTCGGCCCGTGATGCACGATCAGGTCCGACCGATGCGGCCCATCGAGCGTGCGGCCCGCGCCGCGGTCCCGCTCGCGACCCGCCGCGAGCCGGTCGGCGTAGTGATCCTCGGCTTCCACGGCTGGCATCCGCGCCACCGCGAGATCGAGGTCACCATCGAGCGCCAGCTTGCTCCACGGGAACGGTGAAAGGGGATCGCGGTCGCGCCGCGCCAAAATGGTGGCCTGGATCTGAGCAACCGCCTCGGCGCGCATCGCCGCGATCGCAACCCCCGTCTCCGCCATGATCCGCTCGAGCCCCCCGAGCTGGCCGTGCTGGGTCGCGCCCTGCTCCAGCAGGCGGTTGCGCTGGCGCATGGCCCGCTCGAAATGGCCGAGCCGCGTCCTGTAGCCCGGATCGAAGCAAAGGATCAGCCGATCGAGAAAACGCCGCCGGTCGGCGGCCGGCCCGGTCAGCAGCCCGTCCATGGCGGGCGTCAGCCAAACCATCTCGATGACGTCGGCGAGCGCCCCCGAACCGCCCTTGCTCGCACCGTCGATCCGCACGATGCGGCCGGCGCGGGCGTCGCCGAGCCGCGCATCGAGCCCGGTGCCGATTTCGACGACCGAACCCGCCACGCGAACGCGCGCCGCCACCGCCCAGTCGCCGGCCCCGCCCTGGCGCGCGACGGTCTCGTAAGCGGCCCGGCGCAGGCCCTGCCCCGGCGCGATCAGCGAGACCGCTTCCAGCATGTTGGTCTTGCCGGCCCCGTTGGCGCCGAGCAACACCACGGGCCGCGGCCCAGGCTCGACCGTCGCGGTGCGATAGTTGCGAAAGTTGGTGAGCGCGATCCGCTCGATCCAGAATTCGGGACCGAGGTCAGGGGGCGTCGCGGTGCGGCGCGCGGCGTCCATAGGGACCTCCTGCCGATCGGACGGTGGCGGATCACCCAGCGCGGCCGCCGAATTCGCCCCTTGCCGGCCCCATCCCTTGGACAAAGGGGGCCTACACCCGCATCGGCATCAGCACGTACAGCGCGCCCTCGTCACCGCTGTCCATGACCATGGTCGGAGAACCGGGATCGGCCAGCTTGAAGACCGTCTGGTCGCTTTCAAGTTGGCCCGCGATGTCGAGCAGATACCGCGCGTTGAAGCCGATTTCCAGCGGCTGCGCGGCATAGTCAACGCCGATCTCCTCGGTCGCGCTGCCACCCTCGGGATTGTTCACCGAAAGCACGAGCTTGGCGCTCGAAATGTTGAGCTTCACGGCCCGGCCGCGCTCGCTGGCGATCGTCGACACACGATCGACGGCGCTGGTGAACGCGACGTTGGAGACCGTCATCTCCTTGTCGTTGCCCTGCGGAATCACACGCGCATAGTCCGGGAACGTCCCGTCGATCAGCTTCGACACCAGCGTGATCGGTCCGATCTCGAACCGCACCTTGGCGGTCGATACGCCGACCTTGATGACCAAGCTCGTGTCTTCGAGCAGGCGATGTAGCTCGTGCACCGTCTTGCGCGGAATGATGACGCCCGGCATGCCGGTCGCGCCTTCGGGCCGCACGATCTCGACCTGGGCGAGCCGATGGCCGTCGGTCGCCACGGCCCTGAGCCGCGGCTGCCCCGCCGTCTCCGCGGCATGCAGGAAGATGCCGTTGAGATAGTAACGGGTCTCTTCGGTGGAGATGGCAAAGCGGGTCTTCTCGATCAGCCGCTTGAGATCGCTCGCGGCGACCTCGAACTCGTGCGTCATCTCGCCGGCCGCGAGATCGGTGAAATCCTCGGCCGGCAGCATCTGCAGCGCGAACCGCGAGTGCCCGGACGACAGCGACAGGCGCTCCCGCTCGGCATCCCGCTTGAATTCGACCTGAGCGCCATCGGGCAGTTTGCGCACGATGTCATGAAGCAGATGCGCCGGCACCGTCACCGCGCCGTCCTGCGTCACCTCGGCCGAAACCGTCTCGCTCACTTCCCGCTCGAGATCGGTGGCCTTCAGCCGCAGCTCACGGCCGTTGGCAGCCAGCAGGACGTTCGAAAGGATCGGAATCGTGGTCCTTCGCTCGACCACGCTGGTGACATGACTGAGTGCCCTGAGCAGCTCGCCTCTCTCGATCACCAGCCTCATGCGATTCCTCAATGCGGTCGAGTGCTGCCACGCCGCTCATCCGAGCCCATTGCTCATAGATTGCTTCGCCCGGGGAACGCAATTGCTGCGGACCCGCAACGAAGCGGGGCCGCAGCATGGTCTGAACCGGAGTGGCATGCAAGGGGGCGCGGAAACGCCCGTGCAGAGCGCTCGGCCGGCGCGAGCTATTCTAGTTGTTCAGATGCTTCTTCAGCTCCTCGATCTCGTCGCGCACCCGGGGATTGCCCTCGATGACGCCTTCGATCTTGCGGATGGCATGGAGAACGGTCGTGTGGTCCCGGTTGCCGAACCGGCGCCCGATCTCGGGCAGCGAGCGCGCCGTCAGGTGCTTGGCCAGATACATGCCGATCTGGCGCGGCCAGACGACCGAGCGGTGGCGGCGCTGCGAGAGCAGGTCGCTGCGGGTCACACCGAAGTGGCGCGACACCACCTTGAGGATGTCCTCGATCTTGATCCGCCGTGGCTCGATGCCCTGGACGAGATCCCGGATCACCGTCTCGACGATATCGAGGGTGATCGGCGTGCGCATATACTGCCATGTCGCATGCAAGCGGGTGATCGCGCCTTCCAGCTCGCGCCCGCTCTCGGTGAGCCGATCGGCGAGCAACTCGAGCACCTCGCGCGACATCTCAAACGACGGATCGGCCAACCGCTTCTCGGCCACGCGCTTCTCCAGCACGCGCAACCGCAATTCGTAGTCGAGCGCGGTGATCTCGGTCACCAACCCGCGCTGGAGACGCGAGCGCATCCGCTCGTTCAGCCGCTCGATGTGGTTCGGCGCCCGCGCCGAGGCGACCACGACCTGCCGCCCGCCGTCGAGCAGCGTGTTGATGACGTGGTCGAACTCCTGCTCGGTCTGCTGGCCGTGCATGAACTCGAGATCGTCGATCAGCAGCATGTCGACATGCCGGAAGCGATCCTTGAACGAGAGCGGATCCTGGCTGCGCAGCGCTTCGACGAACTGGTAGCGGAAGCGCTCGGCCGTCAGATAGAGCACCTGCGAATGGGGATAGCGGCGCTTCACTTCCCAGGCGATCGCGTGCAGCAGATGGGTCTTGCCGAGACCGACCGACGAATGAATGTACAGCGGGTTGATGCTCCGGCTGTCCGTGAACACCGTCTCGGCGACCTGCGTCGCCCCGGCATGCGCCATCCGGTTGGACGCACCGACGACCAAGCTCTCGAACGTGTAGCGCGGATCGAGCGGCGAACCCTCGAGGCCGGCAGCCTGCGTCCGGCCGCTCTGGGCGGCCATGTTCGCTTGCGTCGCGCGTGGCGCCACTACCGCGCGTGCCGCGGCCTCCGGCGCCCCGGCAGCCGCGTCGTCCGTCGACTCGCGCGTCGCCTCCGCGACCGGTCGCGATGACGGCCCACCTGGCGTGCGGACAACCACGTCGACCCGCTCAGCGCCCGCGAACTCCGCGCGGCAGCAATTCAGCAGATCCTCGGAATAGTGCGACTGGATCCAGTTCCGCAGGAACTTCACGGGAACCGAAACCTTCACGGTGGTGCCTTCGAAATGGTCGAACTCGAGAGAGTTGAACCAGCTCGTATAGACATCCTCGCCCAGCCGGGCCCGCAGCATGGCCCGCACGCGCTGCCCCCGCGCATCCACGCCGGAACGCGGGCTAGACTCACTGCCGCCACCGCCGGCCGGTGCCTCGCTGCGCGCCACCTTGGTGTCGGCCGCTCCATCGTTGGGCGCCGCCGCAAGCTTCACGGCTTCCGTGCTCGTTTCGATATTCATTTCAGTTACCCCGCACGTTTGACGAGAGACAGCGGCACCCTTCGTCCGCCCGCAAAGCGAACGGCCGCCATCTCCGAATGATCGACTTTGACTAGCCCTGAACCCAGGGCAGACCGGAGAACCTCCATCCGGAGGTTCGTCCGCGATGCCGATTCTCATCGAGAGGCCCCTCAAACCCCTCGGCGACATTTCGGCACTTTTGGAAGCCCTGAACCGCCATCAGCTGGGCGGCACTATGGCTTCGTCCTCCAGATCTACAGAGGAAGAACAACTCGTCGTCCTTGCGCGTGCGCAATTCGCTCAGAGCAGCAGTGAGCCGCTCGCCAAAACCAGGATCGACGCGATTGTCCGGGAAAGATTGCCACTCGACGAATACGGGCTTCTTTCCGATGCGAGATAGATCCGGGACGCCAACGAACGCCCATTCGGCCGCGGTTCTGACATCAATCAGAACGGAGGCCTGATCCGACTCGAGCCGGGCCCAGACAGCTGTCACGGGCACGTTCTCGATCGGGGCAGGTAGAGATGACCCCACTGTTTACCCTCCTCCTGCGTGTAGCAACGGTCGCCCTCACAACCGGACCATCCGCACGATGGTCATGCTACCCACAAGAATAGACTTCCAACTCTGACTCCCAGCCGACGTCGGGCTCCGTAACGCTTACAATGCAAACCCCGACACCCAATGTGCACAACCGCACAAGCTGGGGACTCTGACATGAACCGCGGCGGGTTCGGTAATACGCTCCGTCCGCCTCGGTCACAGGTTATTAACCACACTGTTCAAGCCTGCGCAATATCGTCCCCAGCCTTGTTCAGTCACCGGAGCATCCGTGATTTTTTCGACAGGCGGTGTGGACAAACTGAGGACTACCTTCAAGGCTGTTGAGAAGCGCTTTGATTCACGTCCGCTTTTTCCGCGCGCCCATCCGAACGCAGAAACGACGACGGCGCCCGATGGGGGCGCCGTGAGGAACGTTGTTTTTACTTGCAGGGGTGGTCTACCGAGTCCGGGGGGGCGGTGAGGGGAGCCGGTTGCTCAAATTCATCCCCCCGGGACTCAAGGCAATTTTCGCTCCGGAACCCAACGCCGACGGATCAAACTTCTGTAGCAGAAGTGTCACACTGGCGGCGGACTGCGGCGAAGCCGCGAATACGGCTCAGTTCGGCAGCGACTTGATGCGGGCCGCCAGACGCGAAACCTTGCGGCTCGCGGTCTTCTTGTGAGCGACGCCCTTCTGCGCGGTCCGCACCAGGATCGGCTCCGCAACCTTGAAGGCTGCAACGGCCGCCGTCTTGTCACCAGCCGCGATCGCTTCCTCGACTTTCCGCACCTCGGTACGCATGCGACCGCGGCGAGCCTTGTTCACCTCGGTGCGGCGCACTGCCTGCCGAGCGGCTTTCTTGGCCGACGACGTATTGGCCATCATCTCATCCTTTCCGACACACCCGACGTGAACTGCTGCTGCGTGCCATCTCGGGCAAATGGCGTAAACGCGCGTACCGCCCGGAACACTGTCCCGGGCGGCCGATTGGTGCTGCCTATACCCCAACGCTATTTGGCTGGTCAACTTGTCTCGGACGCCAGGGATACTAAGTTCCCTCGACCGGCCGTTGCGGACGACGTCACCTCTGTTAAAGGACGCAACCGGTTCTCGAGCGAGTGGAGCGGACGACTATGGGCCTTGCCGTGCGGTTGACAGTGATCGCCATCAGCGTCGCGCTGCTGGTATGGGCCGCAGCGCGCCGCGGCGCCGGCGACGTGACGATGGCCTATGTCCACGCCGGGATCGCCGCAACGACGGCACTGGGCTTGGCGATCCTCGGAATTCTGGCCACGCGCGCCGCCATCGCTGCCGGTGCCTCGCGCTCGGCCGTGGGAGCCAGCAAGGCTCGCGAAATGGGTTTGGTCTGGGCTTGGGCGGCGCTCGCCATTCTGGCAACCTACGGCACGGCCGCTGCCACCTGGAAAGAGTGGCTGCACTTCTTTGCCCCGTTCGCCCTGGTCGCTGCCGGTTGCCTGTGGTTCTCTCGGACCCTGGCGCGCGACGCGGCGCGCGGCGTCGACGACGTCGCTCTGCTGAAACTGTCCCGCTACATGGCCTTCGGCCAGCTCGGCGGCATGGTCGTCGCGATGATCGGGCTCGTCGTGGACGGCAAGATGGTCCGCTACCTGGCCCCGCGCAAAGGCTGGGAGGACTGGCCCGCCAACAATTACTTCTTTTTCGGAGCCCTGGCACTCGCCATACTGAGCTTGCATGCCATACGTGCCCAGTCTCGGCTCGCACTCCGTCCGGGACCGGCGTCGGCAACCTGATCCGCTTGCCGCCTGCAACCCGAGGCTGACCCCATGGCGCTCGATCGAGCCGTGCCGGTTCTGATTGCAATCCTGGTGACGACCGTTGTGGCGATGACCATGGCCGCCCGGTCCGGAACCATCGCCCTGTCGTGGATGGCCGCAGCGACCGCGGCCATCGCCCTGCTCGCCTTCGGAATCTTGATGAATCGGCCGCTCTGGAAGCTCGAACCCGCGCGCGTTACCGCCGAGGCGGCCCCGGTGGCGGCGCGGCGCAACGCGGTGTTGCTGGCGCTTGCATATGCCTGGGGCGCGACGGCACTGCTCGTCGTCTATCCGCTCTCCGGACTGCGCTGGTACCACTGGAATCAGTACGGAGCCGCGATGGCCATTGTGGCACTCGCCCTCGCCGCCTACGGCGATGCGTTGCGCCACCGCGACAGCATCTTTCGCACCGGTCCACGCCAATTGGCGATGCTCCGCCTGACCGTGGTGCACGCCATGGCGTTGGCCGGCGGGCTCGGCTGGCTGCTGTTGTCGGGAAAGATCGCCAGCGTGCGTGACGACTGGGTCGCCAACCACGTCTTCGTGGCCGGCGGTGTCGCCCTCGTCGGCCTGTCGGTGATGGCCGCCATCAGTCAGAACCGCATCGGCGGCAAGATCAGCGGTTCTTGAACGCCGGCTTCCGCTTCTCGACGAAGGCCGCCATGCCTTCTTTTTGATCTTCGGTCGCGAACAGCGAGTGGAACACGCGCCGCTCGAACCGCACACCCTCAGCCAGTGTGGTCTCGAACGCGCGATTGACGCTTTCCTTCGTCATCATCGCCGCTGGCAACGACATCTGGGCGATCGCATCCGCCGCCTTCAACGCCTCGGCGAGCAGATCGGCAGCCGGCACGATCCGCGAGACGAGCCCGCACCGCTCCGCCTCGGCCGCATCCATCATCCGCCCGGTCAGGCAAAGATCCATGGCCTTGGCCTTGCCGACCACCCGCGTCAGGCGCTGCGTACCGCCCGCGCCCGGCATCACGCCGAGCTTGATCTCCGGCTGCCCGAACTTGGCGGTGTCGGCCGCGATGATGAAGTCGCACATCATCGCCAGCTCGCAGCCGCCGCCGAGCGCGAAACCGGCCACCGCCGCAATGACCGGTTTGCGACACCGCGCGACGCGGTCCCACGAGGCGATGAAGTCGTCGAGAAACGCGTCCATGTAGGTCTTGGACTGCATCTCCTTGATATCGGCCCCGGCCGCGAACGCCTTGTCCGAGCCGGTCAGCACGATGCAACCGATGGCGCGGTCCGCCTCGAATGCCTCGAGCGCCTGCGAAAGCTCGCCGATCAGCTGACTGTTGAGCGCGTTCAGTGCCGACGGCCGGTTGAGCGTCACCAGCCCCACCCGACCGCGCGTCTCGACAAGGATCGTCTCGTAAGCCATGGCGATGATCTCCCGCTGTTAACGCTGACAAGCCCCGCAATAGAACGTCGAACGGCCGGCCTGCACCTCGCGGCGCACGATGCCCCGGCACCCCGGACGCGTGCAAGGATCTCCCGCACGTCCGTAGACTCGAAAATCCTGTTGGAAGGCGCCCGCTGTTCCATCGGCATGCCGGTAGTCGCGCAGTGTCGAGCCGCCGGCCGCGATCGCCTCCTCCAGCACGGCGCGGATCGCAGGCACCAACCGCGCGGCCCGCGCCGTCGGCCTACCCGCCTTGGTCACCAGCGACGCCGCCGACCGATTGGGGCTGAGCCCGGCGCGGTGCAGCGCTTCGGCGACGTAGATGTTGCCGAGACCCGCGACAACCGACTGGTCCAGGAGAAAGGCCTTGAGATCGACGGATCGACCGAGCGCCGCCTGCGCGAGATGGTCGGCGTGGAACACATTTCCGAGCGGCTCCGGACCGAGCCCGGCGAGAAGCTTGTGGTGTTCGACATCGTCCGGCGCCAGCAGATCCATGAACCCGAAACGCCGCGGGTCGTTGTAGGTGACGACCGCACCGTTCGCGAGCCGCAGCACGACATGGTCGTGACGATCGAGGTTGCCGGTGTCGTGCTCGTATTCGCCGAGCCTGTGCGCCGCGCCGCCCGGAGCCGTCACCGTGAAGCGCCCGCTCATGCCGAGATGCATGAGTAGCACCTCGCCCGATGAAAGCTCCGCCAGCAGATACTTCGCACGCCGGCCGATCCGCAAGACTCGACAGCCCGCGATACGTTCGGCAAAGCGCTCCGGAAACGGGAAACGGAGGTCGGGCCGGCGCTGCGCGACTTCGACAACGACCTGACCGGCCATCACGGGCTCCAACCCGCGGCGCACCGTCTCGACCTCGGGAAGCTCCGGCACGTCGACCTCGCCTTGCTACCCGCGGCGCACCGCGCGCTTGAGATCGCTGCGCGATACCACGCCCGTGGCCAGCACCACCGCGGCATAGCTGGCAAAACCGAGCATGACGAGTGCCGTCAGCGCTAAGACCCGCGTCAACAGCCCCGCCGAGATCTGGAAATAGGGCGCGAGCGCATCGGCCGCGAGCCACAGCACCACCCCCATCACGGCGCTGGCCAGCACGATCAGCGGCAGCGCCCGGATCAGCTTGCGGTCGGGCACGAAGTAATCGCGCCGGCGCAACGTCGCATAGAGCAGCGCCGCGTTCAGCCAGCCCCCGAGCGTGGTCGCCAGCGCAATGCCGAGATGGGGCATCATCCCCATCGCCTGGAACGCGAAGAACAGACCGACCGATCCCAGCGTGTTGAGGGTCAGGCTCACGGTCGCAAAGATCATCGGCGTCCGCGTGTCCTCGCGGGCGAAATAGGCCGGCGAGAACACCTTGATGAGCACGAAGCCCGGCAGGCCGAAAGCAAACAACGCCAGCGCACTGGCCGTCGCCAGAGTGTCGGCGGGCCGGAAGGCGCCCCGCTCGAACAGCACCTGAACGATCGGCGTCGGAATGACCGCGAGAGCAACCGCGGCGGGTACGGTTAGCAGCATCGCAAACTCGAGGCTGCGGTTCTGGCTGACGATCGCCCCGGCCGCATTGCCCGCCCGCAGCTGTCGCGACACGTCTGGCAGCAGAACGACGCCGATGGCGATGCCGACCAGCGCCAGCGGCAATTCATAGACGCGGTCGGCGTAGTAGAGGTGAGAAACGGCGCCATCCTTGAGCGACGCGATGATCGTGCCGATCAGGATGTTGAGCTGGGTTATCCCGCCCGCGATGACACCCGGAACACCGAGCACGATCAGCCGCCGCACGTCCGGAGAGAGCCGCGGGCGCACGAGCTTCAGCCACATACCGTTGCGCCAGACACCCCACAACAGCAGCACGAGTTGCAGCAGCCCGGCCGCGAACACGCCCCACGCCAGCGCGATGCCGGCCCGCGGATCGTTGCGGTAACCGAGCCCGAGCGCGATCAGGATTGCGCCCATGAGCGTCAGGTTGAGCACGATCGAGACCGCCGAGCTTTCGACGAACTTGCCGAGCGAATTCAGCACACCCGAGAGGAGCGCCACCAACGACATGCAGAAGAGGTAGGGAAAAGCGATCTGCGTCAGCAGGATCGCGAGATCGAACTTCTCGGGCGTATCGCGAAAGCCGGGCGCTATGACGTGCATCAGCCACGGCATCCCGAGCATGAAGATCACGCTCAGGATGGCCAGCACGAACGCAAGACCGCTCATGGCCTGCTGGGCGAAATAGCGGGCCGCCTCCGGACCCTCGCCCTCGAGCCGTTTTGCGAACAACGGCACGAAGGCGGAATTGAAGGCACCCTCTCCGAACAGTCGCCGGAACAGGTTGGGGAAACGGAACGCGACGAAGAACGCGTCGGCGATCCAGCCCGAACCGAGCGCCGACGCGATCAGGATGTCCCGCCCGAACCCGAGCACGCGGCTGATGAGGGTGAGCCCCCCGACGGTGGCGAACGAGCGATACAGCTTCATGCCGGACGCCTAGCCGAGGACGGTGGCGCCGGCAAGGACGCCGGGGCCACCGGCCGCGACCATCGCTCCGGCACCCACCATCACCCGCGCCGCTTCCGGGCCGGATCCCACAGCTTGACGCCGACGCGGCGGTACTGCGGCGGCATCGCCACTTCGGCACCGAGCTCATAGGCCGCATGCCAGCCCCAATGCGGATCGTCGAGGAACGCCCGCGCGATCGCCACCATGTCGGCCCGGCCCTCGGCGATGATCGCCTCGGCCTGCCGCGCCTCCGTGATCATGCCGACCGCCATCACGGGAATCCCGACCGCCTTGCGGATCGCTTCGGCGAACGGCACCTGGAATCCGGGCGCGACCGGAACCTTGATTGCCGGATCGATGCCGCCGGTCGAAACGTCGATGAACTCGCAGCCGATCTCCTTCATGCGGCGAGCGAGTACGATCGAGTCCTCGATGCTCCAGCAGCCCTCCACCCAATCGACCGCCGAGATACGCAGGCCGAGCGGCTTCGAGCGCGGCCAGACCTTGCGCACGCTTTCGAACACGGCGAGCGGGAACCGCATGCGGTTCTCGAGGCTGCCGCCCCACTGGTCGGTCCGCTTGTTCGAATAGGGGGAGAGGAACTGATGCAGCAGGTAGCCGTGCGCGCCGTGCACCTCCGCGACTTCGAAGCCCAACCGATCGGCGCGCCGGGCCGCCTCGGCGAACTTGCCGATGATGCGCGCAATGCTGCCCTCGTCGAGAACCGCCGGACGATGCCAGCCCTCGCCGAACGGCTCCGCCGAAGGCGCGAACGTCGGCCACGGGTTGTCCAGCTCGGGTTCGTTCAGCGTCTTGCCTTCCCACGGCCGCTTCGCCGAAGCCTTCCGCCCGGCATGGCCGAGCTGAATGCCGACCTTGGCGGTGCCGAACCGGCGGCAGGCCTCCAGGACACGCTTCAGCGCCTGCTCGTGGGCATCCGAATAGAGGCCGACGCAGCCGTGCGTGATGCGGCCGAGCTCTTCCACCGCCGTCGCCTCGACCAGCAAGAGACCGGCACCCGAGTTGGAGAGCATGCCGAGATGCATCACGTGCCAGTCGTTGGCCAAGCCGTTGTCGGCCGAGTACTGGCACATCGGCGAGACGACCAGACGGTTGGACAGTTCGAGTTCGCCGAGGCGATAGGGCGCAAACAGTTGGCTCATGAAAGGGGCTCGTTGGCTCTTGTGGGGTGGGTCATACGAAAGGCGGATGACCATACATTCAGGTCGCCCTCGACCTCAATGGCGCCAGACGAGGTGCAGCCATGACCGACGGCAGTTGGATTGATCCCGTGCCGGCGATCTCGCATACTTGCCGCCATCGTTTGATGACCGGCACGGCATGACCATACGCCACGAGACGAAAGCGCCCGCATCGACCACGCGCCGCAGCCCCAAGCTTCGGCGCCGCACCCCGGTTCAACGTGAGAGCGACCATCGTCTCAACGCCATGGGAAAGGCATTCTCCATTCTCGAGATCGTCGCGGCGGCCCGCCAGCCCCTGACCATGGCCGAGATCCTGCGGGCCACCGGCCTGACCAAGCCGACGGCCCACCGGATCACCGCCGCGCTGTCGGACATGGGCCTGATCGAGCGGGATCGGCTGCTCGGCGGCTTCGTCGAAGGGCCGAGGCTGACCACGCTCGCCCTCGACGTTCTGCAAGCCTCGGCGCCGCGCAGCGTCCGCCAAGCCATCCTGAAAGCCGTTTCCGACGAGACCGGCGAAACCTGCAATCTCGGCGTGCTGGCGGGCTCGGAAGTCATCTATATCGACCGCGTCGAAGCGAAATGGCCGCTCGGCCTGCGGTTCGAGGCCGGCAGCCGGGTCCCGGCCCACTGCACCGCCATCGGCAAGCTGTTGCTCTCGCGGCTGTCGCCCCGCGACCGGCGCGCGGTACTGGCGACCCTGCGGCTCGCCCGGTACACCAGCCGGACCCTGGTCGACACGGCGGCGCTGGCCGCCGAACTCGACCGGATCGCCGCATCCGACATCTCGGTCGACAATGGCGAATTCATCGACGGCGTCGTCTGCGTCGCCGTACCGGTCATCACAGGCACCGGCCGCGTGCTGGGCGGCATCGCGGTGTCCGCGCCCGAGGCACGCATCTCGCTCGACCAGGCCCGCGGCTTCGTCGACACCATGCGCGCCGCAGCGGAACGTCTGGCGGCCACTTTTACCAAGACCGACGCGGATTGAGCCTCCGACGGTGTGGCACGCACTACCGCGGACGACCCGCCACATCGACAAGTTGCGAGAGCCTGGGATCCGCTGCACAAGGGCGGGCGGACAGGAGGCATTCGCGATCGCATGCCGACCGAGCTAGCGAGCCAGGACGACACCATCCCCCTCGATCCGTTGGGCGGCTTGGCGTTGGACGTCGAAGGTCGACGCACGCCGAGTTCCCGGCCACGGTCGACACTGCCGGAGGGCGTTGCGGCGGCGACGGTGTTGCACGGCGCCTTTCTGACCCTGGCGTTCTGGGTAATGGCGCCGGCCGCCGTCTCGGACCGCGAATCCGCGCTCGAATCGATCGGCGTCGACATCGTGATCGAGCGCATCGCATCCCGGCCACTGCCCGAGCCGGGCGGCGCGCCGGGGCGCGAGGACGACAGCCGGGCCACCATATCCTCGGCAGATCTGGCGGCCCGGGAGAGCGAAGAGCCCCCTGCCGCCGCGGCCGAAGTCGCCCCCGAGACAACCGCGCCGCCGGCGCCCGAGTCCGACCGGCCCGTCGCCCCGGACGAGACGGAAGCCGCGCCCCAAGTGGCGGAGCGCATCGCCATGCCCGGAATCGTCACCACCACCGCCGCGCCGCAGCCCTCGGCGCCCGTCGACCCGGCGGACGACGACCGCAAGACCAGCCCCGATACCGACCGGAAAGCCCTGGCCACAGCGCCGCTGTCCCCGGCCGCGGCCGGAGGCGGCCGCGCGTCCGCCTACCTGTCCAGCGTGTTCGAAACCTTGCGCAGCCGTCCTCCGCGTCCGTATGCCGGCCCGCGCCGCACCGTGTTCGTCCGCTTCGTCATTGGTCGCGACGGCAATGTCGCGACCATCGAGGTCCGCCGCTCCAGCGGATCAACTGAGGTCGACGAATCGGCGCGCGACTTCATTCGCCGCACCCGGTTTCCGGCGCCCCCGGCCGATGTGCCGGCCAAGGATCTCGACGTCGGAATCGAACTGACCTTCGGCTGAACGTCCCGCACGGGCTGAAAGCCGCAAGACCGCCGAACCGCCCGCCTGCTAAAAGTGCGCCGGACCAGACACCGCCCGCAGGGAACCCCATGGCACGCCTCGCCCGCGATCTCGACCGGTTGAAGCCCCACTACGACGTCGTCATCGTCGGTTCCGGCTATGGCGGCGGCATCTCGGCCTCGCGACTGGCCCGTGCCGGCAAGTCCGTCGCCGTGCTCGAACGCGGACGCGAATGGCAGACCGGCGAATTCCCGAGCCGATTCCCCGAGGTTCGCGCCCAGCTCCAAGTCACCTCGCAACGCCACCGCCTCGGCTCCGACACAGCCCTGTACGACGTGCGCATGGGCGAGGACATGCACGTTCTCGTCGGCTGCGGCGTGGGTGGCGGCTCGCTCGTCAATGCCGGCGTCGCACTGCGGCCAGATGCGCGCGTCTTCGCCGACGAGGTCTGGCCGGGCCAAATCCGCCAGGACGGCCTGCTCGACGAGGGGTTCGCCCGGGCCGCCGCCTGGCTCGCCCCCGCCCAGGACCCGCAGGCTCAGTCGCGGACCAAGTTGGCGGCGCTCACCACCGCCGGTCGCACCCTCGACAAGCATCCGGCTCCGACCCCGGTCGCCGTCAGCTTCGCGGCCCGCACCAACGCCGCGGGTATCGAGCAACCGGCCTGCACCGGCTGCGGCGATTGCGTCGGCGGCTGCAACGTCGGCGCCAAGAACACGGTCGCGTTGACCTATCTGCCCGACGCCGTGCGCCACGGCGCCGAGATTTTCACCCATGCCAAGGTCCGCGCCGTGACGCCCGGCCGCGCTCATCGCTGGAACGTCCACCTCGTTCGCAGCGATACGAATGGCACGGACGAGATCGTCGTCGGCGCCGATCTGGTGATCCTGTCGGCCGGCACGCTTGGATCGACCGAGATCCTGCTGCGCTCGCGCGACCGCGGCCTCGCCCTGTCCGACCGCTTGGGCCAGGGCTTTTCGGCCAACGGCGACATCATCGCCTTCGGCTACGGCGCCAACATTCCTGTCGACGCGGTCGGTGTCGGCCACCCCATCAAGGAGGGGTTGTCGGCGGTCGGCGCGTCCGTGACCGGCCACCTCGCGTTTGACGATCCGGCCGCGCTTGCGAACGGATTGTGCATCCAGGAAGGCGTGCTGCCCTCGGGCCTCGCCCCCATGCTGCCGGCGCTGTTCATTCCGAATGGTCGCCTGCTCGGCGCACTGCAGAGCCTCATCGCTGGCGTCTACAAGGGCCCGTTCGCCCGCTTGCAGACCTTCTTCGCCGTATCGCACGATACGGCATCCGGCCGCTTCGCTCTCGACGGCGACCACTTGCGCCTGAGCTGGCCCGGTGCCGCCGACGAGCCCGTCTACGCGCGCCTTGATGCCATGCTGTCCAAGCTCGTCGGTGGGGTCGGCGGCTCCTACGTCAAGAACCCGCTCGCGGGCACCGTCATGGGCCATCAGCCGGCGACTGCCCATCCGCTCGGCGGCTGCGGCATGGGCACGGAACGCTCGTCGGGGATGGTCGACCACAAATGTCGCGTGTTCGACGCGAGCCCCGGCGCCGGCGCGACCGGGGTCCACGCCGGCCTCTACGTGATCGACGGGGCCATCATTCCGCGCTCGCTCGGCGTCAACCCGCTGCTGACGATTTCGGCCCTGTCCGAACGGGCGATGATCCATCTCGCGTCGGATCATGGACTGTCGTTCGACGTCGCCCCGATTCAACCAAGACCGGAAGCCCTCTAATCCTGGCGTGCAACGGCTCGCGCCGGCTTCATGCGGGCCAGCAGGCACAGCGGGAGGATAGCGCAGGCGACAACGGTGTAGAGCACGAAGGCGTTGGAGTAGCCGATCATGGTCGCCTGTCGGTTGATCTCGCGGGCGAACCGGGCCGCCCCCTGCACCGTGTCGATCGACCACGCCCCCGAGACCCACGGCAGATCCCAAAGTCGGTTGTAGCTCGACACCGTCTCGACCATGCGAGCGTAGTTGGCGCCGGTTGCACGGACGATCTCCGAGACAGCCACCGAGATGAACAGCGACGAACCGACATTGCGCAGCAGGTGGAACATCGCCATGGCCTCGGCACGATGCTCCGCCGGAAGCGTGTAGAACGTGATGACCGTCATCGGGACCCACGACAGACCGACCGACATGCCCTGCAGGCAGCTGTTCAAGCCGAGTTCGTAGGTGCTGACGTTGAGGTCGTAGGTCAGCATCCAGAACCCGGCGATCGCCTGCATCGAAGCCCCGAGCAACATGGTGATCCGCGGATCTAGCCGTTGCAGGAGCATCGCCAGGAAGAAGCCGAGGGCCGCGCCGATCCCGCGCCAGCCGACGAAGGCGCCGATCTCGGAATCCGGAAATCCTGCCTGTTGCTGCAGCAATGGCGGCATCAGCACGATCGGCGCGAAGTTCAGCATGCCAAACAGGGTGACCATGGCGAGACCGAGCGCATAGTTGCGGTCGGCGAGCAGCCGCAACCGGATGAAGGGCCGCTCCGCGGTCAGGCTGTGAACGACGAACATGTAGAGCGAGACACACGCGAGGAACGTGACGACGATCACCTCGTTCGATTCGAACCAGTCGAGCCGCTGCCCGCGCGAGAACACGAGTTGCGCCCCGGCGATCGCGATCGACAGACTGATGAACCCCAACCAATCGAGCGAAATCGGTCGGCTGTCGGGGTCCGGCGGCAGGGCGAAGCGAAAGCCGATGGCCGTCAGCACCGCCACCGGCAGCACCATCCAGAACCCCCAGCGCCAGCCGAATTCCTCCGAGACCCGCCCCCCGAGCGTCGGCCCAAGCGCCGGCCCGATCATGTTGGCCATGCCGTAGATGGCTGTGATGAAGCCGTGCTGGCGCTGCGGGAAGGCGTCGAGCAGGATGGCCTGGCCGAGCGGCACAAGGGGCGCTCCGGCAGCCCCCTGCACGACCCGCCAGAACACCAGCGACTCGAGCGACGTCGCGAACCCGCAGAACAGCGTGGCCACGCTGAAGCCCGTGGCGCACCAGACCATAGTGGCCCGCCGGCCGAACCGCGCCGCCAGCCACCCGGTCATCGGCGTCGCCACCGCTGTGGCCACGATGTTGAACGTCATCGTCCAGGAGATCTCGTCCTGGGTGGCGGACAAGGCCCCCTGCATTTGCGGCAGCAGCGCCGACGAGATCAGAACGGTCGCCGTATAGATGGTCGATCCGAGCACGACTGTCGCGAGCACCAGCACGCGTTGCCAATAGGTCAGCTGGTAGACGGTTTCGTCGGTCATGCTATGCGGCGACACCGCTAGGAGGGATCGAAGGCCCATCGTATCGTTATCGCGCGCGACGGGACAGACGGCCCACGTCAGATCAGCTGGCCGGAATTGTTGGGCTGGCGGTGCAATTGGGAAGGATCAGCGGCGTGGCGTTGGCCAGACACGCATGGACGCGAGTCACCTTGATCTGGGGCCTGCCGGCGCTTGCGGTCGTCCTGGCCGCCGTCGCGTGGCTCCACTCGGGGCGCTACGTGGCCACCGAGAACGCCTATGTGAAGGCCGATATCGCCCAGGTCTCGGCGGAAGTGGCCGGTCGGGTCGCCGAGGTCCGCGTCCATGACCACCAGCAAGTCGCGAGGGACGATATACTCGTCCTGCTCGACCGCGAGCCGCTGGAGATCGCCTTGGCCAGGGCCGAGGCCGAGGTCGACGCGGCCCGGGGCATGGTCCGCACCTTGATCGCAACCTTCCGGGAAGCCCAAAGCGAACTGACCGAGGCCGAGAACCGGATTTCGTACTGGGACGCCCAACTGGAGCGGCAGAAGCAGTTGAGCGAACGCGGCGTCGTCTCCTCGGCCAAGCTCGAGGAGACCGAGAACACCGCCGCCACGGCCCGCGACAGGATGCAGGTCGCCCGCCGCAAGCTGGAGCGGACCCTCGCGCAACTCGCCAATCAGCCCGATCGGCCCATCGATCAGCATCCTCTCGTGCGCGAAAAGCTCGCGGCTCGCGATCGCGCCGCCTACGACCTCAGTCGCGTCACCATTCGCGCGCCGATCAGCGGCATCGTGGTCAATGCCAAGCTGCAGCCCGGCGAACAGATCAAGTCGGCGACAGCCTTGTTCGTCATCGTCTCCGACGCCGCGCCCTGGGTCGAGGCCAACTTCAAGGAAACCGAATTGACCAATGTCCGGCCCGGTCAGAAAGCGACCGTCGTGCTGGACATCTACCCGGAGGTCGAGTGGGAGGCCGAGATCCAGAGTATCAGCCCCGCCACCGGCGCCGAGTTTGCGCTGCTGCCGCCGCAGAATGCCTCCGGCAACTGGGTCAAGGTCGTCCAACGGCTGCCCGTGCGCCTGAAGATCAGCCCGAAGCCGGGGCAGCCGCCGTTGCGCGCGGGCATGACGGCAACCGTCCGTGTCGACACCGGCAAGGAACGCAAGCTCGCAGACCTGCTCGGCTGGACAGCCTTTGCCACCGGACAGAAGTAGCCACGCCGTATTAGGATGCCCGACCCGGAGCCGCCCGAGCGAGCCCCGCAGCTTTCGTATCGAGGACCTGCCAACATGACCCCGCTCGAGCAATCGGTGACTCAGTGGCTCGCCAGCCAGAAGGTGGCGATGCTCGACCTTTTGGCAGACCTCGTGAACGTCGACAGCGGCAGCTACGACAAGGCCGGCGTCGACGCTGCGGGCGCCCGGCTCGAAGCCTTTTTCGCAGGCCATGGCCTGACCGCGCGGCGCGAGCCCATCGCGGCCTACGGCGACGCCATCCACGTCCGCCTGGACGACCGGCTGGTCAACGAGCGCCCCGTCGTGCTGATGGGCCACCGCGACACCGTTTTCCAGAAGGGCGAGGCGGCCCGCCGCCCGTTCCGCGTCGCCGACGGCCGCGCTTATGGACCCGGCGTCGCCGACATGAAGGCTGGCCTGGTCATCAACGCGTTCGTCCTCGCCGCCTACAAGCGCGCCGGCGGAGCCCCCGTTCCGCTCGCCGCGCTGATCACCGGCGACGAGGAGATCGGCTCGCCGGGCTCGCGGCCGATCATCGAGCGGACCGCCGGCGAAGCCCGCACCGTGCTCAATTCGGAACCCGGCCGGCCGAGCGGCAACATCGTCACCGGACGCAAGGGCGGCGTCTTCATGACGGTGCGGGTCGAAGGCAAGCCGGCCCACTCCGGCGGAAACTTCGAGGCCGGCATCAGTGCCATCGGCGAGATCGCCCAGAAGATCGTCGCCTTGCACGCCTTGACCGACCTGTCCCAGGGTATCACCGTCAATGTCGGGCTGGTCAGCGGCGGCGAGGCGGTCAACATGGTGGCCCCCTGGGCCGAAGCCGGGGTCGATTTGCGCTATGTCGCGCTGCCGCAGCGCGCGGGCCTCATGGAGCGCATCGAGGCGATCGTGGCCACCAGCTTCGTGCCCGGCACGCGGGCGACACTCGAGATCCGCGGCGAGTTCGTGCCGCTCAATCCGACACCGGCCAGCGAGCGGCTGTTCGAGATCTATCGCGCCGCGGCCGCCGAATCCGGTCTGACCATCGAGGGCGAGTTCTCCGGTGGCTGTGCCGACTCAGGCTTCACCGCAGCCATGGGGTGCCCGACCTTGTGCGCGGTCGGCCCGGTCGGCGGTAAGGCCCACACGCCCGACGAGTACCTGGAGATCGCCAGTCTCGTGCCACGCGCGCAAGCCCTGGCCCTGGCGGTCGCCCGCATCAGCTGAGGTTTGGCCCGCCGTTGCGCCGAAACCCGGCCGATCCACAGACAACCAAAGGAGGAAACCATGATCCACGTCATCGCGATCATCACCACGAAGCCCGGCCAGCGCGAGAACGTCCTGACCGCGTTCCGCGCCAATATGCCAGCCGTCCACGCCGAGGATGGCTGCATCGAATACGTGCCGACGACCGACACACCCGATGTCGGCCCGTTCCAGACCGAACTCGGCCCCGACACCTTCGTCGTCGTCGAGAAGTGGTCGACGCTCGCAGCCCTCAAGGCGCACGCCGCCGCCCCCCACATGGCCGCCTATGGGGCCAAGGTGAAGGACATGATCGCAAGCCGCGTGATCCACGTGCTGAGCCCGGCTGGATAGGGTCTGATCGGCCGAGGTTGAAGCGCAACTCTGCGACCGAGACCGTTAATCAGTCCCTGAAACATGGGTCTGATCGGTCGAGGTGACAGCGGAACGCTGCGACCGAGACAGGACACGCGCAGACCCTCGTGCGTCTTGCCACACCCCACCACGACGTGGCTGGGCGCTGTCGTGCGGGTCGATTATGGTCCCGCCGGCAGCTGTGGCGCCGAGGGAGAGACCCATGCCGGATCCGGATACAGAATCGAGCAGCACCAGCTCGGACGTCTTCACCGAGACCACCCATCGCAGCTGGGGCCGCAAACTGACCGACTCGCTCAAGGGAGTCGTCGTCGGTGCGATTCTCGTCGTCTGCTCCGGCGTCGGCATGTTCTGGAACGAGGGGCGTTCCGCGCAGACCATCAATTCGCTGGCCGAGGGTCGCGGCGCGGTGGTCGAGGTCGAGACGGCCCGCGTGCTGCCCGAGAACGAGGGCAAGCTCGTCCATCTCGTCGGCGACCTGCGGACCACGGCGCCGCTGACCGACCCCGAGTTCGCCGTCTCGGTCCAAGCCTCCCGCCTCGTCCGCCATGTCGAGATGTATCAATGGCACCAGGAGGAGAAGGAGGAGACGCGCAAGGAGGTCGGCGGTGGCGAGACCACGGTCAAAACCTACACCTACGTGAAGAAGTGGGCGGATCAGGCGATCGATTCCAGTCGCTTCCGTCAGCCGTCTGGACACACCAATCCGCCGATGCTGTTCCGCGGCAAGAGCATCACCGCCCAGGACGCCACCCTCGGCGCCTTCAGGCCCGGCGCGACGCCCTTGAGCGCGCTGGCGGCCCGCGAACCGTTCGTGGCCGATCAAGCGCTCGCCGCCCAATTGCAACCGAAACTCGGCAAGCCGGTGCAGGTCGTCGACGGCACGATCTATGTCAGCGCCAACCCCACGGCGCCGGCCGTCGGCGACGTCCGCGTGAGCTACACCATCGCCGCCAACGGCACGACCAGTCTGCTCGGGCGCCAGGCCGGGACCGACATCCTCCCCTACGCCACCAAAGCCGGAGACAGCCTGCTGTTCGCAAGGCTCGGCAACGTTTCGGCCGACGAGATGTTCAAGGACGCGGCGCGGCTCAACACCTTCATAACCTGGTTGCTCCGCTTCATGGCGGCGGTGTTCATGTTCGCCGGTTTCAGCCTGCTGCTCGGCCCGCTGGTCGCCCTCGGCGACGTCCTGCCGTTCCTCGGCAACCTGCTCCAGGCCGGCACGGGCCTGATTGCACTGCTGGCAACGGCGATCGTCGCGCCGGTCGTCATCGCCATCGCGTGGTTCTACTACCGCCCGCTGGTGTCCGTGATCGCTCTGGTCGTCGGGCTGGGCCTCGTCGTGCTGATCCGCATGATGGCGAAGCGCCGCGCCGGTGCCAAAGGCGCAGCCCTCGCACCACACCCCGCAACGGCACGGTAACGGACCGCAGGAGACCGCATCCGGCTCAGATGAGACCGCGGATCGCACCGAACAGGCACGCCGCCGAAAGCACGAGCACGGCGGTCAGCGTCAGCGCCATGCCGGTGACCCGCAGGATCAGCCGCTCCGGCGATTGCGACACGCCGAACGCGTGCACGGCGCGCCCCGCGACCAAGGCGAGGCCGGCCGCATGCAGGACCGCCGCGAAAGTCGCGAGGCTCTCGGCAAGCGCCAGCAGCAGCAGCGCCAGCGGGACATACTCCGCGAAGTTCGCGTGCGCCCGCATGCGGCGAAGCAGCAACGGCTGGCCGCCGTCGCCCAAGGCGACCTTGGCCGCCCGCCGGGCATCGATGACCCGCACCGCAAGTACGACGAGCAGAGGACCGAGAAGTCCCGCATAGAGGGCTGTGATCGGCATCGCGATTCCGGACGTTGGCATCGGTTCTGACTGTGAACGGCCACCCGTCCGGACCGGATCGCTGACCCGTTTCTGAGAACGAAAGCGCGGCGAGCAGACCAAGCGTGGCATGGCCGTCGGGCGCAAGCGGAACGAGGGACGGGATTTCGGGCGGGGACTGTCGTCCGAACCGGTCGACCGTCCCTCTCAGTTCAACGCCCACAGATAGGCGAGCGTTGCGATGCAGCCGAGCGCCGTTCTCACCGCGTGCAATCGTCCCCACTGCTCGAGCATTTTTCGTGACGTGGGGCCGGCTTCGGCCTCGGCGATGGCCTTCAGTTTGTGATTGGTCGGCATGATCACGACGAGCGTGAAGGGCCAATTCGCGAGGATCAGCGCCGCGCCGACCAGCCAGCGCCAATCCTGCGTCGCCCAGGCCGCCAAGACGCCAAGCACAGCCGACGCAGCAGCCAAGCTCGACTGCATGGTGTAGCCGGCATCGTAGCTCGGCTTCCATTGCTTCAGAAGATTTCGGTCATCGAGGATGAGGCGCGCGGGATGCTCGGCGAAGCTGATGTAGAACGCCGCGCCGGCAAAGGCCGCCGCCAGAACCAGAGCCAAGTGACCGGCAAGCATGGAGGCCTCGTTGAGCATTGCTTCGAATGCTCCCCACTTTGCCACGCACGGACCATTTAAGCACAGATAACCCGAACATCACCGCACACCCCAGGTCACGCATCCGTGCGTGGCGCGTGCCTGACAAAGCGGTTCGAAATTCTGATGGGCTCGTCTAAGTCTATGATTTAATTGGTGGAGCCGAGGGGAATCGAACCCCTGACCTCTGCAGTGCGATT
>JBMOGA010000015.1:0-68034 GCA_049318625.1 Hyphomicrobiaceae bacterium
TGGAAATAGCCGGATTCGAAACTCAAGCTTGGCCTCGGATCAGGGGAGCAGGCCAGATTGGCACGCACGATCTCCCTCCGTGGTGCCACCCGAAGGCCTTCACCCCGCTCGCTTCCGTTTGTCGTGGCTGCAGCTGAATCCCTTGGCTGTATACGCGCCGGCCCCTCGATCTCGTGTCGAGAGTGAAGGCGACCAGCCGGCAGAGTCCCAACCCCGACGCATGTCGTGTCGGACCGCCCCGACCCGCGGCGATCGTTTTAGTTGTGCCCCTTTCCGTTGACCACTGGCGCCGTTGGTTAATGGTCCGGCGCCGGCCGCGCACTGGGGGATGTGTGGCAAGATTGTGACATCGCAGCCGCGCCCGACCGGATGCGCGATCGAGACGGCCGATGCATCCGGTGAAGCGCGAAGGCCCGGGCCGCCACCGAGGTGGAACCGGCGCGCGCACAGCGTTGATGCAGATGCGCAAACATTGGGCGAATTGTGCCCATCTAACAGGCTGTACAAATTCGATCTTCGGCCCAAGATGAATTCGAGTTTCGGACCGGGCGGAGGAAACATGCTTCGGAGTCTGCTTGGAAAGCCGAGTGCCTTGTCGTTCGGCTCCCGCGGGAGATTATCCGATATCGCCGAATCCTCGCTCTTGCATGACGATGAGATCGAGAAGCCATTGCTTCCGGAACGCCGCCAGCCGTTCGAAGTGACGTTGCCGATCGATTCGTGGTTGCGCGAACTCTACGATGCCTTCGCGCATGATCATTCCGGAAGACTCCCCGACTACATTCCGGAATTGACCAAGGCGAACCCGGACCATTTCGGCATCGCGATCGCGACCACCGACGGCCACGTCTATTCCGTCGGCAACAGCGCGCAAGCCTTTACGATCCAGTCGATATCGAAGCCCTTCGTCTACGGCCTGGCGCTCGAAGATCATGGCATCGACCACATCCTGCAGAAAATCGGCGTCGAACCGACCGGCGAAGCGTTCAATTCCATCGTCATGGACGAGATCAACAATCGTCCTTTCAATCCAATGGTGAATGCTGGCGCCATCGCCACCACATCGCTGATCGGCGGGTCGGGCGCCGAGGCTCGCTTTGCGCGCATCCAGGGCATGTTCGACCGCTATGCCGGACGCCCGTTGGCCATCGACGAGAGCGTATTCCAATCCGAGCGCGCCACGGGACATCGCAATCGCGCCATCGCCTACCTGCAACTCAATTCCCGGATGATCGAGGAGCCTGTCCTTGAGCATCTCGATCTCTATTTCCGGCAATGTTCCATTCTGGTCGGCGCCAGCGATCTGGCGATGATGGCCGCGACACTCGCCAACAACGGGATCAATCCGCGCACCAAAGAGGTTGCCATCGCGCCGCAGTACGTGAAGTCCGTGCTCAGCATCATGGCGAGCTGCGGCATGTACGATTACTCGGGCGAATGGGTGTATCGCGTCGGCCTGCCGGCCAAGAGCGGGGTCGGCGGTGGCATCATCGCGGTCCTGCCCGGACAGTTCGGGATCGGCATCTACTCGCCGCTTCTCGACGCCAACGGCAACAGCCATCGGGGAATCGAGGTCTGCAAGCGGCTGTCGCAGCGTTTCCGGCTGCACGTCTTCGAGACGCATGCCGCGGCAGATAACATCGTGCGGCGCAGTTATCGCGGCGGGCTGGTCGCGTCGAAGCGGCGTCGCCCGTCGCACGAGGTGCGAAAGCTGGATGCCGAGGGCGCGCGGATCCTGGTCTACGAACTGCAAGGCGATTTCTACTTTGCCACCGCCGAGCAACTGCTGCGGCAGATGGCGGCCAATCTCACGGGCGTCTCGTACATCCTGCTCGACGGAGCGCGGATCCTGCGCGCCGATGGCAGCGCCTTGATGCTGGTACGCGAGATGGCGCAGTCGCTGGCGCGGACCGGGCGGGAATTGATGCTCGCCGGCTTCAACGCGACCATCGTCGCCGACTGGAACCGCTTGCTGCAGCCGACTGAACAACCCTTGCGCACGTTCGACAGCATCGATCTCGCCCTTGAGTGTTGCGAGAACGCGATCCTGGCCGAGGGTTCAGGCGGCTCCACTGGCGCGGCCCCGGTGCTTGCGCTCGCCGACATGGACATCCTGCGTGCGGTCGACGCTGCCGGCATCGGCCGTCTCGCCCGCTACATCGAGCAGGCGACCTATACGGCCGGCGCCTACATCATCCGCGAGGGCGATCGGGCGGACCGCCTGTTCATGCTGGCCGCGGGTAGCGCCACGGTGAAGATCCATCTCGAGGACGGCAAGCGGAGCGCCCGAATGGCGGCCTTCGGCCCCGGCGTGGCCTTCGGCGAGTTCGCATTCTTCGACGGCGGCACGCGCACCGCCGATGTGATCGCCGAGACCGATGCGTCCTGCTTCATCCTGACGTTCGATCAGTTGAAACGTCTGGAGGTGGAGGATCCCGCCCTCCACAGCCATATCCTGCTCGCCTTGGGTCGGTTGCTGTCCGACCGCTTGCGCCGCGTCACCGCCGAGGTCCGCGCGCTGGCATAGCGCGCCTTTCCGAGACCCATGGCTTCAGCTGGCGGTTGACAGCTATCCCTCTACGACAAGGCCGGGGGATCGCCGGGGCGCGTTTTCCGTGCTTTGATGGCGCAGAAATAGAAGAAACACAGGAGGAAACGGCCATGCAACAGAAAGTGGACACCAGCCTCAGATCCGCCATCACGGACGTGGAGTGGCAGGCGCGCGTCGACCTTGCCGCGGCCCACCGCATGTGCGTCATGCACGGGCTGCAGGAAGGTATCTTCAACCATCTCACGTATACCGTGCCCGGCAAGTCGGATCGCTACTATCAGGTCCCGTTCGGCCTGCACTGGTCCGAGGTGCAAGCCTCGTCGTTCATGGAGGTCGGCTGGGACGGCAAGGTCTTGCGCGGCGAGGGCGAGGTCGAACAGTCCTGCTATGCCATTCACGCCCCGATTCATCGGCTGGTTCCGCGCGCGAAGGCGGTCTTCCACACGCACATGCCGTTCGCCAGTGCGCTCACCCGCCTCGAAGACCCGAAGCTCAAGCCGATCGGCCAGACCGAGGTCATCATGATGCGGAGGACCGGCTACGACATGGACTACACCGGCCCCGCCTTCGATCCCGAGGAAGGCGAGCGCCTGGCCGAGATCATCGGCGATCACAAGGTGCTGTTCATGGGCAACCACGGTATCGCCACGGTGGCCGAGACGATCGCCGAGGCCTTCGATCTTCTGTACTACACGGAGCGCGCGGCACAGGTGCAGATCTATGCCATGTGGACCGGCCAGAAGCTGCTGGCGATGCCGCAAAACATCGTCGACAAGACCATGAAGAGCGGCGCCAATCAGCAACTCCTGCACGGCAAACCGTACGATTATCATTTCCGTGCCTTGAAGCGGATCCTCGACCGCAAGGAGCCGGACTACAAGGATTGACGCTTCGACCAGTGACCGGCGGGTCCCGGAGCCGCCCCTGCCAGGGGCGGCTTTGTCGTGTGCGCCGTGTCCGCCATGGAATGCGGTTGACGGCGATCGTGGCCGCCCATCCGAGGGAGCAGGGGAATGACGGTCGGAGACTTCATTGTCGAAACGCTGGTGGCCCACGGGATCGACCGGATCTTCTGCGTTCCGGGCGAAAGCTATCTCGGGCTGCTCGACGCGCTCCACGGGCGGCGGGAGATCGACACCGTGGTCTGCCGGCACGAGGGCGGCGCCGGCTTCATGGCGCTCGCGGATGCGCGGCTGACCGGGCGTCCGGGGATCGTGTGCGTCAGCCGCGGACCCGGCGCCTCCAATGCCGCGATTGCGGTTCATACCGCCCAGCAGGACGCGGTTCCGCTGATCGTGATCGTCGGCCAGGTCGGCGCCCGCGACGTGCGCCGGGATTCGTTCCAGGAGATCGACTACGGTCACATGTTCGGCGCCATCGCCAAGTGGACGGCCGAGGTCGTCGACCCCGCGCGCATGCCGGAAACGCTGTTGCGGGCCATGCAGGTGGCGACCACGGGCACGCCCGGCCCGGTGGTCGTTGCCGTCCCCGAGGACGTGCTGACCGCGCCCTTGCAGGCGGAGCACGTCCAGCCGCAGGCCCCTATGAGCGCCGCGCCCGATCCGCGCGGGCTCGAAACGCTGCGGGCCGCCATCGCCCGCGCGGACCGGCCGCTGGTGATCGCGGGCAGCCAGATCGAGAGGCCGGACGCGCGCGAAAAACTGCTCGCGTTCCTCGAGGTCTGGAACCTGCCGTCCGTGGTCTCGTTCCGCCGCCAGGATCTCCTGCCCAACGGCCATAGGCTCTATGCCGGAGACATGGGGCTCGCCAACCCCGAGCCGCAGATGGCGGTGCTGCGAGATTGCGACCTGCTCATCGTCCTCGGCGCCCGGTTGAGCGACATCACCACGCAAGGCTACGTGTTTCCGCGGCTCGTGCGCCCCGCCCAGATGCTGGTGCACGTGCACGCCGATCCCGCGGCGCTCGGCACACACTTCGCCTGCGACCTCGCGATGGCCTGCAGCCCGGTGGCAATGATGGACGCCATCGGCGCCCCGCCGGCACGGCTGCCCGATCGACGGGGCTGGATCGAGCGGTTGGCGGCAGAGCGCAGAAAGATCACCGCGGTCCGCTCGCCGAAAGTGTCCGACGGCGTGCCGTTCGAGCTGGTGGTCGATACGATCGGCCGGCACCTGCCGCCGGACGGCATCATCACGCTCGATGCCGGATCGTTCGCCGCGCCGGCCTACCGGATTGTCCGCTTCACGCCGCCGCAGCGCCTGCTCGCTCCGATCTCCGGCGCCATGGGGTTCGGTGTCCCTGCCGCCGTGGCCGCTGCACTGCGTGAGCCGCGCCGCACCGTCGTCAGTCTCGTCGGCGACGGCGGATTCCTCATGACCGGCGGCGAGCTGGCGCTGGCCATCGAGCGCAACTTGCCCATCAAGCTGTTTCTGGCCGAGAATAGATCGTATGGCTCGATCCGCATTCATCAGGAGCGGGATTATCCGGGCCGTGTCGTCGGCACCAGCTTCGCGAATCCCGATTTCGCGCTGATGGGCCAGGCCTATGGCGGCGCGGTGACGCGCATCGAAACACCGGCCGACGTGCACCGGATACCGGCTCTGCTGGCGGCGCCTGGTCTCCAGTTCGTCGTGGTCGAGACCAGTCTCCAGGCCGTGCTGCCCGCCTCTCGGACCTAGTCCGCAACTCGCCGGGCGATGGTCCCAGCACGGCGCTCGCCGACCGGATCATCGAACGAGAATCGACGGTACGTCCGGGCGCGCGACCCCTGTCAGCCGGGGCCGGAAGCACTCGGGGTAGCTGTGCCCACCGGATATGGCGGCTCCGGGAGTTGGCCCCGGGGATCGGCCATGGCAGGGTCCTTGAGCCAGGTCAGCACGTCGAGGTAGCCCTTCGAGATCCAGAAGTGGCCCTCGCCGTGCAGCAGGGTCAGCACGGCCCCCGGCACGTCGGTTTCGAGGCGGGCGGCCGCCGCCTGTGGCACGTTGCGGTCGTCCGTGCCGTACCAGATCCGGGTCGGCGCCGTGATGTCTCCGAGGTCAAAATCCCACGGCCGGCTGAACAGCGTCAGATCCAGCACGCCGCCGCGCGCACCGATCGCGAGCCCTTCGCGGAACATCCGGGCCAGCTCGGCCTGGACGGTCGGCGTGCGCATCAACACGCGGTCCGTCCGCACACTGCCGAGCGAGGCGAGCGCGATGGCGCTGCGGGGCGCTATGAACAGAAGCCGGCGATAGAAGCGGAAAATGGCGGTCGCCAGTCCCGGGATGTGCGGCAGCGTCCGGAAGCAGAAATTGTGGAACAGCCGCATCTCGTCCGGCGACAGCAGATGCGTGGGGCCGAGCGGGCTGACCAGCGCCAGCCGGAGCACACGATCGCCGAGTCGCGCCGCCGTCGCGCAGGCATAGGGCGCGCCGCCCGAGATCCCGATTACGGCGAATCGCGCAATGCCGAGACGATCGGCGACTGTAGCGATGTCCTCGGCGAACCCCGTCAGCGTCGGGCGCGGATGCAGATCCGTGCGTCCATAGCCCCAGCGATCGATGCTGATGAGGTTGAGGCCGAGGGCGGCGGCCTGGTCGTGCGCGGTCTCGTATTTGAGGCGTGACCCGGGCGTCCCGTGCAGGGCGATGACGGGCACGCCGTCTGGGGCGCCGTACGTGGCGAAGCAGAGGCGCCGTCCGCCTTCGAGTTCGATGACGTTCATGGGGAGGTGTCCGTGCAACACGTCCAGGAGCAGCCGCAGGCGCGGGATGGCCCGGATCGATTGAGGTCGGACTGAGACACGGGCGAGATGACAGAGATATGACGCCGCCGCGGCGCATGCCGCGCGTTTCGCGGTCGCGCCGTTGCCCTCGCAACCGCGGGCTCAGAGCCGGGCCAACGCACCCGCCAGTGCGGGCCCGAGCGGCACGATGCCATTCGGAATGAGCGCCTTGATCGAATAGTACCCCTGCTTGATGTGATCGACGTTGACCGTTTCACGGATGCCGGGGACGGCCAGCATCCGGTCGAGATAGGCGCAGAGTGCGGGATAGTCGGCGATCCGTCTCAGATTGCACTTGAACAGTCCGTGGTAGGCCAGATCGAACCGCACCAGCGTCACGAACAGGCGGATGTCGGCTTCGGTGAGCCGGCCGCCGACGAGGAAATCACGCGCCGACAGATGGGCTTCCAGAGTGTCGAGCATGGCGAAGACGTCGCGGACGGCCTCCTCGTAGGCGGCCTGCGTCGTCGCAAAACCGGCGCGATAGACGCCGTTGTTGAGGCTCGGATAGAGGCGCTCGTTCCAGGCGTCGATCTCGCCGCTGAGCGCCGCCGGATAGAGCACGACCGACGGATCGGCGAGTTGGCCGAAGCCTGTATCCAGCATGCGCACGATATCGGCCGACTCGTTGTTGACGATCGTGCCGTTCGCCTTGTCCCAAAGCACGGGCACCGTCGCACGGCCGGTGTAGTGCGGGTCGGCGCTCGTATAGATCTCGTGCATGAAGGCGGCGCCGTTCACTTCGTCGCGCGTCGATCCCGGTTCGTCGCCGAACCGCCATCCCTGGTCGGACAGCCGGGGGACGACGACCGACACGCCGATGACCGGCTCGAGCCGCTTGAGTTTGCGGGCGATCAGCGTGCGGCACGCCCAAGGGCAGATCAGCGCCACGTAGAGATGGTAGCGCCCGGCCTCCGCCGCGAACCCGCCCCGGCCAGTGGGGCCGGGGCGGCCGTCGGGCGTGACCCAGTTGCGAAAGCTCGACGTCTGCCGTACGAACCCGCCGGCCGTGTCGGTCGCCTGCACCGGATGCCAGTCCGACGTCCATTTTCCGTTGACCAGCATGCCGGTGCCCGCTCCCGAATTAGCCCGCGTGCCGTGCGACCCATGCCACGTAGCGGTCCATCCAGCCCTGCAGGAACGGGCGGCTCGCGGCGCCGATGCTGCCATCGGCATCGAACAACCCCTCCTTGGCCTGGATGAAGGCTTCCGGCTGGCCCATCGTCGGGACGTCGAGGAAGGCCAGGACATTGCGAAGGTGCTGCTGGGCGAGTGCCGTGCCGATGGCGCCGACCGAGCAGCCGATCACGCCGGCGGGCTTACCCGCCCATGCGCTCTGCCCATAGGGCCGGGATCCGTGGTCGATGGCGTTCTTCAGGACGCCCGGGATCGAGCGGTTGTACTCGGGCGTGACGAACAACAGCCCGTTTGCCGCCGCAATGTCGGCCTTGAGCCGCTTCACGGCCGGTGCCTGTCCGCCGTCCTCGTCCTGATTGTAGAGCGGCAGGTCGCCGATCTCGACGCGATGAAACGACATGTGCGCCGGGGCCAGTTTGGTCAGCGCTACGGCCAGTTTGGCGTTGAACGAGTCTTTGCGCAGGCTGCCGACGATGACGGCGATCTTGGAAGGGCTCATGGTGTTCTCCTGTTGGGTCGATCGTGTTGGCGCGCTACGCGGCGTCGCGCAGCAGGGCTTCGAGGTCGAGTGGCCGGCTGTCCATCGCGAGTTGGCCGTTCGCGCCGCGCGGCCAATCCTTCTCGTCGCGGTCCCGGTATAGTTCGACACCGTTGCCGTCGGGGTCGCGCAGATACAGTGCCTCGCTGACACCGTGATCGCTGGCGCCGTCGAGCGGCACCCGCGCCGCCACCAGACGCTTCAGGGCGTCGGCGAGCTGGGCGCGGTCCGGATAAAGGATGGCCACATGGTAGAGCCCGGTGGTACCGAGGGGCGGCGGCGACCCGCCCTTGCTTTCCCAGGTGTTGAGACCGAGGTGATGGTGGTAGCCGCCGGCGGCCAGGAAGGCCGCCTGGTTGCCATAACGCTGCTTCAAATCGAAGCCGAGCACGCCGCAATAGAACGCCAGCGCGCGATCGAGATCGGCGACCTTGAGGTGGACGTGACCGATGCGCGTCCCGGGGTGGATCGGCCGCGGAGTCAACTCCGGCTCGATCCGCGGAAGGTTCAGAGCGTCTCCAGACATCATCCACCTCGTGGTTCGATTTTCTGACCTCGCTACCCGCTCAGTGCGCGGTGGCGACCCGGTTCGCGGAGAGCGTGGGACGCCAAGCATAGGCCCCATCCCCGAGCAGCGCCTGCACGAGCAGCGTCGCGGTCAAGAAGGCGGGAAACTCCCAACCGCCACCCTTGGCCGTGAACAGCCAGCCGTTGCCGGCATGCTGCAACGTCGCGCCGATCAGGATGGGTACGAGCAGAAGGGCGATCGGGCGCGTCCACAGGCCGAGGATCAAGGCGATACCGCCACCGATTTCACCGGCCATCACAAGGTAGGCGAAGAATCCAGGGTAGCCGATGCTCTGGAAGTAGCCGACGGTCCCGGCGACCCCGAAAGTGAGGACCTTGAGCAGCAGACCGTGGGCGATCAGCAGGGTGCCGAGGCTCGTCCGGAGCAGCAGGGCGGCGTAGGGGGCAGTGCGCGTGTCGATCATGGAAATCTCCATTGGTTGGACGCCCCCCTTTGTGCAGCCAAGCGCATCTTGTGATAATCCGGGCATATAGAATATTATTTCACACCCGCAGTGTGAGGAATGGCGAATGCTTGACCGTGTGACCAGCCTGCAGGTCTTCGCCCGGGTGGCCGCTCTCGGCAGCCTGACGGCCGCGGCTCGTGCACTCGGCATGTCGCAGACGATGGCCACCAAGCACATGGCCGCGCTGGAGAGCCGGCTCGGCACCCGGCTCCTGCATCGCACGACCCGCCGGCTGACCCTGACGGAGGCGGGCCGCAACTACCTGGAGGCCGTAGAACGTATCCTCGGTGAGATCGAAGAGGCCGACCGCGCCGCCGCGGCGGAGACGGTCGAGGTGCGCGGCACGCTGCGCCTCAATGCACCGGTATCGTTCGGTATCCGCTGGATCGCGCCTCTGTTGCCCGAGTTCGCGCGGCTGCATCCCGGACTGACCGTCGATCTCGGCCTCAACGACCGCCACGTCGACCTGCTCGAGGAAGGCTGGGATGTCGTGGTGCGGATCGGCAGCATGAAGGACTCGACGATGGTGGCGCGCCGGCTCGCCCCCTGCCGCACCGTCGTCTGTGCGGCCCCGGACTATCTGGCGCGCCACGGCCGGCCGCAGACTATCGCCGATCTCGCCCGGCACAACTGCCTCGGCTACACGCTGTCGCGCACGGTCGGTACCGACTACTGGTCGTTCGGCCGCGATCGCCGTGTCGGCATCGGCGTGAAGGGGACGCTCAAGGCCAACAACGGCGATGCCTTGGTGATCGCGGCGCTGGCCGGCCAGGGAATCGTCTATCCACCGATGTTCCTGGTCGCCGAAGAAATCCGGAACGGACGGCTGATACCGTTGCCGCTCGATCACGAGCCGATCGAACTCGACGGCGTCTTCGCGGCCTATCCTTCCGATCGTCGCCCGCCCGCCAAGGTGCGTGCGATCATCGAGTTCCTGGCGGAGCGGTTCGCGCCGGTCCCGCCGTGGGAGCGGACGGCGCCTTGAGGCCGGCCGGGCAGCTCAATCCGCGATCATCGACATGGCGGCGCGCCGCTCGCTGCCCTTCAACTTCAGGAACTTGCCATAGGCGGCCTTGATGTCGCGGTCGACCCCAGATTCCGCTGCGGCCTTCACGGCGAGGGTGGTCGGATGATCGGCGCCGCAGATGAATGCCAGCGCTCCGGCCAGCCGCTTCATGGCATCCTGATCGAACTTCGTATCGTCCACGGTTGACCCTTCCCGCACGTTGATATGTCGGCCCGTAAGGCCATTGCATAGCATGGTCCCGCGGCGATGCGCCTCTTGCCGCCGTCTGTTCCGCCACAGCACGTTCGGTCCCACCCGCTGCAACGTCTACGCGGGCCGGCGGATATCGGCTATTGTGAGCCATGAGCGATTTCGATGTCATCCTAGTCGGCGGCGGTTTGGCCAACGGGCTGATCGCGAGCCGACTTCAAGCCCGCCGCCCGCAACTGCGGGTGCTGGTGGTCGAGGCCGGCGATCGGCTCGGCGGCAATCACACGTGGTCGTTCCACGCGAGCGACGTCGCGCCGGCGCACGACCGCTTTCTGGCGGCCTTCGCGCCGGCAACCTGGACCCGCCAGGAGGTGGCATTCCCGGCTTTCCGTCGCACGCTGGCCACGGGCTATCGCGCCCTGTCGTCGGAGGCGCTGCATCGGCACGTCAGCGCCCTGCCGAGCGTTTCGGTCGCGCTCGGCAGCCGGGTCGTGTCCATTGAAGAAGGAGCCATCGTGCTCGACGGGGGCCGCAGCATCCAAGCCCCGTGCGTGATCGACGGCCGCGGCCTCGGTGGGGCCGATGACCTGGCGCTCGGCTACCAGAAGTTCGTCGGGCTCGAGATCGAACTTCGAGAGCCGCATGGCCTCGACCGTCCGGTCATCATGGACGCGACCGTGCCTCAACTGGACGGCTACCGGTTTCTCTACAGTCTGCCATTGGCGCCGACCCGCCTCCTCGTCGAGGATACCTACTACGCCGACCAGCCCGAACTCGACCGCTCGGCGCTTTCCGAGCGCGTCCTCTCCTATGCCGCGGCTAAGGGATGGCACCCCGCGCGGATCGTCCGGGAAGAGGCCGGCGTGCTTCCGATCGTCCTCGACGGCGCGCTTGAGGCGCTCTGGCCGTCCAGCGATCGGGGCAAGGCGCGGTCCGGCATGCGATCCGGCCTGTTTCATCAGACAACCGGATATTCGTTGCCGCATGCGGCGGTCGCCGCCGACAGCTTGGCAGCCAGCGATCATCTGACGACCGCCGTCGCGGCACGCATCGTACGTGATCTGGCGGAGAGCAACTGGCGCAGCCAGTCCTTTTTCCGCATGCTCAACCGTTTGCTGTTCATCGCCGCCGCGCCGGCCCGGCGGGTCGACGTCATGCAGCGCTTTTATCGCCTCGGCGAGCCGCTGATCGAGCGGTTCTATGCCGGCCGGCTGACCATTCTGGACAAGGCGCGCATCCTGTCCGGCAACCCACCCGTGCCGGTCGTCCATGCGCTGCGGGCCATGGATCCGCGCGCAGCCGACGGACTCCGTGCCAGGCCGCGCCCGGCCGCCGCCGTGGCCCACAGCAGTTCCGACGGTCGCCATGGATGAAATCGTCGCACTCAGCCGTGAGCGGATCGAACGGGGATCCAAGAGCTTCGCTCTCGCCGCCCGCTTGTTCCAGCCGAGCATGCGCGACGACGCCTACCAGCTCTATGCATGGTGCCGCCATTGCGATGACGTGATCGATGGCCAGGAGCTGGGTCACGGCGCGGTTCGCAGTCTCGACGACCGTGGTGCCATGCTCGCCGCGCTCGGCCAGCTGGAACAGGCGACCCGCGCGGCATTGGCCGGCAACGCCGACGACCCGGTCTTCGTCGCGCTCGCGCGGGTCGTCGCCGCGCACGACATTCCGCATCGCCATCCCTTCGAACTGCTCGAAGGCTTCCGGATGGACGCAGAAGGCCGCCACTACCAGACGATCGAGGACACGCTCTCTTATTGCTACCACGTTGCCGGTGTCGTCGGGGTCATGATGGCCCGGATCATGGGAGCCCGCGACCTTGCGACCCTGCGGCGCGCCCAGGATCTGGGTCTCGCCTTCCAGCTCACCAACATCGCCCGCGACGTCGTGGCCGATGCCGAGGCGGGCCGTGTCTACCTGCCGCAACAGTGGCTCGACGAGGCGGGCTTGAAGCGAAGCGACATTCTCGATCCGGGCCGGCGCACGCAGCTCGCGGCCGTCGTACACCGCCTTCTCCATGTGGCCGAGCCCTACTACAAGTCGTCGGGCCGCGGACTGGCGGAGCTGCCCTGGCGCGCCGCGTGGGCGGTGGCGGCCGCCGGAACCGTCTACCGCGAGATCGGCGAGGTGGTGAAGAACCGTGGCCCCGCCGCCTGGGATCGACGCGCCGTGGTCAGGCGTCGGCGCAAGATCGGTGCCGTCGTAACGGGGCTGGCGATGGCGCTGGCCTCACGGTTGCCGGCGGCCTCGCGCGCGGATTCACCGCGCGACCCGACGCTCTGGACCAAACCGGAACTGACCGAGAATGCGCCGGACGCCCGTCAGAGGGCTGCCTCCGGCTGATCGTGTCCGCCCGCCAGCGCCGCACGCCGGGCCTCGGGGAGGCGCCACCAGGGCACGGCGGGCGCGTCGTGATGCTCGTGGTGATATCCGAAATGAAAGCAGGTCAGCAGTGAAACCCACCAGCCGAAGTGACTGCTGCGCGTCCTGTGCCGGTCGGTGAAGCGATCCGCTCCCGGCTTGTGCGGAAGATAGGTGCCGAACGTGAACAGCTGCAGCGAGGACAGGATCGCGGGCACCGTCCAGAATGCCAGCAGGTTCGTCATCTCGGCGCCCAGCACGTGCATGTACAGCACCACCACCGTGGGAAAGAACACGAGCTGGCGCCAGGTCATGTACTCGAACATGAACTTGACGTACCACCCCAGGAAGCCATGGGGTGGCCGTTCGTCATAGTCCGGATCTTCTCCGGTGCCGGCATGCCGGTGGTGCAGGTGGTGCTTGCGGTTCAACTGATCGAACCGGAAACCCGCATACAGGAACAGGCACAGCTGGCCGATCCACTTATTGAGGCGAACCTGCCCCGGTGCCAACGAGCCGTGCATGCAGTCGTGCGCGACGATGAACAGGCCGACATAGAGCCAGCACAGCACGCCGGCGAGCAACGGGGCTGTCAGCAACGACGACGCCGTCCACTCATAGAAGAAGACGCCCCAGACGTGCAGGACGAGCCAGGCGGCGAGCAGGGAGAAGGCCAGCGAAAGCCCGATCCAGGCCTGACGGCTGCGTTCACGCTGTCGGGCCGCGAGGGTAAGGTGGCGCATCGGTTGATTGCCCTCCGCTTGGTGTCGGATCGGTCGAGGTGGCAGCGGTTCGCGTCGGCCGAGGCCGGAAGCACCCGGGTCGTGGGACGCCGGCGGGGCGCCCTGCGCCACCCGGATCATGCCGGGCGATCCGCGCGGACTATACCCGCCCCCGCAAGCCCCGCCCAGATGTCGGCGGGTCCGCCAAACTGATCACGGCCGCGTCGCGGAACGCCGTGGCGCGAGCCCACCCGCATCCTTGCGGAGCCGGTCGACGATGTCGCCGACGTAGGCAGCAATACGGTCGTGAGCCGCCCCGGACGCTTCCAGGCACTTGATCGCATGGTCGAGATGCCCTTCGGCCCGGGCGATGGCGCTGTCCACGCAGGTGGCCCCGGCAAGGTTTGACCGGCCGGCATCCTGGCCAACCGGCTTACCCGCGGTAGCGGCGTTGCCGAGAACGTCGATGAGGTCGTCGAAAGCCTGGAAGGCGTTGCCGAGCGCCAGGCCGAAGTCCGCCATGGCTTGTCGAGGCGCGCCGCCGACACCGCCCGCGATCGTGCCGAGCGCCGCGGCGGCCACGAACAGCGCGCCGGTCTTGGCGGCGTGCACGCGCTCGATATCCTCGGTGGCGCGCGCCGGTCCATTGACGTCCTCCTCCTGCCCACCGGTGAGACCGGCCGGACCAATGGCGGTGGCGAGGGCGGCGACTGCGTCGATCCGCTGGTCGGCCGAAAGGCCGGCATCCGCTGCGACGACGGAAAAGGCGTGGTTCATCAGTCCGATGGCGGCGAGCGTCGCCGTCGCCTCGCCGAACTCGACGTGGGCCGACGGTGCCCCCCGACGCAGCGCCGCATCGTCCATGCACGGCAGGTCATCGATGATCAGCGACGCGGCATGAACCATCTCCAGGGCGGCGGCGAGGTCGAGGCCCTTCTGCCACGGTTGGCCCCAGCTCTGCGTCACCATCAGGGCCAGCAGCCCGCGCACCCGCTTTCCAGGCAGTAGCAGCGTGTAGCGTTGGGCGGCCGTCAGCCGGGCCGGTCCCGGCGCCGATGCTGGCAGCAAGGCGGACAGCCGGATCTCGAGCGCCTCCAGCATCGCGATTTTCGAGTAACCGGCCTCGTCCTGCACGCGATTTCCCTATGGTCCGATCATGCTTCCGAACGGAACATGGCGGCTTCTGCTCAGCACTTCCAGGCCCGGCTTGATTGGTCGCCGCCCTTGGCCGCATGATCCACTGCGGTCTGTGGGTCGTTACGCCCTCAGCGTCGTCATAGATCATCAGGTAGACCTACAGGCGGAAGTCGACGAGGTAATGACCAGCTCCATTGAGCAGCGTAAATCCGAGCATGTCGAGGTGGTTCTGACCCGAAACGTCGGCTTCCGCAGCGTCACGACGGGCTTCGAAGCCGTGCGATTCGAGCATGTCGCGCTGCCAGAGCTGTCTTTGGACGGCGTCGACACGACCTGCCGCTTCCTCGGGCGCACCATGCGTGCGCCCCTGATCGTCAGTTCGATGACCGGTGGGCCGGCGCGTGCCGAAAGCATCAATATCGCGATCGCCCGCGCCTGCAACCGCCAGGGTGTCGGTTTCGGGGTCGGCTCGCAGCGTATCGCGCTCGAATCCGGTCAGGCGCGGGGCCTCGGCCGCAATCTGCGCGATCTGGCGCCGGACGTGCCGATCCTGGCGAATTTCGGGGCGGCGCAGATCGCCCGGGGCGATGGCCCGGACCTGATGCGCCGTGCCATCGAGATGATCGACGCCGACGGCCTCATCATTCACCTCAATCCGGTCCAAGAAGCGGTCCAGTCCGGAGGCGACACCGATTGGCGCGGCCTGCTCGCAGGCATCGAGAGGTTGGCGCGAGCGACCGATCGGCCCATCGTCGTCAAGGAGGTCGGGTTCGGCATCTCCGGAGCCATCGCGCGACGTCTCTGGGACGCCGGGATCGCCATCATCGATGTGGCGGGCGCAGGCGGCACGAACTGGGCGGCCGTCGAGGCCGAGCGCGCCACCGACCCGCACGATCGCGCCGTGGCCGACGGATTCCGCGACTGGGGGATTCCGACGCTGCAGGCGCTCGAAGCCGTACGCGCCGCCTGCCCGCAGGCGACGATCATCGCGTCCGGCGGCATCCGCGACGGCGTCGACGTGGCCAAGGCGATCCGCATGGGTGCGGATCTGGCCGGCTTGGCGGCCGGTGTCCTCGCCGCCGCCGATGACGGCGAGGAGGCACTCGCCCACCGGTTGGGTGTGATCATCGCGCAGCTGCGCATCGTATGCTTCGCTACGGCGAGCGCCGACCTGACGGCGCTCCGTCATGCGCGGCTGCTGCCGGCGACGCCCTGACAGAGGACACGGACGCCATGACGACGAGCACGGCCGGTATTTCCGGCATCGAGAGTGGCCCCCGGATGGGCGACGGCGCGGCGCAGCAGCCCCGAGCGATCGTCATCGGTGGCGGGTTCGGAGGCATGGCGGCGGCACTGCGCCTGCGCGCGCGCGGCTATGGAGTCACCCTGCTGGAGCGTGGCCCGCGCCTCGGTGGCCGGGCGCAGGTGTTCGAGCGCGACGGATTTCGCCACGACGCCGGTCCGACGGTCATCACCGCGCCATTCCTGTTCGGGGAGTTGTTCGAGCTGTTCGGCAAGCGCCTCGAGGACTACGTCACGCTCGTGCCGCTCGCGCCATGGTACCGGTTCCGGTTCCCGGACGGCGATACCTTCGACTATGGCGGCACGGTCGAGGATACGCTGACCGAGATCCGCCGCATCGAACCGGCCGATGTCGACGGATACCGTCGCCTGCTGGAGCACTCACGTAAGTTGTTCGATGCCGGATTCACAGAACTCGCAGCCGAGCCGTTCGACAACGTCTGGTCGATGGTCAAGCAGGTGCCCCGGCTCGCCACGCTCGGCGCCCACCGCACTGTGTGGCAGCTCGTCACGCGCTACCTGAAGAGCCCGAAGCTGCGCCAGGCGTTCTCGATCCAGCCCCTTCTGGTCGGCGGGAGCCCGTTCGACACCACCAGCATCTACGGGCTCATCCATTATCTCGAACGCAAGTGGGGCGTCAGTTTCGCGATGGGCGGCACTGGTGCCATCGTCGACGGCCTGGCACGGCTGATGCACGAGCAGGGCATCGCGGTGCACCTGGATACGACGGTCGCCCGCATCGACATCGAAGGCCGGCGGGCAACGGGCGTGGTGATCGAGGGAGGGCGGACGATCCAGGCCGATGTCGTGGTGTCGAACGCCGATCCCCTGCACCTCTATGGCGCCATGGTCGATCCCGGTGCGCAGGCGCTGGCGACGCGTCTCAAGCTGCGCTCGCGACTGTCGATGGGGCTTTACGTGCTCTATTTCGGCACCCGGCGCCAGTATCCGGACGTGGCCCATCACACGATCTGGCTCGGTCCGCGCTACGAGGAGCTGTTGCGCGACATCTTCAAGCGCAAGGTGCTGAGCGACGATTTCTCGCTGTACCTGCACCGCCCGACCGCGACCGACCCGAGTTTCGCCCCGGCGGGCTGCGACTCTTTCTACGTGCTCTGTCCGGTGCCCAATCTCACCGCCGATCTCGACTGGGCCATCGAAGGGCCGCGCCTGCGCGACCGCATCGTCGCCGCCCTCGATGCAACCACCCTGCCGGGTCTGGCGCAGTCGATCACGGCCGAGTTCGCCATGACGCCGCTGGACTTCCAGCACCGCTATCTGAGCGTCGCCGGCGCCGGGTTCTCGATCGCACCGCACTTCACACAATCGGCGTGGTTCCGGTTCCACAACCGGTCCGAAGGCATCGATAACCTTTTTCTGGTCGGCGCGGGCACACACCCCGGCGCCGGACTGCCGGGCGTTCTGTCGTCCGCCAAGGTGATCGAAAAGCTCGTGCCGGCGGGGGTCCCGGTCACCCGGGCCGGGTGACGCGCAGCGGCCAGGCCGTCGCAACGCGATCCGAGCGAGCCCGGTTGACATTGACAAGTGTCAATTAAACTAGACGAATGATGTGTAACTATGGCGAGACACAGGAGGGGCTCGCCATGCGCATCGTACTCGTCCATCCGAACTATCATTCCGGCGGCGCGGAGATCGCGGGCAATTGGCCCCCGGCGTGGGTCGCCTATCTCGCCGGATCGCTGCGGGCGAACGGCTACCACGACATCCATTTCCTCGACGCGATGACCAATCATCTGTCGGAGGAGGACCTGCGCGCCCGCCTCGCCGAACTCGACCCCGACATCATCGGCTGCACGGCGATTACCCCGTCCATCTATGTGGCCGAGCGGGTCCTGGAGATCGCGCGTGAGGCCTGCCCGAAGGCGGTGCGGGTGCTCGGCGGCATCCACGCGACGTTCATGTACAAGCAGGTGCTCACCGAGGCGCCGTGGATCGACGCCATCGTCCGCGGCGAAGGCGAGGAGATCTTCGCCGAGTTCGTCCGGCTGGTCGATCAGGGCCGCTGGCCGGCCGCCCGCCACACCGTGAAAGGGTTGGCCTTTGTCGACGACGGCCAGATCGTGGCAACGCCGGCCGCGCCCACCGTCAAGGACTTCGACAAGATCGCGCCCGACTGGTCGCTGCTCGAATGGGAGAAGTACATCTACGTGCCGCTCGGCGTCCGGGTGGCGATCCCGAACATGGCGCGGGGCTGCCCGTTCACCTGTTCGTTCTGCTCGCAGTGGAAGTTCTGGCGCGACTACCGCATTCGCGATCCCAAAAAGGTCGTCGACGAGATCGAGACGCTGGTCAGGGATCATCAGGTCGGGTTCTTCATCCTGGCCGACGAGGAGCCGACCATCAATCGCAAGAAGTTCATCGCCTTCTGTGAGGAGCTGATCGCCCGCGGCCTGCCCGACAAGGTCAAGTGGGGGATCAACACGCGGGTGACCGACATTATCCGCGACGAGGCCTTGCTGCCGCTCTACCGGAAGGCCGGGCTGGTTCACGTGAGTCTCGGCACCGAGGCCGCGGCGCAACTCAAGCTCGATCGGTTCAACAAGGAGACGAAGGTCGATCAGAACAAGCGCGCCATTCAGCTGCTGCGCGAGGCCGACATCTTCACCGAGGCGCAGTTCATCGTCGGCCTCGAGAACGAAACGGCCGAGACGCTCGAGGAAACCTACCAGATGGCGCGGAATTGGAACCCGGATCTCGCCAACTGGGCGATGTACACGCCCTGGCCGTTCACGCCGCTGTTCCAGGAGCTCGGCGACAAGGTCGAGGTGTTCGACTTCTCCAAGTACAATTTCGTCACGCCGATCATGAAGCCGGACGCCATGGACCGGGCGGAATTGCTCGACCGGGTCATGAACAATTACCGCCGCTTCTACATGATCAAGGCGCTGTTCCACTATCCCTGGCGCGGCACGGGTTTCCGGCGGCGCTACCTGCTCGGCTGCCTCAAGGCGTTTCTCAAGGCCGGTTTCGAGCGGAAATTCTACGATCTCGGCAAGCACAATTACTGGGGGCCGCAATCCAAGAAGTCGGTCGACTTCGGGTTCGATACGTCGCGGACGATCGCCAAGGCCCAGACGGACGACTGGCAGGCCGCCGCTGACCGTGCCTCGCAGGCCCGTGCCCGTCGCCAGGGCGAAAGTGTGCTGGCCTGCGGCGGCGGCAGCGAGCAGATGAAGGAGGACGTCCGTGCTGGCGCGCCCTGATACGGTCGCCAGGCACCCTCCGGGGTCACGTGCCGAGACGGTCGACGCGCGTGTCGGCCCCAACGCGATCATCCAGGTCGGTGCCGCTTTGCGCGATGCCTTCGGTCCGCAAAGGCACCGGGATATCTTTGCGGCCGCCGCCCTCGATCGCTACGTGGAGCGGGTCCCCGAAGCCATGGTCCCCGAAAGGCAGGCCGCCGCCCTGTTCGCCGCGGTCCGTCGGGAGCTGACCGAGGGCGAGGCCCGGCAGGTGTTCCGAGTGGCGGGCCTCAGGACCGCCGACTACATCCTCGCGCATCGGATCCCGGCGGTCGCCCAAGGCGTCCTGAAACGGCTGCCGGACGTGGTCGCCGCCCGCCTGCTCCTGTCCGCCATCCGCGGCCACGCGTGGACCTTTGCCGGATCCGGCGCGGTCAGCTGCAGCTATGGCCGGATGCTGTCGATCGCCATCGCCGGCAATCCACTCGCGACGCCCGGATGCGACTGGCACGTGGCGGTGTTCGAAGGCCTGTTCCGCACGTTGGTGTCGCCCGGCATGCAGGTGCGCCATGTCAGCTGCTGCGCCAACGGCGCATCATCCTGCCGGTCGCAGATCACGGGCCCGGCGGCATGACGGCGCCGCACGCCGTGCACCAAATCAAGCGGTGCGCGGATTGCGCGCCAGCAGCGCCCAGTTCAGCGCCGTCGCGAACGCCACCCAGGCGAGATAGGGGACGAACAGCGCGGCGGCCATCGGGCTCGACGGCCAAGCCGTGGCGATGAACCCGATGATCGTCACCAGCATCGCCACCGCATCGGCCAGTGCGGCCCCGATCTGATGGCGGCCGAACATCAGCCACGACCACAGGGCGTTGAAAACGAGATTGAGTGACCAGAACACGAGCGCCGGGCCGAAACCCTCGGCCCGCCAAGCCAGATATCCGGCGGCCGCGATCATCATATACAGCACGGTCCAGGCCGGCCCGAACAACCAGTCCGGCGGCGTCCACGAGGGCTTCGAGAGCGTCTTGTACCATGGGCCCGGCATGAAGAAGACGCCGCTCGCGCAGACGGCGATTACGGCGAGCAGGAACGGGGCGAAGCTCATCCAGTCTGGCATCGGCTGGTCATCCTCGAGGAGCGCACGGCGAGAACCTCATGCCTGAATGCCCGAAGCGGCGGCGGACCACAACCCGCCTGATCCGCGATTTGCCGGCGACAGCGGAACAAAATTTGGCAGCATCGGTTGGCATCCATTAGCATGCCGTGCAGCATTTGGTGGACGCGGCAGTAACCCACAGTCGGCGAAACGGCCAATTTGGCCGCCGGACCGGTTGTCGGACTGGACCACGCACTCGGAACGGCGGCGCGAGAAGGGGTGAGGCGCACATGTGGATTTTTCATGTGCTTTTGTGGATGCACGTGGTCACCGGAGCGATCGGGCTGGTCGCCCTTTGGCCGCCGATGCTCGGCCGCAAGGGCGGTGCGGTTCACAAGCGCTGGGGCAAGGTGTTCGCCTATTGCCTTCTGGCGACCAGCTTCTTCGCCATCGGCATGAGCCTGTGCACGCTCGCAGCGCCCCTCGAAACCCACCCGAAACTCACCGATATCCGGATGATCCGCGGGCTCTTCGGCTACATGATGCTGTATCTGGCGACCTTCACGATGGCGCTCGCCTGGTATGGGCTGGCCTGCGTGCGCCACAAGCAGGACCATCGCCGGCACCGCAATATCGTCACGCTGGGTTTTCAGGGCGCGACGGCGCTGACGGCCATTCTGTGTGCGGTGCAAGGTTGGCTCGGCGACCAGCCGCTGATGATCGGCATCTCCAGTCTCGGCATTGTCGCCGCCACGCTCAACACGCTGTACATCGTATCGCGCGATCCGCCGCACAATGAATGGCTGGTCCAGCACATGCGGGCCCTGGTCGGCGCCGGGGTCTCGATCTACACGGCGTTCTTCTCGTTCGGCGCCGCCAATCTTCTGCCGGCCGTGGCGTTCAACCCGGTGCTGTGGGCGACACCGACACTGATCGGGATCGGCGTGATCGGCTATCATCAGACCCGGTTGCGCGGGCAGTGGCCGATGCGCCGCCCCGCCCGGTCGGGCACCTGACCGGTCCGCAAAAGGCTCGAATCAACGCATGTTGGACGTGTAGTCAATTTAAGTTGACGTCCAGTTTGCGTGACAGTTAGTCTCGACCTCATCCGGGAACCTTCGGACTGTTCACGGGAGGCACGTTCTACATGGTTGCTTTCGGCCAGGGCGCCTCGGCTTTCCCTGCAGATCAACAAGACGGACAATGGGTCGACGGCCCGAACCACGACACCCGTCGTGCCGTGGCCGGCAGCCTGCTCGACGGCATCCATTTGCCCGCGGATCTGCGGCAGCTGCGGCGGGCGGACTTGCCGAAACTCGCCGGCGAGTTGCGCACCGCGCTTATTGAAAGCGTGGCCACGACGGGCGGACACCTCGGTTCCGGTCTCGGCGTCGTCGAGTTGACCGTCGCGCTGCACTACGTGTTCGACACGCCCGACGACAAGTTGATCTGGGATGTCAGCCATCAGTGCTATCCGCACAAGATGTTGACGGGCCGGCGCGACCAGATGGCCCGGCTGCGCCAGGCCGGCGGCCTGTCCGGATTCACGGCGCGCCACGAAAGCATCTACGATCCGTTCGGCGCCGCGCACAGCTCGACCGCGATCTCGGCGGCGCTGGGCTTCGCCGTGGCCAGCGACATGGAAGGTGCCAAGCGCAACGTCGTGGCGATCGTCGGCGACGGCGCCGCATCCGGTGGCATGGCGTTCGAGGGGTTGAACAACCTCGGTGCGCAGCGCCGCCGCGTCATCGTGATCCTGAACGACAACAACATGTCGATTGCCCCGCCCTCGGGCGCGCTCGTCTCTCACCTGGGAGCGCTGCGCGCCGCGATGCCGTCCGCCGCGACACGGCACGAGGCCCTGGCGCAGGGCCGCCTGCCGAGCTTTGCAGCGGCACCGACCTTGTTCGACCACCTCGGCGTGACTTACGCCGGCCCCTTCGACGGCCACGATGTCGAAGAGATGGTCGCCGTGCTCGAACTGGCGCGTGACCACGACGCCGGCCCCCTGCTGCTGCACGTGGTGACCGAGAAGGGCCACGGCTATGCGCCGGCCGTCCAATCGGGCGACTGCTATCACGGGGTCGGCAAGTTCGATGCCGCCACCGGCACCTTGGAGAAGACCCGGAGCAAGGCACCGAGCTACACCAAGGTGTTCTCCGAGGCACTCATTCGTGCAGCCGAACAGGACGACCGGATCGTCGCCGTCACCGCCGCGATGCCGTCGGGAACGGGGCTCGATGCGTTCGCCAAGCGCTTTGCGGATCGCTGCTTCGACGCTGGTATCGCCGAGCAGCATGCCGTCACCTTCGCGGCCGGCCTAGCCTGTAGTGGCTTCAAGCCGTTCGCCGCCATCTATTCGACATTTCTGCAGCGCGGCTACGATCAGGTCGTCCACGACGTCGCGATCCAGCGCCTGCCGGTCCGCTTCGCCATCGATCGCGCCGGCCTCGTTGGCGCCGATGGGGTGACCCACCAGGGCTCCTACGACGTCACGTATCTCGGCTGCCTACCGGGGTTCGTATTGATGGCCGCCGCCGACGAGGCGGAGTTGGCACGCATGGTCGCGACCGCTGCCGCTATCGACGACGGCCCTTCGGCTTTGCGATACCCGCGCGGCGAGGGTGTGGGCGCCGCGATGACCGGCATCGGCCAGCCTCTCGAAATCGGCCGGGGCCGGATCGTCAGGGAAGGCACCCACGTCGCGATTCTGTCCTACGGCGCGACGCTCGCCCGGGCTCTGGCCGCCGCGGATCTGCTGACCGAGGCCGGCATAACGGTCACCGTGGCCGACGCGCGGTTCGCCAAGCCGCTCGACCACGACCTCGTTGCCCGTCTCGTCCGCGAGCATGCGCTGGTCGTGACGCTCGAGGAGGGGGCGATCGGCGGGTTTGCGACCCAGGTCACCGGATACCTCGCCGGACCCGCGCGCACCGGCATCGACGGCGCGCGGCTTCTCACCATGCACCTGCCCGATCAGTTCATCGAGCACGGCAGTCAGGGCGAGCAGGAGGTCTGGGCCGGGCTCGATCCGCGTTCGCTCGCCAAGTCCATCGCCGCGGCTTATGGCTGCCAGCGCCGCCATCGGTTGCTCGCGGCTGAATAACGGTCGGGACTCACCGCCGCCCGTCGCGCAACGCGAGGCCGAGATCGCACGCGTGGGCCATCAGGGCGCCCAGCAGCGCTCCGGCGACCCACGACCACGACTGATCGGTGAGGGCGCACCACAACGCGATCATTAGAAAGGCGCCGGAGGCGAGATGCGCGAGCGCCTTGAACAGCGCCGATGCCCCTCCGAGCCGGTCCTTTCGAACGATCAGCACGACGGCCTCGACCGCGACAATGGCCAGGGCGAACTCGACGATGCGGCCCGTGCGGACGAGCGCGGCGATGGATTCCAGCATGGAGCCTCAACTCAGCGCGGCGCGACCAGGCCGCACAGATGCGCCACGTCCTTGGCCAGAACCTTCAGGTGGGCCAGAGGATCCCGCCGCACCAGCTGCTTGTTCATGTACGACTGCCAGGTGAGCCGCTGCACATCCGGATCGCGGCACATCGAGACGAAGCGCTCGCGGCGGCGATCATTGCGGTAGAAGAAGTACTGCAGAAGACCGAGCGCGAGGAAGGCGCGGCCGTGCTCCTTCATGAAGCGACGGCGCGCCATCGCCAGCGCGCGACTGTCGCCCGTCGTCAGCAACGCGTCGACGGCGTCGGCGGCAAGACGGCCACCCAGCATGGCGTAGTAGATGCCTTCGCCCGACGCCGGTGCGACCACTCCGGCGGCATCCCCGGCCAACAGCACGTCTCGACCATTGTCCCAACGCTTCAGCGGCTTCAGCGGAATGGGCGCACCTTCGCGCCGCACAGTGGCCGACCCGTCGAGACCGGTCGCACGGCGCAACTCGCCGACGGCGCCGCGCAGCGAGAACCCCTTCACCGCACTGCCGACGCCGACGCTGGCGGTCGCGCCGTGGGGAAACACCCAGGCGTAGAAATCCGGTGACAGATGGCCCTGGTAGTACACGTCGCAGCGCGTGGCGTCGTAGTCCGCCCCGCCGGCCGCCGAGGCGTCGATGATCTCATGATAGGCGAACACGTAGGGCATCGCCCGCGCCCCCGGCACCGCATCGCGCGCGACGCGCGACAGGGCGCCGTCGGCACCGATGACCGTTCGCGCACGCACCGAACGGGTGACGCCCCGCGTTCCACCCAGCACGTAGGAGACCACGGCAACGCCGTCGCTGTCGCGCGTCAGGCCGTCATAGGTGCCGGTTGCCCGCACGGCGCCGTAGGTCTCGGCGCGCGCCCGCAGCCACGCGTCGAAAACGTCGCGATCGACCATCCCCACGAAGCCGCCGTCGACCGGCATGTCGACCTGCGCCGCGCTCGGCGCCACCATGCGGGCCGAGCGCACCTTGGCGACCAGCAGATGATCGGGGATCTCGAAGTCTTGGATGAGCCGGGGAGGAATGGCGCCGCCGCACGGCTTGATCCGGCCAGCCTTGTCGAGCAACAGGACCGAGCGGCCCCGCCGCGCGAGATCTGAGGCAGCCGTCGCCCCCGCGGGTCCGCCCCCGACGACAACCGCATCGTACGTCACGCCGCCTGCGAGCATCGAGCGCCTCCCTCAAAATCAGACTTCGCTACCGGCCGGCAACAGGCTCTGGCCAAGGTTGGTGAGGCGCGGCTCGGCCCGCACGCCTCCCGACCTTTGGATCGTCCCGACCCGATGCGCGAGCACCGCGGCCACGACGAACAGTCCCGCTTCGACGACAAAGACGCTGGTATAGCCATGCAGCGTCGAACCCGTCAGGAGACGTACGATATCGGACGCGCCGGCTCCGGTGACACCACCCAGCCCGAACGCGATCGCCTGTGCGGCGCCCCAGAGCCCCATCCGCACGCCTTCCCGTCCCGGGCGGCCCTCGCCAGCCAGCGCCATCATCGATCCAATGGCCGCCACCGCGAATGCGCCGTTCGCAAGGCCGAGGCAGAAGACCAGCGTTTCGATGGGCCAGCTGGCTGAGCCGTAGCCGCCGGCCACGATGGCGAGCAGCGCGACGGCGGACGCGAGGCAGCCGCCGACCGTCCAGGCCCGCAGACTGCCGATCCGCACCCCGCGCAGGCCTGTCGCCAGCAGCGCCACCATCACCATCCCGAGCAGAACCCCGCCGTGCTGCACGCCGGACAGCTTCGTCGACTGGCCCGGCGTCAGGCCGAAGACGGTGCCGGCGTAGGGCTCCAGGATCAGGTCCTGAGCGCTGTAGGCGAACATCGAGAGGGCCACGAAGATCGTGAACCGTCGGGCCTGGGGCTCGTCCCAGACCTCGGCGAGCGCCGTGCGGAACGAGAGCTGGCTCTTCGCAGCCGGGTCGGCAGCGACGGTGCCGTGCCCCTCCACACCCCACACGGCTACGATTGCCAGCGCAAAGGCGGCCACCGAGACGACGGACGTGACCACCACCAGGCGCGTTGTCGAGAATGGATCGAGATGATGGCCCGCGATCGCGGTCGTCACGATGAAGCCCGCGATCATCATGACCCAGACGATGGTGGCGGCAGCCGCCCGGCGGCCGGGATCGACCCGCTTGGCGAGAAGGACGAGCAGCGAGGTGCCGGCTGCACCGACGCCGATGCCGATCAGGGTGAACGCGACCACGGCGAGGGCCACGCCGGCGTGGAACTGGATCTCCATCAGCGCGGTCGCCACGGCCGCCAGGACGCCGCCCGCAGCCAGCACGCCGATACCGCCGATGATCCAGGGCGTCCGCCGGCCGCCGACATCGGAACCGTGGCCCCACCGTGGACGCGTCATCTGAACCGCATAGTGCAGCGCGACCAGCAGGCCGGGCAGCATGGCCGGGAGTGCCAGCTCGACCACCATCACCCGGTTGAGCGTCGAAGTGGTCAGCACGACCACCGCGCCGAGCGCCGTCTGTACGAGCCCCAGCCGGACAATGCCGAGCCAACCGAGTGTTGCGGCCGTCATGGTGTCGTCCCTCCCAGGCTGCCGGCCGCAAAGGCGCTGATCAGCATGCCGAAGACGTACAGCGTGGTGCCAGTGGCATTGTACCAGGGCGCATGCGCGCGCGGGTCGCCCAGCAAGCGGCGCATCAGCGCGATCTGCACCAGTAGAAGTGCAACAACTGCCAGCGCGAACCAGCCGCGGTCCCAGCTCGCGAGCAGGGCGACGACGACCGCCTGCGGCGCCCCCATGACGAGGCAGGCGAGCCACGCGGCGCGGTCGGCACCGAGTTGGACGGGCAGCGAGGCGACACCCATGCGGCGGTCGCCCTCGATCGCCTTGAAATCATTCAGCGTCATGATGCCGTGCGCGCCGATGCTGTAGAGCACCGCGAGCAAAAGGACCTCGGTGCGCGGCATCGCCCCCGTCATCAGAGCCGCACCGGTGAACCACGGCAGGCCCTCGTAGCAGCCGGCGACCGCGCTGTTGCCCCACCAGCCGTTGAGCTTGAGCCGCAGTGGCGGGGCGCTGTAGGCCCACGCGAGCAGGACGCCGACAGCGGCGGCGAGAAAGATCAGCGAACCGAGGACCGCGGCGAAGGCCAGCGAGATCGCCGTGCCCGCCAAGGCGATGTAGAGACCCCAATGGCCGGGAATGCGGCCGGACGGTATGGGCCGGTTCGGTTCGTTGATGGCGTCGACGTGTCGGTCATACCAGTCGTTGACCGCCTGGCTCGTGCCGCACACGAGGGGGCCTGCCAGCACGACGCCGGCCACCAGCAACGCCCAATGGCTCGCGAGCGGCACGCCGGCCGAAACCACCCCGCATCCGAACGCCCACATCGGCGCGAACCAGGTAATCGGTTTGAGAAGTTCGAGAACGGCAGCAGGATCGGGACGGCCGGTCGCCAACTGCCTTGCGCTCATGCCGGCCATGTGAGCCCTCCTCGACCGTCGTCGGGTCGAGAGAAATGCTAAACATGACATTTATGCGTGTCAATAAAGACTGACACTTTTGTTCGCGCCCGGCGCGGCCGTCTGCGCGCGTCGGCTATTCGACCTCGCTGTCGAGGTCGCCCATCCCGTGCCGCCGCAACTTGACATAGAGGCTTTGACGGCTGAGGCCGAGCATCTCTGCGGCCGACGCGCGATTGTCGGCGGTCAGCTCGAGCGCCGCCTCGATGCACATCCGCTCGATGATGTCGGTGGTCTCGCGAACCAGATCCTTGAGCGGCACCCGGCCGACCAGCTCGGTCAGCTGCTGCATCGAGCGCGGCAGGCCGCGGCTCGGCTTATCGAGGCCGATCGGTTCGCGCTGGGCCCGGCGAATGCTGAGCCCGATGCACGGCATCGGCCCGTGCGGCACGGTCACCGCCGAGACATCGACGTCGGCCTGGCCGCCATACTCGGCCCGCACGACGGTCAGGAAATGGCGCACGGCGCCATGCTCGCGCAGGCTCGCGAACAGGATGTCGGCATCGAGATCGACCCGGCCGAGCCACCGCCCGATGGATTCGCCGCGGACCTGCTCTTCCGCGGTCAGGCCCACGAGTTCGAGGAATGCCGTATTGGCGGACAACACGCGCCGGTCCTCACCGATCACGACGAGGGCGTCCGGCAGATGTTCCAGGACGCCGAGCGCGATCGAGCGCGTCGAAACAGCCCCCTCGCTGCTGTCGGCACTCAACGGCGACAGCCGCACCAGGAAATAGGTTTGGGCGTCTTGGCGGAACAGCGATGCGGACAGCCGCATTGCACGTTTCGAAAAGGCGGTGGACACCTCGATCTCGTCGGCCCGCGGCGTCGCCCGCACACTGGCGAGCAGGGCCTCGAGGGCTGCCACACTGCCCGGCGCGACGAGTTCGGCGAGTTGGCGGCCGACGGCCCGGCGCGATCCGTTCGCCAGCATCGTGACAGCCGCAGGATTGGCCTCGACGACCTTGAGGGTCGAGGAATCCACGATCATTACGGCCTCTGCGGAAAGCTGGAACAGGGACCGATAGCGGGTTTCGAGCGAACGCAGGCGGGCGTATTCCCGCTCGAGTTGCTGCTCGGCCCGCACCAGGCGCTCCTGAAGGGCCCCGACAGCTCTGAGATCGCGTCCGATCGCGATGATCCGCCCTTCGAGGCCGAGCCGTACCGTGCAGTAGCGGACAGGCAGGTCACTACGTCCGGCGATAGGATGGTTGACTTGGCGCCACCGGGCGTGAGCCGAGGTCTCCGCGTCACTGATCAGTTCTTCGATCTTGGGACGGCTTTCGACGGTGACGGTTTCTGACCATGGCCGCCCGATCCATTCGGAGCAGCCCGCCGCGGCCAGTTCGCCATTGTCGGAAGCGAGGTCGCGGATGATCCCCTTGCGATCGAGCACCACGGCAATATCCGAACACGCCGTCACCAGCTGAGCCGCCTGTGCCGCGTCAACGCCGCTGAACGTTTTCTTTGGTGTTCTGAAGTTGATCACGGCGCCGCAGACAAGGTTCAAGCCTCTGGTGTCGATCTAGCATGGGGCCCAGCTGCCCGGTACCCCGCCCGTACTCAAGTCGCAGCCCGCTCTTCGCGGCAACGCATGACGAACGCAACCGCTTCCGCCACATCCCGCGCCAGACAATCGGCACCCACGAGGTCGGCTCGGAGGCTGCCCGACACGGTCGTGACAGCGCCCCCGACGATCACTTTCACACTGTTACGCCGGGACGTGGACCGCACCGTGTCGATAACCGAGACCACGTTTCCTATCAAGCTCTCCGAACCAACCGATATGCCCACAAAGTTGTAAGCTTTCTGTCGAACGGCAACTTCGATGTCGCTCAGATCGTCGGCCACCAGAGTGACCACATCCAGTCCGGCGCTTCGCAAGCCTTCCGCTGCCATATGCAAGCCGAAGGTATGCTGCTCGCCGGGCGGCGCCGTCATCAGGGCGGACTGCAGGCTCCAGTCCATGACGTCCTGCGACCCGCGCAGATCGCACACGATCCGCTGCAGGCGTCCGACCGCGACGGTCACCTCGAGGAAGTCGACCTCGTCCTCTTCCCATAGCGTGCCGAGTTGACGGGCGGCGGGGGCGAGCAGATCCTGGAAGATGCGATCGAGCGGATAGCCGCGCTCGCGGAGCGCCGTGCAATAGAGAAGTCCCTCGGCCAGCGTGTCGCCGCGAACGAGTCCAACGAGGTCCGTGATCTGCTTCGCGGTGATGCGCCGGCTCCGCGCCTCGCCGCCGCGCTCACCCGCTGCCGTCTTGAAACTCGCGGCGGGCACCTCGGGGGCCGGGGCCCCGGACGCCCCGAGCTTGTGCAGCATCATCAGCTGCGGAATGACATTGCCCTCGATCAGCGATGTCAGAAATCGCGAGCGCTCGGAGTCGAGGCACTCGGCTTCGCTGCCACCCGCAGGTTCGCTGGCGGGAGTCTGCGACGCGGATTTCCCCCGTTTTGAAACGTGTACGCGCCTTTTTTCTGGGGGGCGATCGGGCTGGCAATCGGACATCTCGGTGTGTTGTCTTGGACCTGGCATCGGCTGACTCCTGCCGGCAAGAAACCCCAACTAATCAGCTGAAACAGCTGATTTTCCACGATGCACCATTGCTCATCCCGCCAGGAATTGCCTGCATTGATTGCAGTGCTTGTCTCGTACTTAACCACGCCAACCGCAGACACGCCAGCCAGGAAAAGTAGAGCCCGAGGGTCGAGAGCATCAGAGCGTTCTTGTTCACGGTTGTAAAGAAAAAACGACGTCAAGTTTAGTTGACAGGTTCGAAACCCCAGCCTTACACTTCGTCATCGGTCCTGGACCGGCCAGCCCCTGCTGAGGCGAGACGTGAAGTGATGGCAGATCGAAAGAACGTCTCCAGCGCCCGCCCCATGCTCTACACGGCCGAGGAGCGCCGGCGCCGCGACGCGACGGTGTGGACGCTGGTGCAAGGCCTGTTGGCGCCCTTCCAGTTCGTCGTGTTCCTGGTCTCCCTTTGGCTGGTTCTGCGCTGCCTCCTGACCGGTGACGGTGCGACTGCCGCCGCCGCGTCCATCGTGGTGAAGACGCTGACGCTCTACGCGATCATGATCACCGGTTCGATCTGGGAGAAGGAGGTGTTCGGCAAGTATCTGTTCGCCCGCCCCTTCTTCTGGGAGGATGTGGTGAGCATGCTCGTCCTGGCGCTCCATACCGCCTATCTCGCGACCCTGTTCCTCGATCTTCTGGATACCCGCGGGCAACTGCTGCTCGCCTTGGCGGCCTACGCCAGTTACGTGGTGAACGCTGGCCAATTTCTTCTGAAACTGAGGTCGGCCAGGCTCGAGAGCCCGCAAGCGCCGTCCGGCAACCCCGCCGCCATGGGGGCCGCATCGTGAACGATCTCACCCCGATTGCCGTCCCCGCCGATGTCGCCTGTGCCGATCTGGGCGCCGACCAAGTGCCCGTGTTGCGCGAGCGCGGACAGCGCGAAGTTTTCTGTGGATTGACCGGAATCGTTTGGCTTCATCGCAAAATACAGGATGCGTTCTTCCTGATCGTCGGATCGCGGACCTGCGCGCACCTGATGCAGTCGGCGGCGGGCGTGATGATCTTTGCCGAGCCGCGATTCGCGACCGCGATCATCGAGGAGCGCGATCTCGCCGGCTTGGCCGATATCGACGACGAACTCGACCGGGTCGTCGGCCAGTTGATTGCGCGCAGGCCCGATATCAAATTGCTGTTCCTGGTCGGCTCCTGCCCGTCGGAGGTCATCAAGCTCGATCTCAAGCGAGCGGCGTCGCGGCTGATGAGCCTCCATGCGCCGAAGCTGCGGGTGCTGAACTATTCCGGCAGTGGCATCGAGACGACGTTCACGCAGGGCGAGGACGCCTGTCTCGCCGCGATCGTCGCCGACGGCGGCCATCTTGCCGGCGCCCCCCAGGCGGATCTCGTGGTGGTCGGGTGTCTGGCCGATATCGTCGAGGATCAGCTGAGGCGGCTGCTCGCCGACATGGGGCTCTCATCCGTGGCGTTCCTGCCCGGTCGCCGCAGCGACGCCATGCCGGCGATCGGCGATGCGACGCGCTACATTCTGGCCCAGCCGTTCCTGACCGATACCGCACGGGCGCTCGAGGAACGGGGCGCACGCCGCATCGACGCGCCCTTTCCGCTCGGCGCGGAAGGTTCGGCCTTGTGGCTCGGTGCCGTCGGCCGCGAATTCGCCATCGATCCAGGCCGGGTGGCGGCCGCCATCGCACCGGCGCGCGCCCGGGCCGAGGCGGCGCTCGCCCGCTATCGGCCGGCGCTGGAAGGCCGCCGTATTTTCTTCTTCCCCGACAGTCAACTCGAACTGCCGTTGGCCCGCTTTCTCAGTCGCGAGCTCGGCATGATCTGCGTCGAGGTCGGCACGCCCTATCTCAATCGCCAACTGCTGGCCGCCGATCTCGCGCTGCTGGCGCAGGGCACGCGCCTCAGCGAGGGGCAGGATGTCGACCGCCAGCTCGACCGCTGCCGGGCCGAACGGCCGGACATCACCGTGTGCGGTCTCGGTCTCGCCAATCCCCTCGAGGCCGAAGGGCTCACCACCAAGTGGTCGATCGAGCTGCTGTTCTCGCCCATTCAGGGCTTCGAGCAGGCGGGAGACCTCGCGGACCTGTTCGTGCGTCCGCTGGCCCGGCGTGCGCGATTGGGGGGCACGCCATGAAGCTCGCGGTGTGGACATACGAGGGGCCGCCGCACGTCGGCGCCATGCGGATCGCCACCGCGATGCGCAACGTCCATTACGTTCTGCATGCGCCGCAGGGCGACACCTATGCCGATCTCCTGTTCACCATGATCGAGCGGCGCAACACGCGCCCGCCCGTCACCTACACCACGTTCCAGGCTCGCGACCTCGGTGGCGATACGGCGGACCTCTTCAAGACGGCGGCCCGCGACGCTTACGAGCGGTTCAAGCCCGACGCGCTGCTGGTCGGTGCGTCCTGCACGGCCGAGTTGATCCAGGACGACCCGGGGGGCTTGGCGGCGGCCCTCGGCCTGCCGATCCCGGTCATCGCGCTGGAGCTGCCGTCCTACCAGAAGAAAGAGAACTGGGGCGCCTCCGAGACCTTCTACCGGATCGTCCGGACCCTTGCGACCGCCAAGCGGACTCCGGTTGCCGACGGCCAGCGCCGGCCGACCTGCAATATCCTCGGCCCGACGGCGCTCGGCTTCCGTCATCGCGACGACGTCATCGAGACGCAGCGGCTACTTGCCGAGATCGGCGTGGACACCGCCGTCGTCGCGCCGCTCGGCGCCGGTGTCGCCGATATCGCGCGCCTGCCGCAGGCGGATTTCAACGTGGTCCTCTACCCAGAGATCGCGACGGCGGCCGCACAATGGCTGCAGCGCGAGCATGGCCAGCCCTTCGTTGCCACTGTCCCGATCGGCGCCGGGGCCACCCGCGATTTCATCCGCGAGGTGCAGAACGTGACCGGCCTCACACAGGCTGTCGACAGCGATTGGGCGGATCCCCGTGCAACCTGGTACGCCCGCTCGATCGACTCGACCTATCTGAACGGCAAGCGCGTCTTCATTTTCGGCGACGCCACGCACGTGATCGCCGCCGCGCGGATCGCCAAGCACGAGCTCGGGTTCGCCGTGGCCGGGCTCGGGACCTACACCCGCGAGATGGCGCGCGAGGTCAGGGCGGCGGCCGAGGCGCACGGAGTCGAGGCCCTCGTCACCGACGACTACCTGGAGGTCGAGAAGCGGATCGTCGAACTGCAGCCCGAGCTGGTGCTCGGCACCCAGATGGAACGCCACATCGCCAAGCGGCTCGGCATCCCGAGCGCCGTGATATCGGCTCCGGTTCACGTCCAGGATTTCCCCGCCCGCTACGCGCCGCAGGTCGGACGCGAGGGCGCGAACGTCATCTTCGATACCTGGGTGCACCCGCTGATGATGGGTCTAGAGGAGCACCTGATCACCCTGTTCAAGGACGATTTCGAGTTCAACGAGCAGCGCGGACCGTCCCACTTGGCGCATGCGCCGCGATCGAACGCCGACGCCGGCTCCGAGCCCGTCGCGGCAGCGACCGGGAAGGCGGCCGCCGCACCCGTGGCCGTCCCGGCCGGTGTCGCGGCTTGGGCGCCCGAGGCCGAGGCCGAACTCCGCAAGATCCCGTTCTTCGTTCGCGGCAAGGCGCGGCGGAATACGGAAAACTTCGCCAAGGACCGTGGATTCTCTCTGATCACCGTGGAGACTCTCTACGATGCAAAAGCACATTTCGGCCGCTGAGCGCACCGGTCCGGTGCGCGTGGTGATCGTCACCCTCGACACGCATTTGTCGAGCACGACCGACCGTGCCGAGGCGATGCTGCGCGACGAGATCCCCGGGCTGTCCATCCGTCTCCATGCCGTCGCGAGTTTCGATGGCGATCCGGCCGCGCGCGCGCGTTGCCACGCCGACATTGCCTCCGGCGACATCATCCTGGTCACCATGCTGTTCATGGAGGACCACATCCAGTCGGTACTGCCGCAGCTCATGGCGCGCCGCGACAGCTGCGACGCGATGATCTGCTGCATGTCGGCCGGCGAGGTCATCAAGCTGACGCGCCTCGGTCAGTTCCGGATGGACAAGCCCGACACCGGCGTCGTGGCCCTGCTGAAGCGCCTGCGTGGCGGCGGCGCCAAATCGGGCGCGAGCCGACCGGCGTCGGGCGCTCGCCAGATGGCCATGTTGAAGCGCCTGCCGAAAATCCTGCGCTACATCCCCGGCACGGCGCAGGATGTGCGGGCCTACTTCCTCACCCTCCAGTATTGGCTGGCGGGCTCGGAGGAGAATGTCGTCAACCTCGTCCGCTTCCTCGTCGGCCGCTATGCGGCAGGCCCGCGTGCGAACTTGCGGACACTGATTTCGGCCACACCGCCGATCGAGTATCCGGAGGTCGGCGTCTATCATCCGGCGATGCCGGGCCGTCTCTCCGCCCGGACGGACAAGCTTCCGGGCACCGGGGCCAGGGGCACGGTCGGCCTCGTCATCCTGCGCTCGTACATCCTCGCCGGCAACACGCAGCACTACGATGGCGTGATCGCGGCGCTGGAGGCGCGGGGGCTGCGCGTCATCCCGGCCTTCGCCAGCGGGCTCGATGCGCGCCCGGCGATCGAGCAATTCTTTCTCGACAAGGGCCGCGCGGTGGTCGACGCGGTCGTGTCGCTCACCGGGTTCAGTCTCGTCGGCGGCCCTGCCTACAACGACTCCAAGGCGGCCGAGGATATTCTCGCCACGCTCGACGTGCCCTATCTGGCCGCCCATCCGGTCGAGTTCCAGACGCTGCAGCATTGGGGCGCGTCCGACCGCGGCCTGCTGCCCATCGAAAGCACCATCATGGTGGCGATCCCCGAACTCGACGGCGCGACCGGGCCGATCGTGTTCGGTGGCCGGTCGGATGGCTCGGCCGAGCCGTGCACCGGATGCGCGCGCCATTGCTCGTTCCCGCCCGGGCCCGACGCGCATGACATGCATGTGTGTGCCGAGCGCGCCGACATGCTGAGCCGCCGGATCGAGAAGCTGGTCGACCTGCGGCGCAGCCAGCGGGCAGATCGCAAGATCGCGGTCGTGCTGTTCAATTTCCCGCCCAACGCGGGCAACACCGGAACGGCCGCTTTTCTGTCGGTGTTCGCCTCGCTCCACAACACCCTGACGGCGATGAAGTCCGCCGGCTATACCGTCGACGTGCCGGCCAGCGTCGATGAGCTGCGCGATCGCATCATCATCGGCAACGCCGCGCGTTACGGCGCGGTCGCGAACGTCGCGGCCCGCATCCCGACCGACACGCATGTCCGGCGCGAGCGCTGGCTCGCCCAGATCGAGACGCAGTGGGGGCCGGCGCCCGGCCGCCAGCAGAGCGACGGCGCATCGATCCACGTCCTGGGCGAGCACTTCGGCAACGTGTTCGTCGGCGTCCAGCCGGCCTTCGGCTACGAAGGCGATCCGATGCGGTTGCTATTCGAGAAGGGGTTCTCGCCGACGCATGCGTTCTCGGCCTTCTACCGCTGGATCCGCGAGGACTTCGGGGCGCAGGCTGTGCTCCACTTCGGCACCCACGGCGCGCTCGAGTTCATGCCCGGCAAGCAGACCGGCATGAGCGCGGACTGCTGGCCGGATCGATTGATCCAGGATCTGCCGAATTTGTACCTCTACGCCTCGAACAACCCGTCCGAGGGTATGATCGCCAAGCGCCGGTCGGCGGCAACGCTGATCAGCTACATGACGCCGCCGGTCGCACACGCCGGCCTCTATCGCGGCCTCGTCGATCTCAAGGCGGCGATCGAGCGCTGGCGTGGCCTCGATCCCGACGCCGATGCGGAGCGCCGGCAGCTGATCGAATTGATCCAGGCGCAAGCCTCGCAACTCGATCTCGCGCCTGCGACCCCCGTCTGGTCGGATGATGCCGACGCCCGGCGCGCCATCGTGCGGATCTCCGAGGCGGTGCTGGAACTCGAGTACACGTTGATCCCCCATGGACTCCACGTGGTCGGGGCGGCGCCGAGTGTGGCCGAGCGCGTCGACATGCTGGCCTCGGTCGCCGAGGCCTCCTACGGGCAGCGCCCGGACAAGGCGGCGCTGGAAGCGCTGCTGGCCGGCAAGCCGGCCGCCCAGGCACTCGCCAGGAGCGGCATGGCGGCGAGCGCCGACAACATCGCCATGTTCGAGCGGCTGCTCACCACCGACCGTCTGCTCGCCCGCGATCACGAGGTGCCCGCCATCCTCCGGGCCCTCGATGGCCGCTATCTGCGGCCCGCGCCGGGTGGCGACCTATTGCGGACCCCGGAGATCCTGCCGACCGGGCGCAACCTCCACGGCTTCGATCCGTTCCGCATACCGAGCGCCTTCGCGGTGAAGGCCGGCGCCCTGCAGGCCCGCCAGCTGATCGCGCGCCACATCGCCAACGGCAACCCGCTGCCCGAAACCGTGGCGCTGGTCCTCTGGGGGACGGACAACCTGAAGACGGAAGGCGGGCCGATCGCGCAAGCCATGGCGTTGATCGGCGCGCTGCCGCGCTTCGACTCCTATGGGCGGCTGGCCGGTGCCGATCTGATCCCGCTGGCCGATCTCGGCCGGCCGCGCATCGACGTGATCATCACCATGTCGGGTATCTTCCGCGATCTCCTGCCGCTTCAGATCAAGCTGCTTGCCGAAGCCACCTATAAGGCGGCCGCGGCCGACGAGCCTCTCGACCAGAACTTCGTGCGCAAGCATGCACTGGCGCACCAGCAGATCCACCGGTGCGACCTGGAGACGGCGGCCCTGCGGGTGTTCGGGAATGCCGACGGGGCCTATGGGTCCAACATCAACAACCTTCTCGAGAGCGGTCTTTGGGAGGACGAGGCCGAACTGGCCGAGACCTACACGAAGCGGAAGAGTTTCGCCTACGGCGTGACGGGCCGCCCGGTGCAGCAGTCGGCCATCCTCGATTCGGTGCTCAAAGGCGTCGATCTCGCCTACCAGAACCTCGACTCCGTCGAACTCGGCGTCACCACCGTCGACAACTATTTCGACACGCTCGGCGGAATCAGTCGCGCGGTGAGCCGGGCCAAGGGCGGCGAGATGGCGCCCGTCTATATCGGCGACCAGACCAAGGGCGAGGGGACGTTCCGGACGCTGAGCGAGCAGGTCGCGCTCGAGACGCGCACGCGGGCGCTCAATCCGCGCTGGTACGAGGGCATGCTGCGGCACGGCTACGAGGGCGTGCGCCAGATCGAGGTCCACATCACCAACACGATGGGCTGGTCCGCGACCACCGGCGAGGTCGCGCCCTGGGTCTATCAGCGCATCACCGAAACATTCGTGCTGGATCCGGAGATGCGGGCGCGGCTGGCGGCGCTCAACCCCACCTCGTCGGCCAAGATCGCGAACCGGCTGATCGAGGCGCACCAGCGCAATTACTGGCTTCCCGATGCGGCGACACTCGATGCACTGCGCGCCGCCGGCGAGGAACTCGAGGACCGCCTGGAAGGCGTCACCGAAGGGCCGATGCCGGGGCGGCCGCACGGATCCAAAATGAAATCGGCAATAGAGGTGGCGGCATAATGCTTGATCTCAAGACCGGCTGTGGCGCTTGCGTGCAGGCCGAAAACGGCGATGGCGAGGGCAGCGTCCAAGTCCATCTCGATCCCAAACTCAAGATCGGAACCGCGAAGGTGTTCGCCGTCTACGGCAAGGGCGGCATCGGCAAGAGCACGACGTCGTCGAACCTGTCGGTGGCCTTCACCAAGCTCGGCAAGCGTGTGCTGCAGATCGGCTGCGATCCCAAGCACGACTCCACCTTCACGCTGACCAAGCGCCTGGTGCCGACCGTCATCGATGTCCTGCAGTCCGTCGAGTTCCATTCCGAAGAGCTCAGGCCCGAGGACTTCGTGTTCGAAGGGACCAATGGCGTCCTGTGCGTGGAAGCGGGTGGCCCGCCGGCCGGCACTGGTTGCGGCGGCTATGTCGTCGGCCAGACAGTGAAGCTGCTCAAGGAGCATCACCTGCTCGAAGATACCGACGTCGTGATCTTCGACGTGCTCGGAGACGTGGTGTGCGGCGGATTCGCGGCGCCGCTTCAGCACGCCGATCGCGCCGTCATCGTGACGGCCAACGACTTCGACTCCATCTTCGCCATGAACCGCATCGTCGCCGCCATCGAGGCCAAGGCGAAGAACTACCAGGTGCGCCTCGGCGGCGTCATCGCGAACCGCTCGGCCCAGACCGACGAGGTCGACCGCTTCTGCGCGGCGACCGGTCTGGAGCGGCTCGCGCACTTCCCGGATCTGGACGCCATCCGCCGCAGCCGCCTCAAGAAGGCGACCCTGTTCGAGATGGACGATACGCCCGAACTCGCAGCGGTGAAAGCCGAGTATCTTCAGTTGGCGGCCAAGCTGTGGGCCGGCACCGAAGGCAAGCGGGCGAGCCCCATGAAGGACCGCGACATCTTCGATTTTCTCGGCTTCCAGTGAGAGGGCCGCAGGCATGAGCAGCTCGTCGATCGCCAATGATCCGGGATATGCGGTCCGCCGGGATCGGATCGAGACCTATTTCGATCGCACGGCCGCCGAGACGTGGTCCAGGCTGACCTCGGACGTCGCGGTGAGTGGCATCCGCGCCACCGTGCGTGCCGGGCGGGATCGCATGCGTGCGGGCATTCTCTCGTGGTTGCCGCAGGACATGCGGGGCCTTCGGCTGTTCGATGCCGGCTGCGGCACCGGTGCGCTCGCGATCGCCGCCGCCGAGCGTGGCGCGGACGTCGTCGCGATCGATCTGTCCCCGACGCTGGTGGCCATCGCCCGCGAGCGGGCCGCCGCCGTCGGCGTGGACGGGCGCATCGACTTTCGGTCGGGAGACATGCTCGCCGGCGACACCGGCCGCTTCGATCATGTCGTCTCCATGGATGTACTCATCCATTACCGGGCGCCCGATATGGTGGCGATGGTGAGCGCGCTGGCCGGCAAAGCCTCGCGCTCGCTGATCTTCACGTTCGCGCCGCGCACCCCGGCACTGACCGCGATGCACGCCGTGGGGCGGCTCTTCCCGCGCGCGGACCGGGCGCCGGCCATCGAGCCGCTCGGCGGCAAGCGGCTATCGCAGATGCTGAGCCGGGAGCCCGGACTGGCGGGCTGGGTCGAGGGGCGGTCCGCCAAGGTCGTCAGCGGCTTCTACATGTCGAACGCCAAGGAGCTCGTTCCGGCATGACGAGCATCCGCAAATTCATCGATCTCGGTCTCATGCGGATCACGACCCGCCTGATCCCGTTCGCTGATGCCGCGACCGAAGACCTGCCGCTGCCTCGGTTGCTGCGGCTGTCGCTGTTCCAGGTCTCGGTCGGCCTCACCATGGTGCTGCTCACGGGCACGCTCAATCGCGTGATGATCGTCGAACTCGGCGTGCCGGCGGGTCTCGTGGCCGTCATGGTCTCGCTGCCGCTGGTGCTCGCGCCGCTGCGGGCCCTGATCGGCTTTCGCTCCGACACCCACCGCTCGTTCCTCGGCCTGCGCCGCCTCCCGTACATCGCCTTCGGCACGATGATCCAATACGGCGGCCTCGCCATCATGCCGTTCGCGCTCCTGATCCTGTCCGGCGACAGCACCGCGCCGGCGTGGGTCGGCCAGATCGCGGCCGGTGCCGCTTTCCTGCTCGCAGGCGCCGGCCTGCACATGTGCCAGACAGCCGGACTGGCGCTGGCGGCCGACCTCGCGCCCGAGGAGGCCCGGCCGCGCGTCGTCGCATTGTTCTATGTGATGCTGCTCGCCGGGATGGTGGTCAGCGCCCTTGTCCTCGGCGTTCTGCTGACGGACATCACGCCGGTCCAGCTCATCCAGGTGGTGCAAGGCACCGCGGTCGTGGTCATGGTCCTCAACACGATCGCGCTGTGGAAGCAGGAGCCACGCCAACCGCATCTCACCCGGCCCGATCGTCCAACGACGACGTTCCGCGAAGCTTGGCGGCAGATGACGTCCGAGCAGCAGCCGATGCGTCTGCTGTTGGTCGTTGCCCTGGGAACGGCCGCCTTCAGCATGCAGGACGTGCTGCTGGAGCCCTATGGTGGTGAGGTGCTGGGGCTGTCCGTCAGTGCGACCACGGCGCTGACCGGGCTGTTGGCGGGCGGTAGCCTGATCGGCTTCGTGCTCGCCGCCCATAGCCTGTCGAACGGCGGCGACCCCAACAAGCTTGCGGCGATGGGCGTGATGGCCGGAATCGTCGCATTCGTCCTCGTCATTGTGTCGGGCATGGTCGAATCTCCCCTGCTGTTCCGGATCGGCACAGCCCTCATCGGGTTCGGCGGCGGACTGTTCTCGGTCGGAACACTGACCGGCGCGATGATGCAGGCCACCCGCGGGCACAGCGGCTTGGCGCTCGGCACCTGGGGTGCGGTTCAGGCGACGGCGTCGGGCCTCGCCATGGGCATCGGCGGCCTCGTCCGCGACGGCGCGGCGAACCTCGCGAGCGCCGGGGCGCTGGGGCCCGTCCTGACCGATCCGACGGTCGGCTACACGATCGTCTACCACATCGAAATTATTCTTCTGTTCACAGCTCTTGCCGTCATCGGCCCGCTCTACAAGCGCGCATTCGACGACGAGGTGCCTGACAAGCAGCGGTTCGGCCTGAGCGAAATCCCAAGCTGAACTTCATCGCAACGAAATAGCAGAGCACGGAGGTCAAAATGCAAGTCGGAGCCATCACGGGACACATCGATGTCGCACAGCTCTTCCTCTATCTGTTCTGGTTGTTCTTCGCTGGCCTGCTCTTCTATCTCCAGCGCGAGACACGCCGCGAGGGCTACCCGCTCGTCTCCGAGCGTAACGGCAAGGAAGAGTTCGCCGGCATCTTCATGCCATCGCCCAAGACCTACAAGACGATGGACGGCCGCACCGTGGTCGCGCCCGATCCGGCTCGTGCGGACAACCGGCCGCTGAAAGCCCGCCAGCTCGCAGGTGGTGCAGGTGCGGCTTATGTGCCGACCGGAAACCCGCTGACCGACTGCATCGGACCGGCCTCCTATGCCGAGCGGCCCGACATCCCGGACCTGACGTTCGAGAAGAAGCCGCGCATCGTGCCGATGCGCATCGCCACCGACTTCACGATCGCCGATGGTGATCCCGATCCGCGTGCCATGACGGTGCTGGGCAGCGACGGCCAGGTCGCCGGCAAGGTGGTCGAGGTCTGGATCGACCGATCGGAATTCATCCTGCGCTATCTCGAGGTCGAGGTGGGTCAGGGCGAGCGCGCGCGTCGGGTGATGCTGCCGATGAACTTCGCCAACGTCGACAAGACGAAGCGCACGATCTCCGTCGGAGCGCTGCTGGCGAAGCACTTCGCTGATGTGCCGTTGCTCAAGTCTGCGGATCAGATCACCCTTCTCGAAGAGGAGAAGGTCGTGGCCTACTACGGCGGCGGTCTTCTGTACGCGACCCCGGATCGCCAGGAGCCGCTGCTGTGAGCGAGGATCACGATTTCGATTTCGAGCCACTGCCGGGCGTCCCGTCCAAGCTCCCCGAAGGCGAGCGGCTGATCTGGCGCGGCGCGCCGGATCCCTGGCGGCTCGGTGCGCGGGCCTTCCGCCTGCCGATCGTAGGCGCCTATTTCGTGGGCTTGGCCGGCTGGCAGCTCGCCGGACTGATTCACGCCGGGGCAACGACGGGTGAGATGTTCGATACCTTGAGCTGGACGGCCGCGCTCGGCGTGTCGGCGGTCCTCATCCTCGCGCTGCTCGGCTTGGCGATTGCCAAGAACACGATCTATACGATCACGACGCGGCGCGTGATCATCCGCCACGGCGTCGCGATGCCGATGGCGATCAACATTCCTTTTGCGCAGATCGGCGGCGCGAGTCACCGCGGCTGGGCTGACGGAACCGGCGACATCGCGCTCAAGCTGCTGCCCGGCAGTCAGATCTTCCGACTATTGCTGTGGCCGCATGTCCGCCCCGGAATCTATGCCGCATCGCAACCGACCCTGCGGGCGGTGCCCGACGGCGCGCGCGTGGCGCAGTTGCTGGCAGCGGCCTTGGCGGAGACCCAGAACGAGCAGGTGGCGATGGCCTCCGGGACCGCCCCGGCGTGGCCAGTAGCGCCCCAGCCGCAGGCCGCCGCGGCCCGTGGCAACAAAGATGTCATGTATGGCAATCCGGTGATGACATGATGAGCCGAGCCTCCACGTCCATGCTCCGCAGCGGTCGCCAGGATTTCGGGACCGATCGGTTCGAGCGTCTCGCCTGGTTGATCGCGGGCGGTCTTGTCGCCGGCATCTTCGGCGTCTGGCTCGTCGGGTTGGGGCTTCATGCTCAACTCGAAGAGCGCCTGCCCGAGCGGGCGTCGACGGAATTGATCCGCAGTGACGCGACGAGGCCGGCGGCGATGCGCATGATGCAGTTCACGCCGCAGGGCACCAACGATCTCCTCCTGCGCACCGCCGGCGACGGCGGTCAGGGGCGGATGCTGCGGTTCGAGCGTGACGGCTTCATCGTCAGCATCGTGCGCAGCCTCGATCGTGACCGCCGTCGGTTCGGCGTCCCACTCGATGCGCCGTATCGGCTCATCCGCTGGGACAACGGTCAGCTGCTGTTCGAGGATCCCGAGACCGGCACACAGATCGAGTTGTCGGCGTTCGGAGCCAACAACGTCGCGGCTTTCGCGGCCCTCCTCGAGACGACGGAATCCGCCTCTCTGAAATGACCACCGACTTTCGGGTTCATCGGTGCCGCTTCGGCACATCCAAATGAGATGAAGGGGCTACAATGGCGCGAACATCATTCGAGGTTCCCTGCATCGTCAGGGTAACAAACACCTTCGAGAGCCTGGAGGCGCACGTCGAATTGCCCGACGAGGTGCTCGTGCAGCCGGGAGACGAAGTCTGTGTCGAAGGCGGCGAGATCGTCGTCCCGTTCGGCGAAAGCGTCACTCTCAACCGCACGGCGGTGGTCACGCGGGCCAGCCTCGCCGAGCGTACCTGGACGCGCCTCACCGGCGATCTCGAGTTCATGGAGCTCTGCGAGTTCAGTTTTTCGTCGGGGAGGAAGCTGTGACCATCGAAACCCTATCGATCACAACGCCTCAGGACGCCACCCGCCTCGCCCAGCAGAACACGCTGTTGGCGCCGCGCTTCTACACCACCGATTTCGAGGAACTGGACCGGCTCGACGTCTCCTCCGTGCGCGCCGAGTGGGACGAGCTGATCGCCGAGATGCGGTCCGATCCCAACAAGGGCCACTTCCGGCGCACCGACGCCTGGGACAAGGTCGACCTGATGGCGCTGCCGGAGGGTGTCAGGCGTGAGCTGATCGATTTCCTCGTTTCGTCGCTGACGGCCGAGTTCTCCGGATGCGTACTCTACGCCGAGATGCGCAAGCGCGGAAAGAACCCCGACGTCTGCGAGCTGTTCAAACTCATGGCACGCGACGAGGCGCGCCACGCGGGCTTCATCAACGACACGCTGAAGGACTTCGGCCTCGGCATCGATCTCGGCTACCTGACGCGCACCAAGAAATACACGTTCTTCAAACCGAAATTCATCTACTACGCGACCTACCTGTCCGAGAAGATCGGTTATGCGCGTTACATCACCATTTATCGCCACCTCCAGCGCCATCCCGAAAACCGCATCCATCCGATTTTCAAGTGGTTCGAGCAGTGGTGTAACGACGAGTTCCGCCACGGCGAGGCGTTCGCGCTGCTGATGCGGGCCAATCCGAAGGTGATCACCGGCTGGAACAAGCTGTGGGTGCGCTTCTTCCTGCTCGCCGTGTTCGCGACCATGTACGTCCGCGATCATGCCCGGCCGCATTTCCACGCCGCGCTCGGGCTCGATCCGACCGAGTACGACATGCAGGTCTTCCGCGTGACGTCCGAGATCACGCGGCAGGTGTTCCCGCTGACTCTCGATCTGGACAATCCGGCCTTCCTCGAAGGGCTCGAGCGGCTCCGCGTGATCAACGATGGGATCGTCGCGGCCGACGCCCAGGGCGGCATCATGGGCAAACTCAAGAAAGCGGCCTTGATGGCGCGCGCCGGCTTGACGTTCGCGCGGCTCTATATGCTGCAACCCAAGGATAACGCCTTGCCGGCCAAGAGCCGGCTGATGCCGGCGTGGTGAGGGGAAAGCGACGATGCTGGAGTACGGGGTTCCAGTGCTCGCGGCGGTGGCCCTCTGGTGGCTTTCGACCGGCGTGATCCTCTATCTGGATGGTCTGCCGACGTCGACGTTCCGCTGGAGCATGCTCGGCGCCTCGATCCTGGCCGCCGCCGCCCTCGCCGGCCTCGTCGCGACGCGCGATATGGTGACGCCGCTCGGCGCCTACCTGGCGTTTGCCTGCGGCCTGATCGTCTGGGGATGGCAGGCCATGTCGTTCTACATGGGCTACATCACGGGTCCGCGCACCACGGCCTGCCCGCCCCATTGCACGGGTTGGCAGCGGTTCTGGGCGGCCTGCGAGACGAACATCACCCACGAGATCTGCATCGCGGCCGGCGCCCTCGCCCTCGTCGCGATCACCGACGGCGCCGGCAACCAGCTCGGGGTGTGGACTTATGTCGTACTGTGGTGGATGCACCTTTCTGGCAAGCTGAACGTGTTTCTCGGCGTTCCGAACCTGTCGGAAGAGTTCATCCCCGAGCACCTCGCCTATCTGAGGAGCTACATGGCGCGCCGGCCCATGAACCTGCTGTTCCCCTTCTCGGTCACCATTTCCACGCTGGTCACCGGCTGGCTCTTCGTGCTGGCCGCCCGGCAGGTGCCGGGCTCGTTCGAGGCCATCGCCTACACGTTGATCGCCACCCTCATGGTGCTGGCGGTACTTGAGCACTGGTTGCTGGTTCTGCCGCTGCAGGCTATGGCCTTGTGGAATTGGAGTCTGGCGTCCCGGCCGCCCCAAGCCCGACTTGCCGGGTCGGACGCCGTCGACCCGCTCGAGCCTGAGCTGCGCCGCCAACGACCCCACGTCCTGATCCCGGCGCCGGCCTCGCCCGCCGCCAAACCGAGTTCTGCCTGAGACGAGATTGAGGAAACGCGGGATTGCCCGCTCATGCCCGGAGGTTCGAGGATGTCTTACGAGGCCATTTTCGAGAAGTCGCTACAGGAATTGCACCAGGAAGGCCGCTACCGGGTCTTCGCCGACATCAAGCGGGTTCGCGGCAGCTTGCCCCACGCGCACGCCATCAAGGAGAGCGGCGTTCGCGACATCACGGTGTGGTGCTCCAACGACTATCTCGGCATGAGCCAGCACCCCGCCGTGCTGGCCGCCATGCACGAGGCGATCGACACGGTCGGCGCCGGATCGGGCGGCACGCGCAACATCTCCGGCACGACGCACTATCACGTCGAACTCGAATCGGAGCTGGCCGATCTGCACGGCAAGGAAGCCGCGCTGGTCTTCACGTCCGCGTACATCGCCAATGACGCGACGCTTTCGACGCTGTCCGCCCTGATGCCGGGCGTCGTCATCTTCTCCGACGAGAAGAACCATGCCTCGATGATCGCCGGCATCCGCAACGGCCGCTGCGAGAAGCGGATCTTCCGCCACAACGACCTCAACCACCTCGAGGCGTTGCTGAAAGAGGTGCCGCGCGAAACGAAAAAGATCATCGCGTTCGAAAGCGTCTACTCGATGGACGGCCACATCGCCGACATCGCCGGGATCTGTGACCTCGCCGAGCGCTACAATGCGCTCACCTATCTCGATGAGGTGCACGCGGTCGGCATGTATGGCCGCCGCGGCGGCGGTATCGCGGAGCGGGACGGCGTGCTGCATCGCGTCGACATCATCAACGGCACGCTGGCGAAGGGCTTCGGCGTCATGGGCGGCTATATCGCCGCCAGCCGGCGGTGCTGCGATGCCGTCCGCTCGTATGCGCCAGGCTTCATTTTCACGACGTCTCTGGCCCCGGCCATCGCCGCCGGCGCGACGGCCAGCATCCGGCACCTCAAGACCAGCACGCTCGAGCGGACTCGCCATCAGGAGCGGGCGCGGACGGTCAAGAAGCGATTGAAGGACGCCGGAATGCCGGTCATGGACAATCCGAGCCATATCGTGCCGGTGCTGATCGGCAACCCGGTTCATTGCAAGGCGGTGACCGATGCGCTCATGGATCGCTACGGCCTCTATGCCCAGCCCATCAACTATCCCACCGTGCCGCGCGGCGGCGAGCGCATCCGGCTGACGCCGACGCCCGTTCATACCGACGCCCACATCGACGACCTGGTTCACGCTCTGACGGAACTCTGGCAGGCTTGCCCGCTCGGCCAGGAGCAGATGATCCGGCTGGCTGCCGAATAACCGGTACCAACTCCGGCGAAGATCAGGCCCATCGCAACGCGATGGGCCTTTTTCTTGGGCGCGACCCAGGCTCCCGATCGCCGCCGCGCAATTTGGAGATCATTTCGCCGGGACCGTCTTCAGATACGCGACCACGCTCTTGCGCTCGCCCTCGTCGGCGAGCTTGAACGCCATCTTGGTGGAACCCGTCGCCAGGTCGGCCTTGCCCTTCTCGGTCAGAAAGGCTTTCAGGAACGCATTAGGATCGGCGAGATAGGCGAAAACATTTTCTTCGGTCCAAACCAGCCCGGCCTCGCCGGCCGCCTTGTTGATCGCCGAGTAATTGTAGCCCTCGACAGTGCCCGCGCGTCGCCCGATGACTCCGTTCTGCGCGGGGCCGACACCGTTCTTGGCCTCGGGCCCGACCTGGTGGCAGGACCGGCACTTCTTGAAAACTTGTTCGCCCGCTGCGGCGTCCTGCGCGAAGGCAGCGCCGCCCGACAATCCGAGCATGAGCAGCGCGGAAGCAATGAAGGTCATCTTGCGCATATCGGCATTTCTCCCAATCGGTGGTCGCCGAACAACGACCACTCCTTCAGGAAACGCACCAACAGCCAGACTGGTTCATCGCTGGCGGTCTGGATTGCCAGATTTAAATGGCAAGTCCGATCGGGCCGCCGAGCATATCAGACGGAGGAGACCAGCTTGACGGGCGCTGGCAGCTCCTCGGCGACGGCGGCGATCTCCGGCAGGCGCTCGATCGGCGCCATGCGGGCGACATCGGCGCTGGCGGCTACCAACTCAGGCTCGCCGTGGCCCGGCGCCGCGCCGAGATCGATCAAGGCGATAACAGACAGGCCACTGATGAGCCCAACCAGTGCTGCCGCCACCAGCCCGTTGAGCGGCATCGCATAGAACTGGCCGACACCCTGGAAGAAGAAGCCGGCCAGGACCAGGAACAATCCGAAGCCGCTCATTGTGGAATCGGTCACCAGAGTGCGCTGGTGATCCGGGCTCATCCGGCCGGCGGCAAAGGTGATGGGCCCTGCGAACAACAGCACGCCGATCCCGGCATAGATGAGCCCGATGATGACCAACCAGTTCGGCGCGATCGAAACACCCATTACACGTCTCCGTCTCTGCGAGTCCCCTGTCGAACCTATAAATGTTGCGCAGTTTGCCATAGAGCCGCAAGAGCAGCCGGGCACCAATCGAGAGTTGAGCATTGTGCGCCGCAAACGCTGCGCTGCACAAAAGACAACGAAACAGACGGCGGAAGGCCAACCGCCATTCGCGTCAAATCGCCCGGTTGTTCCGAAGGGCGGCCCCGAATGGACGAGGCCGGTCGCAGGGCGCAACCGGCCTCGATTGGTGACGGACGACTAACGAAGCGACGCCTTCTTGAGCTCTTGATAGTCCTTGAGCAGCTGCGCGCCATTGAGCGGCTTGGGGAGCCCCTGATGGCAGGTCGCGCAGAACGCCTTGGGCGCGTCACCCGTCGGACCGAGCCGGTTGGCCGGATAGGTCGACTGCAACGGCGTCAGGAAGGTCGCGTTGACGTCGCGAACCATCCGGATGGCATGCCAAGCCGTTGTCCGCTGCGGCGTCGACTGCGACCAGTTTCCGAAAGCCCGACTGTTGTGACAGTACGTGCAATTGACCCCCATGCTCTGTGACATGTGGATCATCAGCGCATAGGTCTTCTCGGTCGACTGGATCGACGCCTTGTGTGCGCTGGGAAGTGCCTGGGTCGCCTGCACCCGGATCTCCGACTTGCTGCCGCCGAGCAGTTCCGTGAACGGGTCCGCATGCATCGACGTCGTGCCGATGATCTTGCTGGCATGGTTCTGGCCGCCGCCGGTGTAACCGGCCATCCGATAAGGCGCTGTCGTGTCCTTCTCGGAGAACCAGATATCTTTCGGCACCGGCTTGCCGCCATGGCAGGTGTAACAGGTGACGCCGGTCTCGCCGACATGGCTCTTCCATGTCTCATTGATGTGGCGCGTCATCTGGAACATCCGGCGCGCCACCTTGTGGGTGTACATCTTGTCGTCGGCCAGGTTCTCGACATTGTGGCAGTAGGCACAACCCTGATCGGGTGCCACCCAGTCGGTCACCGCCGCCATGGTGCGCAGAAGTTCGTTCTCCGTCAGATCCCCGAGAACCTTGACGTTCTGGAAGACCTGCGCGGCCTTCCCCCCTCCGGGATCAGCCGGCGGCTGCACATCCGGCAGTTTGATCGCCGCGAGCTTTTCGCGTTCGGCCCGCGGGTTGGAGACCTGCTCCATGCCGACACCGCGGTAGCCGAGTTGCTTTGCGGTGGTCGGCGGCCGCTCACAGCCTGCCGCCAACGCGGCAACCGTTGCCGTGAGCAGGAGAGTCGAGAGACGGGATGCGGTGATCATTTGACAGCTCCCGGAAGCGAGCCTGGATCGATGGCGAGCGGATGAACCGCGGGATAGCTCGGCACGATCCCGTGCTTGATCCCCCACAGGTACCAGTTGTCGACGACGGTGCCGGTCAGCAGAATTCCGATGCCGCCCGTCGCGGTGCACAGTACGGCGAACCACCATGCCCACCGGTGAATGGACTCCATCGAGGCGTTGAAGCCCATCGTCCAACGCCAGAACAACGCAGCGCGCTCGGACGCCGTGCCGCGGTCCACGATCTGCTCGATCTCACGCTCGCCGCCATAGTTGCCGACCGCGAGGATGGTCGCTCCGTGCATCGCGAACAGCAGCGCCGAACCGTACAGGAAGACGATCGAGAGCATGTGGAACGGATTGTAGAAGAGATTGCCGTAGCGGAGCGAGAACGCGGCCGTCCAGTCGAGATGCGGGAAGATCCCGAACGGCACCGCCTCGCTCCACGTGCCCATCGCGATCGGCCGGATGAAGCCGAGCACGAGATAAAGCCAGATGGCCGATGCAAAGGCCCAGGCGACATGGGTGCCCATGCCGAGCCGGCGTGCGTTGGTGTAGATCCGCGCCCAGAACAACAGGATCGACGCGGTGAGGAAGAAGCCAGCGAGCAGCCACCACCCACCCTCCGACATCGGCGGAATGGTGAGACCGTACTTTGCCGGGGGTGGCTCGAGTGCCAGCCACGGCAGTTGGCGGATGAATTGGACAGGGTTCCAGTTCACCGAGGCCAGCATATTCATGCCGATGATGAAGAAGGCGAACAGGCCGCACGTGATCGAGGCGAGCCCGAGCCCACCGAGATAGAACGGTCCGACCTGCGCGTCGCCGATCCGGCCCAGCCAGTAGTTGAAGAAGGGTGTCCCTTCGCGCGGCCAAGCCGGGTCGGGGTGCTTCGGCGGCACCCCCATCTCGGGATGGGATCTAACCTGAATGCGGGTGAAGATGTTCTGATACGCGGCCATGGCCGGCCCCTCCCTTTCTCAACCTGCCCAGATCGGCAAATCCAGCCACCAGTTCCACCACTCGGGCCATCCCTTGGTCCAGAACGGGCCGGAGATGACGATGCAGACCGCACTCCAGAAGGCCGCATTCAGCGCGAGGAACAGACCAAGCCGGTGGATGCCCAGTGTGCCGATCGAGTAGCCGATGGTGTCGCGGAAGAACGAATTCTCGTGATCCGGCGTCTTCACCGGCTCGCCAGGTGCCGGGTTGGTTGCCGACAGAACCAGGGCGCCGTGAAGTGCGAGAGCCAGCGTCGTCGTGAAGAAGAACGAGATCGCCAGCATATGCGCGGGATTGTAGTGGAAATGGATATACTGATAACCCACGTTCGAAACCCAATCGAGGTGGCTCAGAATGCCGTAGGGGAACCCGTGCCCCCAGGCGCCCATGAGGACCGGCCGGATCACGACCAGGGCGACATAGGCGAGGATGGCGAAGCTGAATGCAAAGGGTACATGGTAGCCCATGCCGAGCTTGCGGCAGATCTCCACCTCGCGAAGGGCCCATGACACGAAGGCGCCGATCGCACAGATCGTGATCCCTTGCCACAGCCCACCCTCACGAAGCGGTGCGAGACCGAGGCCGTACTTGAGATCGGGTGGAGCGATGTTGATCGTCCACGGGTTCCAGGTCGGTCCGATCGCCGCGCCGTAAAGTATGAGCGACGTGCCCATGATCGCGAAGAACGCCGAGGTCACTCCGAAAAACCCGACATAGAACGGGCCGATCCAGAAATCGAACAGATCGCCACCCAAAAGGGTCCCGCCCCGCACGCGATACTTTTTCTCGAAATTCAGCAAGGCCATTGCGATGTCCTCCCGTCGGCCCGGCGATTGATCGAAAGTTGCGTGTCGAGGCCCCGGCAAGCCGGGACTTCGACCACGCTCGGAGCGGCGGCGGGCAAGGCACAGCCCCGCTCGCCGCCGTGGTGCAACTGGCTCAACCGATCCGGTAGGTCGGAAGGGTGGCCATCGGCGACGTAGGCGCGTGGAGTTCCGACGTTTTCTTGGCGGGCGGATTGGCCAGCCAATTGTAACGATCGGTGCTCAACAGGATGAAATGGATGGTGAAGGCGAGTATGGCCAGAAAGACATACAGTGCCGTCAGCACCCGCAAGGGATGAACCCATTGCCAGATCACATGCATCTCGAATTCTCCTTCTCGAGATCGTTACCGGCTCGAACCCGGGACGCCGTCAAGCGCACCGGGCCCTCAGCCGCAATCCCGGCGAAACGGGCTCAATTGCCGAGCCAGGGCCGCCAGATCCACATAAAGACGTGCGCGACCGTGGCAATTGCCACGTAGAGCATCGTCATCCGCATGAAGCCGCCGTGCAGCTCCTTTGCTTCCTGCTCGGTCAAGCCCGAGACATTCAGCTTGTCACCTATTCCAGCCATCAGTTATCTCCGGCTGTTGGGCCCAGGGCCCGGCACCGCGTATCCTCCCACGCGGCAGGGCTCGTCGCCGTGGTCAAGACCACGCTCAACGTCTCGCTCGGCTCGTCAGCGGCACCACCATGGTGTGCCCGCCTTCAGCCCATGAAGGCATACGGAATGAGTGTGTGCGCTGCATCGCGGGCCTCTGCGTAGATGGATCGGCCATTTCCTGCGCCGATGGCGTCAGCTCGCCACCCACGCGGCAGCAACCGCGAAAGAGCTGTGACGGGCAGCAGAACCGCAATGGCGATCCACAGCAGAAGCCGGAACTCTCGCTCCTCGGCTCTGCGATCGCGATAGCGGACCCGCATCGATGGGTGCGCTTGGTACGACATGCATTGTCTCCCTTGTCGTCGGTCTTCGAGAGGTAAACATCAGAGGGCTGCAAGACGGCGGGCTCATGGGTGGTAGACGCGCCCCCCGATGAGAGTATCGGCTTGGGCCACGTGCGCTGGCGTCACCTCGTCGGCGCCATCGCGGCGAGCCGCGACCTCCGCGGCATCGCGGATGCGCTTGGCCGAGGAGATGCGGATCAGCACGGGTTGACGGGCGACGCGCTCGTCGAGTTCCAGTCGAGCCGCCTCTGCCCACGGCAGGTGTTCCGAGAGGCGGGCTGGGCTCGCCTCGATGCGGTCCATATCGGAGGCCAGCGGAATGATGTTGAAGAGGGCATCGAAGAAGCCGTTGCAGACTTCCTGAACGATGTAGGTGGCGCCCGCATAGCCCATGAACGGCGTGCCGGTGTGCCGCCGGATGATCGCGCCTGGGAACGACGCGGGGATGAAGGCGGCGCGCCCGCCCGTCTCCGCCAGGTACATGCGCTCGTTGAACGAGCCGAACAGCACGAGGGGCGGGTTGGTGCGTAAATTGCGCAGAACCTCTTCGTTGTCGGTCTTCGCTCCCGGCCGCCGTGATACGGCGAACGCGCACGGCAGGCCGAGTTCGTCCGCCAGGAAGTGCCGCAGGCCCCGGGCGTAGGTCTCGTTGGCGACAACGGCGAAGCCGGCGGTCGCGAAGAAGTCCTGCGTCACCGAGCGCCAGAGGTCCCACAGCGGCTTGATCGTCGAGTGCTTTTCCTTCGCGATGAAGGGCTCGGGATCGAGGCCGAGCAGATCGCCGAGCGCACGCAGGAACTTCGTCGTCGAATGGAGCCCGATCGGAGCCTGCAGATAAGGCCGGTCGAGCGCCTCGCACAGCAGACGTCCGAACTCACGATAGAGGCAGACGTTCACCTCGGCATCGGCCAGCCGCGGTACCTCGCCCAGATGGCTGCCGAGCGGGAAGACGAGATTGATTTCCGCGCCGATTCCTTCGACCAGCCGGCGCACTTCGGCGAGATCGGAGGGCATGTTGAACATGCCATAGGCGGGCCCGATGATGTTCACGCGCGGTTTGGCACCGTCCGCCCGCGGCTTCGCCTTCGGCGCCTTGCCGCCCTTCATGCCGTACTGCGTCCACAGCCAATACAAGGCGCGGTCGGCACACTGCCACTGGTCCTCGTCGATGGTGCGCGGCAGAAATCTCTGGATGCCCGAGCCTTCGGGGGTCACGCCGCCGCCGATCATTTCGGCGATCGATCCGGTGACCACGACGCTCGGCTTTTTCTTGTCGAGGACGCTGTGCGCCCGCTTCATCGCGGCCTCTGTGCCGCGCTGGCCGAGTTCCTCCTCGGCGAGCCCGGTCACCACGATCGGAAGCTCGTGGGGCGGCAGCGCGTCCGTATAGTGCAGAACCGAGGTGACCGGAAGATTCTCGCAGCCGACGGGGCCGTCGATGATGACCTGCAGTCCCTTGATCGCGGTGAAGACGTAAACCGCCCCCCAGTACCCGCCGGCCCGGTCATGATCGAGGACGAGCATCAGTGGGCCTCCTCGGCAATGGTGTCGAGGCGGGCGGTTTTCCCGGCACGCGGCAGCACCGTCGCAGGTCCCTTCGCGGCTGGCGGCTTCGGCGGCAGGCCTTCCCACACACCCGCTGTGTCGCCGGTGCCGACGCCCTCGAAGAACGCCTTCATCTCGTCGAACCGACCCTTGGAGTGGATCGCCGCGTTGACGACGTCGGCCAGCGAACCGGCGCCGGCCGGCCCCATCAGCGGTCGTGCCGAGATCAGGTTGGTGAAGTAGAGCGCCGGCGTGCCCTGCTCCTTCGCCTTCTGCACGACCGGCGTGGTGCCGATCGCGAGATCCGGCGCAAAGGCTTGGAACGCTGCGAGATCCTGCTCGAGCGAGGCGCGGAACTGGACATGGACGCCTTTGGCGGTGAGCCAGGCGGCATCCTCTTCGGAGAAGCGGGTCTTCGGACACGCGGTGCCGACATACCGCAGATCCGCCCCGCTCTCGATCAGCAGCCGGCCGACCAGAAGTTCGGAACCCTCGTAGCCGGACAGTGTGATGCGCCCGCTCACCGGCTTGGCCCGGAGTGCGCCCTGGATCGCGGGCAGGAAGCGCGCCTTGGCGGCATCGATCCGCTCTGCGCCGACACCGGCCGCCCGCCCGATTGCATCGAGCCACGCCGCCGTGCCCTCGACGCCGACCGGGGCCGATCCGACGATCGGCCGCCCGGCCGTCTCGAACTCACGGAAGGACGCCGTGTAGAAGGGGTGGATGGCGGCCACTGTGACGCAATCGAGCGCTGCATAGAGCTCCCGCCATTCCCGCGTCGGCACGACCGGTCCGGCCGCGAGCCCCATCGGCTCCAGCATCGCGCCAATCGAGACCGGATCGGCCGGGAACATCTCGCCGACCAGCGTGACCGTCGGGCGCGCGCTCAGCCCGGCCCGCGGCGCCTGCACCGGACCGAGTTCGGCCTCGCGGCGTGCATAAGCCAGCATCGCACCGGCCAGCACGTCCTTGGCCTCCGCATGGGTCGGCACGCCGAAGCCCGGTACGTCGATGCCGATGATGCGAACGCCGTTGATCTCTTTCGGCAGCAGGCGGAGCGGAACACCCGACGCCGTCGGGACGCAAAGATTGGTGACGATGACCGTGTCGTACTTCGCCGGATCGGCAAGCTTGAATACCGCCTCGCGGATGTCCTCGAACAGCTTGCCGGTGACCAGCGTCTCGGAATTGAACGGGACGTACCCGACCGTCCGCCGCGCACCGTAGAAGTGGGACGTGAACGTGAGACCGTAGACGCAGCAGGCAGAGCCCGAGAGCACGGTGGCGGTTCGGCGCATCCGGAGGCCGACGCGCAACGAGCCGAACGCCGGACACATGCTCTGCGGTTGATCGTGCGGCCCCTGAGGATAATCGGCGGCATAGCGCTCCAGCGTCTCGCTGGCACCGGCGGCGGCCGCTGCGCGGCGCATCTCACCGGCTCCACCGTGGCACCCCACGGCGGTCCCCTGCGGCTCGATTGCTGGCTTCACCTGATCGACCATCTCGACGTCCGTCCCCTCAGAGGTCGTCCCCAACGTTCGCGGCACCACTAGACAGTCTCGTAGACGACCTCGAGCGAGGGCTTCTCGACGACGGTACGGCCGCACATGTCGTCCAGCGACGCGGGAGAAAGAACGACGTCGCGGCCGACCACATCGCTCTTGAACAGACCGAGCAGCGCATCCTGACTGAGCGGCGTGGGATGAACGGGCGGGGCGGTGCCGACGTTCGACGCCAGCTCCTCGAACAGCGGTCCCCAGCGATCGCCGGGGCGGCCGATGATCTGATAGTTGGCACTCTTGCGGCGGATGTCGTCGTCGGCGGGGATCGCGGCGAGCACCGGGATGCCCACCGCTTGGGTGAAGGCCTGCGCCTCGCCCGTGCCGTCGTCCTTGTTGATCACCATGCCGGCGACGCCAACGTTGCCGCCGAGCTTGCGGAAGTACTGGACCGCCGAGCACACGTTGTTGGCGACGTAGAGGGATTGCAGATCGTTCGAACCGACGACGATGACCTTCTGGCACATGTCGCGCGCGATCGGCAGGCCGAAGCCGCCGCAGACGACGTCGCCGAGGAAATCGAGCAGGACGTAATCGAAGCCCCAGTCGTGGAAGCCGAGCTTTTCGAGCAGCTCGAAACCGTGAATGATTCCGCGCCCGCCGCATCCGCGCCCGACCTCGGGCCCGCCGAGCTCCATCGCGAACACGCCGTCGCGCTTGAAGCAGACGTCGCCGATCCGGACATCCTCGCCGGCCAGCTTCTTGCGTGTCGACGTCTCGATGATGGTGGGGCAGGCGCGGCCGCCGAACAGCAGCGATGTGGTGTCGCTCTTCGGATCACAGCCGATCAGCAGCACCCGCTTGCCCTGCTGCGCCATCATGTACGAGAGGTTGGCCAGCGTGAAGCTCTTGCCGATGCCGCCCTTGCCATAGATGGCGATGATCTGGGTCTCGGGCTTGCTCGGTGCCGGATCGGATCCGCCGCGAAAATCGCCGGATCGATCGTGAACCTGGGTCGGCGCAAAGCGATCGGTCAGTCCAATCGATGTCATGACAGGGCTCCCCAGTTCAGAACCATCTTGAGGCAGGCGGAGTCCTCGAACGCGGTCTGGTAAGCGTCGCCGGCGCGCTGTGGCAGGCCGATGTGCGTGATCAGCCCGTCGAGCGACAGTCGGCCATCGCCGAGCAATTGGCGGACGGCGTCCAGATCGCGGGGCGACCATTCCGCCGCGATGCGCATGCGGGTCTCGCGCAGGAAGGCCGGCACGAAATCGAAGCCGATGCGGCCCTCGTAGAAGCCGGCGAGGACAATTTCGCCGCCTTTGGCGGTACGCGAGACGAGTGTGTCCAGAAGCCCCGCGTCGCCGCTGGCGTCGACAACGACCCGGTAATCGCGCCGCTCGTCCGCTTCCGGAGCGAGCACCGCATAGCCATGAGAACCCTGCCGTCGGACCGGATTGATGTCCCAGACGACGGGCGGGCGCCCACCGAGGGCGATCGTCAACCGCGCGAGCAAGCGGCCGACGATTCCGTGTCCGATGATCAGTTCCGGCAGCGCGGGGCCGGGCGCGTCGGGAGCGCCGACGATGGCATGGTGCGCGGTCGCCGCCAGCGCGATCAGGACGCTGCGCTCGCGCAATTCGCGATCGATCGGCAGCACACGCGATCCCTTGGTGACGAGGCGCTGCGCGGCCCCGCCGAACAGGCCGCGGACGGGGCCGAAGCAATTGGCACCGGGCACGAAAACCCACTCGCCCGCCTTGCGCCCCGAATGCGCACCGGCCTCGACGATCTCGCCGGCAGCCTCGTAGCCCGGCACCAGCGGATAGCCCATGCCAGGAAAGGGCGGCATCCGCCCGGACCACAGCAGCCGCTCGGTGCCCGTCGAGATGCCGCTCCATGCGATATCGACGATCACGTCGCCATCCGTCGGATCCGCGAGATCGAGCCTGCCAAGGTCGAGGCGTTTCGGTTTCTCGAGGACGACGGCACACGTCTGCATCTGTCCCTCCGCTTGGCGCTCCGGGGCCGTTCCCCGGGGTGCCGCGCACTCCTAGACTGTCAGTTTAGGACGACAAATAAAACAGTCAAGCAAAGTTTACACCTCAGCCACAGCCGTGCCGGTGGCGCGCGCAGAGATCAGGCTGGTGAGGGTCGGGCGAAACGTCCGCAATTGCCGCACGTCGCCGAAGCCGGCCATGCGCAGCAAGCGCGCCAGCTCCGCAAAGCTCCGGGCCCGGCCGCGTCCCATCGCCAGCAGATAGAAGCCGAAATACGCATCCGCTTCCGGCGCGCCGGCCAAGGTTTCGGCCACCAGCAGCCGCCCGCCACTCGGCAGCGCCCTGCGGGCCGCGCCGAGGATGCGCAAAGCCGTCGCATCGTCGTGATCGAGCAGCACCCGGATCAGGGTGACCACGTCGGCGCCGTCTGGCAGCGGGTCCGCATGGAAGCTGCCACCGACGGCGCGGGAACGGCCGGCAAGGCCGGCGGCCGCGAGCCGGGCTGTGGCCCGCGCCGCGACAGCCGGCAGGTCGAACAGCGTGAGTCGGAGATCGGGCGCGCGGCGTGCGGCCGCGATCAGAAACGTGCCGTCACCGCCGCCGACATCCAGCAGGCTTCGGTGGCTCGCGATCGGGTAGGCATCCAGCACGTCGTCGGCGATCAGGGCCTGCGACGCCGCCATGAACTCGCTGTACGCGTCGACGGCCGACGGATCGAGCGCCTGGGGGGCGTCGGAGTGCGCATAGGCCCAGAACGCCGACAGCCGGGTGTCGGTATGGCCTTGCTTCAGTAGACGCACCGGATCCGCGATGTCGGCGGCAAAAATGGTGTTGTGGGCAATCACGGTCTCGAAGGCCGGGGTGGCCGCCACGGCCGCACCGAGATCGCCGAGCCCATATCGTCCGCCGGCGCGGCGCGACACCAGTTCAAGCGACGTGGCCGCCGCCAGAAGCCGCTCGGTCCTGTCGCGGGTGAGGCCGATTCGGGCGGCGATCGTATCGACGTCCGAGGGGCCTTCCCGCAGCACGGTGAGCAGGCCGAGCCGGACGCAGGCCGTCAGCACCTGCGTGTGCACGAACCCCGCGATGATGTTGAACAGCGCGCGTTCCTTGCGCTTTGCGAACCCGCGCGTCAGTGGGAACCGCGCGACCCAACGCTGGAACCCGGGCTCGGCCAACAGCCGATCGCGCATGGCATAGATGCGATCCAACAGCGTCAGCGGTCGGGCCCCGGGGCCTTCGGACATATCGCGCGTCCTCGCCCGGATCTCCATCGGCGCCGTCATGCGGCCACACGGGCCTTGCGGGCCGGCAGCAGCCGCGAGGTTTCGCGCACCAGCAGATCGTGGAACGCGTCGCGGCCGGGACAATCGGGGATGGCCTGCAAGGCCTGGTCGATAAGCGCGCGGGCGCTTCCGAACGCGCCCTCGACGCCGCACGCGCCGACCATGCTCGGCCGGCCGAGATCGGCGTCCCGACCGACCGGTTTGCCGAGCGTCTCGGCATCGTCGAGGGCATCACAGAGATCGTCGGCAACCTGGAAGGCACGTCCGAGCAGTTGGCCGAAATCGTGCCACGCCCGTGGCTCGACCCCCGCTGCGAGCGCGCCGGCCGCGGCCGCACCGGCGAACAGTGCCCCCGTCTTGGCACCGTGGTAGGCCTCGAGATCGACCTCGGCCTCGCACTCCCAGGCTTGCCCGGCCGCGATCCCCCGCGGCGCCCCGACCGCCTGGGCGACGGCAGCGAGCACGCGCAGGCCGCGCACCGGACTGCGCACCGATCCATGGCTCAGCGTCTCGAACGCCAGAACGATCAGGGCGTCGCCAGCCAGAACCGCGAGCCGCTCCCCGAAGGCGGCGTGAACGGAGGGTTGTCCGCGGCGCGTGCTGGCGGCGTCGAAGCAGGGCAGGTCGTCGTGGACCAACGACGCGCAATGCAGCAGTTCGATCGCGGTGGCACTGGCGAGGACGAGGTCCGGATCACCCGAGCCGCAGGCTTGCGCGACGGCCAGCACCAGCCGCGGGCGCAGCCGTTTGCCGGACGGGAAGACCGCGTGATGCATGGCCTGGCCCAGCAACGCCGGACAATCCGAGCCCCTGGAGCGCCGCAGCGCATCCGCGAGCGCCTGGTCGATCGCATCGATCACGGAAGTCATGTTGCGGCACTCCGGAAGGTTGTCAACAAGACCAGTCATCATATAGTGTCACTTAAACTGGACATGAATTGCCTCTCGGTCAACCGCCTTCCGATGGGGAGCCGTCAGTGCCGCCCTTCCGAGTTGCCATCGTCGGTGCCGGCATCGGGGGATTGTCTGCCGCCGCCGTGCTGGCTGCGCGCGGCGCGGAGGTAACGGTCTATGAGAGCGCCGCGCGGCCGGGTGGCAAAATGCGCCAGATCGAGATCGGCGGGCTGCCGATCGATGCCGGCCCGACCGTGTTCACGATGCGCTGGGTGTTCGACGAGTTGTTCGCGGCCACCGGCCACCGGCTCGATGATCTGGTCCGGCTGCTTCCGGTGACGACACTCGCGCGCCACGCCTGGAACGAGCGCGAGCGTTTGGATCTCTATGCCGATACCCGGCGCTCCGCCGACGCGATCGCGGCATTCGCCGGACCGGGCGAGGCGCGGGGTTATCTGGCGTTCTGCGAGGCGGCGCGGCGGACCTATACCGCGCTCCAGCGCACGTTCCTGACGGCCGAGCAGCCGTCCATGCCGGGTCTGGTCGCTCGCATGGGCATGTCGGGCTTGCGGAATTTCACCCACGCCAATCCGATGGCGAGCCTGTGGTCCGAACTCGGCCGCTACTTCAAGGACCCGCGCCTGCGCCAATTGTTCGGCCGCTACGCCACCTATGTCGGGTCTTCGCCGTTCGAGGCCCCGGCCACGTTGATGCTGATCGCGCATGTCGAGCAGGACGGCGTGTGGCTGGTCGAAGGGGGCATGCACCGTATAGCGGCCGCTCTGGCCGCCGTGGTCGAGGATCTCGGCGGCCGTATCCACTATGGCACTCAGGTTGCTGGAATTTCGACAGCCGACGGAGCGGCGAACGGCGTCGTGCTGGCCGATGGTGAGCGCATCGCGGCCGAAGCCGTGGTCTTCAATGGCGACGCCGCGGCCCTGGCCAAGGGGCTGCTCGGCGCCGAGGCGCGGCGGGCCTTGCCGGGCCACGGTGAGCCGCCGCGCTCGCTCTCGGCCATGACGTGGGTGATGCGCGCCGATGCCAGCGGCTTTCCGCTGCTGCGCCACAGCGTGTTTTTCTCGCAGGACTATCAAGCCGAGTTTGCCGCACTGGTGGCCGGCCGTCGGATGCCGGACGATCCGACCGTCTACATCTGCGCCCAGGATCGTACCGATCAGGATGGGCCGCCGGACGCGAGCCCCGAACGCCTGCTCTGCCTGATCAACGCGCCGGCCACCGGCGATTCGCCCGCTGCATCCGCACACGCCGCTTGGTTCGAACCCCGGGAGACCGACCGATGCCTCGAACGTATGACCCGCCGCTTGGCCGCCTGTGGGCTGAGCCTCGACACCACACCGGCGCGAACGATCGCTACGACGCCCAGGGGTTTCGATCGGCTCTTCCCGGGGAGCGGGGGGGCACTGTACGGCCGGGCCTCGCACGGCTGGATGGCCTCGTTCCAGAGACCGGGGGCGCGCACGAAGATCAAGCGGCTCTATCTGGCGGGTGGCAGCGTCCATCCGGGAGCCGGAGTCCCGATGGCCGCGCTGTCGGGGCGGTTGGCGGCCGAGAGTCTCCTGAAGGACCGGACTTCGCCAAGGCGGTACCGGCCGGCGGCTATGCCTGGTGGTACGTCGACGGGCTGAGCGACGACGGCCAGCATGCCATCACCCTGATCGCGTTCGTCGGCAGCGTCTTCTCGCCGTACTACGCCTGGTCGGGCCGTCAGCAGCCGGAGAATCATTGCGCCCTGAACGTGGCGCTCTACGGCCCCCGGAGCACACGATGGGCGATGACGGAGCGGCCGCGCCGGGCCCTCGAGCGCAGCCGCACCGCGCTCACCATCGGCCCCAGCAGCATGTGGTGGAACGGCCATTCCCTGGAGATCTCGATCGACGAGACGACCAGCCCGATCCCCAGCCGTATCAAGGGAACCGTTCGAATTCTGCCGCTGGCCCTGACCCGCCAGTCGTTCCAGCTCGATCCTAACGAGCGCCACGAATGGTGGCCGATCGCGCCATTGGCGCGCATCGAGGTCGAACTCGAGCATCCAGCGCTCAAGTGGAGCGGCGCAGGCTACCTCGATACCAACTCGGGTCGCGAGCCGCTCGAGGCCGGGTTCAGCCGCTGGGACTGGTGCCGCGCCACTCACGAACGCGGCTCGACGCTGCTCTACGAGATCACGCTACCGGACGGCCGACAGGATGCCCTGACGCTCATCGCCGACGCCACGGGCAATGTCGCGGCTCTGGAGGCGACTTCCAACGTCGGTCTGCCGCGCAGCCCGATCTGGCAGGTCGAGCGCGGGACGCGGGCCGACAAGGCCGAACCGGCCCGGGTCATCAAGACGCTCGAGGACACACCGTTCTATGCCCGCTCCAAGGTCGCGACGCATCTGGCGGGCCAGAGGGTTGTCGCGATGCACGAGAGCCTCTCACTCGACCGATTCCGCAGCAGCGTGGTCAAACTGATGCTGCCGTGGCGGATGCCGCGCCAGTTCTGGTGAGGCTGGGATCAGGCCGGGCGCAGTGCGCGGACGCCGATGTCGGCGATCAACTCTGAAAGTCGCGCCGGCTGCTCCTCGTGGGCCAGGTGCCCGAGACCCGGGAGCCTGTGCACCACGGCCGACTTGAGGATCTCGCGCACACGCCAGGCATCGTCCGGCGGCACGGCGCGGTCGTTGGTCGCCGCTAGTAGGACCAAAGGCGTCTCCAGGCTCGGCAGAGCCCGCACGAAGGATTCCAGATTCCAGCTCGCCATCATGTTGAGGGCGGAAGCGACGTGCGCCCGGTCGGCCAGCAGGCGCCGATAGAGCGCAACACCCTGGTCGTCGATGTGCGACCCCGTGCTCTCGATCAGTTCCCGCACTGCATGGCCGCGGCGGGCCCGCCAAGCGAAAAAATCCGGCATCAGCGGATTGAGCGTCATCACCCGCGCCAAGGCCGGAAACACGTGGCGGCCGATCCCGCGGAACGGCAGCAGCGCACCATTGAGCGCGATGATGACCCTCGGGGAAATGACGCCGGCGAGTTGCGCCTCGACCAGCAGGGCCGCCCCGGCCGAATGGCCGACGGCAATCTCGGCGACGATGCCGAGCTCGCGCAGCAACGTGCCGAGCGATTGCGCCATGAACCGTGGCGTCAGGTTGGGGCGTCCGTGCGAGATCCGCGTAAACGCGTGCCCCGGCAGGTCCATGGCAACCACCGTGAACTGATCGGCCAGCCGGGGCAGCACGTCGCGCCAGGAGTGCGTCGAGGCGGCCGTACCGTGCACCAGCAGCAGGGTCGGGCCCCGGCCGCAGATCTGCACGTGCCAGGAGATTCCGCCGGCCGTCACGAAGCGGCTGGTGGCGGTGTTCGGCCAGGATCCGCCGTCGCGCCGCCAATCGAGTCTCTCCTGGGCCGACATGCTCCGCAGTTCCCTGGCAACGAGGCGACGAGACGCGACTTCAAGTGATGCGACGGACGACCGGCGCCTGGACGAACGCGCGTGCCGCGCCGGCGATGGATCGGCTGTCGGAATAGGGCAGCGCGAGATAGGCGGCACCCATCGCCGCCTGCAGGTCTCGCGCAAACGGTTGCGGCCGCGGCGCCGTGTCGATCAGCAAGACCTGTGTCCGGCTTCGGCCGAGGCCGCGCGCGGCCCGCAGCGCATCTTCCTCGGCGCGCGCGCGGCCGCCGCTGCCGTCGAGCGCGATGTTGGCCCGGCAGTCCGTCAGCAGCACGATGCCGGCCGTCTGCCCGCGCTGCAGGGCGTCGGCGCCGAGCGCGCCGGCAGCCGCGAGGGCATGCGCCAGCGGCGTGCCGCCGCCACCCGGCAACCCGGCCAGGGTTCGCTTCGCCCGCGCGAGCGATCGTGTCGGCGGCAGCATCAACTCGCTGCGCGAACCGCGGAAGGTGATCAGCGCCACGCTGTCGCGCCGCACGTAGCAATCCGCGAGAAGCAGCGCGACGGCACCCTTGGCCTCGCCCAGGCGATGCAGCGCGGCCGATCCCGAGGCGTCGACGGCGAAGATGGTCAGCGTCCGGCTCGGTTCGTCGAAACGCTTGATCCTGAAATCGCTGCGGAAGATCGCGAACCCCGCCTCCCGCCGGCCGTCGCGCCGGCGCAGGCCTTGCCAGGGCACGGCCGCGCGCAGCGTTGCCAACAGATCGATCCGTGCGCCGCCGCGCGGCTCGCCCGCGATCGTGCCGATCTGCCGGCCACGCTGCAGGCTGCGCCGCCGTCCGCCGGCATGCCCCGCGCTGCCGGACCGGGACGGCGCCGCGGCCGCCGATGCGGCCAGCAGATCGCCCGGGATGACGGCCTGGACGGCATCGACCATCATATCGGCCAGCGCGCCACCGGCGGGCTGCGTCTCGCTCTCCCCCGTCTCGGGCGGCGGCGAGCTGTCCTGCTCGGGCGGGACCGGCGGTTCTGGCTCCACGTCGGCGGGCGCGGGCAGGTGGCGGGCCCGTGGTCCGAGCACCAAGCGGGCCGCTTCCACGGCGGCCTCGTCACCGATCTCGTTGGCCCCGTCGAGCGCGGCGATCGTCCGGGCCACCCGAACCGCCAGGATGACGGCGCGCGGCGCGTCGATGCCGAAGGCCGCCGCCGCCTCGCAAATCGCCGCGATGACCGGATCGGGCACCGCGAGTAGAGCCGCAGCGCGCCGCGCCTCGGCGATCCGTACCGGTGCGATCGCGATGTCCGTGAGATCGGCCAGTGCCAAACCATCGAGGTCGAGCCGGAACGCCAGCCGGTCGGTCAGGCCGGCGGGTGGTCGCTCGTCTCCGTCGCCGCCTTCGTCCAACGCGACGACGCCGAACCGCGACGGCAGTTTCAGATCGGCGCCCTCGCGCAGCAGCGCGACCCGGCCCGTGTCCATCGCAGCACCGATCCGAGCCGCCGTGGTCGCGGTCAACAGCTGGGCGCTGCTGAGCACCACGGTGCGGCCGTCGGCCCGGGCCAGCAACCCCGGCTCGAAGACCGCCCGCCCGGTTGCCAGAGTGCCGGCGAGATCGAGCCCGCCGACCAAGCGATCGTCCGGGATTGTCGGATGCATCCGCAGCAACGTGGCACCGGGCTCGGCCAAGCGCCCGTAAAGATCGAGCCAGCGATCGCGGGCGGGGCCGGGACCGGCACGAACGACCGCGCCGCCGAGCGCCACCGGGTCGACGGCCAGCAGCGCCGCGATGCGGCCGGCCGTCTGCCAGCGCTCGGCCCGCGCCGTGCGATCATCGGCGGGCGGGGTGCGATCGGTCACGGGCTGCGGCCTCCGGCCTCCTCGTGCGGCCCCAGAATTTCGTCGAGCACGCGCTCTACACGCGCCTCCGAGCCGGACTCGTCCAGCGGATCCCGACGCAGGCGATGGCAAAGAGCCATGGTAGCGATACGTCTGAGTTCGTCGATGCCGACCGCGCCGGCCCCTTCGAGGCTGGCCAGGGCCCTTGCCGCCCGGATCACGGTCAGTTCGCCACGCAGACCATCGGTTCCGAGGGCGAGACAGATCTCTGCGGCCCGCTCCAACGCGCGCTCGGGCACCTGCACGTCGTCGAGACGGGCGCGGGCGGTGACGATGCGATGGCGCAGCCGCGCCGTCTCCGCCGACCATTGCGCGACAAAGGCCGTCGGGTTGCGCTCGAAGGCGTCGCGGCGGCGCACGACCTCGATACGGCTGGGAATGTCCCGTGGTGTGACGACCCCGACCATGAGGCCGAACCGGTCGAGCAGCTGAGGGCGCAATTCGCCCTCCTCGGGATTGCCGCTGCCGACCAGCACGAACCGCGCAGGATGGCGGATGCTGATGCCTTCTCGCTCGACCACGTTCTCGCCGGACGCAGCAACGTCGAGAAGCAGATCGACCAGATGGTCCTCGAGGAGGTTCACTTCGTCGATATAGAGAAATCCGCGGTTGGCCCGTGCCAGCAGCCCGGGCTCGAACCGCTTCTCGCCCCGCGTCAGCGCTTGCTCGAGATCGAGCGCGCCGACCACCCGATCCTCGGTCGCGCCGAGCGGCAGGTCGACGACGGGCACCGGGATCTGCGTGATGCGCCGTCCCGCGCCCGTGTGCGGTGCCGGACAGCCGGCGACGCACCCTTCGGCCTCGGGCAACGCGTTATAGGGGCAGTCGGCGACGACCTGGATCGCGGGCAGCAGATCGGCGAGCCCGCGTACCGCGGTGGACTTGCCGGTGCCGCGGTCGCCGAGCACCAGAACGCCGCCGAGGCGGGGCTCGATCGCGGCCAGCACCAGCGCCAGTTTGAGGCTGTCCTGGCCGACGATGGCGGCAAACGGATACGCAGGAAGCATGGAACCCCTGTCCTCGATGGCTCCAAGTGGACGACAGAGCGTGGATTTCCATCGAAGATGACACAGAGAAACGTCCCATGCCACTGACAATCACCCGGCCAGCATCGCAGGCGCGACGGTTCGGCCTCGGCGGCGCGCCGCCAGCTTCGATCGGCCGGGCGCCTTGCCGGAGCGCGACCGATGAGCAGTCACGGACCGGCCGGGAGGCGGCAGGCCGGTCCGCGTCGTGTGAGACCTGTCAGGACAGGCCTTTCCAGGTCGGTTGCTCGGCGTCGCTGTCGTCCCGGAAGATGCTGAGGATCAGTGCGAGGGACACCAGACGCACCTGCTCTTTCCCGGGCGGCATGCCTTCCGCGAGTCGGCATAATTCTGCTGTCAGTTGCGCCGCCTCATCGTCATCGTCGTCGGTCTCCTCGGACATGACTGACACTCTCTCCCCTTGAGCGCTTGGCAACATGAGAAGTTGCCGGTATCGACGAACCGTGTTCTCGTTTTATTGACCGCCGATTGCATGCGATTTGCCCATTGATCACGGTTTGCCGGGGGCAGGGCGGTGCGAAGCCGACCCCTGCTCAACGACAAGCTTGAGGTGGTCTACGAGAGCGATCGTCAGGTGGATTGCCGGGGCGCCGGCGGCGGCCGTCGTATTTGTCGGGCTCGTTTCATTGGCCGGGCCTGATCTTGGCGCCGAGTCCGGAAGTTGATCGTCTCGACGGGGCTCGAACTGGTAGGCGCCGAAGCCGCCGCCGCCTCTCTTCCGCCGCGCGCGGCGGCGAGTAAACTCGGCGGAGCAGGCACGACACGATAGGGCAGAACCCATGCGGCCGATACTGGCGGTGCTTGGATTGATCGTCTGGATGATCGGGGGGGTGGCCTCGGTCCGGGCCGAGACGCGGGTCGCGCTGGTGATCGGCAACAACGCCTACCAGTCGACCACGCCGCTCGCCAATCCGCTGAACGATGCCCGCGATATGGCGGCCGCGCTGAAGGCCGCCGGGTTCAACGTGGTCGAGGCCCTCGATGCCGACAAGCGCAAGCTCGACAGTGCCTTGCGCGCGTTCGCCGACCAGTTGTCGAAGGCCGACGTGGCACTGTTCTTCTACGCCGGCCATGGGCTGCAGGTCGGCCTGCAGAACTATCTGGTGCCGATCGACGCCAAGCTGGAGCGCGAGCGCGACTTGGAGTTCGAGGCGGTCAAGCTGGAGTTCGTGTTGCGCCAGATGGAGATCGACCGCGAAGGCAAGACCACCATCGTCATCCTCGACGCCTGCCGCGACAATCCACTGGCGCGTAATCTGGCTCGTTCCATGGGCACGCGCTCGACGGCGATCGGCAAGGGCCTGGCGGTGGCGCCGGCGGGTCTCGGCACGTTCATTGCCTACTCCACACAGCCGGGTAACGTCGCGCTCGACGGCGATGGCCGCAACTCACCGTTCACGGCGGCGCTCGTCAAGCACATGCGCGCCAAAGGCCGCAACCTGCCTGCCACGATGATCGAGGTCCGCAAGGAAGTGGTCGAAGCGACCGGCGGCCGGCAAGTTCCGTGGGACCACTCGGCGCTGACCGGCGATTTCTATTTCCAGCCGCCCGTCGCCGTGCCCCAGGGCACGATCGCCGACGCGCCGGCCGGCACCAGCGTCGACGTGGCGGCGCTGCAGGAGCGGCTGCGGGTGCTCGAGCAGGAGGCGAAAAAGCGCGAAACCGCGCCCCCGGCCAATGTCGCCGCCGTGCCGCCGGTGACGCCGCGCCCGGTGGGCCCCAAGCTCTCCGTCGGCTTTCAAGAGAACGAGAACGTCCGCATCGACGGCATCAAGACGGCAGAGCGGCGCCAGCCGAGCCCGGCCGCGTGCCGCGAATCCTGTGAGCAGGATACCGGTTGCGTCGCCTTCCAGCACGGCCGGCGCGTGCCGGTCATGGGGATCTGCCAGTTGTTCGCCCGTGTCGATGCGCGTCATGAGGACCCCGCTTGGCGTTCCGGCGTAAGGGTCGACGCAGGCCCGCCCGCCGCGCAGTCGGCGGTGCCGGCATCGGCGCGGCAGTTGCCGCCGGGGCTCGACGGGCTGCCGAGCCGCAAGGACAAGGGCTTCGACATCTACGACGGTGTGTCCGTCATGGGTGAGCAGATCAAGATGAGCACCGCAGACTCTCCGGCCAGCTGTCAGACCGTCTGCCGCAACACGCCCGGGTGCGCGATCGCCATGTACAACGAATTCTTCCGTGGCAAGAACGTCGCCTGCCAGGTCTTCCGCGAGGCGTCGAGCACCATGAAAGCGCCGAGCGCGACACTGATGATCCGCACGGATTGAGCGCTCGCCGCCAGGCTCTCGCCGAGACGCCACCTCAGCGCGATGGCACCCGGCTTCGAGTTTGAAGCCGCCGGTCTCCGAATGGCTCGCCTATGGCCGAAGACACGAGGCTGCCGTATCGTGCCGGGGACGCGCACAGCAGGCGGCGAGCGAGCTCACGATGGATCAGCGATCGACGACGAGAATCGGCTTCATCGGAGCCGGCATGATGGGTGGCGGCATCGTGTCCTGCCTTCTGAAGGCCGGGTACCCGGTGACGCTGATCGCCCACCGCAACCGCGCGCGCATCGCCGCGCTGGTGGGGCAGGGGGCACGCGAGGTCGCCTCTCTCGAAGCGCTCGCCAGCGACTCGGATGTCGTGATGATCTGCGTGAACAGCGCCGATACCGTCAGCGATCTGGTCGCCGCCATGACCCCGGCGCTGGCGCCCGGCACGATGATCATCGATGTCACCACGTCGAAGCCGGAAACCTCGAAGGACCTGGCGGCCCGGCTTGCCGCGTGTGGTGTGGATTTCGTCGATGCCCCGGTTGTCGGCGGGCCGGCACAGGCCGCCTCCGGCGAACTCGGCACCTTCTTGGGCGGCAGTGCTGCGGCGGTCGCACGCGCGCAGCCGATCGTCGCCAGCTACAGCGTCGATGTCCACCACTTCGGTCCCGTCGGCGCCGGCAATACGGCGAAGCTCTTGAACAACTTCCTGACCGTGGGTTTGCGACAACTCGTGGTCCACGCGTTCCGTGCGGCCCGCCGTCACGATATCGACTGGACGAAACTCTACGCGCTCACCTCCAAGGGGGCCGCCGCGTCGCGCACGCTGGATCAGCTCGTCGGTGGCGCCATCGCCGGGGACTACACTCGCAACAAGTTCTCGATCGCCAATTGCTACAAGGACATGACCTACGCCGCGCCACTGCTGGCGGACGATCCGGACGGTTGCGCGATCCAGGCCGCAATGGCCGAGGCCTACGCGCGGCTGGTCGATGCGGGACTTGGTGATCGGCTGGCGAGCGAGATGCTCGATCCCGACGTCGAGCAGGTCGCGCGCCGTGGCAAGGCCTGAGCCCGGCACCGCTGCGGGCAGAACCGAAAATCTCGGCACCGAATCGAATTGAGAGATGGCGACGATCGCGGGCCGCCCGAAACGGCGAAGTCCGTCGGCCGCGCCAAAAGATCCGGCAGCGACTTTCGGCGCGCGCGGCCGGGTACGGATCAAGGTCCCATCCCGGATCGCCGCACCGGAATTCCCCGTAACAGGCTGTTGAACTTCTCGCCGGCTGACAGCCCTCCGCGAATATGATTCCGT
>JBMOGA010000016.1:0-66666 GCA_049318625.1 Hyphomicrobiaceae bacterium
AAAGTTCTCATCCTGATTGACGCTGAGTTCTCACCTTGATCGCCGCCGCGCAGAGAGCCTTGCCACGCCGCCACAGCGACCAAAGCCCGACGGTGCGGATCTTCTGCCAGTCGTCGGTCGCAAGTTCATCGGCAATGGACTGTTCGCTCATGCCCTTCTCCCTGCAAAAATCTCGATTGTCCGCTCGATCGCCCGCACGTCGGCTTCGGCCACGAGCAGCGTAGGATTCGGCCGATCGGCACGCATCGGCACACCCTCAAGGACGGCCGCAAGGATCGCCGCGCCGTTTACAACGTATACGCCAGTAATGTGTTCGACGAGGTGCTTGACCAGGTAGCTGGAGCGCCCACCCGTCGAGACGGTCCGCATCCCCCTCAGCATTCGCCGGGTCGCGCCGACCATTGCCGGGAGATCCATTGACCAGTCGGCCCACGAGCTGGCGACCTGCTTGGGTGTCGGCGTAGTGATCCGCCTCTGCCCTGCCGTGGTGAGCCCGAGCCCGTTCGGCGTGATCTCGCCGGCAACGAGCGCGCCAGTCCACTCGATCGGCAGGCCAGAGTCGGCGGCAAAAGCGGCCGCGACTGCGGCTGCTTCTGGATCCCGTTCGAGGCACGCCAGCAATAGATAATCGGCAATTTGATTTCGCATCCGTCCCCCTGGTCGTCTGTGTGCGGGTTGATCAGTAGTTTTGCTTTTTGAAGGGTTTCGGCGGCGGAGGCGTGGGCCACTTGAACGCCGGGGCGTTCGTGTCCCTGGGGCGAAATTTCTCGTCTGGTGCGAAATCCGAGGGCCAGCGCTCGCCGTCCGTAAGATACGCGTACCGCATAACTGGGTCGCGGTCGGTGTCATAGCCTCCGCCCAGATCAGCGGCCGAAACCGATTTCACGGTGAATATACCGACTGCAACTTCACCAGGGTCAAATGCCGGATCGACCGGCAATCCGGCTGCAATCAGTCCAGGCGCTGCGTCACGGGCCGATCTCAATGCGATCTCTGCGGCGTCGTATCGATTGAAGGCAGCGGCCCAGACCATCATCCAGCCGCCCGGCCCGTAGCGCTCTGCGACCAGCCGAATGTGCTCCACGGCCTTATCGAGCACGTTCCGCAGCTCTTTCGGGGTGGGTCGGGCTTTGATCGACACCTCCGCCGTGAGCGCCCCCTTCAGCGCGGCAGCAACCTCGTCGGTCACCCGGTCGCCAGCGAGTGCCTCGACGGCGCCGTCGAGCCAGTTGTCGCTTTCAACGCCGAACGGTAGGGGCATCGCCATAAGGTCGCGCAGGAAGGCCCGGGCTCCAGCGGTCAGCTCGACACCGCGGGAGTGAGCCGCCGCGGCGATAGCGGCGTCGGTCTTGTCCGCCTTCGGACCGGCGATCGCCGCAACGGCGCCAGCGGTCTTTTTGCTCATCCACTGGTCGAAGTCGTGCTTCACCGCGAAGCGGATCCGCGAGGCGAGCCTCACGGGCTTGCCATCGCGATCCAGGTGATCGCTGAGCCACGCGCAAGCAATCCCGAATCCGAACTCGATGAGATCTGCGACCTTCGCGGTCCGGTTGTCCTTGCGCAGCAGGGCAACCCCGACCCGCTCGGGCTTAGCGCCGGGCAGTCGCGCTTCGATCGAGTGGTCCTTGAGGATCAGGACTTCGCCGGTCGAGTCGCGGAAGTGGCGCTGCTCGTCGATGGGCTCGAGTTCATCGTCGGCGACTGGTGTGAGCGTTGCCGCCGGAATGACCATGAGCGCCGTCGAGGTTGAGCGGGAGTCAGGCCCGTCGCTCGGGGTGGACTCGACAACAGGGAGAGGGGCGACCTCTTCTTCGAAAACCGTTGAACCGAAATCGATCCCTCGTCCGGCCTCGGGGCCCGTCTCGCCGGCGCAGCCGTGTGCCGTAGGTTCTGAGATCTCTTCTGCTCTCAGATGTGAAGTACCCTTTATGCTATATCGGCATCTGGGATGCGGACGTTCCGCATCAGAGATTTGGACGTCCACATCTGTGCTGCGGACGTCCACATCTAGGATGCGGACGTCCACATCTGCGCTGCGGACATCAGGCGTTGAAACGTCCGCATCTGTGCTGTGGACGTCCGCATCTGCGCTGCGGACATCGGCGGCGAATATCGTTTTCGATCCTGCAATCCGTCGGCCGCTGCGCTTGCGCTCGGCGTCTTGACCGCGACCTTCGATGACTTGCGCCTTCACCCGGCTCATGACCATCGAGATGGTCGCTGACGTTCGGTCTGCCGGCTGGCAGATCGGGGTCACGAACGTGCGCTTACTGCTGGCCGGGCCTAGAGAGGCGTCGAAAAACCGGAGGGCTGCGACGATGCCGACGCTCTCAAGCTCAGCGATCGCGTCGGAGACGACGTTCCGTCGCGATATGCCGGCCAGGGCCGCCAGCTGGTCCAATCCAATGTAGCAGCACCGATCACGCATCTTCGCGTGAGTGACGATGGTGCTGTAGATGCGGAATGCGGCGTGCGTAACCTCGCGATCCGACCTGACGCGCCAGATTGCGTTATCGAGCGCGTCCAGTCGGATGTCCTCATCGCCGTGCGACTGGACTGCGGCCTGGAAGGCGGCGATCTCCTGGTCCGGCACAGTCTCGGGGACTCGAAGCGCAGACCCGCGGACCGTCCATTCGGCATCTGGGCCGGGGTCGGCGCTGGCGCGCGAGTTGTGACCAAGTCCACCCGGACATGCGGTATTCTGCGGTTTTTCGGCCGTGTTGACGCTGGGAGGCAAATCACTTAGCTTAAGCATTGTCCGTTCCCGGCTGATTCGGGGTTTTCACGGACGCGCCGCCCTCGCAAGGCGGCCAACTGAGACGGAGAGTTCGCCACGAGGATTGCAGTCCTAGTGGCTTCAAATTCGGAACCCCGTTGGCTCGCGCCAGCGGGGTTTTTCATCATGTTCCGAGGGTGATCCGCTCAAACTGCGCGGCCGGAATTTGCCACCGGCCGTTGATCTTCTCCCCCTCGATCCGTCCCTTTTCGGCCCACGCGATGATGGTGGCCGGCTTGACGCCGGCCAGCCGCGCGGCCTGACTGGCGTTTATGAACCCCCGAATGGAGACGATAGCGTTCGGGAGACGGCCTCGCAGGCCAGGATCTATCGACATGTGCGCCTCGTGCAGATACCCATCTAGCGCAGCTGTGACATGGTTCGGCCCAAGAGTCGATAGTTTGCACGGTCCTTTCTGTGCGATATTGAAAACCGAGGAGATGCATGGTAATGACTGCGGAGATGGAGTCGAAACAGGCTGAGGCGCGGGCGCATCGCACGCGCAACATGACCATCACACTCTCGGAGGACATGCAGTCTTACGTCTCGCAAGTTGCTGAAATCGTTAATACTTCTTCGAGCCGAGTATTCGATGCTTTGGTGCGCGATGGACTCGAGTATCGGAAAATAAATCTCGCTCAAAGCTCTGTCGCCGCGCGTCTCGAGGCGGCCCTTGCGCAAGTCGAGGGTGCGCTCGGCATTGAGAAACAATTGAGGTGCGACGTTTTGTCCGAGGCGAAATTACTGGCGGGGGTGCTCGCGGCGCGGCCGAAAGCTTGTGCGTTGCTTGACGTGCTTCGGCCGGAGGCGTTCGTTGACCCGCTGCATTCGCAGGCCTGGGAGGCGTTCGGCCAGGCACGTGGCGGCCGGGGGCGACCGCCAGTAGCGCCGCCCGATCGCGGCCTCGTGCTCGACGTGGTGGCCACCACCATGGCGCGCCTTGCGAATGGCGAGCGTGAGCGGGCCCGAGTTCGCAAGCAGGTTGTCGGGCACCTTGAGGCGCTGGCGGCGCTGGGCCACTACTTTGACGCCGACGCGCCGGCATGCGCGCATCGGTTGATCAACGCGGCCCTCGTTCGATCCGCAGCACCCGGCACCGAAGAGACGTTGCCGCCCGACGAGATCCTTTCAAAGCTCCGTGCCATGACCGCCGGGCTGTCACCTGTTGTAGGGGGCGCCGCATGACCGCGACCCTCACCAAAGAACCAGCCCGCCAGACCCATGGGTCGGCTTTGGCGCCCCGCCGCGGGGGATCGCGGCATCGTGCACTCATTCATGACGGTGATGAACGATGGCGAAAAAATCTGCAGCGGTAGCGGAGTTGGTCGCGCAGGGTCATGCTCCCCGCGGCCTGGCGCGTGAGTGCGCAGCCGCTTATGTGGGCGTATCCGCTACGCTGTTCGACGAGATGGTGAGCGACGGCCGCATGCCGACCCCGAGGGTCGTGGGCGCGCGGCGCATTTGGGATCTCAGGGCCTTGGACAAGGCGTTCGAGCGCCTGCCCGGCCAGGATGATGCCGAACGCGAGGCCGCTGATGTCTGGAGTTCCGTCGCTGTATGAGGGTCGACATGATCACGGTCCGGATGCGCTACGTGTACGAGGACACGGACAGGCACGGCAACGTGCGGCTGTACTTCTGGCGCAAGCCCGGCCGAAAGATCCGGATCCGCGCGCGCCCTGGCACAGAGGAATTCGCGCGCACCTATCACGAGCTGATGGAGCTTGCCGAAAGCGGCCAGCAAAGCCCGGACACGAAGCCGGGCAAGGCCGCGGCCGGCACCTTGCGATGGCTCGTGGAGACCTACGCCAAGTCGGCGGAGTTCAAGCACCAGCTCGATGAGCAGACGCAGCGGGTGCGCACCAACATCCTCGAGTCGTGTCTGGCTGAGCCGGTCCGGCCGGGTGCCGGCGAGACGTTCGCGGCCTTTCCGCTGGCCCGATTGGTCCCCAAGGCGATCAAGGTGCTGCGCGACCGCAAGGCGGGACTGCCCGAGGCCGCCAACGGGCGCATCAAGGCGCTCCGGAGTCTGTTCCGGTGGGCGATCGAAGAGGATCTGATCAACACCAACCCGGCCGCTGAGGTCCGCTACGTGCGGCACAACAGTGACGGGCACCACACCTGGACGGTCGAAGAGGTTGCACAGTTCGAGGCGCGCCATCCCGTCGGTTCAAAGGCGCGGCTGGCGCTGGCCCTCATGGTCTTCACCGGCGTGCGCCGCTCCGATGTCGTTCTGCTCGGCCGGCAGCACGTCCGCGACGGCTGGTTCAAGTTCCGGCAGCAGAAGGGCCGCAAGCGGGCGCCGATCGAGATCGAGCTGCCGATCCTGCCCGAGCTGTCCGACGTGATCGCGGCGAGCCCGACCGGCGACCTGACGTTCCTCGTCACCGAGTTCGGCCGCCCGTTCACGGCGGCAGGGTTCGGCAACTGGTTTCGCGAGCGGTGCAACGAGGCCGGGCTCAAGCACTGCTCGGCGCATGGCCTCCGCAAGACCGGCGCCGTCTTGGCGGCGGAGCGCGGCGCGTCCGAGAACCAGCTGATGGCGATCTTCGGATGGCGCAAGGCGGACGAGGCCCGGCGCTACACCCGAGCGGCCAGCCGTAAGACGCTGGCGGCGGGCGCGACGACCCTCCTGGCGCGGGGGAAATCGCGAACGTAGTTTCCCACTTTTCTCGAAGGTAGTTTCCCACCTAACCTTAAGGGCTTGAAATAAAATGGAAAAATCTGCGGGTGGCGACCCCGGCTGGATTCGAACCAGCGACCACTCGCTTAGAAGGCGAGTGCTCTATCCAACTGAGCTACGGGGCCGCGCAGAGCGGATTCTACAGCAATTCGGCGCCCGGCGCAGCCGGTTCGCGGCGGGCCGGGCCGGCCTGTGCGGTCAGTGCGTCCAGGAGCCGATGCGGCCGAACTTGAAGTTGTCGGCGTAGGACTTGCGCACCGCCTTGCGCAGCTGTGGCTCGGTGACTTCGTAGGCGAGGCCGAGCTTCTCGGCGTAGGCGATCGCTTCTTCCTTGGTATCGAAGAAGAGGCGGATCTGCGTGCGCGTCTCCGCCGACGAGGTCCAGCCCATCAGCGGCTCGACCTCGCGGGCCACCGCCGGCTCGTGCTCCAACACCCAGTCCTTGGTGCGGGCGTAACCCGACTGCATGGCCGACTTCGCCGGCTTGAAGATCTTCGCGACCATATGCGTGTGGCCCGCCGTCGCCCGGCCGGCCCCTCCGTTGGGATTCGTCACGGTACTTACCCGAGCTGGCCCGCTGCGCGCAACGCCGCGCGCAGACGCAAGGTCGGGGCACTCACTTCACGCGCTCGAGGATCGACACGTAGTTGGCGACCGAGGTGCCGCCCATGTTGAACACGCCGGCGACCTTGGCGCCCTTGATCTGCATCTCGCCCGGCGCATCGCCGGTGAGCTGCATGGCGGCCATCACGTGCATCGAGACGCCGGTGGCACCGATCGGGTGGCCCTTCGACTTGAGGCCGCCGGATGGATTGATCGGGAGCCGGCCGTCCTTCTCGGCGATGCCCTCGCGCACGACGCGATGGCCCTGGCCCGGCGGTACGAGGCCCATGGCCTCGTACTCGATGAGTTCGGCGATGGTGAAGCAGTCGTGCGATTCGACCAGCGAGAGATCGTCCAGCGTCATGCCGGCTTGCGCCAGGGCGCCGGTCCAGGCGCGGCGTCCGCCTTCGAAGGCGATCGGGTCGCGACGGCTCAGCGGCAGGAAGTCGTTGACGTGGCTGCGGGCGCGGAAGCCGATGGCGCGGGCGAGCGTTCTGGCGGTGTCCTCGTCGGCCAGCACCAGCGCGGCGGCGCCGTCCGAGATCAGCGAGCAGTCGGTGCGCTTCAGCGGGCCGGCCACGAAGGGGTTCTTCTCGGAGACCTTGAGGCAGAAGTCGTAGCCGAAGTCCTTGCGCATGTGGGCATAGGGGTTGGCGACGCCGTTCTTGTGGTTCTTGGCGGCGATGCGGGCGAGTTCCTCCGAGCGGTCGCCGTAGCGCTGGAAGTAGTGGTGGGCGATGCGGCCGAAGATGCCGGCGAAGCCGCCGTCGACGTCGGCCTCCTCCTTGCGGTAGGAGGCGCCGAGTAGGATGTCGCCGACCTGGGCCGTCGGCGTGGCCGTCATCTTCTCCGCGCCGACGACGAGGGCGATGCGGCCGCGCCCCGAGGCGATGAAGTCGGCGGCGGCATAGATGGCGGCCGAGCCGGTGGCGCAGGCATTCTCCAGGCGGGTCGATGGCGTGTGGGCCAGACGCTCGTCGCCGAGGGCGACCAGGGCGCCCTGGAAATCCTGCTTGGAGAATCCGTTGTTCATGACGCCGACGTAGATGCCGTCGACGGCGGCGGCGTCGACGCCGGCATGGGCGAGGGCGTCGGCGGAGACGCGCGCCATCAGGCTTTCGGTATCGGGGTCCTCGGATTTGCCGAACTGTGTGTGGGCCCAACCGACGATGCAGGCGCGCTGTTGCGACATGGACGCTCTCCCTCGGGCGCTCGAATCCGCAGACCTCAACCGGTCGTGACGGCCCTGCTGCGCAGGGGGCCCGTTCGCGTAATCTGTTTGACGCAAGTCGCGCCGTCCGCCAAGGCCTGCGACAGTTGGAGACGAGGGGGGAGGCTGCAGAATGACCGGCACCATTCTGGCGATCGACCAGGGCACGACATCTTCGCGGGCCATCGTGTTCGGCGCCGATCTGACCCTCAAGGCGAGCGCGCAGCAGGAGATCGGCCAGCATTATCCGCGCTCGGGCTTCGTGGAGCACGACGCCGAGGAGATCTGGCAATCGGTGGTGGCGACCGGCCGCGCGGCGCTGGCCGAGGCCGGGGTAGCGGCAGCGCAGCTCGCCGGAATCGGCATGACCAACCAGCGCGAGACCACCGTCGTGTGGGAGCGGGCGACCGGGCGACCGATCCACCGGGCGATCGTGTGGCAGGACCGGCGCACCGCCGACACTTGTCAGGCGCTGGCGGCGGACGGGCTCGCGGAGACCGTGACGGCGCGCACCGGGCTGCTGCTCGACCCATACTTCTCGGCGACCAAGATCGCCTGGCTGCTCGACCACGTGGACGGGGCGCGGGCGGCGGCGGAGCGCGGCGAGTTGGCGTTCGGCACCATCGACAGCTTCCTGCTGTGGCGGCTGACCGGCGGGCGGGTGCACGCCACCGACGCCACCAACGCCTCGCGCACCTCGCTGTTCGACATCCATCGCCAGGACTGGTGCGACGATCTCTGCCGGATCTTCCGTGTGCCGCGGAGCCTGCTGCCGCAGGTGCTGGACTGCGCCGCCGAGTTCGGCACCACCGATCCGGGCGTGCTCGGGGCGGCGGTGCCGGTGCGCGGCATGGCCGGTGATCAACAGGCGGCGCTGGTCGGGCAGGCCTGTTTCGCGCCGGGCATGATGAAATCGACCTACGGCACTGGCTGTTTCGCGGTGCTCAATACGGGCGAGACGGCGGTGCGTTCGCGCCACCGGCTGCTGACGACGGTCGCCTACCGGCTGGCCGGGCGCACGACCTACGCGCTCGAGGGGGCGATCTTCGTGGCCGGCGCGGCGGTGCAGTGGTTGCGCGACGGGCTGAAGATCATCGCGTCGTCGGCAGAGACGGGGCCGATGGCGGCGCAGGCCGACCCCGATCAGGACGTGGTGCTGGTGCCGGCGTTCGTCGGGCTCGGCGCACCCCACTGGGACAGCGCCGCGCGCGGCGCGCTGTTCGGGCTGACGCGGGCGACCGGCCCGGCCGAGCTTGCGCGCGCGGCACTGGAAAGCGTGTGCTTCCAGACCGTCGACCTGATGGACGCCATGCGGGGCGACTGGCCGGAGATGGGGGCGACCGTGCTCAGGGTCGACGGTGGCATGGTGGCGTCGGACTGGACGATGCAGCGCCTCGCCGATCTGCTGGCGGCGCCGGTCGACCGGCCGGCGATCCAGGAGACTACCGCCATGGGCGCGGCCTATCTGGCGGGATACCAGGCCGGCGTGCTGCCGCCGCCCGAGGAGTTCGCCCGGCGCTGGGTGCGTGAGCGCCGCTTCACGCCGGATATGGCGCCTCAGATGCGAGAGCGGCGGCTGGCGGCGTGGCGCGACGCGGTGCGCCGCACGCTCTCGTCGGGCGGTCTCGCCGGGTGAGACGATTGGGTCCGGATTGTTGACGGTCGGGCGCCGGCCCCCCTAGTGTCTCCGACCAAGATCGCGGGGCGCGGGCCTGTCGAGGGTCGCTGCCGCCTAGAGCCGCCGGAAACGCTGAGAGGAGTGCCGCCATGAAGATGACCACCGAAGAGGCGTTCGTCAAAGTGCTCCAGATGCACGGCATCGAGCACGCGTTCGGCATCATCGGCTCGGCCTTCATGCCGATCTCGGATCTGTTCCCCAAGGCCGGCATCAAGTTCTGGGACGTCGCGCACGAGACCAACGGCGGGCTGATGTGCGACGGCTATACCCGTGCAACCGGCAAGATCGCGATGGCGATCGCGCAGAACGGGCCGGGCGTCACCGGCTTCGTGACGGCCGTCAAGACGGCCTACTGGAACCACACGCCGATGCTGGTGGTGACACCGCAGGCGGCCAACCGCACGATCGGCCAGGGCGGCTTCCAGGAAGTCGAGCAGATGGCGATGTTCCGCGACATGGTCTGCTATCAGGAGGAGGTGCGCGACGCGGTGCGCATCGCCGAGGTTCTGAACCGGGTGATCCTGAAGGCGCTGCGGCTGTCCGGGCCGGCACAGATCAACGTGCCGCGCGATCTGTGGACCCAGGTCGTCGACATCGAACTGCCGCGCATCGTGATGTTCGAACGGCCGGCCGGCGGGCCGGCGGCGATCGCGGAAGCGGCGCGGCTGCTGTCGGAAGCCAAGTTCCCGGTGGTGCTGTCGGGCGCTGGCGTGGTGCTGTCGGGCGCGATTGCGGACTGTGCCGCGCTCGCCGAGCGGCTCGATGCGCCGGTCTGTTCCAGCTATCAGCACAACGACAGCTTCCCCGGCAGCCATCGCCTCGCCGTCGGTCCGCTCGGCTACAACGGCTCGAAGGCCGCCATGGAACTGATCGCCAAGGCCGACGTCGTGCTGGCGCTCGGCACACGGCTCAATCCGTTCTCGACGCTGCCGGGCTACGGCATCGATTACTGGCCGAAGCAGGCCAAGATCATTCAGGTCGACATCAATCCGGACCGCATCGGCCTCGCCAAGCCGGTCGACGTCGGCATCGTCGGTGATGCCGGACAGGTGGCGCGCCAGATTCTGGCGGGGCTCGCCGCGGGGGCGGGCAATGCCGGACGCGAGGAGCGCAAGGCGCTCGTGCACAAGACCAAGTCGGCGTGGTTGCAGTCGCTGTCGAGCCTCGACCACGAGGACGACGATCCCGGCACGTCGTGGAACGACCGCGCGCGTCGCCGTGAGCCGGAGCGCATGTCGCCGCGGATGGCTTGGCGCGCCATCCAGGCGGGCCTGCCCAAGGACGCCATCATCTCGAGCGACATCGGCAACAACTGCGCCATCGGCAACGCCTACCCGACCTTCGAGGCAGGGCGGAAGTATCTGGCGCCCGGTCTGTTCGGGCCGTGCGGGTACGGATTTCCGTCGATCATCGGCGCCAAGATCGGCTGTCCGGACGTACCGGTCGTCGGGTTCGCGGGCGACGGCGCGTTCGGGATCTCGATGAGCGAGATGGCATCGGTCGGGCGCGAAGGCTGGCCGGCGATCGCCATGGTGGTGTTCCGGAACTATCAATGGGGCGCGGAGAAGCGCAATTCGACGCTGTGGTACGACGACAATTTCGTCGGCACCGAACTCAATCCGAATTTGTCGTATGCGAAGGTCGCGGAGGGCTGCGGGCACAAGGGCGTGCGTGTCGAGACGCAAGCGGAACTGACGGCGGCGATCCGCGAGGCCTGCGATGCGCAGAAGGCGGGCGTCACGACCTTCATCGAGGTGCTGCTCAACCAGGAACTGGGCGAGCCGTTCCGCCGCGATGCGATGAAGAAGCCGGTCGTCGTCGCCGGCATCCGGGCCGAGGACATGCGCCAGCAGAAGGGTGCTTGAGTCCAACGGCGCCGGGGCACGCCTCATGGCAACGGCCGATGATCTCGCCCGCTTGGCCCTGGCGCTCGACGGCACGACGGCGGCAGCGCATTTCGACCGGACCGCCTACAAGGTGGCGCGGATCTACGCGACCTTGGCGGCGGACCGGGTGTCGGCCAACCTCAAGCTGACACCGGACGAGCAGCAGTTGAAATGCCTGACGGCACCGGCCGGGTTCGCGCCGGTCGGCAATGCCTGGGGTGCGCAGGGCTGGACGACCGTGACGCTGGCCGCGCTCGGCACCGACGAACTGGCGGACGCGCTGCGTATGGCTTGGCTGCACGCCTTGCCGGCGCCGCGGCGGCCGCGGCGGGCCAAGTCCTGAGTTGGCGGGCTGGACAAATTGGAACTTGGTCGGGGCAGAGGGATTCGAACCCCCGACCTCCTGCTCCCAAAGCAGGCGCTCCACCAGACTGAGCTATACCCCGATGCCGGACGGCCGGACTTGTAGCACATGGGGCCCGCGTCGCAAGTGACAGGGGGCGGGCCGTGGCCACGAAAAAGGGGCCGGTCGCGACCGGCCCCCAGAGTGTGACGCGACCGGGATCAGCCCTGATTGCGGTACTTGATCATGTAGCTGTCCATCGTGTAGTCGGCCACCTGATGCCACAGATAGCCGTCGGCGCGGAACGCGGTGTAGCTGTCGTAGACCTTCTTGAAAGCCGGGTTCTTCTCGTTGATCTCCTTGTAGAGGTCGTTGGAAGCCTTCCAGCAGGCGTCCATGACCTCGGGAGAGAACGGCGTCAGGACAGCGCCCTGTGCGGCGAGGCGCTTCAGAGCGATGGTGTTGACGGCGTCGTACTTCGCCATCATCCACAGCGTCGTCTCCAAGCACGCCGAGGTGAGCGCCTCCTGGTACTGCTTCGGCAGCGCCGCCCATGCCGTCTTGTTGGCAATGAAGCCGGTCGTGGAGTTCGATTCCCACCAGCCCGGATAATGATAGAACTTCGCGACCTTGTAGAAGCCGAGCTTCTCGTCGTCGTGCGGGCCGACCCACTCGGCGCCGTCGATGGTGCCCTTCTCGAGCGCCGGGTAGATGTCGCCGCCGGCGATCTGCTGCGGCACGACGCCGAGGTTCTGCATGATCCGGCCGGCGAAGCCGCCGAGGCGGAACTTCAGACCCTTGAGGTCATCCGCGGTCTTGATCTGCTTACGGAACCAACCGCCCATCTGGCAGTTCGTGTTGCCGGCGGGAATGAAGTGAGAATTGTACTTCGTCAGGAACTCGTTGAGCACATCCTGACCGCCGCCGTGCATCAGCCACGCGTTCTGCATGCGGCTGTTCATGCCGAAGGGCAGCGCCGAGCCGAACACGAAGGTGTCGTCCTTGCCGAAGTAGTAGTAGAGGGCGGTGTGACCGCACTCGACGGTGGCGTTCTGCACCGCGTCGAGAACCTGCAGGCCGGGCACGATTTCGCCGCCGGCGAAGGTCTGGATCTGGAACTTGTTGTCGGTCAACTCGGCGACCCGCTTGGCGACCAACTCGGCGCCGCCGTACAGGGTGTCGAGCGACTTCGGCCAGCTGGTCGTCTGGCGCCATTTCACGTTCGGCGAAGACTGTGCGATCGCCGGAGCTGCCAGCGTCGTCGCGCCGGCCGCGCTGACGCCAGCGACAGCGGCAGTCTTGAGAAAACGGCGCCTGTTCACGTTCTGCATTCCGTACCTCCCTGGGGCTTTGATGTAGGCTCTGATCAAGGGTTTGTTGGTTGTTGTTGTGACGGGACCCAAAGTAAGCCTAGCCGACTTTTGCGGGGATGGGCAGTGGGCGCGGCACAGATTCAGATGCTTGTTTTTTCTTGCTGAAAAAGAAGGCAGGCAGGCGCGGCCGACGGCCTATTCCGGGGCGTAGCGGCGGGCGCGTGCGGTGAAAGCGGCATAGCCCAATCGCGTCTCGAAGGTGGCCACGGGCTCCATCAGATCGGCGAGATCGGCGGCCGCGTCGGCACGGTAGCGCGCCAATGCGCCGGTGAGTCCGCGGGTCGCCGCCAGCAGCGAGAAGCCATAGAACAGAACGAGACTGGCCGCGGTCTCGCGCCCTGAGAATCGCGGGTGGCCCGGCCCGTCGACGACCACGTAGCGGCCTGGGACCTGGGCCTTGAAGTGCTGGAGCAACTCGGGCGAGGCGCCGGTCGGGAACAGCAGGTCGACGCCAGCCGCCGAGAACGCCGTCAGCCGTCGCAAAGCCTCTTCGGGGTCGTTGGTGGCCCAGACGGCATCGGTGCGCGCGATGATGCGGAAGGCGGGATCGGTGCGGGCCTCGAGGGCGGCGCGCAGCTTGGCGATCATCGCCGCGAGGGGGATGAGCCGCTGCGGCAGGTCGGTGTGCTTGCCGCCGGCGTGATCCTCGATATGGATGGCGGCGACGCCGGCCTGCTCGAAGGCGCGCACGGTCCGCCAGATATTGGCCGGCTCGAAAAAGCCGCCCTCGGCGTCGGCGACCACCGGCACCGCCACGGCGTCGACGATCCGCTTGGCTTGGTGGACGAGGTCGTCGAGGCCGAGGGCTCCGACGTCGGGCAAGCCGAGGGCCGCGGCGGCGGTCGCGTAGCTGCCGACGTAGGCGACCTCGAAGCCGGCCTCGGCGACCAGCATCGCGCTCAGGGCATCGTGGCAACCCGGCACGAGGATCGTGCCGCCGCGATCGAGCATCTGCGCGAAGTGGCGGCGGCGCTCGGCCGGGTTCGTGGACGTCATGGGGGCGGGCTCCCTGGCGATTCGGCCGTCACGATTGCCTAGGCGTACCAGCGGACGGGCGGTGAGCCGCGTCGACATAGTGGGTCGACCACGGCCCGATGGCCGTTCCGAAGATCAGCGTGTCCTCCAGCGCACCGTCGAAATGGCGGGCGTGAGCCGGGACCAGCAGATAGCTGCCGGCCGGGAAGGCCTCGGCGGTCGCCGGGTCCATCCGGTCGCCATAGGCCAGTCGCAGCGTGCCGCGGGCGACGAAGATGCGGGCGTCGGCGGTGTGCCAATGGGGCGGGTCCCAGAAGCCGGCCGGAATGAAGAAGGCGTAGGAGAATGGTGCGCCGGCCCGCTCGCGCGAGCCTTCCAGCAGGGCATAGCGGGTGCCGGCCGGATCGATCTCCTGCCAGGGGATGGTGTCGGGCTGCCAGATGCCGCCCGGCGTCTGCGAGACGATCATGAGCCGTTCCCCTCTGTCGTCGTTCGGGTGCCTAAGAGGAGGACCTTGGTGCGGGGTTGTCACGGTGTCATTCCGTTTCCTGTGCGGGGGACTGGTTCTCGTTACTCGCCGACGCAGCCTCGTTGTCATTCCCGGGTTGTGTGGTCGGATTACACCCTCGAGAGACAAGATTGTCGTGATAGAATTTTTGTGAAGACTACATGTGGCAAGCGATACGAGCATGAAGGGGCGGGGGGAAGTGGTGGCCGCCTCGCTGGAGGCCTGGGCCCGTCAGGACCTCGAGGGGGCGTTGTCCTTCATGGACGACGACGTGGTGTTCACTTTCAACGCCGGTGAAGGTCAACTCCTGCTGGCCGGCGCGTGCCGCGGCAAAGACGAGGTTCGCCGCCGGTTCCAGGAAATTCTCGACCTGTTCGATTTCCAGGCGTTGGTGCTCGAATCGCTGCGCGACGACGGCGAGACGATCCGGACCTCCATGCTGTTCTACTACCGCCACAAGGCGAGTGGGCTGAACGTCGAGGGCCGCTACCGGCAGGTCATGCGGGTCGAGCACGGGCGGATCGTACGGGTGGAGGAATTCCACGACGCGGCGGCGGTGAATGCCTTCCTGAAGCTGGCGACGGAAACCGCGGCCAAGGGCGCCGAATAGAAAAGGCCGGCCACGCTGGCCGGCCCTGGTCGTCGCGGATGAGCGTTCAGCGCTTCTGGATCTGCACGTAATCGCGCTCCGGCGAGCCGATGTAGAGCTGACGGGGACGGCCGATCTTCTGCTCCGGGTCCTCGATCATCTCCTTCCACTGGGCGATCCAGCCGACGGTACGGGCCACCGCGAACAGCACCGTGAACATCGCCTTCGGGAAGCCCATCGCGCGCAGCGTGATGCCCGAGTAGAAGTCGATGTTCGGATAGAGCTTCTTCTCGACGAAGTAGTCGTCCTGCAGCGCGATCCGCTCGAGTTCGATGGCGACCTGAAGCAGCGGCTCGTTCTTGGTGCCGAGAGTCTCGAGTACCTCGTGGCAGGTCTTCTGCATGACCTTCGCACGGGGGTCGTAGTTCTTGTACACGCGATGGCCGAAGCCCATCAGGCGGAACGGATCGTCCTTGTCCTTCGCGCGCCGGATGTACTCCGGGATGCGATCGACGGTGCCGATCTCCTCAAGCATGTTGAGTGCCGCCTCGTTGGCGCCGCCGTGGGCCGGTCCCCACAGGCAGGCGATGCCGGCGGCGATGCAGGCGAACGGGTTGGCCCCCGAGGAGCCGGCCAGGCGCACCGTCGACGTCGACGCGTTCTGCTCGTGGTCGGCGTGCAGGATGAAGATCCGGTCGAGCGCGCGGGCGAGGATCGGATCGACGATGTAGGGCTCGCAGGGCACCGCGAAGCACATCTGCAGGAAGTTGGCGGTGTAGTCGAGATCGTTGCGGGGATAGATGAACGGCTGACCGATCGAGTACTTGAAGGCCATCGATGCGATCGTCGGCATCTTGGCGATCATGCGGTGGGTCGCCACCACCCGCTGGTGCGGATCGTTGATGTCGGTCGAGTCGTGATAGAAGGCCGACAGCGCGCCGACCGTGCCGGTCATCACCGCCATCGGATGGGCGTCGCGGCGGAAGCCCGTGAAGAAGCGCGTCATCTGCTCGTGCACCATGGTGTGGCGCGTGACGATGCCGCGGAACCGCTCGAACTGGTCTTTCGACGGAAGGTCGCCGTTGAGCAGCAGGTAGCAGACCTCGAGGAAGTTCGAGTGTTCAGCCAACTGTTCGATCGGGTAGCCGCGATAGAGAAGCTGGCCCTGATCGCCGTCGATGTAGGTGATCTTGGACGAGCAGTTCGCGGTCGAGGTGAAGCCCGGATCGTAGGTGAAGCAGCCCGTGTCCCGATAGAGCCGGGCGACGTCGATGACGTCCGGTCCGATCGTGCCGGAGCGCACCGGCATCTGTGTCGACTTGTTCGCGAGCAAGAGCGTTGCGGATTTGGTCGCATCACCCTTGGAATTGGAAAGATCGTTCATGACCGCGTAGTCCTCCACGGTGAGGCTTGCCGCGACACGTCGCCTTGATGAGCCGCGGGCTCGATGATGCGACCCAGGCTCAGACGGGGTCACGGCGACTGCGTATTACACTATCGACTGAGGAACAAGACAGCCGAAAGGCGGGACACCACGGGAGGATGCCTGAAAATCGGCCACCGGTTGTCACTCTTGGCGGCGGGGCTTTCGTGAAGCTTGTCCGACCTCGCGGGGCGGAGCGGTCGGGGAATTTTTCGAGGCGGCGCGACGGATCGGCCGATCCTGTGGCGTTCTCCTGGCATCGGTTCATTCAAACAAGGACCCAACCCGATGAAAAGAAGTGTTGCAATCGCTCTGGCCGGCGCCGTGCTGCTCGCCATCCCGGCTGGTCTGACCCTGGCGCAAGGCGGCCCGCCGGAAGGCAAGGGGCCCGGCATGATGCAGGGGCAGGGTCCCGGCATGATGCAGGGCCAGGGGCCGGGCGGTGACGGGCAGCGTGGCTGGCGCCGGCAACCGCCGTCGCCCGAGATGATCCAGCGGATGCTGGACGGCAAGCTGGCCGGCGCCAAGGCGGCGCTGAAGCTGACGGCCGACCAGGAGAAGCACTGGCCCGGGATCGAGAAGGTGATCCGGGACAACGCGGCTGAACGGTTGGCCTTCCGCGAGAAGATGCGCGCGGAGCGCGGGCCCGGCAGCCAGCGCGGCCAGCAGCGCGATATGCTGGAAGGGCTCGATACGATGAGCGAGCGCATGACGACCCGCGCGGCGCAGGTCAAGAAGCTCGCGGACGCGCTGCGCCCGCTCTATCCCACGCTGTCGGCCGAGCAGAAAGACGTGCTGCGGTACACGATGCGTGACGCCTTCGGTGGTGGCAGGGGACACGGCGGCGGACGTCACGGCCGCGGGTAACTTGCCGATAGCGGGCGCCGGACCCATGGGTCCGGCGCCCGTTCTGCGTTTCAGGGGCTTTCGACGATCGCGGCCACGCCCATGCCGCCGGCCGTGCAGATCGAAATGAGCCCGCGTCCGCCGCGGCGGCCGACCAGCTTGGCGAGGTTGGCGACGATGCGCGCGCCGGTGGCCGCGAACGGGTGGCCGATGGCGATCGAGGACCCCATCACATTGAGCTTGGAGCGGTCGATGGCACCGAGCGGGCGGTCGCGGCCGAGGGCGCGGCGCGCGTAGTCGGCGTCGTCCCAGGCGCGCAGCGTCGCCAGCAACTGGGCGGCGAACGCCTCGTGGATCTCGTAATAGTCGAAATCCTGCAGCGACAGCCCGGTGCGGTTGAGCAACTGGCTGACGGCGATGGTCGGGGCCATCAGCAGTCCGTCGCCGGCGACGAAATCGTTCGCCACGGTGCGGTAGTGGGTCAGGTAGGCGGCAACGGGGATGTCGTGCTCGGCCGCCCACTGCTCGCTGGCCAGCAGCACCGCCGCCGCGCCGTCGGTGAGCGGCGTCGCGTTGGCGGCCGTGATGGTGCCGCTGCCCGAGCGGTCGAAGGCTGGCTTCAGGGTGGCGATCTTGTCGATGTCCATGTCGGCGCGGACATTGTTGTCGCGGTAGACGCCCGCGTAGGGCACCACCAGATCGTCCATCCATCCGCTGCGCCAGGCCTCGGCCGCCTTGCGATGGCTCTCGAACGCGAGTTGGTCCTGCTCGATCCGGGTAATCCCCCATTCCTTGGCCATCAGCTCGCAGTGCTCGCCCATTGTGAGGCCGGTGCGCGGCTCGGCGACGCTCGGCGGCAGCGGCGCGAGTTCGCCCGGCGAGAACCCCTTGAACACCTTGATGCGGTCCCACAGCGTCTTCTGCAGTGCGGCGTCGCGCAGGCGCTTGGCCAAGCGCTTGGAGACGACGATCGGCGGGTCGGATGTGGTGTCGGTGCCGAGCGCGATGCCGGTCTCGATGGCGCCGGTTGCGATCTTGGCGGCGATACCGAGGCCGGCCTGCAGGCTGGTGCCGCAGGCCTGCATCGTCGTTATGCCGGGCGTCGAGCGGGCGAGCGGCGTCGACAGCACCACCTCGCGGGTGAGGTTCCAGTCGCGGGAATGGGTGACGACGGCGCCGCCGGACACCTCGTCGATGTGCTGGCCGGCGAGGCCGAAGCGGTCGACCACGCCGTTGAGCGCGGCGGCCATCATCTCGGAATTCGTCTTGTCGGCATACAGGGTGTTCGAGCGGCAGAACGGAATGCGTGCGCCCCCGAGGATGGCAACGCGGCGGAGAGATCCGGTCATGGTGTCGTTCCCCATCATGCGGCCGTGACGGTCGCGGCAGGCGCGGGCTCAGTGGCGGCGAAGTGCAGCGGGCCGCCCCGGAAGGGCGCGAAGCCGGTGCCGAAAATGATGCCCGCGTCGACATGATCGGGGCTTGCGACGATGCCGTCGTCGCGAGCGCGGCGGGCCTCGTCGAGCAGCGGCGCGATCAACTCGCGTCCGAGCGACTCCAGAAGTGACTTGTCGAAGGGCTTGTCCGACTTCTGCGGCTGGCCCTTGGTCCACACATAAAAGCCTTCGCCCGATTTCTTGCCGAGCTTGCCGGCGGCGACCATGTCGGCGAGGCGGTTGCCGTCGCCGGCGCCGAGCAGGGTGCGTCCGACGTGGGCGCAGACATCGAGGCCGACGGTGTCGGCGAGTTCGATCGGGCCCATCGGCATGCCGAACATGCGGGCGGCCTCGTCGATGCGTTCCTTGTCCTCGCCGCGCTCGACGCGCTGCATGGCGGCGAACATGTAGGGGGCGAGCACGCGATTGACGAGGAAGCCGGGCACGCTGCGCACGACCAGCGGGAACTTGTCGAGGCGGGCGACCAGCGCGCAGGCCTTGCGGACCTCGTCCTCGCGGCTCTGCGTTCCGCGGATGACCTCGACCAGCGGCATCTGGGCGACCGGATTGAAGAAGTGGATGCCGACGAGACGGCCCTGATCGGCGAGCGGGCGGGCGATGTCCTCGATCATCAGCGAAGACGTGTTGGTGGCGAGCACGGCACCGGGCTTCAGGCGGCTCTCGATGGCGAGAAACAGCTTCTGCTTGACCTCGAGCTTCTCGACGATGGCCTCGATGACCACGTCGGCGCGGGCGATGCCGTGGCCTTCGGGATCGGCGATCAGGCGCTGGGTGGCGGCGTCGCGCTCGGGCTTCGTGCGGAACTTGCGGGCGAGCAGTTTTTTCTGCGCGGCGATGCCCTTGGCGATCATCTCGGCCGAGAGATCCTGCAGCGTCACCTCGAGACCCGAGGCGACGCACCAGCCGGCGATGTCGGCACCCATCGTGCCGGCGCCGATTACGTGAACGCGCAGGGGCCGCCAAGCCATCGTCTTCGGGGCCTCGGCCTTCAACAGCTCGCTCAGGCGGAACACGCGGCGCAGATTGCCGGCCGTCTCGGACAGCATGAGCGGGGTGAACGCGTCGGTCTCGCGCCGCTTGAGGGCTGTGGTGTCGCCGCCGCTCGCCTCGAACAGGTCGATGAGGCGGAAGGGGGCGGGATAATGCTCCTCGCGCACCTTGGCGCGGGTGGCGGCGCGCATGCGGTTGGCGAGCAGGGTGCGGGCCGGCCACAGCGTGAGGGCGCGGTTCATGAGGCCCGCCGGCTTGGAGCGGCGCTTGCGCAGGACGGCCTTGCGGGCGGCCCAGGTCAACTCGAGGCGGCTCGGGACCAGTTCGTCGACGTAGCCGATGGCGCGCGCCGCGGTCGCGCGGGCCATGGAGCCGGTCAGCATGGACTGCATGGCGGCGATCGGACCGGCCTGCCGGATGGCGCGGGCGGTGCCGTTGAAGCCCGGGAAGATGCCGAGCTTGACCTCCGGGAAGCCGAGGCGGGTCGAGTCGTCGCGGGTGGCGATGCGCCAGTGGCAGGCCAGCGCCAGTTCGAGACCGCCGCCGACGCAGGCGCCGTGGATGGCGCAGACGACGGGGACCGGCATCGCCTCGATGCGGTCGAGCAGGGCGAGCACCGGGCGGATGGCGCCGGCGATCTTGTCGGCGGTGTCGAGGCCGTCGAACTCGCGGATGTCGGCGCCGACGATGAACCCCTTGTCCTTGCCCGAGATCAGCACGAGGCCGCGGACGGCGCCGCTTTTAGCCTGGTCTTCGACGTACTGGACGAGGGCGCCGAGTTCCTCGAGGGCGCGGCGGCCGAGGCTATTGGCGGTCTCGCCCTCGCGGTCGAAGGTCGCCCAGGCGATGCCCTCGCGGTCGACGCGGAGCTTCCAATCGCGGAGTTCGGGGGCTGGCACGGGCGCGTCTCCTCGTCAGATGTCTCGAGTGCTGCCGGTCGGGATCGAATCGGTTCGCCGGTCGGGAAGCTCTCAAATCCTCGGTTGGGGACTGATCGGTCACGCGCGAAGCTGCCGCCTCGACCGTAACCGTGACTCAGACCCTAGGCGGCCTCGGCGTCGCGCGGGCGCGGCATCGGCTGCCGCCGCGCCTCGGCCGGTGCGAAGTCGTCGACGGCGATGGCGCGGGCCGTCAGCGCTTCGACCTCGCGCAGCAGCGTGGCCTCGGTTTGCGTCAGCACGCCCTTGGTGACGGCCTCGCCGATCCAGTCGAGGCCGTGCAGGCGGCGGATCGTGCCGGCCCGCAGCGCGCGCTCGAGCTTGCGTTCGGTCTCCTCGGCGGCGGCGACTTTGACGAAGGCGGCTTCGAGGCGTCCGGTGGCGTCGGCGGGGTCGCGGCAGACATAGATGAAGCGGGTCAGGCGATCGCGGAAGGCGCCGGGCTCGAGGGCGCGCCGCACCACCTTGCGGGCGAGGCGATCGGGGGCGGGCCGGCTCGTGCGCCCGAGCGGGAACACGAGGAAGCGCAGAGCCGGCCGTAGTCCCCGCACCGGGAAGTTGTCGATGGTGGCATCGAGCGCCGCGTAGAAGCGGGCGAGGCCATTGCGGATGGAAAGTTCGACGATCTCGGTGTCGTCGGCGGGACGTCCGTCGTCGGCGAAGCGCTTGAGCACCGTGCTCATCAGGTAGAGTTCGGAGAGGGCGTCGGCCAGCCGGCCGGTGATCCGCTGGCGGACTTTGAGGCCGCCGCCGAGCAGCGCCACCGAGAGGTCGGCCACGAGCGCAAAGTTGCGGCTGGCGCGTCCGATCTGGCGATACCAGCGGGCCTCGCTCTGGGCGTAGGCGGGGGCTTCGGCGAAGTGGCCGCCGGAGAGGTTGTGGACCAGCGCGCCGAACACGTTGGAGACGGCGAACGAGATGTGGGAGAGGAACGCCGTCTCAAACTGGGCGATGCCGGCCTTCGGATCGGGGTTCTGGACGGCGGAGATCTCGGCATACAGATAGGGGTGGGAGCGCAGCGCACCCTGCGCGAAGGTGATCAGCGATCGGGTGAGGATGTTGGCGCCCTCGACGGTGATGGCGACCGGCACCATCTGGTAGGCGGCCTGCAGGTAATTCGACGGGCCGTCGCAGATGCCGCGTCCGCCGTGCAGGTCCATGGCGTCGTTGACCGACTGGCGCAGGCGCTCGGTGCTTTGATACTTCATCAACGCCGAGATCACGGCCGGGCGCTCGCCGCGCGACACCATGGCGGCGGTGACGGCACGGGCGGCCTCGGTGACGTAGGCGTTCTCCGCCATCCGCGCGAGCGGCTCCTCGAGCCCCTCCATGCGGGCGATCGGCAGGCCGAACTGGCGGCGCACGCGGCCGTAGGCGGTGGAGCCGCGCAACATCGCCTTGGCGCCGGCCGCCGCCGACGACGGCAGCGAGATGGAGCGTCCGGCCGACAGGCACTCCATGAGCATGCGCCAGCCGTGACCGGCCATGGCGGGGCCGCCGATGATCCAGTCGATGGGGATGAAAACGTCCTTGCCGGTGGTCGGGCCGTTGGGGAAGGCGGCGCCGCAGGGCAAGTGGCGGCGGCCGATCTCGACGCCCGGGTGCGTGGCGGGGATGATCGCGAGCGTGATGCCGAGGTCCTCGCCACGGCCGAGCAGGCCCTCGGGGTCGTACAGGCGGAAGGCCAGGCCGAGCAGCGTCGCCTCGGGGGCCAGCGTGATGTAGCGCTTGTCCCAGCTCACACGAATGCCGGTGACGGGGCGGCCGTCGTGAACGCCACGGGTGACGGTGCCGACGTCGCGCATGGTGGCCGCGTCGGAGCCCGAACTCGGGCCGGTCAGCGCGAAGCAGGGCACCTCGTCTCCGCGGGCGAGACGGGGGAGATAGTGGTGCTTCTGCTCCGGCGTGCCGTAGCGCTCGATGAGTTCGCCCGGTCCGAGGCTGTTCGGGACCATGACGATGGTGACGGCGTCGGGAGACCGCGAGGCGATCTTGCCGAGGATGAGCGACTGCGCCTGGCCGGAAAAGCCGAGGCCGCCGTGCTCTTTCGAGATGAGCATGCCGAGGAATCCGGCGCGCTTGGCGAACGCCCAGATCTCGGGCGAGATCTCGCGGTCGGTATGGCGCATCCGCCAGTCGTCGATGCGCTCGCACAACTCTTCGGTCGGGCCGTCCAGGAAGGCCTGCTCCTCCGCGGTCAGGACGATACCCGGCACGGCGGCGAGGCGGCTCCAGTCGGGGCGGCCGGAGAACAGCTCGGCATCGAAGCCGATGGTGCCGGCCTCGAGCGCCTGGCGCTCGGTGTCGGAGATGGTCGGCAGCGATGTGCGCAAAAGTTTGAAGGCGGGGCGGATCAGCGCGGCGCGGCGGACCTCGGGGATCGACAGGGCGGCCAGGGCGATGAAAGCCAGATGCAGCGGGATGGCGAGCAGGATCGGCCAACCGGCGAGCAGCGAGAGGAGGGCGGCGGCGGCGGTCAGGGCCGCCCAGGTCCAAAGCGGGGCGCGCTGGAGGGCGAGGACGAAGACGCCACCAACGAGGGAGCCGACGAGAGCTAGATCGGTCATGTCCCACCTCCGGAGCCCGCCGCGGCGGACGGATGGCTGCAAGAACCCGCGGAAGACTTCAGGATCGGTATTTCACGTAAACGTCAGACTAATGGCCGACTTGTTTTGTGACGTTCGTGTCCGAAAAGCCGCTCAATGCGATTCGAGGGTTGGGTTGCGGCGCTAAATCGCAACTTCAACTGCGGAAAAGATCGAATCTCTCGCTTTTGTTTCAAAATCTCTTACTAGGTGATGCGTATTGTGAGACAGGGAGCTCAGGTATCATGGTGTGGGCGGACTTAGGGTCCGTTCTGGCGTTGCTCCTCCCTGCGGGCGGGTGGGTCGAATGGTTCGGTACGACGTCATTCCTCGGCGCGAGCTTCTGGTGGGCGGCACAGCTGCGCTCCTGCTCGCTGGTCTGATCGGCCGGATGGAGCCGGTCGGCGCCCAGCAGACTCAGGGCGTTCCGGAGGCCTGGGAGGACGATCTCAAGCGGATCGTCGGATCGGCCAAGCCCACCGAAGGAAAGCTTCAGCTCGACATCGCCGAGGTCAGCGAAAACGGCAATACGGTGCCGTTCGTGATCGCCGCCGAGAGTCCGATGCTGGCCGACAACCATGTGAAGGGCCTGCACGTGATCGCGACGGGGAATCCACAACCCTTGGTGGCTTCGTTCCGGCTGACGCCCGCGTCGGGTCTCGCCAGCGTGTCCAGTCGTATGCGCCTGGTGAAGAGCCAGGAGATCGTCGGGGTCGCCGAGTATTCGAACGGCAGCTACGTGCTGGCGCGGCGCACCGTCAAAGTCACCATTGCGTGTTGCGGGTATTGAGCCATGTCCACACGCGCCCGTGTCACTATTCCGGCAACCATCAAGCCCAACGACGTCATCGAGATCAAGACGTCGATCACGCACGTGATGGAGACCGGTCACCGGCGTGACCGGGACGGCAATCTGGTGCCCCGCAACATCATCAACACGGTTCGCGCGCTGTACCGCGGCAACAGCGTGTTCGTCGCCGAGTTGCACCCGAGCTTGTCGGCCAATCCCTACATCTCCTTCCATGTGAAGGTGACGGAGCCCGGCGAGTTGAAGGTCATCTGGACCGACGACAAAGAGCGCAGCATCACCGAGAGCGTGACGATCACGTTCGTCTGAGGCCGCCCGAGCCGGTCGGGCGTGCGCGGGCGATCCTCTCGGCGCCTATGGGCGGCATTTGAACCGAATTTTCGGCAAATCCGGCCGTCGGATTTCACGGTCGCCTTCGATCTGTCATGAGATGATCCCTGTGCGTATCACAGGGAGGGATCTATGCTCTTGGAGCACGTCGATGGCCGGCCGGGAATGGTCGTCACGGGGCAGCCCGCGTGCCGCCCGCTGCCGCTGCTGATCGTGGCGCTGACGGCGGCCGTCGTGTTGCTATCGGCCGGGTTGATCGCGCTGGGGGAGACCTCGCGGCCGACGTCGCTGCTGTTGGTCCTGACCGGCGTTGCGGCGACGGCGCTGTTCGTGACGGTGGCCCGCGGGATCGTGGCGACGACCGTCACGATCGCCGACGGCGGGCTGGTGGTTCAGTCCCGGTTCGACAGCGCAGTCTATGGCTGGACAGAAATCGAGGCGGTGCTGGTGGAGCCGGTCAGCGGGCGCTTCACCGATCCGCGGGCGAGCGCCGAGCCGGACGTGGGGCTCGCCGTCGTCCTGCGCGCGCCAAAGGTCCACGCAGCCACGCCCGTCGTGCTGCTGACCCAGCCGGCCGAGCAGGCCGATGCGCTGGCCGAGATGGCCGCCCGCATCCGGCGCGCCCACCGGGCGGCATTCGGCGAACGGGTGCCGGCCGGTTTCGCCCGGCGGGCGGGCTAGCGCGCCCGCCGCGTCTTCCGGGGAGGAGGCCGCCTTTCGGACCTGGATCAGCGTTTGCCGGTCCCTGCTGGACAGCCGCGCTCGCCTCGCTTAATCCCGCGCAGAGGCATCGGAGGTGCTCCGATCGCCGGTCGGCCCTGCGCTGTCGGCAGGGTCGTGGTGGACAGCAGCGGAGGCTCGCATGGCGGATGATCCGGTCGTAGCGCAGAAGGGTCCTTATCAGGTCGAGCTGCAGGCGGGTAAGGCCTATTTCTGGTGCACGTGCGGGCGCTCCAAGAAGCAGCCTTTCTGCGACGGATCGCACGCCGGCACCGGCCTCGAGCCGATGCGGTTCCAGGCCGATACGTCGGGCACCTTCAATCTGTGCGGGTGCAAGTCGACCGACGACAAGCCGTTCTGCGACGGCTCGCACAACATCCTGTAAGAACGTCCGCGCCGGTCCGCTCGGTTCGTTTTGCGTTCGCGAAGATCGCCCTGCAATCCGGTCTCTGCCGGATTGTGATCTGTCCTGCGTCTGCTAAAGTCGGCCGGGGAGGCGCCCGTCCGATCAGGTTGGGGCGCGGTTGAAAGGGTGGTCGGCCGCACGATGGAATATTTCGTCCAGCAACTCATCAACGGCGTCACCCTCGGGTCCATCTACGGCTTGATCGCCATCGGTTACACGATGGTCTACGGCATCATCGGCATGGTGAACTTCGCGCACGGCGACGTGTTCATGGTCGGCGCGTTCATCTCCCTCATCGTCATTCTTCTGCTGGGCGTGACGTCGGCGACGCCGCTGCTGCTGCTGCTGATCGCGCTGCTGCTCGTGCTCGCCCTCTCGATGGCGCTGACCTCGGTGTGGGGCTGGACGGTGGAGCGGCTGGCCTACCGGCCGCTGCGCGGCTCGTTCCGGCTTGCCCCGCTGATCAGCGCGATCGGCATGTCGATCGTGCTCGCCAACCTCGTGCAGATCATCCAGGGCGCCCGGGTCAAGCCGATGCCGCCGAAGATCACCGGCGGTTACACGATCATGGACGGCAACGGCTTCGCCGTGATCCTGTCCAACATCCAGATCCTGATCGTGGTGACGACGGTGGCGCTGATGGTCGCCTTCACGTGGGTGATCGGCCGCACGCCGCTCGGACGCGCGCAACGGGCCTGCGAGCAGGACCGCACCATGGCGGCGCTGACCGGCGTCAACGTCGACCGGACGATCTCGCTGACGTTCGTGATGGGGGCCGCGCTGGCGGCGGTCGCGGGGCTTCTCTACCTACTCTACTACGGTGTGATCGATTTCTACATCGGCTTCCTGGCCGGCATCAAAGCGTTCACGGCGGCGGTGCTGGGCGGGATCGGCTCGCTGCCCGGCGCGATGCTCGGGGGGCTGGTGATCGGGCTCATCGAGACGTTCTGGTCGGCCTATTTCTCGGTCGAGTACAAGGACGTCGCCGCCTTCTCGCTGCTCGCCATCGTATTGATCTTCATGCCTTCCGGTCTGCTCGGGCGGCCCGAGATCGAGAAAGTCTGACGATGACCGAGGCCGCGCGCGCCACCCCGGACGCCTCAGCTGCTCCGCCGTCCGCGTTGGCGGCGGCCGTCAAGGACGCCGGCTTCGCCGCCACTGTCGCGTTCCTGCTCGCCATTCCGTTGCTGGCCTGGCGCACCACCGAGACGCAGACTTCGCTGGCCCTGCTGACGCGTTGGCCCGAGGTGGCGACGGTTACGGTGGCCGTATTTCTCGGGCGTCTCGTGCTGTCGTTGGTCCAGGCGCGCGGACCGAGCGGGCCATCGCTCGATGGCATCCTGGCTCCGCTGTCGGCTCTCACCGGGCGTCTCGGGATCTATCTCGCGCCGGCCCTCGTGGTTGCCGCGATCGTGTTTCCGTTCACGCCGTTCGCGAACCGGTATCTGATCGATCTCGGTATTCTGATCCTGACCTACGTGATGTTGGGGTGGGGCCTCAACGTGGTGGTCGGCCTCGCCGGGTTGCTCGACCTCGGCTACGTGGCCTTCTACGCGGTCGGCGCCTACTCCTATGCGCTGCTGGCGACCAACTTCGGCCTGTCGTTCTGGATCTGCCTGCCGCTCGCCGGCATTCTCGCGGCGTTCTGGGGCGTGCTGCTCGGGTTCCCGGTGCTGCGGTTGCGCGGCGATTATCTCGCCATCGTGACGCTGGCGTTCGGCGAGATCATCCGGGTGGTGCTGATCAACTGGCAGAGCCTGACCGGTGGCCCGAACGGTGTTTCGGGCATTCCGCGGCCGACCTTCTTCGGCCTGCCGTTCCGGGCCGATTGCGAACCGGATACGTTCTGCGGGTTCTTCGGGCTCGAATACTCGCCGCTGCAACGCATCATTTTTCTCTACTACATCATCCTGGTGCTGGCGCTGATCACCAACGTGGCGACCGTCCGGTTGCGGCGCATGCCGATCGGACGGGCCTGGGAGGCGCTGCGCGAGGACGAGATCGCGTGCCGCTCGCTCGGCATAAATACGGTCGTGACCAAGCTGACGGCGTTCGCGATCGGCGCCATGTTCGGAGGGTTCGCTGGTTCCTTCTTCGCGACCAAGCAGGGGTTCATCAGCCCGGAATCGTTCGTGTTCATGGAAAGCGCCATCATCCTGGCGATCGTGGTACTGGGCGGCATGGGCAGCCAGATCGGCGTCGCCGTTGCGGCTGTCGTGATGGTAGGAGGGGTCGAGTTGTTCCGCGACCTCGAGATCTACCGCATGCTGGTGTTCGGGCTCGCCATGGTGGTGATGATGATCTGGCGGCCGCGCGGTTTCGTCGGCAACCGTACGCCGACCGTGGCGCTGAAGAGCCGTCGGGCCATCTCCTCCGATCTGGTGAAGGAAGGGCACGGATGACGGCGGCCGCTGCTATCCTCGAGGTCGAGCATCTGACGATGCGCTTCGGCGGTCTGGTCGCCGTCGACGACGTGTCGTTCCGTGTCGCGCGCGGCGGCATCACGGCGCTGATCGGGCCGAACGGGGCCGGCAAGACGACCGTGTTCAACTGCATCACCGGCTTCTACAAGCCGTCGGTCGGGCGGATCGCGCTCACGCGCAGCGACGGCCGCCATTTCCTGCTCGAGCGGCTGGACGACTTCCGCATCAACCGCGATGCGGGCGTGGCGCGGACGTTCCAGAACATCCGCCTGTTCGCCGGCATGACCTGCCTCGAGAACCTGATGGTGGCGCAACACAACGTGTTGAACCCGGCATCAGGCTACACCATCGGCGGCATCTTCGGGCTCGCGAGCTTCCGGGCGGCGGAGAAGGCGGCGATCGAGAAGGCCGCGTGGTGGCTGGACAAGGTGGGACTGACGGCACGGGCGGACGATGCGGCGGGAGATCTCTCGTATGGTGACCAGCGCCGCCTCGAGATCGCGCGGGCGATGTGCACCGGACCGGAACTGCTGTGCCTGGACGAGCCGGCGGCCGGGCTCAATCCGCGCGAGAGCGCCGAACTCAACACGTTGCTCAAGACGATCTGCGCGGAGAGCGGGGTTTCAATCCTGCTGATCGAGCACGACATGGGCGTGGTGATGGGGGTTTCGGACACCATCGTGGTTCTCGACTACGGCAAGCGGATCGCCGCCGGAACGCCGGAGGAGGTGCGGGCCGACCCGGCGGTGATCGCCGCCTATCTCGGCGTGGAGGACGAGGAGGTGGCGCGCGTGGAGCAGGAGATCCTGCAATGACCGCCACACTACTCGAGATCCGCGGCGTCGAGACGTTCTACGGCAAGATCCAGGCGCTCAAGGGCGTCGACGTCGACGTGCGCGCCGGCGAGATCGTGGCGATGATCGGTGCCAACGGCGCCGGCAAATCGACGCTGATGATGACCATATGCGGCAACCCGCGGGCGCGCGCCGGACGCATCGCGTTCGAGGGTCGCGACATCACCCGCATGCCGACCCACGAGATCATGCATCTCGGGATCGCCCAGTCGCCCGAGGGGCGCCGCATCTTCCCGCGCATGTCGGTGCTCGAGAACCTGCAAATGGGGTCGCTGCTCAACGCCGATCGCGAGCGCACGTTCGACGAGGATCTGGCGCAGGCCTTCAAACTGTTCCCGATCCTCGAACAGCGGATAGGCCAGCGGGCCGGCACCATGTCGGGCGGCGAACAGCAGATGCTGGCCATAGCCCGCGCGCTGATGGGGCGGCCCCGGCTGCTGCTGCTGGACGAGCCCTCGCTCGGACTGGCGCCGCTGATCGTCAAGCAGATCTTCACGGCGATCCGTGACCTCAACCGGGACAAGGGTCTGACGGTGTTCCTGGTCGAGCAGAACGCTTATCACGCGCTCAAGCTCGCTCATCGCGGCTATGTCATGGTCAATGGTCACATCACGATGTCGGGCACCGGCCAGGAGTTGCTGCACCGCGAGGAAATCCGGGCGGCCTATCTCGAGGGAGGGGCGCACTGATGGGCTTGCTTTGGGAAGAGTCCGCGGTGGCGTTCGCGGTCATTACGGTGCTGTTGTGCGGTGGCGCCGCTTGGATGACGGGACAGGCGCTGGCGCGGACATGGCGGGAACTGCCACTCGTGCTCTTCTACATGGCTCTGCTCGGCGCCGTTTCGCGGTTTTTCCACTGGGGGCTCGCTGGAGGGTCGCTGCTGTCGGTCCACTACTACCTCACCGACACCGCCGTGCTGATGCTCATCGCCGCGGTATCCTGGCGACTGGCACGGACAACCCTGATGGTGTCTCAGTATCCGTGGTTGTACCGGCGGACCGGCCCGCTGTCCTGGACGGATCGCTGATCGTCCAAGGTCCCGTTCTTTCTCGGGTTCGGCGAATTTTCCTCCCGACAACGCCGCAATTGTCATGCTAGCGTCGTGGTTCTCCAGATGCCTCCGGCGGAGGGCTGGGGTGTCGAATGTGAGGAGGAGTTTGGCATGAATAAATTCGTAGTGGCGGCCGCTCTGGCCGTCGGGTTGTCCGGAACGGCCTACGCGCAGGGCGAGATCCCGATCGCGACGATCGGGCCGATGACCGGTCAGTATGCTTCGTTCGGTGCGCAGATGAAGGCCGGTGCCGAGCAGGCCGTGGCCGACATCAATGCGGCGGGCGGCGTGAACGGCAAGAAGCTGCGCCTGATCGTCGAGGACGATGCCTGCGATCCCAAGCAGGCGGTGGCTGGTGCAGGCAAGCTGGCCAGCCAGAAGGTCAAGCTGGTGGCCGGGCACTATTGCTCGGGTTCGTCGATCCCGTCGTCCAAGGTGTACGCCGAGGAAGGCATCATCCAGATCTCGCCGGCTTCGACCAATCCCAAGCTGACCGACGAGCGCGCGGGTCCGAACGTGTTCCGCGTCGTCGGCCGCGACGATCAGCAGGGCGAGGTTGCCGGCAAGTACCTGGCCGCCAAGTTCAAGGGCAAGAAGATCGCCATCCTTCATGACAAGTCGGCCTATGGCAAAGGTCTCGCCGACGAGACCAAGAAGGCCATGAATGCCGCCGGTCTGAAGGAGGCCATGTACGAGGCCTATACGGCAGGCGAAAAGGACTACAGCGCCGTCGTCTCGAAGCTCAAGGGTTCCGCGGTCGACGTCGTCTACGTCGGCGGCTACCACACGGAAGCCGGTCTGATCGTGCGCCAGATGCGCGAGCAGGGCCTCAAGGCACAGCTGATCTCGGGTGACGCACTCGTCACGCAGGAGTTCTGGCAGATCACGGGCGCTGCCGGCGAAGGCACGCTCATGACCTTCCCGCCGGACCCGCGCAAGAACCCGGCCGCGGCGGCCACCGTCGGCAAGTTCAAGGCGAAGAACATCGATCCGGAAGGCTACGTTCTCTACACCTACGCCGCCGTTCAGGTTTGGGCGCAGGCTGCCGCGGCGGCCAAGTCCGAAGATGCGAAGGCGGTTCAGGCCAAGATGGCTGCCACGACCTTCAAGACGGTCGTCGGCGACATCAAGTTCGACAAGAAGGGCGACCTGACGAAGAACGATTTCATCTTCTACGTCTGGAAGAACGGCAAGTACGAAGAGCTCAAGTAAGCACGTCTGCCCTTGGAACGACGAAGGCCCGCACGCAAGTGCGGGCCTTTTTGTTGCCGGTCGCGCAAAGCGGGGCGGCTGGCGATGCTCAGCGCCCCTGGGACAGGGCCGCGCACTCGCTGACGATCTGGCGGTGTTGGCGTTTCAGCTCTTCGGGAACCGGGGTGCCGGCGGTGCGGTAGGCCTCGAATTCCTTCTGGAGGCGCGCGAACGTCTGGCGCGGATCCTCGCTGTCCGGAAACTCGGGCCACACGGCAGAGATCGGTGACTTCTGACCCATAGCATTTCTCCTCTTTGCGGCCGGGTGCGCACGTCGGCGCTGGGTTGCGCTTCGGATCCCGGACCTGTTCTGGCGGCGTGCTCCACACACCGGCCCTGATGGTTCATGTATGTGCGATTATCTGGCGATCAAGGTGTCGGCGGACGCATGCCCTTCAAGGTTTGTTACCGCTAATGTCCTGCGCGCAGGGCGTGCGGCAAGGGAGACGCGTCACGCGTGCTCGGCGCGGAGTTCCTTCTTGGAGAGTTTGCCGATCATGGTCTTCGGCAGGGAATCACGGAACTCGATGGCGGCGGGCAACTCGTGCGGCGACAACTTCGGCGTGACGTGGGAGAGGATGGCGGCCGGTTCGGCGTCGCAACCGGCCCGCAGCTTGACGAAGGCCTTGGGCGCTTCGCCCCGGTAGGGATCGGGGATGCCGATCACGGTCACCTCCTCGACGGCGGGATGCGTGTAGATCGCCTCCTCGATGCGGCGGGGGTAGACCTTGTAGCCGGACGAGATGATGAGGTCCTTGATGCGGTCCTCGATGTAGATGTAGCCGTCGGCGTCCATGCGCGCGACGTCGCCGGTGCGGAAGTAGGGGCCGACGAACTGGCGGGCCGTCTCCTCGGGCTTCAGCCAGTATCCCTTCATCACCTGCGGTCCGGCGATGCAGATCTCGCCCTTCTCGCCGATCGGCACTTCCCGGTTCGGATCCGCCAGGTCGCGCAGCGAGATTTGCGTGGCCGGCAGCGGCAGACCGATGGAGCCCGCGCGGTAGGGGCCGTCGAGCGGGCTGCTGGTGGCAACGGGCGACGTCTCGGACAGGCCGTAGCCTTCGATGATGATGCAACCTGTCAGGGTTTCGAAGCGGGTCTTGATCTCGAGGGGGAGTGGCGCGCCGCCGGACAGGCAGAGCCGCAGCGAGGAGAGATCGTGGTCGGCGAGCTTGGCATGATTGACGATGGCGCCGAAGAGAGTGGGGACGCCCGGCATTACGGTCGGCTTGGCGCGGTCGATCAAGGCGAGGCAATCGTCGAGATTGAAACGGGGCATGACCACGATCTCGGCGGCCTTGGCGATGGCGAGGTTCATCACCACGGTCATCGCGAACACGTGGAAGAAGGGCAGCACGCCCATCACGCGCTCTTCGCCCATCGCCAGATCGGGGGCCCAGGCGGCGACCTGCTGGACGTTGATGTAGCAATTGGCGTGGGTGAGCATCGCCCCTTTCGGCGTGCCGGTGGTGCCCCCGGTGTACTGGAGGACTGCGATATCGCTCTCCGGGTCGATGGCGGCGGCGACATAGGGCGCGGCGAGGGGGGCCAGATGGTGCGCGAGCACCAGCTTGTGGGCTTGGTCGGACAACTCGGGGTCGACCAGCTCGTGGCGGCGAAACAGCCGGAACAGGATCGACTTGGCGGTCGGCAGGTGGGAGGTGAACGAGGCCACGACGGCGCGCGGCAGCACGCCCTGGGCCAGGAGCGCCTCGACCTTGGTGAACAACACCCTGAGGTCGAGCGTGACCATCAGGTCGGTCTTGCTATCGGTCACCTGGTAGGCCAGTTCCTCGACAGCATAGAGGGGGTTGTAATTGACGACAGTCGCTCCAGTCTTGAGCGTCGCAAAATAGAACACGATGAAGGTGGGGCAGTTCGGCAGGAACAGGCCGACCCGGCTTCCTTTGCCGATTCCGAGCGCCGACAGGCCGGCAGCGACCCGGTCAACCTCGCGGCCGATCTCGCCATAGGTCGTGGCTCGGCCGAGGAAGAGTGTGCAGATGCGGTCGGGAAACCCCGCCACGCTCTGGTCGAGGAGATCGAAGAGGGGGGCGGGCTTGAACTGCTGGTTCCAGCGCACCCGCTCGGGGTAGGCCGAAAGCCAAGGATGGGGGTGGTCGCCTGCCACGGGCCTGTTGATTTCGGTGGTCATCGCGGTCTCCTGGAGCCGACCTCCCGTTTTTTCTCCAGAATGCAGGCACTATCCTCAACGCCGCATTAAGGGCGTTGTCATGTCATGGAGTGCTGCAGCGCAGCATCCGGCGCTCGGGCTCTTGAGGAGAACAACTTTCGCCGCTATTGGCATGCCGACGCTTCGCAGCCGGTCTGTCCGACTGGGAACGAAATTCGCCGCTGAGCCCGGCACGGTTCTTGCTCACCACTCTTCATACGGTCGGCTGGACGAGCAGGGGAATTGGGTCTATGTGACTGGGCTGCGCGTTCGCAGACCGTTCCTGGGCTTGCTGGCTGGTTAACGACTTTGTCACTGGAAGACAGCTAGAGGCCTGCGTTCGCAGGATGGGAGTACGACAATGGACGACGTGGCGACCAAGATCATCGACATCCTCAAGAAGCACATGAAAGAGCCGCGGGACGACATCGGTCTGTCGACACCCCTGACGGATCTGAAGATCGAGTCGCTCGACCTCGCGATGATCGTGTTCGACATCGAGGATACTTTCGGCATCGAGATTCCCTACAACGCCAACGAAGAAGCCGGTGATTTCAAGACCGTGGGCTCCGTCGTGCAGCGCGTCAGCGATCTGATGTCTCAGTCGGGCACGGGCGCCGCAACGGCCAAGGCCTGAGCGAACGCAACTGTCCGCGCGCGATCGGCAGCGGCTCTAGAGCAGGACCAGGGCAATGGCATCTACGAACGGCGCTCGCCGGGTCGTTGTGACGGGCATGGGCGTCGTCACCCCGATCGGCCAGAACGTGAACGACTTCTGGGCCGGGCTGCGCTCCGGGCGTAACGGTGTGAGCGCGCTCGGCGGATTTCCGCTCGAGGATCTCAAGATCCTGATTGCGGCGCAGATCCACGATTTCGATCCGCGGGCCCGGCTGCGCGGTTCAAAACGGGACAAGCTGATCACCCAAGCCGATCGCTACTCGTGGTTCGCCGCTGCGGCAGCCGAAGAGGCGACGCGGATGTCGGGTCTCGAGTTCCCGATCGCCGATCCCTATCGTTCGGCCTGCATCATCGGCTCGGGCGCCGGCGGGCTGGTGACCTTCGAGAATTCCTACCGGGCGCTGTTCCTCGAGAAAAAGCGCGCGACCCATCCTTTGACGCTGCTGCGCATCATCGGTTCGTCGGCGTCGGCGCACGTCGGCATCGAATACGGCATCAAGGGTCCGACGTTCGCGACCTGCAGCGCCTGCTCGACGGCGACCCACGCGCTCGGCATCGCCCGCGACTACATCAAGCACGGGGTCGTCGACGTGGCGATCGCGGGTGCGTCGGAGTCGGTGATCAACTACGGGACCATGAAGGCCTGGCAGGCCCTGCACGTGCTGTCGCCGGAAGGCTGCTTCCCGTTCGCCAAGAAGCGGAACGGCACGGTGCTGGCCGAAGGCGCCGGTATCCTGCTGCTGGAGGAATACGAGCACGCCAAGGCGCGGGGCGCGAAGATCCTGGCGGAACTGGTCGGCTACGGCATGACGTCGGACTCCAAGGACATGGTCAATCCCGACATCGAGGGGCCGCGCGAGGCCATGCGGCTCGCCCTCGAGGATGCCCGGCTCGCGCCGTCGAGCATCGACTACCTGAACGCCCACGGGACCGCGACCACGCTCAACGATCTCAACGAGACGAACGCCATCAAGGACGTGTTCGGCAAGCACGCCTACAATCTGGCCATCTCGTCGACCAAGTCGGCGCACGGCCACCCGCTCGGGGCCGGTGGCGGCATCGAGGCGGTGGCGTGCATCAAGGCGATCGAGGACGGTTGGGTGCCCCCGACGCTCGGACTCGACGAGGCGGGCGACGGCTGCGATCTGGACTACATTCCGAACGTCGGCCGCAACAAGCCGGTGCAGTACACCATGTCCAACTCGTTCGCGTTCGGCGGGCTCAATGCCGTGGTGATCTTCGGCGCGCCGCCGGCCTGACGGCACCCGGTCGGGGAGCTTCATGCCGACCAACGTTCTCAGGCAATCCTCGAAGCGTTCGGCCAAGCCGGCGGCGGGCGGGAGAACGCCGGCCGCGGCTGCGCGCATCGTGCTCGTGCGTGCGGCGGCGGTGGAGATCCGCGTTCGCCTGCTCGACACCACCACCGCCGACCGCATCTGGGCCGCGCTGCCGATCCGCTCGACCGCGGAGATCTGGGGCGAGGAGATTTTTTTCGAGACGACGGTGGAGAGCGGTCGCGAACGCCAGGCCCGGGCGATCGTGAAGCCGGGTGAGATCGCCTTCGCGCCGGACCGCGATGTGATCGCGATCGCCTACGGTCGTACCCCGTTGTCCAAGAAGGGCGAGACGCGGCTGTGGTCGCCGTCCAACATCTGGGGCGAGGCGCTCGACGACGTCCGCCAGTTGGCGAGCGTCCGGCCGGGCGCGCAGGTCGAAGTGGTCGCAATGGCCGACCCGGTCTGATCGCGGCGGGACGGCGCGCGTCGTCTCAGAGGGGGCGTTCGCCGGCGTGCGCCGGGGCCAGTTGCGGGACGCGCGCGGCAATCAGGGCTGCGAGGTCGTCGAGCGGATTGCCGGCATAGGGCGTCACAGTGCGGAGCAAGGCGGCGAGGCGGTCGGCATCGAGGGACCGGATCGCGGCGGTCGCCAGCCGGCCGTCGCCCGCGAGTGCGGCGCGATAGGCGGTCTCGTCGGCGGAGAGGGCCAAGCGCTCCGGTGTCAGTGCGATTACGGGGCGGCGGGCGAAGACGCCCTCGGACACCATCGAGCTCGAGTCGGCCGTCACCAGTATGGCGTCGGCAGTGCCGAACACCTGCCAGAGCCGGGGCGCGGCCGGGTCGCGCACATCGACGAATTGTGCGATCGGGCTTTCGGGCTCTCCGGCCAGCGTCGCCAGTCGGTCGCTGAGCGCGGGCGCCGTGCGCCGCGAGTTGGAGACGATCCAGCGGACACCGTGGCGGGTTGCCGTGCCCGAAATCAGCGTGACGAGGGCGTCCCAGTCGGCGGTCTCGAAGCGGCAGCCCGCCGCGTCGCCGCCGATGGCGAGGCCGATGGTTGGGGGCAGGCCGGCCGGCCAGCGCCGCGGATCGGCCGGCGGACCAAAGGTGTCGGGGTCGAACGGGGCGGGCTTGGCGGCGAACGCGTGGCGCGGCCGTCCGGCGTTGCCGGCGTAGGAGGTGAGCACCAGCGCGAAGTCCTTGGCGCGGAACTGGCGCAGCGACCCGTAATGCAGATTGGGAATGGACCGCAGGCGGGCGATGGCGATGCTCGCCGGCATCGTCTCCGCGCCGGCCGATACGACGACGTCGGCGGCGGGCACCGTCTCGGCGCCGATCCCGTAGATCAGCTGGAGCACGAGCCGCGGCGGCAGTCCGCTGCGGGTGATCCAGGCGGCGGCGCGGCCCGGCCAGCGGCCGCGGCGGACGGCGAGGCGCGCCATAACGGTCTGGCGCTTCCGGCCCAGTGCCGCCGCAATGCCCTCGGACAGATTGAAATGCCCCGGCCGCCCGTCCGACACGATGAGAATGCGGAGGGGTGTCGGCATCGGCCTCTCGTCTTCGGGGCCAGGTTCGGCCGCCCGGTTGTGCTCGCGCGATCTGTCGTAGCGCGATCCCGGCGGCCCGCCAACGGCGTCGGCGGGACAGGGGCGGGCGCCTGCGGGCAGATACCGGATTTCTGCACGGCAGTCGCGCCGGAGCGGCTCTTTCCGCGGCGGCGATCCGGCGGCCAACTGGCGGCGCGGGTGTGGCTGCGGTGGGATCGAGGACGATGCGGAACCTGTACGAATTGCATGGCCGGCGCCTCCTGGTGACCGGGGCGAACGGCGGGATCGGGCGGGCGTTCTGCCGGATCGCGGCGAGCTACATGACCGGCAGCATTTTGGACGTGAACGGCGGCGTGTACATGAACTAGCCTGTCCGCCATCGACCGCTTGCCGGGGGCGCCCATGTCAGAGATCCATCACGTTGCCCTGGTCGGCTGCGGCTTCACCGGCACCAGCGCGTTCTTCCAGCTGGTCGACCGCTGTCCGGTCCGCGAGATCACGATTTACGAGGCCTCGGGGCGGTTCGGGCCGGGCTATCCCTACCAGTCGGACGAGTGCCCGGACTATCTGATCAACAACACCACCGACACCATGTGCCTGGTGCCGGCGAACCGGCGGGCTTTCATCAACTGGCTCGGCGATCATCCGGAACTGGCGGGCGACGGCGACGCCAAGGGGCACCTGCCGCGCGCGACCTACGGACGGTTCCTGGAGGATGTGGTGGCGGCGACGCGAACGGCGGCGGCCATCAAGGGCATTCGGGTCAACCTGATCCCCCACGAGGCGACCGCCATGCGGGAGCGCGGCGGCAAGGTGGAGATCGACTCCCGGGCCGGCACGGTGGTCGCCGACGCCGCCATCCTGACGACTGGGCGCTGTCCCGATCGCAACGACTATGCGGTGCCGCCGGCCGGCGCCGCTGCGCGCTACATCGCCAACCATGTCCGGACCTCGGCGTTCGACGACCTGCCGCTCGATGCGAGCGTGCACGTGCTCGGGGCCTCGCTCAGCGCCTACGATGTCGTCAACCGGCTGTTCGCGCCCTCGACCGGCTGCCGGTTCGAGCGGGCGGCGGGTGGGGACCTCACGTTCGTGGCCGGGCCCAATCAGCGCCGGGTCGTCTTGTGCTCGCGGAGCGGGCGGCTCAAGCGGATGCAGAGCCGCGCGCCGGCGGCGCTCAACCGGCGACACTTCACGCTCGAGGCCTTGCGCGCGACCGCTGCGGCCCAGGGGCTTTCGCTGGCGGATCTGGGCCAACTGGTTCAACAGGAGGCGGTGGCGCACGGTGCGGTCGTCGACTGGGATGGCGCGCTGGACCCCTATCGCGGCTGCGCGAGCGCAGAGGCCGTCAACGCGCGGGCGGGCGAACTGCTCCAGAAGGGTATCGCCGCGGTTGCCCAGGGTGGCACCGGCAATTTCCTCGTCGATTTCTTCGGCAACGCCCAGATCACCATCTGGGACGCTTTCGCCGAACGGCTGCTGGCGGCCGGGGACGAGACCGCGTACCGGGCACACTACGAGACGGCCGTGCTGAGCTTTGCGGCCCCTTGCCCGGTGCCGACGGCCGAGCGGCTCCTGGCCTTGCACCGCGCCGGCCGGTTGCGCCTCGTCGCCGGTGTGGGTGACGTAGCGCTCGCGCCCGATGCCACCCACTACGCCATCCGGCACCGCCATGGCGTCGAGCGGGCGACCACGGTGGTGAACGCGACGGGGGCGCTCGAACGGCGCGTGCGCAGTCCGGATCAGCCACCGTTGATCCGGGAGCTGGTGGCGGAGGGGCTGCTCGCGCCCTACCGGATCGGCGGCCAGGAGGCGAACGGGGCAGCGGTCGACATGACGACGCTCCGGGCCGAAGGCGCCCGCAACATCTACCTAGCCAACATGCTGCTGTGGGGACCGGGCTTCTTCACCAGCTCGGCTTTCCTGATGGCGACACTGGTCGAACGGATCCTGCGCGGGATGTTTCCGGCGAAGGCGAATTGAGCGGCCGTGTTGACCGGGGCGGCGAAACGGCGTTAGTGCGCGGCGGCGGATCGCAATCAAAAGTGGTGCCGACGGCATCGCTTTGCCGTTTTCCCGCCGCGTTGTCGCGAAATGAAATCCGAACACGCTGCCAGGCGCCGCGTGAGGGAGAGAAGCGCATGAAATTCAAGACGCTATTGGCGGCTGTTGTGGCTGTCCTGGCTATCGCGGGCTCGCTGGCGACCGACGCGTCGGCGCAACGCCGCGACCGCGGCCTCGACCGCGAGTGGGTGCTGCTCGGTGAGCGCGAGGTCGACTTCCGGGTCGACCGGGACGTCATCGACATCCGGCGGGCGGAAGACTGGTATCGGGACCGCGCCTTCCGTGAGCTGCATTTCGTCGCAACGGGCAACGACGTGTACATGCTGGATGTGCGCCTCGTGTACTTCAACGGCTATGCGGAAGATTTGCGGATCGACCGGCTGATCCGGCGCGGCGAGCAGTTGCCGGTCAATCTGCGCGGCGAGCGCAGCTACGTCCAGCGCATCGAGATGGTGTACCGGACCCGGCCCAACTTCCGTGGCAAGGCCGTCTTGAAAGTGTACGGCGAGCCGGCCCGCCGCGTTCCGCCGCCGCCGCCACTCGCGGCCGTGTCGCCCGGCGGACGCGGGACCTGGGTCGAGCTCGGCTGCCAGCAGGTGGCGTTGTTCAAGAAGGACCGGGATTCGGTCAACGTCGGCCGGCGCGAGGGCCGCTTCAAGGCGATCCGCTTGCACGTGCGCGGCGCCGATGTCGAGATTCTCGATCTGACGGTGGTCTACGGCAACGGCGAACCGGACAAGCTCGAGGTGCGCCAGTTCCTGCGTGAGGGCGAGCGGACGCGGCCCCTCGATCTCAGGGGATGGGAGCGCGCGATCAATCGGGTCGATCTCGTCTACCGCTCGAAGGTCGATCCGCTGGCGATCGTCGCCAAAGGCCGGATCAGCCAGGCGAAGGTGTGCGTCGAAGGGCTCGACTGAAGTCTGAACCGGACACGAGAATGTGAAGCGGGCGTGCAGGTTTGTGACCTGCGCGCCCATGTTTTTTGGAGCGCTCGACGGATAGCTTGCCGGCGGCGGATGACGCCGGCCCGAGTCAGGCCATGACGGGGATGCGATCGATCGAGGTGCGGGCGCTTCGCGTCACCGCCGAGAGGGAAACGCGCCGCCCGATAGCATGATCTGGCACGTGCGCCTTGCGCGGAGATCGGATCGCGGTCGCGATCCATCGGCGGTGGCGCGGTGCAGGTCGGCGGACGTCCTCCATATGGCATCGTATGCGGGAGCCTGGATATTATGACGAACACGTTGGATAAAGTTTCGCCGTACGTTCTGAGCGTGCTGCGGGTGATGTCCGGACTGCTGTTGTTGCAGCACGGCACGATCAAGTTCCTGAGCATCCCGGTCGGGCCCATGAACAACACCGACCCGACGAGCCTGTCCGGCATCGCCGGCATGATCGAGCTGGTGTGCGGCCCGCTGCTGATCCTCGGACTGTTCACAAGGCCGGTGGCATTCCTGGCGTCGGGTTTGACGGCGTTCGCCTATTTCCTGGCGCATGCGCCCCGCGGTTTCTATCCGATCCTCAACGGCGGCGAGTTGGCGGTGCTCTACAGCTTCGTGTTCCTGTATCTGGCCGCGGCCGGTGGCGGGGCGCTCAGCCTCGACCGGCTGTTCCGCCGATCGGAATGAGCCGGCGGCGCGCCGGCCTCCTCAGTAGAACGCCAACCGGGCCATCGCACCATCCACGGGAATGTTGGTGCCGCTGATGTAGGCGGCGCGCGGTGACGCCAGGAACGTCACAAGATCGGCGAGCTCCTCGGGCTCGCCGAACCGCCCCATGGGGATGTTCTCGGCGATGAACTTGGCGCGCGACTCTTCCGTCGGGTGGAGGCGCTTGAGGATCTGCTCGCTGTTGATGCGTCCGGGTGCGATGCAGTTGACGGTGATGCCGAAGGGAGCGACCTCGGCGGCGAGGCTGCGCGACCAGGCGATCAGCGCGACCTTGGCCGGGATCGAGGCATTGAGCGTCTTGGCGGCGGTGGCGCCGCTCAGGTTGATGATCCGGCCCCAGCGGGCGCGCCGCATGGCCGGAACGACATGGCCGCTCAGTTCGCGGGCGGCATGGAAGTTGAGCGCGAAGGCCTCTTCCCAAACCTCGGGGCTGTCGTCCGGACCGAGCGGTCGCGATCCGCCGGCATTGTTGACCAGCACTTCGATGGGCCCGACGGCGGCCTCGGCGTCGCGCGCCACGCGTGCTCTGTCTTCGGCGCGCGTGAGATCGGCGGCGAGTGGCACCGGCTGTGTGCCGCCGGCGGCGACGACGGCGGTGGCGACCGCTGTCAGCGCTTCGGGACGGCGCGCCACCAGTACCAGGGTGGCGCCTTCGCGGGCGAGGCTCAGCGCTGCGGCCCGGCCGATCCCTTCTGTGGCCCCGGTGACGAGACAGCGACGGCCGGTGAGACCGAGATCCATGGTTGCGCGCTCCTGTTCAGTGGACCGCTACCGCTTGCCCTGCTCCTGAGCTTTGCGCAAGGCGGCGGCGAAAGCGCTCTCGCCGGCCGGCTCGGGCTTGCGGGCCGGGGCGCCAGCGGTGCGCATCGGGCTGCCACCCTGCGGCGCGGGGCGCGCCGAGCCCGCACCCGTCGAAGCGCCGGGCTCGATGGCGCCGGACCGCATGGTCAGCGCGATGCGTTTGCGCGGGGCGTCGACCTCCTTGACGCGGACCTTGACGACATCGCCGGCCTTCACGACCTCGCGCGGGTCCTTCACGAAGCGGTCCGCCATCTCCGAGATATGGACGAGGCCGTCCTGGTGGACGCCGATGTCGACGAACGCGCCGAAGTTGGTGACGTTGGTGACGACGCCCTCGAGGGCCATGCCGGGCTTCAGGTCGGAGAGCTTCTCGACGCCCTCCTGGAAGGTGGCGGTCTTGAACTCGGGACGGGGGTCGCGGCCGGGCTTCTCGAGCTCGGCCAGAATGTCCGTCACGGTGGGGATGCCGAAGCGATCGTCGGCGTAGGCCTGGGGTTTCAGGGCCTTGAGAAACGCGCGGTCGCCGATCATCGACTTGAGCGGGCGCCCGGTCGATTTCGCGATCCGCTCGACGACGGGATAGGCCTCCGGGTGCACGGCCGAGCCGTCGAGCGGGTTGTCACCGCTCATGATGCGGAGGAATCCGGCGGCCTGCTCGAAGGTCTTCGGGCCGAGACGCGGCACCTTCTTGAGGGCCGCGCGCGATTTGAAGGCGCCGTTGTCGTTGCGATGGGCGACGATGTTCTCCGCCAGCGTTGCATTGAGGCCGGCGACGCGGGCCAGCAGGGCGGGCGAGGCGGTGTTGACGTCGACGCCGACCGAGTTCACGCAGTCCTCGACCACCGCGTCGAGCGAGCGGGCCAGCCCCGCCTGGTCGACGTCGTGCTGGTACTGGCCGACGCCGATCGCCTTCGGCTCGATCTTCACGAGTTCGGCGAGCGGGTCCTGGAGGCGGCGCGCGATCGACACCGCACCGCGCAGCGAGACGTCGAGATCGGGGAACTCCTTGGCCGCGAGTTCGGACGCCGAGTAGACCGATGCGCCCGCTTCCGACACCATGATCTTGGTCAGCGCGAGCTGCGGCATCGCCTTCATGAGATCGGCGACGAGTTTGTCGGTCTCGCGGCTCGCCGTGCCGTTGCCGATGCCGACCAGTTCGACCTTGTGCTTCATCGCGAGGGAGGCCAGCGCCGCCAGCGCGCCCTGCCAGTCGCGGCGCGGCTCGTGCGGGTAGATGGTGGTGGTGGCGAGCAGCTTGCCGGTCGGGTCGACGACGGCGACCTTGACGCCGGTGCGGATGCCGGGATCGAGCCCCATGACGGTCTTCGGCCCGGCGGGGGCCGCGAGCATGAGATCCTTGATGTTCTTCGAGAACACCGAGATCGCTTCGGTGTCGGCGCGCTCCTTGAGGCGGGTCATGAGATCGACCGAGAGCGAGATCGAAAGCTTGGTGCGCCAGGCGAGCCGGGCGGTGTCGGCCAGCCACTTGTCGGCGGGCCGGCCCTGGTCGCGGATGGCGAACGCGACCATGACGCGGGCCTCGGCGGGATGGGGCTTGCCGGCCTCGACGGGCACGTCGAGATCGAGATCCAGGATCGATTCGTTCCGGCCACGGAGCAGGGCCAGGGCGCGGTGCGAGGGCAACTCGCGGATCGCCTGGGAGAACTCGAAGTAGTCGGAGAACTTGGCGCCCTCGGTCTCCTTGCCCTTGACGAGCTTGGAGGAGAGGCGGCCGTTCTCCCACAGCCATTCGCGCAGGCCGCCGACGAGGTCGGGCGCCTCGCCCATCCGCTCCATGAGGATCGCGCGGGCGCCGTCGAGCGCCGCCTTGGGATCGGCGATGCCCTTGTCGGCCGAGACGTAGCGCTGGGCCTCGGTCTCGGGCACCAGAGTGGGGTTGGCCAGCAGCGCATCGGCCAGCGGCTCGAGGCCGGCCTCGCGGGCGATCTGCGCCTTGGTGCGCCGCTTCGGCTTGTAGGGCGCGTAGAGGTCCTCGAGTTCGACCTTGGTGTCGGCGCCGCCGATGGCGCGGGCGAGATCGGGAGTCAGCTTGCCCTGGTCCTCGATGCTCTTGAGCACCGTCGTGCGGCGCTCCTCGAGTTCGGTCAGATAGCCGAGCCGCTCCTCGAGCTTGCGCAGTTGGGTGTCGTCGAGGCCGCCGGTCTTCTCCTTGCGGTAGCGGGCGATGAAGGGGACCGTCGCGCCCTCCTTCAAGAGATCCACCGCGGCGGCGACCTGGCCGACGCCGACACCGGCGCCGAGTTCGGCTGCGATCCGGGCGTTGATGCGATCCATGGCCAGCCTCCGTGTTGCGAGGCGCCGGGTTAGCGCCGTTCGCAGGCGAAAAGAAGGGGGCGTGGCCGCTTGCCCCCAGGCACCGGAGCCGGGCCGGGCTCGGCGCCGGCAGCGGTCACTTCACGCCGAGCTTCTTCTGCAGGTTCGACGACGACGTCGTGTATTGGAACAGCAGCTTCTTGTCGGGGTAGATGTAGCGGTGGGCCTGCTGCGCCATCAGCGCCGCCTCGTGGAAGCCCGACAGGATCAGCTTCAGCTTGCCGGGGTACCAGTTGATGTCGCCGATGGCGAAGATCCGCGGTTCGCTGGTCTCGAATTTCTCCGTATCCACCGTGATCAGGTTCTCGTGGAGATTGAGCCCCCAATCGGCGACCGGTCCGAGCTTCATGGTGAGCCCGAAGAACGGCAGCATGGCCGTGCAGGCCAACTGAGACTCGCCGTCCTTGGTCTTGATGGTGACGCTCGTCAGCCGGCCGTCGGCGCCGTGCAGGCTGGTCACTTGCCCGATGACGAGATCGATTTTGCCGTCGGCGACCAGCCCACGCATCTGTTCGACGGAGTGGGGGGCGCCGCGGAACTCGTCGCGGCGGTGCAGGAGGGTCAGCCGCTTGGCGAGCGGCGCCAGGTTGAGGGTCCAGTCGAGGGCGCTGTCGCCGCCGCCAACCACCAGGATGTCCCGGCCGCGCAACTCCTCCATGCGGCGGACCGCGTAGAAGACCGAGGTGCCCTCGTAGCCCTCGATGCCGTCGAGGGGCGGGCGCTTGGGCGTGAACGAACCGCCGCCGGCGGCGATCACCACGACCTTGGCAATGAACGACTTGCCGCCGTCGGTGGTGAGGTCGAAGCGGCCGTCGGGGCGGCGCTGCAAGCTGTCTACGCGCTCGCCGAAGTGGAAAGTGGCGCCGAACGGCTTGATTTGCTCCAGCAGGCGGTCGGTCAGCTCCTGCCCGGTGACGATCGGCAGGGCCGGAATGTCGTAGATGGGCTTCTCAGGGTACAATTCGGCGCACTGGCCGCCCGGTTTGGGCAGGATATCGAGGACGTGCGCCTTGATGTCGACGAGACCCAATTCGAACACGGCGAACAGGCCGCAAGGGCCGGCGCCGACGATGACGGCATCGGTCTCGATGACGGGAAGAGCGGGGTCGTCTGACACGGGCGCAAAATCCTTGACTGGGCAGCCGCGGGCGGCGGGCGTCCGCCGCGCGGTCTCAGAACTGCTTGGCCGGGACCCGCAGGATCAGGCCGTCCAATGCCGCGGTCACGCGGATCTGGCAGGCGAGCCGGCTCGATTCACGGACGTCGAAGGCGAAATCGAGCATATCCTCCTCCATCTCCGCCGGCTTGCCGACTTTCTCGCGCCAGGCCTCGTCGACGTAGACGTGGCAGGTCGCGCAGGCGCAGGCGCCGCCGCATTCCGCCTCGATGCCCGGGATGAGGTTCATCTTCGCGGCTTCCATGACGGTGAGGCCGGGTTCGGCGGAGACGATCTGCTCGGTGCCGTCGGGCTGGATGAATTTGATGCTGGCCATCGCGTGGAGGGTCTCCGAGAGCGCCGGGTGAGCCGCATGCGCGCGCCGGGACGGCGCTGCGCCGTCGGCAAGGCGTGCCGCAGGCGGCACAGCTTGTTAGACAGCCGTGCGGTCGATTTCAAGCGCGCGGTGGCGGCCGGGCGGTCGACGCGTCAATCGGCCAGGGCGGCGAAGGCGCGCACGAAGTCGGTGGCGGCCTGCGTCTCGGCCTCGATTTCGACGACAAGGGCCGGGCGCTTGTCGTGAGGCGCATGCTCGGCGGTGGCCGCAATCGCGGCAAGCCGGGTGGCCCCGACCGAGCGGGCCGCACCCTTGAGTGTGTGGGTGGCGTACTTCCAGGACTCGGGGTTGGTGGGGTCGAGCAGCGCCAGGGTGATTGGCAGGTGGTCCGCGAACAAATTGAGAACTTCGACTTCCAGCGCGCGGTTGCCCAACGTGAAGCGGCCGAGAACATCGAGGTCGATGGCCGGCGTGCTGACCGGCTCGCTGGCCGGTGCGGGCGGCAGCGCGTGCCGGCTCGCTATGATTCGACGTGCCGCGTTCATGCGAAGCACTCCTTGCGTTTCCCTCTTCTAGGAAGCGCGCGAAGGTGTGAACAGACGATTGAGCAAACCGGAAAAATTGATCGACGACCAATTTGTCGTTAATGCTTCGTGGAGCTGGCGTGCGCTCTTCGTTTCGCCGCAAAGCAATCCTACCCGACGTTGGGGGATGAGCTGGGGAAAAGGGGAGCTGCGGCAGGTCCGCGGCTCGACGCCGGGAGTTCGACCCAGCTACGCTTCGCAACAGTGGAGCGCTTCGGATCGCGCGGAGCACCGGGGGGACATGGCGCAGGAAAAGTCGAGACAGGGTGCGACACCGCCAGAGCTGCCGAAGGCGGCTGGCGGCGGCGTGGCCGGTCCGCCGCCTCTGCCCCCGATGTCGCCGGCGAGCCGGGCGGCCGAGGCCGCCTCGCCGTCCGCGGCCGCTCTCGGCGCGCCGGGGCCGGATCAGCAGTCGGCGGGCGACGACGGTGACGACGGCGCCCGGCGGTCCGCCAAGCGGCGTCCCGCGGGGCCTTCGCGCCAGCGTATCGCGGCCAACGACGATGCGCCCTCGATCGGCGGTCTGATCTACGCGCTCAATCAAAAGCCCTCGAACACGCCGTTCGTGCGGGCGGCCATGGCCAGCGCGATCTGGGTCGCCGTCGGCGTTGTGCTGGCCGGCTACAGCTTCGGGCACGCCATCTACAACTTGGGCAGTGCCAGCGCGCTTCTGGCCCTGCCGGCGCTGCTGCCGACCCTGGCGGCGATCGGCTTGCCGCCGTTCCTGTTCTATTTCTTCGCCATGCTGGTGTGGCGCGCCGATGAGCTGAAGATGCGCTCCTCCGCCATGACGGAAGTGGCAGTGCGGCTCGCGGAGCCGGATCGGATGGCCGAGCAGCAGATCACCTCGCTCGGGCAGGCGGTGCGCCGGCAGGTGTCGTTCATGAACGAGGCGGTCGAGCGGGCGCTGGGGCGGGCCGGCGAACTCGAAGCTCTTGTGCACAACGAAATCGCGCTGCTCGATCGCTCCTACGAGGACAACGAGCGGCGGATCCGCAATCTGATCCAGGAACTGTCCGGCGAGCGGATGGCGCTGGCGACCACCAGCGAGGGGATGCAGGAGACCTTGCGGGCCGTCGGCAGCGAGGTTCCGGCGCTGATCGACAAGCTGACGAACCAGCAGATCAAGCTGGCCAAGGTCATCGAGGGGGCGGGTGAGAACCTCACCCAGCTCGAAACGGCGATCGCCGCGCAAACCGGCAACATCGAGACGGCGCTCGGCTCGCGTACGGCCGAACTCAAAGCCGTCGTCGAGGACTACACGCTGTCTCTCGACAGTGCGATCGGCAGTCGCACCGAGCAACTGCACGGGCTGTTGCAGGGGCACATCCAGATGGTCGGGCAGGCGCTGGACAGCGGCAGCCGTTCGATCGACACCTCGATCACGGAGCGCACCCAGGGGCTCCAGGTCGTGTTCGAGGAGTATGCCAAGGCGCTCGATACGACGCTGGCGAACCGCGCCCAGGCCCTCGACGTCCAGTTGATCGAGCGGACCAAGGCGCTGGATTCGGCCTTCAACGACCGGCTGCGGCTCTTCGACGAGTCGATTCTGCGGTCGACGAACGCGATCGACAGCGCGGTCGGCGACACCGCGCGGGCCTTGACGTCGGCGCTCGAGCACCATGCGAAGAGCATGAGCGAGACGATCGGGCGGCAAGCCGTCGAGATCGACGAGACGCTCATCAACGGCATCACCGCCGTCCGGCGCACCAGCGAGAACATCACCCGTCAGTCGCTCAAGGCGATCGAGGGTCTGGCCGGTCAGGCCGACATGCTGAAGAGCGTTTCGGAGAACCTGCTGTCGCAGATCAGCCAGGTGACCAACCGGTTCGAGACGCAGGGTCATACGATCATGCGGGCGGCGAACGCGCTGGAAAGCGCCAACTACAAGATCGACGCCACGCTGCAGCACCGGCAGTCGGAACTAGGCCGCACGCTGGAGCGGCTGTCCGGCAAGGCCGACGATCTCGGACGGGTGTTCGAGGGTTACTCGACCAACCTCGAGGGCTCGATCGGCGAGGCGGAGCGGCGCGCCCGCCAGCTCGCCGAGGATCTGACCCGTACGGCCGATCAGAAGTCGCGCCAGACTCTGGCCGAGATCGAGCAGCTCAAGATCGAGACGACCGGCCAGACCGATCGTGCGCTCGATGATTTGCGCAACAAGTTCACGAACGTGTCGCGCGAGGTCACCGAGCGGCTCGGTACGATGACCAGCCAGTTCGACGAGTCCTCCCAGGAGATGCGCGAGCGGGCCTCCCGCGCCGCGACGGATCTCGCCAACGAGCAGGCTCGGTTGCGCGATCAGATGTCCTCGCTGCCGGCCGCCACGCGTGAATCGACAGAGACCATGCGCCGGGCGCTGCAGGATCAGCTGCGCGCGCTCGAGCAACTGTCGAGCCTGACCAGCCGTGAGTCGGCGCGCCGCGACGTGGCGCCGCCCGCCCCGCGGGCGCTGCCGCCGCCGCCGCGCGAGGACCGCAGCCAGGCGCTGAACTCGCTCACGTCGACGCTGGCGCAAGAGATGGCACAGCGTCAGCGCACCACCTCGGCGCCGACGAGCCCGCCGCCCGCGCAACCGGCCCAGGCGGCGCCTGCGGAGGCCGCCGGCGATCCGCGCGACGGCTGGTCGCTGGGTGATCTGCTCAAGCGTGCCTCCCGCGAGGAGGAGGGTGGAGTTGCGGCTGCCAGAGTGCCCGCGGGTGCCACCAACGATACCGGCATGCTGGCCCTCGATGCGCTGAGCCGTTGCTTGGACCCGGCCACGGCGACCGCCATCTGGAACCGGTTTCGGTCCGGGCAGCGCGGCTTCATGGTGCGCAGCATCTACTCCGAGGAAGGTCGCGGCCTGTTCGACGACGTGGCCCGGCGGTATCGAACGGAGACGACGTTCCAGCAGAACGTCAATCGCTACCTTCTCGAGTTCGAGGGGGCGCTGCGACAAGCGGAGGCGCGCGACCCGAGCGGTCAACTTGTGCAGGCGCAACTCGTCTCCGAGATGGGCCGCGCCTATCTGCTGCTGGCGCATGCGTCGGGCCGGCTGACCTGACGGGGCAATGTCTGACATCCGCATAGAGGCGCGCGTCGAAAGGTTCCCGATCGCGGGGACGTTCACGATCGCGCGCGGCTCCAAGCGGGAGGCCGTGGTGGTTGTCGCCGAGGCGACCGACGGGCAGTCGATCGGGCGGGGCGAGGCGGTGCCCTATGTGCGATACGGCGAGACTGTGGACGGCGTGCTCGACGAGATCCGGTGCGCGACCGCGACGGCCGATCCGGCGGCATGGACTGCCGTCATGAAGCCCGGGGCGGGCCGCAACGCGGTCGACTGCGCGCTGCTCGATCTGGCCGCCAAACAGCAGCGGACGAGCGTTGCGGCGCTGCTCGGCCTTGCGCCGGCTGATTCAGTGATGACCTGCTACACGCTCAGTCTCGACCGTCCCGAGGCGATGGCCGACCGGGCGGCCGCCGTACCCCGGTTGCCGATCCTGAAGCTGAAGCTCGGCGGCGATGGGGACGCGGCGCGGATGCGCGCGGTGCGGTCGGCGCGGCCCGGTGCGCGGCTGGTCGCCGATGCCAACGAGGCGTGGCGGGTCGATATGCTGGACGCGCTCCTCGGCGTTGCGGCCGAGTGCCGGGTGGAACTGATCGAGCAGCCGCTGCCGGTCGGCGAGGACGGGGCGTTGCAGGCGCGGCCGCGTGCGGTGCCGATCTGCGCCGACGAGAGTTTCCACACCCGCGCCGACCTCGACCGGGTCGCGCCCTTGTACGATGCCGTCAACATCAAGCTCGACAAGACCGGCGGGCTGACCGAGGCGCTGGTGACGTTGCGGGCGTGCCGGGAACGCGGGCTGGATGTGATGCTCGGCTGCATGGTCGGGACATCGCTGGCGATGGCGCCGGCGCTGCTGCTGGCCGGGGCGGCCCGCTGGGTCGACCTCGACGGTCCGCTGCTGCTGGCCGCGGACCGGCCGGGCGGCCTCGAGATCCGCGACGGGCTGATCCGGCCGCCGTGCCCGGGTCTTTGGGGGTAGCGGTCTCGTGAGACACCCGACCGCTGGCGCGCCCGGGCCAATTTGTGTAGAAGCGCGGCTGATCCCATTCACTCTCCGGCTCGACCGGTCGTAACCGAGGCATCATGGCCACCGTCGTTCTCGTCATTCATCTCATGATCGCGGCCGCGCTCGTCGGCATCGTCCTGCTGCAGAAGTCGGAGGGCGGGGCCCTCGGCATCGGTGGCGGCGGTGGCGGCGGCTTCTTGACGGGCCGGGGCACCGCCAACGTGCTGACGCGGACCACCGCGGTGCTGGCGGCGGTGTTCTTCGTGACGAGCCTGATCCTGACGATCCTGGCCCCGGGCCGCAAGGATGGACCGTCGATCTTCGACACGCCGTCGGCGACCACGGGCGCTCCGGCCGGCACGAAGAACCCCGACGGCACGCCGGCTCCGGCGGGACGCGGCGGCGTGCTCGACAAGCTCGAGGGTGGACAGAGCCGCGCGCCGCTGCCGGCCGTGCCGCAATCGAAGTAGCCGCTGGGCGCGCCGGTCAACCCACGTAACAGTGGGTTGTGGTGTTGCGCGCCTGTTCGAATCGCCAACGAACGGTTTATTCTGCAAGCCCATGCAACGGTACATCTTCATTACCGGCGGCGTGGTGTCGTCGTTGGGCAAAGGGCTTGCGTCCGCGGCTCTGGGTGCCCTCCTCCAAGCGCGCGGGTATTCGGTCCGCCTGCGCAAGCTCGATCCCTATCTCAACGTCGATCCGGGGACGATGAGCCCCTATCAGCACGGCGAGGTGTTCGTCACCGACGACGGCGCCGAGACCGATCTCGACCTCGGGCACTACGAGCGGTTCACCGGGGTGCCGGCGCGGCGCTCCGACAACGTGACCACCGGTCGGATCTACCAGGACATCCTGGCGCGAGAGCGCCGCGGCGACTATCTCGGCGGGACGGTGCAGGTGATCCCGCACGTCACCGATGCGATCAAGCAGTTCGTGACCGCCAACAACGACGGGATCGATTTCATCCTCGTCGAGATCGGCGGCACGGTCGGCGACATCGAGGGCCTGCCGTTCTTCGAGGCGATCCGCCAGCTCGGCAACGAGTTGCCGCGCGGGGCTTCGATCTTCATTCATCTGACGCTGGTGCCGTACATCCCGTCGGCGGGCGAACTCAAGACCAAGCCGACGCAGCATTCGGTCAAGGAGTTGCGGTCCATCGGCATACAGCCGGACATTCTGCTGTGCCGGTCGGACCGGGAAGTGCCACGCTCGGAGCGGCGCAAGATCGCGCTGTTCTGCAACGTGCGCGAGGAGGCGGTGATCCAGGCGCTCGACGTGGCGTCGATCTACGATGTTCCGCTGGCGTATCATCGCGAGGGGCTCGACCGCGAGGTGCTGGCCGCGTTCGGCATCACCGGTGCGCCGCGGCCCGATCTCGCCCGTTGGACCGGCATCTCGGACCGTATCGCCAACCCGGAAGGCGAGGTGACGATCGCGATCGTCGGCAAGTACACGGGCCTCAAGGACGCCTACAAATCGCTGAACGAGGCGCTGGTTCACGGCGGGATTGCCAATCGCGTGCGGGTCAACTTCGAATGGATCGAGAGCGAGACGTTCGAGCGGGAGGATCCAGCGCCCTTCCTCGAGCATGTGCACGGCATTCTGGTGCCGGGCGGGTTCGGTGAGCGGGGCAGCGAGGGCAAGATCCAGGCGGCGCGTTTCGCGCGTGAACGGCGCGTGCCCTACTTCGGCATCTGCTTCGGCATGCAGATGGCGTGCATCGAGGCGGCGCGAAATCTGGCCCATATCCGCGGCGCCAGCTCGACCGAGTTCGGTGCAGCGGCCGAGCCGATCGTCGGCATGATGACCGAATGGATGCGTGGCAATGAGCTCGAGATCCGCAAGCGCGATGGCGACCTCGGCGGCACCATGCGGCTCGGGGCGTTCCCGGCCGTGTTGCAGGAAGGCAGCCGGATAGCGGCGATCTATGGCGGAAGCCGGATCGAGGAGCGTCACCGGCACCGCTACGAGGTGAATACGCGCTATCGCGAGAGGCTGGAGGCGGCCGGACTGCGGTTCTGCGGGCTGTCACCCGACGGGCTGCTGCCGGAGACCGTCGAGTATCCGGATCACCCGTGGTTCATCGGCGTGCAGTATCACCCGGAGCTGAAGTCGCGCCCCTTCGATCCCCATCCGCTGTTCCAGAGCTTCATCGCGGCGGCGATCGAACAGAGCCGGCTCGTGTAAGCGGTATCGGCGGCCGTCGGCGCGCCGATTTTTTCTGATGTCGGACGAAACTGCGCGCGGCGGCGCCGTTCAGCCGTCGAGGCGCCAGCCGCCGTCGTCGTGGCGGCACGCGATGCCTTCGATCTGACGCGTCAGGCCGGGGGTCGAGAGCGCGACGACGACATGACGGCAGACGTTGCCGCTGGTGTCCTTGAACGACGACAGGGGGCGAATGACGTCGCCGAGCCGACCCTGGGAGCGCCAGACGTAGGAGGAACCATCGGGGACACCGTTGAGACCCACGTGCAGCGCCATCAGGGCGGCGATCTTGTCTTCCGGGCGGAGGATGTCGCGCGGATCGGAGTCGCAGCACAAACTCGCGGTTTCAGCGGGTTCGTCGGCAAAGGCCAAATCGGAGGAGATGAGGGCGGTGGCGGAGAACGCCACGGCGGCGGCCAGCAGGGCAGCGCCGGTGACCAGCGAAGAATCGGTACTCATGGGACGACCTCGAACGCGACAAAACAGACGGAACATGCGACAGCGTTCCCGATCATGACGGCGCATGGTTAAGATGCGGTTGTCGTGTGCATCAATCTGCGACAGCGCAGCGAGGAGCCCCGTGACGACCGAAACTCATGCCCCGGGCGCGGGCGCCGGCGATTTCACCGAGGCGGACGAGCCGTTCGCCCTGTTCGAGTCGTGGCTGGCTGAGGCGCACAAGTCGGAGCCGAACGATCCCAACGCCATGGCGTTGGCGACCGTCGATCCGAACGGCCTTCCCAACGTGCGGATGGTGCTGCTCAAGGGTGTCGACGGGGTCGAGCACGCGGCGCGGGGCTTCCTCTTCTATACGAACTACGAGAGTGCCAAGGGCCGCGAGTTGCTGGCGTCCGGAAAGGCTGCCGTCTGCTTCCACTGGAAGAGCCTGCGCCGGCAGGTGCGGGTGCGCGGCGGGATCGGCACGGTCACGGACGCGGAGGCGGACGAGTACTTCGCCAGCCGCCACCGGTCGAGCCGGATCGGCGCCTGGGCCTCGCAGCAGTCGCGACCGCTCGAAAGCCGCTTCGCGTTCGAGGCCGCACTGGCGAAGAGCACGGCGCGGTTCGGCATCGGGGATATTCCGCGTCCGCCCTATTGGTCGGGGTTCCGGATCACGCCGCTGGAGATCGAGTTCTGGCACGACCGGCCGTTTCGCCTGCACGACCGGATCGTGTTCCGGCGTGCGGAGGCGCACGGCGCCTGGCACAAGGTGCGGCTCTATCCCTGAGGCCACAGCAGTGTGGCTGAAGCGCTGCGTTCGAACTCAATTTTCAACCCGTCTCAAGGCCTACGCAATTGTTGTCCACGACGCTCGGATTGTCGGCTGAGGCCGGGCGAGCGGGGATGCGGCAGGCCGGTACATCGGCTTCCTTGGAGAATGAGCATGATCAAGGCGAAGGGTGCCCTGTTGGGAGCCATGACCGCGGGGGCGGCCGTGTTGACGTCGTTCGGTGCGCCGGTGGCGTCGGCGCAGGACATGGGTGACGTTCTGGTGCGCTGCCAGAACATCGATACGGCGGCGAAGGCCCGGATCGAGCTGTGCTCGCAGTTGGTGGACAGCCGCTCGGCCGATGCGGAATTGCGGGCCGAGGCGCTGCTCAATCGGGGCGATGCGCATGAGGACGCGGGCGACGACGAGGCGGCGCTCAAGGACTACTCGGCGGCCATTGCGCTCAATCCCGATTACCCGGCACCGTACGGGTATCGGGGAGCGCTGCACGAGCGGCTGGACCGGTTCGAGGAGGCGGTGAAGGATTTCACCGTGGTTCTGAGGGACCGTCCGGACGACCGGGACGTGCTGCATGCGCGGGCGCGGTCGTATCTGGTGCTCGGCAAGGCCGCTGAATCGGCGAAGGATTACGACGCGCTGGTGAAGCTGGACGGCAAGGATATCGAAGCGCTGCTCGGCCGCGGGGCTGCACGCGAGGAAATCGGCGACAAGGCCGGCGCGACGGCCGATTACAGGGCCGTGCTGGGGCTCGAGGCTGAGAATGCCGATGCCAAGCAAGGTCTCGACCGGCTCGGCAGCGGTTGAGGCTCGATCGGATACGGCGGATCAGCGTCCGCCGGCCTCCGTCCCGGGCGTGAAGGGCCCGCTGCTTCGAAGATGGGGAGTGCTGCCGGTCTCGAACGTTTCGGCGGGGGGGCTCGCGGCGCTCGGGCTTCGGTCTTCAGCGACCGCTTCGCGGTCTAAGCCGATGCGCGCCGGTCCCATTTAGACCGGTTGTGGCCTGCCCAAAAAGAAAAGGAAGCCGGCAGAGCCGGCTTCCTCCCAAACTGCCAAGGCAGTTCAGCTTACTTCTTGTCGGCAGCGCTGACGCACTTCTTGGCCTTCTTCGACCAGTAGTTCATCGTGCCGCACTTGCCGGCCTTCGAGCTGGCCTTCTTCGCGGCCTTCTTCTTCGGAGCGGCCTTCTTAGCAGCGGCCTTCTTCGGAGCGGCCTTCTTGTCGTCCTTCTTCGCCTGGACGAAGCCGATCACCGACTCGGTGACGGGCTTGGAGACGAGCGGAGCAGCTTCGGCGGTGGTGACAGCGAAGATGCCGGCGAGAGCCAGAGCGGCGGCCTTGATGATACGCATTGGTGGTCTTCTCCCTTGGTTCGAAGTGGGGAAGATGCGTCTGAGATCACCCAGCCCCCGCAGAATCCCCTGCTGTCCGTATAGACGAGCGCGGCGGATTTGGCGCCAGGGACGCGATCAGAAATCCAAACCGTTGCCGGATCGCCACACGGCTGGCCGGCTCTTGGGGCCGGACAAAGAATCGCAAGTTATTGTTCTGAAATATAAAAGATCGAATCTCGCAGAAGTTCGAACGAAGGGCCCGATCTCGGGACTAGGCCGGTTGGCCGAGTTGACGGGCTGTGGATGGAGGCTGTGGCGGAGCGCCCTGGCGTGGCAAAGGGCAGCTTCTGAAGCCGGTTCGGGCATGCTACACGAACCTGCGAGAGGTTCCACATACCCAAAATGCAAATAACGCCCAATACCGAGCGCAAGACCCTCATCCTGACCGGAGCGTCCCGGGGGATCGGCCACGCGACGGTAAAGCGATTCTCGTCCGCTGGCTGGCGTGTGATCACGTGCTCGCGCCACCCCTTTCCCGAGAACTGTCCGTGGGAGATGGGTCCGGACGACCATATCCAGGTCGACCTGTCGGATTCGGCCGATACCCTGAAGGCCATCGCTGTGATGAAGGAGCGCCTGCGCGCGCAGGGGCAGCGCCTCAACGCGTTGGTCAACAATGCCGGTATTTCGCCGAAAGGGCCGGGCGGCCAGCGGCTCGGGACCATCGGCACGTCGCTCGAGGACTGGCAGCGGGTGTTCCAACTGAACTTCTTCGCGCCGATCCTGCTGGCGCGCGGTCTGCTCGAGGAACTGCAACTGGCCCGAGGGGCGGTGGTCAACGTCACGTCGATCGCCGGCAGCCGGGTGCATCCCTTCGCAGGCGCCGCCTACGCCACCTCGAAGTCGGCGCTGATGGGGCTGACGCGCGAGATGGCGGCCGACTTCGGTCCGCGCGGGATCCGGGTCAACGCGATCTCGCCCGGGGAGATCGACACGTCGATCCTGTCACCGGGGACCGACAAGATCGTCAACGAGCAGATCCCCATGGGCCGCCTCGGCGAGCCGCAGGAGGTGGCGAAGGCCATCTATTTCCTGTGTTCGGATCAATCGAGCTACGTGAACGGCGCCGAACTGCACATCAACGGCGGTCAGCACGTGTGACGCCGTCCATGGGCGCCGCCGCGGCGCGGGTGTCGGCGTAGTCGAGCACCAGGATGCAGCCCCCGCCGGTGCGGGCCCCGCCGCCGTTCGGGATGGCATAGCCGCGGTCGGCGATGGCCAGAGTGCCGGTCGGATCGGCGATTAACAGCCCCTCGCCGCCTTTCGATGCCTTGCAGGGTCCGTCGACGGTGGGCACCAGCAGCGCGCCGTCGGCGGCGACGGCCGTTGCGGTCTCGGCGGCGCCACTCGCCGCGGGAGGGGTCGATCGGGGGGCGGGTGGCCGCTGCTGCGCGCGAGGCGGCCCGCTGCGGGACAGGCGGCTCCTGAGGTCGGGCGTGGCCGGCCCACCGAGCACCACAGGCTGGCCGTCCGCCAGCTTCTGGCCGATCCAGGTTGCCAGCGCGTCCGCCAGCGTGGCCACGCCGGCGCAGGACGCGGGAGACGGGCCTGCGGTTGCGGTGATGCAGGTTCGATCGAGATCGATCGACACCAGCCAGACCAGCGACGCGCCGTGGCGCAGTTGGACCGCCGTGGCGGCCGGCGCGCTGCCGCGCAGCGGCAAAAAATGCTCGCGCTGGACCACACGTGCCGTTTCGGAATGGCGGACCACGATGCCGGTGGTGGCGAGCGGCTCTTGCCTGGTGCGATCGATCAGTTGTCGCGAAAGAACGATCGTCCAGGCGGCGGCCGGGAACAGCCGGCGGATCGCGGCGGCATCGGAGATGCCCTGGAGGAGGTAGGCGTCGGCGGCGATCCCACTGGTGTCGGACGCCTTGAGACGGTGCTGCTCGGGCCGGCGCTCGGCGCCAAAGGTGTGGCGGAAGGTCGGGGCGGGCGAGGCTTGCGGCGCCGCCGGTGCGGCCGGAGCGGGCTCTGGCGCCGGCTGGCCGGCCGCCAGGTTGAAGGTTGCGAGCCGCAATCCATCGGCCGCGACCGGATCGGCGGCGAGGATGGTGAGCGCCAGCAGGATGGCGGTGCGTCGAGGCCCCCATGTCGCCCGCATAGCGCGCTCCGTTGTTGCCGATGGCGGACGCTCAATCGGCGAGGCGGATACCGTGCTCGGCGGCGAGCCATGCCGTGGTGCGGTCGAGGGCGCGGCCGAGCGCGTCGAACATGGCGTTGACCTCGGCCCCATCGATCACCAGCGGCGGACACAGCGCCACGGTATCGCCGGCGACCGCGCGGCAGATGAGGCCTTCGTCCTGGGCGAAAGCGACGGCCTTGGGGCCGACGCCGCGACCCGGCTCGAAGCTCTCCCTGGTGCTCTTGTTGCGAACCAGTTCGAGGCCGCCGATCAGGCCGATGCCGCGCGCCTCGCCGACGAGGGGGTGGTCGGCGAGGGCGGCGAGCCGGGTCTGGAAAACCGGGGCGACGCGGCGGACATGGCCGACGATGTCGAGGCGCTGGTAGATCTCGATGGTCTTGTTGGCGACGGCGCAGGCGACGGGATGCCCGGAATAGGTGAAGCCGTGGGCGAACACGCCGAGCTTGCGGCTTTCGTCGACCAGGGCCTCGTAGACCGGTTCGGGCACGGTGATCGCGGCGAGCGGCATGTAGGCGGAGGTGATCGCCTTCGCCACGGTGATGGTGTCGGGGGCGATGTCGAAGGTCTGCGAGCCGAACCAGTTGCCGGTGCGGCCGAACCCGCAGATCACCTCGTCGGCGATCAGCGCGATGTCGTGCCGCTTCAGGATCGCCTGGATTTTCGGGAAATAGCCCTTCGGCGGCACCACCACGCCGCCGGCGCCCTGCAACGGCTCGGCGATGAAGGCGGCAATCGTCTCGGGGTCCTCGCGTTCGATGAGCTGCTCGAGCGAGCGGGCGAGGCGGGTGGTGAACTCGTCCTCGCTTTCGCCCGGCTCGGCGCCGCGCCAGTAGTGCGGGCAGTCGGTGTGCAGGATGCGGGCCATCGGCAGATCGAAATCGGCATGGAACACCGGCAGGCCAGTCAGGCTCGCGGTGGCGATGGTGACGCCGTGATAGGCGCGCATGCGGCTGATGATCTTCTTCTTACGGGTCTTGCCGCGGGCGTTGTTATAATACCAGGCGAGCTTGATCTGGGTGTCGTTGGCTTCCGATCCGGAACTCGCGAAGAACACCTTCGACGTTGGTGCGGGCGAGATCTCCTTGATCTTCTCGGCGAGCGCGATCGCCGGCTCGTGGCTGCGACCGCCGAACAGGTGCGTGAACGACAGCCGGGACATCTGATCGCGCGCGGCTTCGACCAGCTCGGCATTGCCGTAGCCGAGACCGGTGCACCACAGGCCGGCCAAGCCTTCAATGTAGCGCTTGCCGGTGGTGTCCCACACATGCACGCCCTCGGCGCGGTCGAGCACGAGCGGGCCGTTGATTCGGTGGCTCGCGAGATTGGTGGTCGGATGCAACAGCGTTTCGACGTCGCGCGCCTGGAAGTTGGTCAACTGGGGCTGCATCGCAGTTCCTGTCTTGTCTCGCCGGACATTTAGCTTTACCGCGTTCAGGTACCCTGACAATGGCCCGCGGTCGCTTCAACCATGATGGCATCCTACGAGCCAGTGCCAATTCTGGCGAGCCGGTTGACACTCAAGGTCGCGGTATTCTCGGCCTTGATGATCGTGTCGGCGGTGGTGCTTCACCGGCTCGCGGGCATGGGCACGCCGATCGCGCTGACACTGATGGGGTCGGGCGTGGTCGGGGCCGGCGCTGCGGTCCTGCTCGCCATACTGGCGATCACGCAGATCTGGCGTCGGCACACGTTGGGCGCCGCCCATGTCGCCACGGGGCTCGCGATCTCGGCCGCCATTTTTGCCTGGCCGGCCGTCTACGCCCGTTCGTACATGAAGTATCCGGCCATCGCCGACGTCACCACCGACATGCGCGCGCCACCAGCATTTCTGCAGCTGGCGCGGGATCGCGGTCTGGCCGCCAATTCGGTGAACTACCCGGGTGGCGAGGTGGCGGCACGGCAGAGCGAGGCGTACCCGGACTTGCGCACCTTCGCGATGGAGCGATCGGCCGAGGAAGCGTTCGAGATCGTGCGCGACGCGTTCAAGCGCCTCAAGCTGCAGATCGTGGCCGAGAGCCTGCCGACGGAGGGGCGCCGGCAGGTCGAGGGAATCATCGAGGCGGTCGACCGCACGATGCTGGTGGGCTTCTACGACGACATCGTCGTCAGGGTGCGCGGCGACGATCGGCAGTCCCGAATCGACGTGCGGTCCGCCTCGCGCTACGGCCGCCATGACCTCGGCCGCAACGCCCAGCGCATCCGCGCGATCCTGACCGAGATCCAGGCGCGGCTGGAAGCGAGCGTGCCGGGATCGCGCGCCGCGATGCGGCTGCAGCGGCTCAAGTCGCGGGGGGTTCAGGGCGCGTTGCCGCGACAAGGTCGGCCGGGTGATCGAGCGAAAGAGGACCGGACGACTGGACGAGTCCCTGGTCGATCAGATGCTCGACGTGAGCCTGGACCGACAGACCAGCAGCCCGCACGAGACGCGCGTCGAGCCCGCGATACACAAGATCAACGATCGCCGCGATAGTGCGCTGGCCATCGCGGATGGCCTGCAGGATCGCCTGCTCGCGCAAGCGGCGGTGGACGAGGAACGCACGAGTCATGCGCCGCGGCTGCTCCAGGCGTCCGCCGTGGCCGGGAAAATAGACGCCGTCGGCGCGAGCGATCAGCGTCTCGAGCGAGGCCATGTAGTCGGCCATGCGGCCTTCGGGCGGTGCGACCACGGTGGTGTTCCAGGCCATCACGTGATCGCCGGAGAACAGCACGTCGGTGCCGGCGAGCGCGAAGCACAGGTGGTCGGGGGCGTGCCCCGGTGTCGGCACCGCGGTGAGTGCCCAGCCGTCGCCGCGGACCTCGTTGCCTGCGGCGGTCATGGCGATATCGGGCGCGAACCCGAAGTCGATGAACTCGTCGCCGGTCGGGCTCTGCAGCAGTTCGGGCCGGACCAGACCGGCGCGGCCGAAGCCGCAGGTGCGGGCGCCGGTGGCCTCCTGGAAGCGGGGCAGCAGGTCGACGTGGTCGCGGTGGGTATGGGTGATCAAGATGTGCGAGACGGGGCGGCCGGCGATGGTGCGCAGCAGCGCCTCGAGATGGGCCGGATCGTCGGGGCCGGGATCGATGACGGCCAACTCGTCCGTACCGACGATGTAGGTGTTGGTGCCCTTGTAGGTGAAGGGCCCAGGATTGTTGGCCACGAGGCGGACGACCCCGGGCACGAGTTCGCGCGGCTCGCCGTAGGCAAAGTTCATCTCGGTCCTGAACTCGAGCGCCGCCATGTGGGCTCCTGTGATGTCCGGCGCGCGTTCTTCGCGGCCGGCGTGAAGGCGCGTGGGTACCACGGGGGGCTCGGTACACCAAATCGCAACGACGCTGCGGCGCATCACCGAAAAACACGCGCGGCTCCCTTGCCTCTTGCACGAAAGTCGTAGAACTTGCGCGCTACTCGGGGCGCCGACCGGGTCTCACCGGAGGCGTCGCGGGCAATAAATTCGACCGGTTCGACAGATCGAGCTGAGACGGGGAGTGAACGCGATGCAACTATTCAAGGGTGCCGCTGCGGCGGCGCTGTTCGTTGGGGCTGTGGTCGGCGCCAGCGCAGGGAGCCAGGCGCAGAGCCCGGAGCCGGTGAAGCTCGGTGTCGTATCGTTCCTTTCGGGGCCGGCGGCCGGTCCGTTCGGGATTCCGGGGCGGAACGCGGCCGAGATCCTGATCGAGGCGCTCAACGCCGGCAAGGCTCCGGCACCCTACAACTCGGTCGGTTTCGGCGGCGCGAAGATCGAGCCCAAGATCATCGACGAGGCGGGTTCGACGGCCAACCAGGTGACAGAGTTCCGCAATCTCGTGCAGCGCGACGGCATGCACGCGGTGGTCGGCTACATCTCGTCGGGCAACTGTCTCGCGGTCGCGCCGGTCGCCGAGGAGCTGAAAGCGCTGACGGTGTTCTTCGATTGCGGCACGCCGCGCATCTTCGAGGAGAAGCCGCTCAAATACGTGTTCCGGGCGACGCCGCACGCGACCATGGATAACGTGGCGGCCGCGCGCTACCTGCTGGCCAAGAAAAAGGACATCAAGACCTATTCGGGCATCAACCAGAACTATGCCTGGGGTCAGGATTCCTGGCGCGACTTCGTGCTGGCCATGAAGGCTCTAGCGCCGCAGGCCAAGGTCGACAAGGAGCTGCTGCCGAAGCTGTTCGCCGGCGAATTTGGCGCCGAGATCTCGGCGCTGCTGACGTCGGGCTCGGAAGCCATTCATTCGAGCTTCTGGGACGGCGACCTCGAGAGCTTCATCTTCCAGGCCTCGGCCCGCGGGCTGCCGGCCAAGTCTTTGCTCGTGTTCACGGCCGGCGAGACGGCGATGTTCCGGCTCGGCTCCAAGATGCCGGACGGCACCATCATCGGCGCGCGCGGTCCGCACGGCGTGATGGCCCCCGATACCGAGCTGAACCGCTGGTTCCGCAAGACCTACGAGGAACGCTTCGGCACGCCGCCGACCTATCCGTCCTACCATATGGCGCAATCGATCCTCGGCCTGAAGGCGGCCTGGGACAAGGCGGCTGCCGCCAAAGGCGGCCAGCGTCCGGCGATCGACGACGTCGTCGCCGCGTTCGAGAACCTCGAGTTCGAGGGGCCGAGCTCGAAGATCCGGATGGCCATCGGCAACGGCCACCAGGGCATCGCCGACATCGCCTACGGTACGTTCAAGTGGAACAAGGCCGAGGGCAAGGCGGAGCTGGTGGACGTGGTGCGCTACCCCGCCGAATGCGTCAATCCGCCGGCCAACATGACGTCGGTCGAGTGGCTCGAGAAGGGCATGCCGGGCGCCAAGTGCTGATCCGGCACCGGCATAGTCCTGACGGCGAAGGCGCGGCAACCCGCAGCGGGCTGCCGCGCCGCCCTCCGAACACGCGCGAGGCGTTGGCGTGATCACTGCACTGGCAATACTGACCGACGGGCTCGTCTACGCCGCGTGGCTGTTCGTGGTCGCCATCGGCCTGTCGCTGATCTTCGGGGTCATGCGCATCCTCAACGTCGCGCATGGCTCGTTCTATGCGTTCGGCGCCTACTCGGCGGCGACGGCGATCGGGGTCTATTTCGATCGCGATCTGCCGGCGGCCGGCGGTTATCTGGTGATGGCGGGGGCGGCGGTGGCGACCGGGCTCGTCATGGGCTACCTGCTCGAGCGGGTGCTGCTGCGCCGCGTCTACGGCAAGGACGAGGTCGTGGTGGTGCTCGTCACCTACGCGCTGTTCCTGATCCTCGAAGACGTCCTCATTCTGATCTGGGGCGCCGACGGCAAGCTCGCGTATCAACCCTACAGCGCGGCCGGCAGTGTCACCGTCGGCGGGCTCCCGCTGTCGATCTACGACATGGGGCTGGTCGGCGTGGCCGCCTGTCTGGCCGTGGTGGCATCCTACGCGGTGCGCCGGACCAACTTCGGCCGGCTGCTGACGGTCGTCATCTTCGACCGTGAGACCGCGGCGGCGTTCGGTGTCAACGTGGCGCGCGTGTTCGTCATCACGTTCCTCATCGGCGCGGTGCTGGGCGCGCTCGGCGGCGCGCTGACGGCCCCGAAGATCTCGGTCACGCCGGGTCTCGGCGTCGAGGTGATCGTGCTCGCGTTCGCGGTGGTCGCCATCGGCGGCATGGGCTCCATCGAGGGGGCGCTGGTCGGCGCGCTGATCGTCGGCCTGTTCCGCGCCGGGGCGGTGCACCTCATTCCGCAGCTCGAGCTGTTCGCAATCTACGCCGTGATGGCGCTCGTCCTCGTGGTCCGACCCTACGGACTGTTCACGCGTGCCCAACCGAGGAAGATCTGAGCGATGAAGGTCAACGTCGCCGCCATCGGAGCCCTGGCGCTCGCCTGCGCCGCCCCGTTCCTGCCGTTGTGGCTGATCTCGCTGATGACGGTCTCGATGACCTCGGGCCTCGTCGTGGTCGGTCTCATCATCCTGTGGCGGGCCGGGCTGGTGCCGTTCGGTCAGGCGCTGTTCTTCGCCACCGGGGCCTATGCGGTGGCGTTCGCGACGCGTTACGGCGGGCTCAGCGACGCGGTTCTGTTGACGCTGCTGGCCGCGGTCTCGGCGGGTGGGGTGGCGTTCCTGGTCGGGCTGCTGCTGGCGCGCTATCGCGAGATCTTCTTCGCGATGTTGAGCCTCGCGCTGTCGATGATCCTCTATGGCGTGCTGGTGAAGTCGGAAGCGCTGGGGTCGACCGACGGCATCAACGTCGCGCAGGCCACTTTCTTCGGAATGAAGCCGCGCGGCGCCAGTTACACGTTGGCGCTGTTCTGGTTCGCGATGGCGGTGTCGGTGATCGCGTCGGCGATCGTCACCCGCTACCTGTCGTCGGTAGCCGGATCGCTGGCAGTGCCGATCCGCGACAACGAGATCCGCGTCGAGTACCTCGGCATCTCGGTGACACGGCTGGTGCACCTGAAGCTGGTCATCGCCGGGTCGCTGGCCGGAGTCGGCGGCGGCCTCGCGGCGCTGGCGATCTCGCACGTCGACCCCAACATGGCCTACTGGACGACGTCCGGCGGGTTCGTGTTCGTGACCATCCTGGCCGGTGCGGCCTCGGTGCCGGCGGCGTTCGTCGGGGCGCTGGTGTTCGAGGTGGTGCGCACGGCGGCGGTCGCCATTCTGCCGGGCGGGTGGCAGCTCATCCTCGGGACGGTGCTGCTGGCGACCATCCTGTTCGTGCCGGAGGGCCTCGGCTCGCTGGTGATGCGTCGGCGGGCTTCGCCCGCCAAGGAGTCCGCATGAGCGAGATCCTGACCGTCAGCGGACTGCAGAAGACGTTCGGCTCCGTGGTGGCGGCGCGCGACATCAACGTCGCCGTGCCGAGCGGACAGACCATCGGCATCATCGGGGCGAACGGTGCCGGCAAGACGACATTCGTCAACATGATCACCGGGCATCTGCCGCCTTCGGGCGGGTCGATCCTGTTCGAGGGGCGTGACATCACCGGGCGGACCTCGCGCGAGATCACGCGCCTCGGCATCGCCCGCTCGTTCCAGGTGGCGCAGGTGTTCGCGTCGCTGACGGTGTTCGAGAACCTGTGTGCCGCGGTGGCGATCGCGCGCAACGGCGGGTCGCTGGCCGCGGCAGCGTTCAATACGTTCCTCGGTGCCCGGACGGTCGGCGAGGCCGAGGCGGCGCTCGAACAGTTCGCGATCACGCGCTTCCGCGACACCCGCGCCAGCACGCTGCCACAGGGCGTGCGCAAGCTGCTCGACATCGCCATGGCGATGGCCGGGGGGCCGCGCGTGCTGCTGCTCGACGAACCGACCAGCGGCATCAGCCTCGAAGAGAAATTCTCGCTGATGGACGTCATCATGGCGGCGCTCAAGGGCCGCGGCACTACGGTGCTGTTCGTCGAGCACGACATGGACATCGTGCAGCGTTTCGCCGATCGCGTGCTGGCGTTCTACGACGGCACGATCATCGCGGACGGGCCGCCGGCGGTGGCGCTGGCCGACGATCGCGTGCGCGAGTTCATCATCGGCACGGCCATCCATCGCCGCGTGACATCCGGTCAGGGGGCGAGCCATGCTCACGGTTGAAGGGCTGCACGTCTCGATCGGCGCCGTGGAAATCATCCGCGACGCCCACGTGGCGCTGGACGAGGGGCAGTTCTGCGGTCTGATCGGCCGCAACGGTGCCGGCAAGACGACCTTCATGCGCGCGCTGATGGGCGCGCTGCCGTCGACGGGCCGCTTCATGCTGGACGGCAAGAACATGCTCGAGCAGCCGGGTCATGCGCGCGTGCTGGCCGGGATCGGCTACATGCCCGAGGACCGCCGGCTGGTGCCGGAGTTCACGGTCGAAGAGAACGTGATGCTGCCGGCGGTGGCGGTCCGCAAGCCGGACGCCGCGACGCGGCTCGCCCGCATCTACGCACTGATGCCGGAGGTCGCCAAGTTCAAGCAGCGGCGTGCGCTCGAGTTGTCGGGCGGCCAGCAGAAGATGGTGGCGCTCGCCCGCGCGCTGATGGCGGGCACGCGGCTGCTGGTGCTCGACGAGCCCTTCGAGGGGCTGGCTCCGGCTCTGGCGCGGCGCCTCGGCGAGGTGCTGGCCGATCTCAAGAGTGAGAAAGTCTCGGTTCTGATGTCGGAATCGAACGAGAGCCACGTCGTCGATCTGCTCGAGCGGACGTTCCGCATCGAACGCGGCGTGGTCAATCCGGGTTGAGCGGCGGGCCGCTCACTTCAGCTCGATCTCGATGAAGGCATAGACACCGTCGGTCCAGTTGACGACGTCGTGCTCGACGCCGGCCGGGCGGAAATAGGGCACGCCCGCCTTCATGTCGACGATCGATTCGCCCTCCTTGGTGACGATCTTGAGCTGGCCGTCGAGGCCCGGCACGACGACGTAGTCGTGGGCGTGACGGTGCCAGCCGGTGCTGTCGCCCTTGGCCGGAAACCGCCACTCGGTGACGATCACCCGATCATTGTCGATGAACGTCGTCGCCTTGGTGCCGCCGGCCATGTCGCGCTCCTGGGGTGCGTGCCGCGCCTCGCCGCCTGGCATGTCGCCGCGAGCGCGTTGCGACGATCTTAGGGCTGTCGGCGGGTCGGCGAAAGATCGGCGCGCACCTGTTGTCCGGCCTGTTTCCGAGCGCTGATGGACCTGCTGTCGGAAATCCGAGCGCTCGGCTTACGGATCCGCGTTGCGGATATGATTCATGTCAGGTTTTCGTCGAACGTTGTTCGGGAGAATTTCCGAATCGGCATAACTTTTGTGCAAAATGGGATGGGAGTGACCAATGCTCGCCTTGAAATTCGGCGCGACCACGGGTGTTGCAGACTTCAAGGCAGCGGTGGACGCCCTGCCCACGGCGGTCATGCTGTGCGAGGTCGACACGTTCACGATCACCTATGTGAACGCGGCGTCGCGGGACCTGTTGCAGCGGATCCGCTCGGTGCTGCGCGTCGATCCCGATCGGATCGTCGGCGCCTCCATCGATGTCTTCCATCGCGATCCGACGCATCAGCGCCGGATGCTGGCCGATCGCAAGAACCTGCCGCATCGGGCGACCATCCGCGTCGGCGGCGAGGTGCTCGACCTCCACATCTCCCCGCTGATCGACAGCAAGGGTCGCTATTCGCATGCCGTGCTGTCCTGGTCGGTGGCGACCGAGGTGGTGCGGGCCGAGGCGGAGACTCAGCGTCTCCACCAGATGGTCGAGAACATGCCGATCGCCGTCATGATGTGCGATCTCGATCTCAAGATCACGTATCTCAACGCCACCAGCCGGAAACTGTTGAGCCAGGTCCAGCAGCACCTGCCGGTGCCAGTGGATCGCCTGCTCGGCAGCAATATCGATATCTTTCACAAGAATCCGTCGCACCAGCGCCGGATGCTGGCGGACGCGTCGCGGCTGCCGCACTCGGCCAACATCAAACTCGGGTCGGAAACGCTCAATCTGCGCATTTCGGCGATCACCGACAGCAAGGGTGCCTACATGGGTCCGATGCTGACGTGGTCGATCGTGACCGAGAACCTGCGCATGGCGGAGACGGTGACGGACGTGGCCGATGCGCTGAACCGCAGCGCCGACCGGATGTCGACGTCGGCGGGACTCCATGTCGGCGACGACGAACCGGGCACAGAGCATGGCGAACAGCATCTCGGCGGCCAGCGTCGAGCTTGTCGCCAGCATCCGCGAGATCGCCGAGCGCGTGACGGGAGCGTCCATGCTGGCGTCCAGCACCGCGCAGCGCACGCGCGACAGCGATCAACTCCTGAAGTCGCTGGCGCAGCGCGCCCAGGAGATCGCGAGCATCGCGGAGACGGTCAAGAGCATCGCCGGACAGACGAACCTGCTGGCCCTCAATGCCACCATCGAGGCCGCGCGGGCCGGCGAGGCGGGTAAGGGCTTTGCGGTGGTCGCCAGTGAGGTCAAGGCGCTCGCCGATCAGACCGCGCGGGCGACCGCGGAGATCAACGGCAAGCTCAACGGTATCCAAGGGGGCGTCGCGGAGGTGGTGAACTCCCTGGACATCGTGCTCGGCGATGTGGGCCGCCTGTCGGACGTCTCGAACCAGATCGCGGCGGCGGTGGAAGAGCAGAGCGCGGCCGTTGCAGAGATCAGCACCAACATGACCGGCGTATCCGATGTCGTCCGCGATGCCGGTGGTGCTGCGACCGACGTGCGCGCCCTGACCGGACAGGTGGCCGAGGACACGGGCCGGCTGCGCAAGAGCCTCGCCGATTTCCTCAAGTCGCCCTGAACGCAACTGCCGGCGCGCGCGGTCGCGTCGGCGCCGTTGCGGGGGCCTCGGGGATGTGGCAGCAACTTTAAGCCTTGGGCGAAAATTGGTCGGAGCGGCGAGATTCGAACTCGCGACCCCTTGCTCCCGAAGC
>JBMOGA010000017.1:0-65250 GCA_049318625.1 Hyphomicrobiaceae bacterium
CGGCGTAGGTCTCGAACAGGTCGGCCGCCATGCCGGCGCAGTCGCCGACGTTGTCACCGACGTTGTCGGCGATCACCGCCGGGTTGCGCGGATCATCCTCGGGAATGCCAGCCTCGACCTTGCCGACGAGGTCGGCACCGACGTCGGCACCCTTGGTGAAGATGCCGCCGCCGAGACGGGCGAAGATCGAGATCAGCGACGCGCCGAAGCCGAGCGCCACCAGAGCGTCGATCACCTTGCGGTCGGCCGGCGCGAGGCCGATCACGCCGATCAGGAAGAAGTAGTAGATCGCGACTCCGAGCAGGGCGAGGCCGGCGACCAGCATGCCGGTCACGGCGCCCGCCTTGAAGGCGATGTCGAGTCCGCCCGCCAGCGACCGGGTCGCCGCCTGCGCGGTCCGCACGTTGGCGCGCACCGAGACGTTCATGCCGATGTAGCCGGCGGCGCCCGAAAGCACGGCACCGACCAGGAAGCCGAAGGCGGTGAGCACTCCGAGCAGCAGCCACGCGAGCACGAAGATGATCACGCCGACGATGCCGATGGTGGTGTACTGGCGGTTCAGATAGGCCTGAGCGCCCTCGCGGATCGCCCCCGCGATTTCCTGCATCCGGGCAGTGCCGGCGTCGGCCTTCATGACCGACTGAATGGTGATGATGGCATAGAGGATCGACGTCGCCCCACAGGCGATGATCCCCCACAACAGGTAGTTCATTTGGACGGTCCCCTTATTGCCCGTATGAGGTTATCGCGCCGTGACGCGCCCTGTGGCCGCCCCGTCCGCTCCCTCGTACCTTCAGAGTCGCGGCCGGACCATGCCAAAATGGGTCCGCCGTTGCAACACGGTCACAACGCGACATTCGTCGCTATTCGCCGCCGACATGGTTACTTGCGACAGCCCAGCGCCAAGCTTCGGCCCCAGGGCAACAATACGGGCACCGCGTTTCGTTCAGAAATGGTCCCAGCCCGTGCGCGCCAGCTGGACGGTCCGCCCTTGGGCGTCGAGCACCGACACGCCGGCCCCGGCTGTCACCTCGCCGATTGCGGTCACCGCAACCCCGGCCGCCGCCGCAGCCGCCTCGAATCGAGCGGCCGCGGCGGGCGCGACCGCGGCGAGGATCTCGTAGTCGTCGCCGGCGGCGATCACTGCCTCCTGCCGCGCCGGGTCTCGCTCCAGCATCCGGCGGGCCGCATCCGACACCGGGACGCGCGCGAGCGCGACCGTGGCGCCGGTTCCGCTGGCCTTGGCCATGCGGCCGAGATCCTTGATCAGCCCGTCCGAAAGATCCATCGCAGCGCTGGCATGAGCCAACAGCGCGGCCGCCAGCGCCATCCGCGGGCGCGGGCGCAGGTAGCGGTCGATCAGCACGGCCGCATCGGCCGCATCGAGTTGCAGCGCCGACGCCAGTCCGGGATCGAGCCGCAACGCGAGGCCCAGCGCGCTGTCGCCGAGCGTGCCCGACACGTAGAGCCGGTCACCGGGGCGGGCGGCGCCGCGCGCCACCATCCGACCGGCCGGAACCGCGCCGATGATCATGATGGTGATCGAGAGCGGCCCCGGCCGCCGGTCGGTATCGCCGCCGGCCAGATGGCACCCGAACGCCGCCTGCGCCTCACTGAGCCCGTCGGCGAACGCCGCCATCCAGGCTCGCGTCGGCGCCTCGGGAAACGACAGCGACATCAGGTAGGCAAGAGGACGGGCCCCCTTGGCGGCGAGGTCGGAGACATTCACTGCCAGCGCCTTCCAGCCGATCGCAGCGGCCGGATCGTCGGGAAAGAAGTGAACCCCGGCCGCGATCGCGTCGGTCTTGAGCACCAGGTCCTCGCCCGGCGGCGGCGTCAGCGCGGCGCAGTCGTCGGTCAACCCGTGGGCCCCGGCGAGCCCCGCCGCCAAGGGCGCCAGGAACGATTGGACGATATCCTCCTCGCCACGGACGGTCTGCTCGTCGGCCACGGCGGTCCCCCGCGAGTCTGGCATTCAACTGTCGGCCGGCTTGCGCTCGAGCTCGGCGGCCCGCGCCTTGCGCGCGATCTTGTCCAGCACACCGTTGACCACGCGGGGCTCGTCGCCCTCGAAAAACGCGTGCGCCACCTCGACGTACTCGTTGATGACGACGCGGACCGGCACGTCGGGCCGCTCGATCAGTTCGAAGGTGCCCGCCCGCAGGATCGCCCGCAGGATCGAATCCACCCGCACCAGCCGCCATCCGGCCGCAAGCTGCTGATCGACCATCGGGTCGATATCGCGCTGGCAGCGCACGACGCCCTTCATGAGTTCCCCGAAGAACGTGCCGTCGGCGCCCGTTGCCGCGCCCTCGGTGGCCGGATCGGCCTGCATCCGCACCGTCAGGAACTCGGCGATGACGGCTTCGAGCGTCGTCCCCGCCACGTCCATCTGATAGAGCGCCTGTACGGCTGCCAGACGGGCGGCGCTGCGCTGCTCGTTGCGCGAGGTCGGGGTCTTGGTCATGCGCCCTGGCCCTGCAGGTGGTGGGCGACGCCGACCAGGCTGAGGCACGCCCGCACGGCGTCCGCCCCCTTGCCCTCGCGGCCGCCCTGGGCGCGGGCCATCGCCTGGGCATGGGTGTCGACCGTGAGAATGGCGTTGCCGACCGGCACCTGATGGCGGATCGCCACGTCCATAAGCCAGTGGTTGGCATTGTTGCAGACGATGTCGTAGTGCGAGGTCTCGCCGCGGATGACGCACCCGAGCGCGACCGCCCCCACATATCGGGCCGTGGCGGACCCGGCGGGAATGACCCCGGCGGCGACCGCCTGCGCCAGCACCTGCGGAATCTCGAGCGCCCCCGGCACGACGATCCGCTCGTAGCCGACGCCCGCGGCGTCGAGTTCGGCGATCGCCCCGGCAGCCAGTTCGTCTGCAATGTCCTCGTAGAACCGCGCCTCGATGATCAGCACGCGCTGGCGCACCCGTCCCTGGCTGGTGAGCGGCCCGCCTCCGGGCGTCGTGATCGCTGCGCGTGTGCCCCGGCCGGCCATGGTCAATCGATCCTGCGTTGTCCGACGATGCGGAGGCCATACCCCTCGAGCCCGACGTAAACCGGGGCCGGCGTGTTGGACAGCAGTATCATGTCGCGGACGCCGAGGTCGCGGAGGATCTGCGAGCCGACGCCGGTCTCGACCAGCCGGCGCTCGCGCCCGCTCTTGCCCGACGCGGCGACATCGCGACCCGAGATCCAGTCCGACACCGACTTGGCGCGCAGATCGCGGATCAGCACCAGCACACCACGGCCTTCGGCGGCGATCGCCTTCATCGACCTCTCGATCAGCGCACCGCCGCCGGCCGGGCAGCCGATTCCGAGCAGGTCGGCCGGGGCATTGACGGCATGCACGCGCACCAGCACCGGACCGGGCGCCGACAGGTCGCCCTTGACCAGCGCCAGATGCTCGACCGCATCCACCGTCGTCTCGTAGACGACCAGATCGAAGCTGCCGCCGAGGGCGCTCTCGACCGGCTTGCGGGCGACCTGCTCGACGATCCGGTCGTTCTTCAGACGAAACGCGATCAGGTCCTCGATGGTGCCGATCTTGAGACCGTGGCGCTGTGCGAACGGCACCAGATCCGGCACCCGTGCCATCGTGCCGTCGTCGTTCATGATCTCGCAGATGACGGCCGCCGGATACAAGCCGGCGAGCCGGGCGAGGTCGACCGAGGCTTCCGTATGGCCGGCGCGCACCAGCACGCCACCGTCGCGCGCGACCAGCGGGAACACGTGTCCCGGCGACACGACGTCGTCGGCGCCCTTGGTCGGATCGATGGCGGTGGCGATCGTACGGGCGCGGTCGGCGGCCGAGATGCCGGTGGTGATCCCCTCGCGCGCCTCGATCGACACGGTGAATGCGGTGCCCGTCCGCGAGGCGTTGCGCCGCGCCTGCGGCTCCAGCCGAAGCTGCTCGGCACGCTGCTCCGTCACCGAAAGGCAAACGAGGCCTCGGCCGTGCTTGGCCATGAAGTTGATGGCGTCGGGCGTCGCCATCTGGGCCGGGATCACGAGGTCACCCTCGTTCTCGCGGTCCTCGGCGTCGACCAGGATGACCATGCGCCCGTTGCGCAGGTCCTCGATCAGGTCCTCGGTCGCCGACAGGAACCCGACGCCCTCCTGATAGACGGCCGTGCTGAGGCCCTTCATCGGCGGTACTCCATCAGCCGCGCGACGTAGCGGGCGAACACATCCACTTCCAGGTTGACGAATTGGCCCGCCGTTTTGCCGCCCCAGGTGGTGACCGTCAAGCTGTGCGGAATGAGGTTCACGCCGAACCGGGCGCCCGCCACCTCGTTGACGGTCAGCGACGTGCCGTCGAGCGCCACCGATCCCTTCGGCGCGATGTAGAGGGCCAGATGCTCGGGCGCTTCGAGCAGGAACCGCCGGCTGTCCCCGTCCGCACGCACGTCGAGGATCTCGGCGACGCCGTCGACATGGCCGGACACGATGTGCCCACCGAGCTCGTCGCCGGCCTTGAGGCTGCGCTCGAGATTGATCCGGGTGCCCGGCTGCCAGCCGTCCAGCGTCGACTTCGCGCGCGTCTCGTTCGACACGTCGACGCGAAAGCGGCTGCCCGCACCGTCCGCCACCACGGTGACCGCGGTCAGGCAGACGCCGTCGCAGCAGATCGAGGCGCCTATCCCGATCGAATCCGCCGGATAGCGCGAACGCACCGTGAAACTGCCGCCGTCGCGCGCCACGACCTCGCCGATGTCGGTGATGATGCCCGTGAACATCCGCCCGTCCTCGCCTTTCAATACGTCTCGCCGCGCCGCCGCGCCGCCGGTCGGCGCAGAACCGTCATTCTGTCTTGCCCGAGCACGCGCCAATCGCTGACGTTACCCTGGAACGCCGGCAGATGGCGCCGAACCAACGTCGCAGTATCGGCCGGGGCAGCAGCCGCACCGCCCCCATGGAACAGCGCCACTTCGTCGACCAACCCGGCCCGGTCGAAGGCCCGCCATACCGCCGGCCCACCCTCCACCAGCAGACGGGTGATGCCGCGCGCGACCAGCGACTCCAGCACGTCGGGCAACCACAGCGCGCCCTCGACCCGGCGCGCCGCGATGACCACCGCCCCCGCGGCCGCCAGCGCCCGCCGCTGGTGTTCGGGCGCATCACCCGCCACGACCACCCACAGCGGCACGTCGCGGGCCGTCGCCAGCAATCGGCACCCCGCCGGCATGGCCCCCGTTGCCGACAGCACGACCCGCACGGGCGAGCGGTCCGCCGCCCCCGGCAGGCGGCAGGTGAGCGCCGGATCGTCGTCTTCCACCGTGCCGCGCCCGACCAGGATCGCATCGGCCTCCGCCCGCAGCAGATGCCCCATCCGGCGCGCGCTGTCGCCGGTCACCCAGACCGGCTGGCCGGCCGCCCCGTGCGGCACGTTCCCGGCGGCGTCGAGCGCCAGTTTGACTTGTACCAGCGGCCGGCGCTCGGTCACGCGCAGGATGTGACCGCGGGTCACCCAGTCCGCCTCCTCCACCCGCACGAAGCGGTCGACCGTGATCCCCGCCGCCACCATCCGCGCGATGCCGCGTCCGGCCACCCGCGGATCGGGATCCTCGATGCCGACCACCGCCCGCGCGATCCCTGCCGCGATCACGGCATCCGCGCACGGCGGCGTGCGGCCCTGGTGCGCGCACGGTTCGAGCGTCACGTAGAGCGTCGCCCCGCGCGCCGCCGCGCCGGCCCGCGCCAGCGCCTCCACCTCGGCATGCGGCCGGCCGCCGGGCTGCGTCCACCCGCGCGCCACCACGATGTCCCGGGCCGGATCCACGATCACCGCCCCGACCGAGGGATTGGGCGCCGTCGTCCCGAGCCCGCGCTGCGCCAGCGACAGCGCCACGCCCATGAAACGGTGATCGCGCTCCCGACTCAGTGCTTGCGCTCCGGCAAAAGGGTGGGGTCGCGCGCCACCGAGGCTTCACCGAGACCGGCCTTGGCGTCCCGGGCGATCTCGCCGAGCACCTGCTCGAAATCGGACGCGTCCCGGAAGTCGCGGTAGACCGAGACGAACCGCACATAGGCGACCGGATCGAGGCCGCGCAGCGCCTCCATGACCAACTCGCCGATCGCCGTCGATGGAATTTCGGCTTCACCCGAGCTTTCGAGCTGCCGCACGATCCCCGTGACCATACGCTCGATCCGCTCGGTGTTGACGGGACGCTTGCGCAACGCCACCTCGATCGAGCGCACGAGTTTGTCGCGGTCGAACGGCACCTTGCGGCCCGACCGCTTGACCACCAGCAACTCGCGCAGTTGCACGCGCTCGAACGTGGTGAACCGGCCACCACAGTCCGGGCACACGCGCCGCCGGCGGATCGCCGCGTTCTCTTCGGTCGGACGACTGTCTTTGACCTGCGTATTCTCGCCGGTGCAGAACGGGCAGCGCATGGCAGATTCCTGACTGGGTCGGGTGAGCGTCGGCAGCCACGCCGCGGGGCGCAACGCACACCCCGCGGTTCTACCCGCTCGCAGCCACGCTCCGCAACCGCGCCCGGCACGGCCACCGGCGCGCCCGGTGGACAACCCCGATCAGTAGATCGGGAACCGTCGGCACAGCGCCACCGCCGCCTCGCGCACCCGGTTCTCGACCTGCGCGTCGCCGGCATCGCCGTTCTTGGCGAGCCCGTCGAGCACCTCGACGATCAGACCGCCGATCTGCCGGAACTCTTCCGCGCCGAAACCGCGCGTGGTGCCGGCCGGCGTGCCGAGCCGCACGCCCGACGTCACGGCGGGCTTTTGCGGGTCGAACGGCACGCCGTTCTTGTTGCAGGTGATGTGGGCCCGCCCCAGCGCCGCCTCGGCGGCCTTGCCGGTGACGCCCTTTGGACGCAGGTCCACCAGCATGAGGTGGTTGTCGGTGCCGCCCGTCACGATGTCGTAGCCGCCGGCCTTGACGGTCTCGGCCAATACCTTGGCGTTGGCGACGACCTGATGGGCATAGGCCTTGAACGACGGCTCCAGCGCCTCAGCGAACGCCACCGCCTTGGCGGCGACGATGTGCATCAACGGGCCGCCTTGCATGCCCGGGAACACCGCCGAGTTGATCTTCTTGCCGATCTCCTCGTCGTCGGCCAGCACCATGCCGCCGCGCGGACCGCGCAGCGTCTTGTGCGTCGTCGTCGTCACCACGTGGGCGTGCGGGAACGGGCTCGGATGCGCCCCGCCGGCGACCAGCCCCGCGAAGTGCGCCATGTCCACCATGAACAGGGCGCCGACCTCGTCCGCAATCTGGCGGAACCGCGCGAAGTCCCAGAACCGGGCATAGCCGGAACCGCCGGCGATGATCAGCTTCGGCCGCGCCTTGCGCGCCTGCTCGGCCACCACGTCCATGTCCACCCGGTGGGTTTTCGCGTCGACCGTGTAAGGCACGACGTTGAACCACTTACCGCTCATGTTGACGGGCGAGCCGTGGGTGAGATGCCCGCCGGCGTTGAGATCGAGCCCCATGTAGGTATCGCCCGGCTTCAGGAACGCCAGGAACACCGCCTGGTTGGCCTGACTGCCCGAACTCGGCTGGACATTGGCGAACCGGCAGCCGAACAGCTGCTTGGCGCGCTGGATCGCCAGGTTCTCCGCTACGTCGACGTACTGGCACCCGCCATAGTAGCGCCGGCCCGGATAACCCTCGGCATACTTGTTCGTCAGCACCGAGCCCGCCACCTCGAGCACCGCCCGGCTGACGATGTTCTCGGATGCGATCAGCTCGATCTCGTCCCGCTGGCGCGTCAATTCCTGCGCCATGGCCGCGGCGATCTCGGGGTCCCGCGCCGCCACGGATGCGGAAAAGAAGCCATCGTCCGCCGCGCCGGCAGGCATCGTCTTAGCCATCGGATAAGCCCTCGAGGGAAGGGTCCGTCCGATCCCGCGATCGTCCGGCACCACGTTGCTGGACCGGCCGATATCACGACACCCGACACCCAACAAGAAGACGCAGTGCAGCACGTGGGTCGGCGGTGGCGGCCAGCGGGCCGGCACGGCGAACGAGCTCTTGGCCGACCGACGGCGCCCCGCGCAGGCGCGAAGGGTCACACAAGCAACCGCGGCGGATCGCCGGTCACGCCCCGCCGCAGCCCTGGCGGACGGTCCCGAGGTGCCGGTCGGGCCGCGATCGCCATCCGGACCGGCCGGCCTGGGCCTGCGCCGAAACCGAAAGCCCGCCGTGGCCACCCAACCAGCCACCCTCCGGGGGGAACGCGTCGCGCGCCGCTGGCCATGCCGGCGATCGCGTCACCAGCGACATGGCGTGGTACGCTCCCGCCATGACGCATCAGATCAAAAGACTGACAGCAGACGACATCGAGCTTGCGCGCTCGGTTTTCGCTGTCATGGCAACCGTGTTCGGTGAGAACGCGGCAGTGGTGAGCCGGGACTACGCAGCGGCTTTGCTGCACCGAGACGATTTTCTCGTCGTCGCCGGCTTGGTCGACGGCGAACCGATTGCCGGCCTCACCGCCTTCGTGCTCCCTCTGACGCGGGCCCAGACGGACGAATTGTTCATCTACGACATCGCTGTGGCGCCGGCTCACCAGCGGCAAGGTATTGGCCGTCGGTTGGTGCAGGCGGTGCGCAGCCTTGCAGCCGAACGCAATATTGCGACGACCTGGGTGCCCGCCGACAACGAGGACGATCCCGCGCTCGAATTCTACCGCGCGATCGGTGGCACGCCGCATGCGGTGACGGTCTTCACCTTCACGCATTGAGACGGCCCGCGTCCGTGGCCACCGCCATGCTGGGCGACCGCCGCCGTTCGCACTGAGGCCGTGCCGAACGTTCCCGTCGCCGTGCGCGGCCTTGCCGTCGACGACCGGTTCGACGCGGGGAGGCCCGCAATCACCAGATCTTGACGCGCTTGTCCGGGGGCAGATAGAGGGCATCGCCCTCTTTCACGCCGAAGGCCGCATACCAAGGGGCGAAATTGCGGACCGCGCCGTTGGCGCGGAACTCACCCGGGCTATGCGCGTCGGACAGTAGATTCTGCCGCAGCTGGCCCGGGGTGGTGTAGTTCCGCCAGAGTTGCGCCCAAGCCAGAAAGAAGCGCTGGTCTCCGGTGAAGCCGTCGATGACCGGCGCTTTGCCCCCCTGCTCCGTTTCGACAAAGCTCTTGTAGGCTTCATAGGCCACCGTTAGACCGCCGAGATCACCGATGTTCTCGCCGAGCGTCAGGGCGCCGTTGACCTTCATGCCTTCGATCGGCGAATACCCATTGAACTGTTGAACGAGCACGGCGGCGCGCTTCTGGAACTCGGCGCGGGCCTGCGGCGTCCACCAGTTGCGCAGGGCGCCGTCGCCGTCCGACTGGCTGCCCTGATCGTCGAAGCCGTGCCCCACCTCGTGACCGATCACCGCGACGATCGATCCGAAGTTGACCGCCGCGTCGGCGTCGGGATCGAAGAACGGCGACTGCAGGATCCCCGCGGGAAAGAAGATGGCATTGTAGCTCGACGCATAGCCGGCGTTGATCTCGTGGGCGGGGTAGCCGAACATCCAGTCGCGCCGCGGCTCGCCGAGAGACTTCCGCGAGTCGGCCATTTCGAACTGGATGAGCTTGCGCCAGTTTCCGATGAGATCGGCCGGATCGAGGGAAACGCCGGAGTAGTCCCGCCACCTGTCCGGATATCCCACGTGGCTCCTGATGGCCGCGAGCTTGGCCAGCGCCTCGGCCCGGGTAGCCTCGTCCATCCAGTCGTTGGCCAGGAGTAGCTTTCGAAAGGCCGCGCGCAGGTGATCCACATACTTGATCATCTGCGCGCGATGCGCCGGAGGAAAATGGGTCTTCACGTAGACGTGTCCCAGAACCTCGCCGGCGTGCCTGCTGAGATTGGCAATGGCCCTGCTCTTCAGTGGCATCTGCTCGGGAATGCCCGACAGCTTCGTGCTGTGGAACGCGAAATGAAGATCCTGGAATTGCTTCGACAAGCCGGGCGCTACGCTGTCGACGGTGCGGAACATCAGGTAAGCGCGGATCGTCGCGATGTCCGTGCTCGCAAAGAGCTGCGCGATTTTCTGGATGGCCGTGTCCGCTTTCAGAACGATCTCGGTCTGATCGGCCAGTTCCAGTTCCTTGAGCATCACGCCCCACGGCAGGCCGGGCGCGTACGTCGCGAGATCCGAGGTCTTGACCAGATGATAGGCGCGCACGGGATCGCGCTTTTCGACGGCCGTCCACGACCGTTCCGCGATCGCGGTTTCGAACTTCACGATGGCGTCGGCCTGACGGGCGGCGTCGGCCACGCCCGCGCGGGTCAGGATGTCTTCAATGTAGGCGCGGTAGGCGATCCGGAACCCGGCATAGGGCTCGTCGGCCGTCAGGTAGAACTCGCGGGCCGGCAGGCCGAGCCCCGGCTGGTCGGCGGTCAGCACGTATCTCTTGGGGTTCTTGTCATCGAGCTCGACACCGATCGAGACCACCGACGGCACGAACGGCCGCGCCATCCACCGGGCCGCTTCCTCGTGCGTCGTGATGGCACTCATGGCGGTAAGGTCGGCACGGATCGGCGACAGCCCGAGCTGGTTCAGCCGCGCGACGTCCAGGTAGCTCTTGTAGAACGACGCGATGATGTGCTCGTCCGTTCCCGGCGCCGGATTGCCCGCGACGATCTTGTCGACCAGGGTCTCGAGACGCCCTTGCGTCCGCAGGTAGGCGTCGACGAACCCGTTGGCGTAGGGAAGCCCCGCGGGCGGTTTGGCATCTTTCAGCCACCCACTATTGACGTAGCGGTAGAAGTCATCACCGGGCTTGATCGACTTCGAGATGTGCTGCGTTTCCACGCCCCACGTCCCCAGAATGGGTTTGTTCGCGGTCTGCCCCTGCGCGGCAGACCCGGCGGCGCACAGAGCAATCAACGAAAGAAATGCGATCGGGCGAAACATGCGGGGCAGCTCCTGACGGCTGATCGGGCAATTTACGCAGGCGACCTGAGACGACAGCGCCCCAAGGCCCCGGGGCAGATGCCCCCGAGGCCTCGGCTTGTGGTCGGCTTCGGCGATGCCGGGATCAGCGATCCAAGCGCCGGAACTCCACGCGCCGGTTGATGGCGCGGCCGTAAAGGGTCGAGTTGTCGGCGCGCGGCTGAGATTCACCGTAGCCGATCGTCTCGAGCCGCGACGGCGCGACACCCTGCTCGATCAGGGCGCGGCGTACCGACTCGGCCCGGCCAGCCGAAAGCCGCAGGTTGTAGTCCGCACCGCCGACCGCATCGGTGTGGCCCGCGATCCGGATCACCCAGTTGGCGTTGGCCTGCAGCATCCGCGCGATGTCGCGCACGAGCTGTGCCGTGTCCGGCCGCAGTTCGGTGCTGTCGAAATCGAAGTGCAGGCCGTAGACGTCGTAGGTGCCGAGCGTGTTGAGCGACTGCTCCATGTCCCGGTGCAGACCAGGCCCCGCGACGACGCGCGTCACCCGCTCGGTCCGCGGCCGGCTCTCCCAGCTGAAGTTGAGGACGGACTCGATCAGGATAGGATTGTTGACGTCGTTGGCGAACACCAACTGCCCGGTGCCGCGCCGGTCGCCCGAGCCGCACTCGGCCCGCGCCTGCACCGCCGGGAGATCGAAGATCCGGTCCTCGACGAGCATCGGCACCTTCACGTCGACCGCCACGGCCGTCAGCGTGCAGTCGATCCGGTCGAGCCTGTCCGAATAGACCAGCGTCAGCGGCGCCGTCCCCGTCGAGCGCAACTGCGCGAGCACGGCTCCCGAGATGCCGAGCGACGTCGTGCCGGGGATCAGCGCCGGCATGCGCGGCGCATAGCCGAGCACGTAGGCCGGGGCCGACTGCCGGTCGGCGATCAGGATGTCACGCCGCGTGGAGATGCCCCGCGAACTCGAATAGTCGATCGACACCATGTCCGAGGTCACGCCGACCACGTACGTGGTCGAGTCCGCGTCGCGGCCGAACTCGTTGGTGAAATAGGTGGTGATCTGCTGACCGCGATGGGGCACGAACGGACCGATGTACTCCTGGGCCGGCGCCACGGCCGAGAACGCGACGCATCCGAGGGCCGCGAGGCCCGCGACACGCATGACATTGAGATTCACGAGAAGCTCCTGTGGTTGCTGGTCTACGATCGTGGCGGGCGGCGATCACGAAGCGCTGGCATCACACGTGCTCGCTGGCGATCACCGAGAACCCCTTCGGGGTCTTGCGCGTTGCGGCTTTCGCCGACGCATCTGTGAGGTACAGCATCGTACCCGGATGGAAACTGCTGGCGATCTCGGCCGCGCGCTTGGGATCGTAGAACGTCACCCGCTTCATCGCGGCGTCACCCCGCCAATGGACCACATGGGCCTCGGTCGGCTTCTTACCGAGACCGAATGACAGCCATGTGAGACCGGACCCATCGGCCGCCGGCCCGATCAGCGAATAGACGTGCGTGCCGATCGGCTTGGCCTTGTCGACGATACCCACCGGGTAGGAAGCCTGCACCACCCCATCGCGTGAAATGTGAGCCATGCCGTCGGCGCGCGAGATCACCACCGACGCCATCGGGTACTGGACGACGGCGTCCCACGGCCCATGCGCCTTCTTCCGCCCAACCGCCTCGGTCAAGGCGCGCGCTTCCGCCTCCGCCACGCCCGGCAGCATGATGCCAGGATGAACCACGTTCGCCGGCTGCGTCCGCTCGTCGGCGATGATGACGGCGACACCCAGGTGCGTCACCTCGTAAAGCAGCGCCGAGAACTTCAGCGGCAGCCGGATGCAACCGTGCGACGCCGGATAGCCCGGCAGGTTACCGGCATGCAGCGCGATGCCACCCCACGTGAGCCGCTCCATGTTGGGCATCTGCGCGCCCTTGTAGATCGACGAGACGTGCTTCCTCTCCTTCTCGAGGATGGTGAAGACGCCCGTCGGCGTCCGGTGCCCCGCCTTGCCGGTCGAGCACGTCGAGACGCCGATCTCGATGCCGTTGCGGTAGACGTGCGCCAGCTGCTCCGGCAGCGAGACGATCATCACCACAGGCCCGCTCGGCGATCGCTCCGGCTCCCAGACGAATTCGCCCGGCTTGAGAGGTTGCGTCGATTGGAACCGCTGGGCGTGAGCCGCCCCACAGATCGGCAGCGCCACGGCGCCGAGGCCCGCCGCTAACAGTTGTCGCCGAGAAACGCGTTTCGTCACGAGACTGACCTTTTGCAACGCTGAGAACTCTGCCGAAGGACCATCATCCTCATCGCGCGGAACCCTGTCCAGTCGTGAGCGCCTCGCCGAACCGCTCGAGGTGGAACTCGATGCCGCCCGCCTCGCCCGGGACCGTCAGCACCATCGTTCTGTGCCGCCCCATTTCGCGCAGCAGTCCGGCCGTGATGTCGTCGGGCGTCATTTTCAACTCACGCCCATCGGCGCTTCTGAGCGGCGCCACCGGCCCGCTCGAGATCAGTTTGCCATCCATGTGAACGGTGAGCACGCCCTGCCGTGGGAGGCCGCCCCGCTGGATCGTGATCTCGGCGTTCTGGACCCCTTTCGGTTCGATCCGAAGCCGCGTTGGACGAAGGCCGCCGAGGCCGGCCTGCTCGATGACACAGCCGCCGTCCTGGCAACTGATGGCCCAGGGGCCGACGGCGGTCCGGCGCGGAACCGGCGCCGCCGAACTCCCTTCCGCGAGGAACCGGCCGGACACCCAACCGCGCGTGCCGGCATAGGAGATGCGGCACCAGCGGGCGCGGCTGCTGCGCTCGCGCTCGGCCGCGGACATGGCCATCCACTGCTGGAACGTCGGGGTGCCCGTGCACCCGAGGTTCTTCAAACCTCGGGTCTCGGCGGGGATGCCGGCGATGACCGCGCTGCGTGCGCTGGCCTCGGCGTGCACGTTGAGAACATCGGGCGGCACGACATGGACCACATCCCAGGCATCCGGCCCGTCGGCCGCAGCAAGCGCGGCGGCAGACATCAGAATGGAAAGCAGCCCGGCCATGCCAAGCCTGCACGACCACGGCGCCCGGACAGCACCCATGTCAGGTCGTTGCTCGCAATAGACACGCACGCGTCTGCCCTGACCGTCATGAAATCGACGGCAGGCTAACGAGCCACGGGCCGGGCGGCTATCCGAAAAACGAAATGCCCCCGGGGTGCACCGCCCGCAATACCCCCGCATCGGAGAGTGGCCAGCCCCTGACCCCGTTCAGTTGGAGGACCGCTTGCCACCGCGCAGCGAGCGGGAGGGCGATTCTCCGAACATGCCATGGTAAACAGTGCTGAACCGGCCGAGATGGGTGAACCCGCAGTCGTGTGCGACCGAGGTCACCGTGGCGCCCGGGGCCGGCCGCGCGAGGCGCTCGCGGGCCTCCAGCAGGCGGCATTCCTCCAGGAACTGGAACGGCGTTCGGCGGCGATGCCGCTGAAACGCCAGTTGTAGAGATCGCGGACCCACATCGACGGCTCGTGCGATGGCGCCGAGGCTCATGGCCTCGGCAGAACGCGACGCCATGAAGGCCTCGGCGCGCCGAACCTGGTCGAGCGACGCGGCCGACGGGTCCGGATCCGCGTGCCCGTCGAGGGCGAGCGCCACTGTCTCCCAGAGCCTCGTCAAATACCCGGCCCAGCGATCGGGCCGCCCGTCAATCAACGGGCGACGCTCGATAGCTTCGACCAGGCGATGAGCACTAGCGACAACCGAGGGCGAGGCGAGGCGCGTCACACCTCGGGCGTGGCGAAGGCGGCCCGTCAGCTCGCGCCACCCATTCTCCAGCCGATCGGCATCGCCGATCGGCACCTGAATGAGCGCTCCCAGATAGTTGCGGCTCAGATGGGTTTCCCGTCGGCCCGGCTGCACGATCAGCAATTCCGACGGGTGTGCCGTCTCGGTTTGCCGGCCGCGCGCGACGCGAATGGCGCCGGCGAAAGGAACCAGGACGGTCAGCTTGTCGTCGTCGCGAATGGCAATGCGATGGCCGGTCGAACTGATGAGCTGAATGGACCCGCCCTGGATCTGCGGCCCGGAACTGACCAGCCTGGTGTTTTCGGCGCCGTCGAACGCGAAAGCACCGAGCCGCGAGAACAGGCGTTCGGACAGCTCATAGGCCTCTTTGCTGGTCCGAACGATGGTCGGCTGATAATGGCGCAGGATCTGTCCGCGAAAGCCGCGACGACTGGAGAGCATGGCATCCGCAAATTCACACTGTAACGTTCGTGTTCTAGATGAGAACACCGGGAATGCAACTGGACCCTCGGGACCGACGCGTGCCCGGGCCGCGGGCACCGCGCTGTAACGACGCCGACTGAACACCGGAACCGTCACGCCCGCGCTGAACCCGGTCGCCGCCGGTCACCCGCACACCATAGCCTCCCAGACCATTCCGCCTTAAGCTCATTTGGGGAATCGGCAGGGCAACCGGGGGGAGAACGACATGCTCGAGCGGCAGTTCCAATTGAGCGCACACGGCACGACCGTCCGGATCGAGGTTCTCGCCGGCCTCACGACGTTCATGACGATGGCCTACATCATCTTCGTCAACCCGGCCATCCTCGCCGATGCCGGCATGGACAAAGGCGCGGTATTCGTCGCCACCTGCCTCGCCGCCGCTTTCGGCTCCGCACTGATGGGTCTGTGGGCCAACTATCCGGTGGCGCTGGCGCCCGGCATGGGTCTCAACGCCTACTTTACCTACGGCGTGGTCAAAGGCATGGGCCATACCTGGGAGACCGCGCTCGGCGCCGTGTTCCTCTCGGGCGTGCTGTTCCTGATCGTCAGCGCGACGCCACTGCGTGAATGGGTCATCAACGCCATCCCGAAGAGCCTGAAGCTCGCCATCGCCGCCGGGATCGGCCTGTTCCTCGCCATCATCGGCCTGAAGAGCGCCGGCATCATCGCCGCCCACCCGGCGACGCTGGTCACCATCGGCGACCTGAAAGCGCCGGCCGCCGCCCTCGCCGTCGCCGGCTTCCTGCTGATGGCCGCCCTCGATGCGCGCAAGGTACCGGGCGCCATTCTCATCGCCATTCTCGCCACCGCCGCCGCCGGCCTCGCCTTCGGACTGACCAAGTTCGGCGGCGTGGTGGCGATGCCGCCGTCCGTCGCCCCCGTGTTCCTGAAGATGGACATCGTCAAGGCGCTGGAGATCGGCCTCATCGCCATCGTGTTCACCTTCTTCTTCGTCGATGTCTTCGACAACACCGGCACGCTGGTCGCGGTCGCCCACAAGGCCGGCCTGCTCAACCCCGACGGCACCCTGCCGCGCGCCAAGCGGGCGCTGACCGCCGACTCCGCCGCCGCCATGGTCGGCGCCGCCATCGGCACCTCCACGACCACCAGCTACATCGAGAGCGCCGCCGGCGTGAACGCGGGCGGGCGCACAGGTCTCACCGCCGTGACCGTCGCAGTGCTGTTCCTCGCGGCCCTGTTCTTCGCCCCGCTGGCCGGCTCGATCCCGGCGTTCGCCACCGCCCCGGCGCTCGTCTATGTAGCCTGCCTGATGATGGGTGCGGTGCGCGAGATCGACTTCGACGACGTCACCGAGTACGTGCCGGCCGTCATCGCCATCGCCGCCATGCCGCTCACCTTTTCGATCGCGCACGGCATCGCTTTCGGCTTCATCTCGTACGCCGGCATCAAGCTGCTGGCCGGTCGTTTCGGCCAAGTCTCGGCCGCCGTCGCCATCCTCGCCGTCCTGTTCGTCGCCAAGTTCGCCCTTCTCTGAGCCCCGGGCGGCGCGGCCAGAGCCTTGATTTCAGTCATAGTTCCGCCCGAGCCGGTCGGCCATCGTCAGCGCGGCCGTTTCCGCTAGGATGGCGGCCGGCGCCGTGACGGTAAGGTTCGAGTGAAATGCAGCGTCCCACCACCGACGGCGAAGGCCGTGTCCCGACACCTGCCGCCTTCGCATCGCGGGTGCACGGGCTGCTCGCCAACCGGATCGTGGCCGCCGCCCTCGCACTGCTCGCCGTCGCCACGGCAGCTTGGTGGCTGTGGGGCCGCGGCGTCGCCGTCGCCACTATCCTGCCCCAGCGCGGCAGTGCCGCCGAGGTGGTCTACGCGACCGGCAACGTCGAGCCGCTGAACTGGGCCAAGGTCACCGCCCTCCAGCGCAAGCGGATCGTCGAACTGTGCCGCTGCGAGGGTGCCACCGTCCGCAAGGGCCAGGTGCTGGCGCGCCTCGACGATCTCGAGGAGCGCGCGGTCCTGACCGAACTCGAGGCCCGCCTGCAGCGGCTGCACGAGGACGTCGCCCGGCTCGCCACCCTGCTCGAGCGCAACGCCATCTCCCGCAGCACCTACGAGGAGAAGCAGACCCAGGCCCGCGAGTACGAGGCCCGCGTGGTGGCGCAGAAGGAGCGCCTCAGCGACCTCGAACTCAAGTCGCCGATGGACGGCGTCGTGCTGCGCCGCGACGGCGAGGTCGGCGAGATCGCCGGAACCGGCGTCAACGATGTCCTGTTGTGGGTCGGCCAGCCCAAGCCGCTCCGCGTCGCCGCCGAGGTCGACGAGGACGACATCCGCAAGGTCGCGGTCGGCCAGAAGGTTCTGCTGCGCCACGAGGGCAGCGCCGGCCAGGCGTTGACCGCCACCGTCGACAGCCTCACCCCCAAGGGCGACCCGCAGACCAAGACGTTTCGCGTCTACCTGAGCTTGCCGGACGACACCCCGCTCAAGATCGGCATGAGCGTCGAGGCCAACATCATCGTGCGCGAGGTCGCCGACGGCTTGCTGGTCCCGACCGAGGCGGTCGGCGGCACCACCCTCCTCGTCGCCGCCGACGGCCGTGTCCGCCGGCGCACCGTCGAGGTCGGTATCCGCGGCACGCGGATGATCGAGATCCGCCAGGGCCTCGCCCCGGGCGAGCCGATCATCGCGCCGTTCCGTGCCGACCTGCGTGACGGCACCCGCATCCACGCGACGCCCGCCGCCGCGAACCCCGCCACGACGCGCCCATGAGGCTGATCCTCGACATCGCGGTGACGCACGTGAAGTCGCGCATCCGACAGACCCTCGTCGGCATGCTCGGCGTTGCCATGGGAGTCGGCTTCTCGGTGATGATGGCCGCGCTCATGGAAGGCTCTCAACGCGATTTCGCGAGCCAACTCGTCGACGCCATGCCGCACATCACCGTCAGCGACGAGCGCCGCAGTCCGCCCCGCCAGCCGGCCGAGGATGCCTATGCCGCCATCGAGCTTTCCGGGCTGAAGACACCGGCGACGCGGCCCGGAATCCGCAATCCCTATGCGATCATCGCCTCGCTCGACAGCTGGCTGGACGGCGCCGTGGCACCCTCCGTCCAGTCCCGCGCGGTGATCCGCTATGCCGGCCGCGACACCGCCGCCAACGTCACCGGCATCGATCCCCGGCGCGAGCGCAACGTCTCCAAGCTCGCCACCCAGATCCGCGGCGGCACACTCGACTCGCTCTACAAATCGTCCAACGCGATCATCCTCGGCGACAAGCTCGCGGCCAAGATCGGCGCCCGCGTCGGCAACACGATCCTGCTCGCATCCGGCACCGGTCGGCTGGTGACCTGCACCGTCGTCGCCCTGGTCCACTCCGGCCTCAGCCAGTCGGACGAGACCCAGGCCTACACCCTGCTGAAGACCGCCCAGATCCTGGCCGGCGAGACGGCCCTCGTGAACACCATCCGCATCCGCGTGCACGAGATCCTCGAAGCCCGCGATGTCGCGGCCCGCATCGAGGCCCAGACCGGCTACAAATCGGTGTCCTGGCAGGAGGCGAACGAGGATCTGCTGTCGGCGTTCCAGATCCGCAATTTCATCATGTACACCGTGGTCGGCGCGATCATGCTGGTGGCCTCGTTCGGAACCTACAACATCATCTCGACCATCACCCACGAGAAGACGCGTGACATCGCGATCCTGAAGTCGCTCGGCTTCACCGAGCGGACCGTCCGCAGCATCTTCCTCGTCGAGGCCATCCTGATCGGTGCCGCCGGCACGTTTGTCGGCTGGTGCCTCGGCTATACGCTCTGCCTGCTGGTCGGAACGATCGAGTTCAAGAGCCCGTTCATGGACGCCACCCACCTGCCGCTCTACTACACGCCGGTCCACTATCTGATATCGGCGGCAGTCTCGATGTCGGCGTCCTCGTTCGCCGGCTATCTGCCGGCCCGCAAGGCCGCACGCATGCACCCCGTCGAGATCATCCGTGGGGCCTCGTGATGGTCGCCCGCCCGGCCGGCCCGCCGCTGATCGAGTTGCGCCATGTCACCAAGACGATCGGCGACGGGGTCCCGACCACGCTGGTTCGCGATATCGACGTGTCGATCGGCCAAGGTGAGTTCGTCGCCATCACCGGGCCGTCCGGGTCCGGAAAGAGTTCGCTGCTCTACCTGCTGGGCCTCCTCGACGTACCGAGCAGCGGTGAGGTTCTGATCGAGGGCCGCGAGACCACCAACCTCGACGAGAGCAGTCTTGCGGCGTTGCGGCTCGCCAAACTCGGCTTCGTGTTCCAGTTCCATTTCCTGCTGCCCGAATTCACGGCGGCGCAGAACGTCATGCTGCCGATGCGCGCCCTTGGCCGGCTCGACGATACGGCGGCCAAGCGCCGGTCCAGCGAACTGCTCGCCTCTCTCGGACTCGCAGCCCATGCCCACAAGCTGCCGGGCCAGCTTTCCGGCGGCCAGCGCCAGCGCGTCGCCATCGCCCGCGCGCTCGCCAACGAACCGCTCGTGGTGCTCGCCGACGAGCCGACCGGCAATCTCGACACCGCATCGAGCGAGCAGGTGCTGAGCATCTTCCGCAAGCTCGTCGACGAGACCGGCCGCGCCGTCGTCATGGTCACCCACGACCTCGCTCTGGCCGAACGCGCCGACCGCCGCATCCGCATCGTCGACGGCCGCGTCGTGGCTTAATGGCCACGGGGGAGTGGGCCGGCGGTCGCGCCATCACCGGCGTCAATCTGTCGGTCGACGCTGGCTTCCTGGCGGCCGTGCCGTGGATGGCCTACGGCGGGCTGCGCGGCCCGGCATGACGCGCATGGGCCACCCGATTGTCTCGCGCGGCGGGCGATGCTAACCGGGCGGTGAAACGGGGCAGCGGTGGAGGCGGCGGCGTGCCAGCGACGGCCAGGCTGACAGGCGAGTGGACTGGACCGCGCTTCCGGGCGCCGGATCAGGTCGTGCCGCAGGATTGGCCGAAGCTCGCCGCTCACCTCGCCACGCACGGCCACGCCCTCGACCTTGCCGCCCCGCCCCGCCAGTTCGCCGGCGGGTTCGGCAACCTCAACTACCTGCTGACCATCGACGGCGCACCTTGGGTGCTGCGCCGTCCGCCGCTCGGCCCGATCCCGCCCGGCGCCAACGACATGGCCCGCGAGCACCTCGTGCTGACGAAGCTGTCGCCACGCCTGGCCCTGGTGCCGAAGCCGCTGCATTTCTCGGCCGACATCTCCGTGCTCGGCGCGCCGTTCCTGATCATGGAATACCGCCCCGGCCTCGTCATCGGCGGCGACCTGCCGGACGGGCTCGATTCTCGTGCTGTCGGCCCCAGCCTCTCCGAGCAGCTCGTCCGCTTCCTCGCCGACCTTCACGCCATCGCTCCGGCGAGCGTCGGCCTCGACACCTTCGCCAAGCCCGACGGCTTTCTCGAGCGCGCGGTCGCCGGCTGGGCCAAGCGCGCGACTATCGCGCTCGACGGCGCCGCGCCGACGGCATTGGGCGAGATCGTCGGATGGCTGCGCGACCGTCCGCCACCCACAGGCGATGTCACGCTGCTGCACAACGATTTCAAGCTCGACAATCTGGTGCTCGACCCCGCAACACTCGCCCCCGTCGCGGTGCTCGACTGGGACATGGGCTCGCGCGGCGACCCGCTGTTCGACGTCGGAACGACGCTGAGCTACTGGACCGAGGCGGGCGATCCGGCGTGCATGCACCGCATCCACCAGATGCCGACCGCCCTGCCAGGGTTCTGGACGCGCGCCGAGGCCCTCGCGCACTACGCGCGGCTGACCGGCCGCGACGTCACCCAGTTCAAGTTCTACCGCGTCCTGACCCTGTTCAAGCTCGCCGTGGTATTCCTGCAGATCGACGCCCGCAAGCGCACCGGTGGCCCGGTCGACGCGCGCCTCGCCGGCCTCGCCGGTGTCGGTGAGGAACTCCTCGACTTTACCGTCGACGCGATCCGCCGGCAGGACCCCTGAGACCATCGAGGACGCCCGATGAAAGTGCCGTTCACGACCTACGAGGAGACCTACGGCAAGTTCCGCTGGGAGCTGCCGGCCACCTTCAACTACGGCCGCGACGTGGTCGACGACTGGGCCGCCCGCACACCCGACCGCGACTGCCTGATCTGGCAGGACGATGCCGGCCGCGAGCGCCGCTTCACCTGGGCCGAGATGCGCGCGCTCACCAACCGGTTCGCCAACGCCCTGACGCGCGCCGGTATCGGCAAGGGTGACCGCGTCATCGTCATGCTGCCGCGCATCCCGTCCTGGCAGATCGCGCTGGTCGGCTGCACCAAGGTCGGCGCCATCCCGATCCCCTGCATCGAGATGCTGACCGAGAAGGACGTCGCCTACCGCGTCCGCCATGCCGGCGCCGTCGGCGTCGTCACCACAACCGAGTCCGCCGTCAAATTCACGGACCCCGGTCGCCTTAAGCTCCGCCTCGCCGTCGGCGGCGCACCGGGCTGGACCGACTTCGCCGCGGCACTCGACGCCGAGCCCGACACCTTCACCTGTCCCGACATCGCCATCGAGGACCCGGCGATCATCTATTACACGTCCGGCTCGACCGGCCTGCCCAAGGGTGTCACCCACGCCGCCCGCGGCCTCTACACGTGGCGGGTCTCCGGGTGGTACTGGCAGGACTTCCGCCCCGAGGATCTCGTCTGGTGCACGGCCGATACCGGCTGGAGCAAGGCCGGCACCACCATCCTGTTCGCGCCGTGGAGCTGCGGTGCGACGGTGTTCTTCTACAATGGCCGGTTCGACCCCAAGGAGCGCCTGCGCCTCATCGAGAAGCTCGGCGTCACGCTGTTCTGTGCCGCCGCCACGGAGTTCCGGCATCTGATCAACGCCGATTTCACCACCGTCGACCTGTCGAAGCTGCGGCTCGCGGTATCGTCCGGCGAGATGGTCAATCCCGAGGTTGTCCGCCGCTGGGAGGAGGTCACCGGCCGCAAGCTGGTCGAGGCCTACGGCCAGACCGAGACGCTGATGACCATCGCCAACAACGAGCGCGCGCCGCGCAAGGTCGGCTCCATGGGCCGGCCACTGCCCGGCACAGCCATCGCCATCCTCGACGACGACAACGCGCCGGTGCCGCCGGGCGAGGTCGGCCAGCTGGCAATCCGGCTTCCGAACCCGCAGGTCATGCTCGGCTACTGGGACGAGCCCGCGCGCACCGCGGCGACCCGCGCCACCCATGACGGCGTCACCTATTTCCTGACCGGCGACCGCGCCGCCTGCGATGCCGACGGCTTCGTCACCTACGAGGGCCGCACCGACGACATCATCTCTTCCGCCGGCTACCGCATCGGCCCGCTCGAAGTCGAGAACGCATTGGTCGAGCACCCGGCCGTACTCGAGTCTGCCGCCGTCCCGGCCCCCAATCCCGAGCGCGGCGAGATCGTCAAGGCATACGTCGTCCTGCGGCCGGGCTTCATACCGTCACCTGAGCTTGTCAAAGACCTGCAGGATCACGTGAAGCGCATCACGGCACCCTACAAGTATCCCAGGGCGATCGAGTTCATTGCCGAATTGCCGAAGACAGCCAGCGGCAAGATCCTGCGCCGGGTCTTGAAGGCCCAGTCGGTCGACACCGCCACCAACTCCAGCCGCTGAGATCCACGATGAGCGACAGACCCGACGTTGATGCCCTCACCGCACCGATGCCCGCCGACCGGCGCGCCGTCGGCGAGGCCATCGCCACCCGCCACAGCGTGCGCGGCTTCCTGCCGACCCCGGTTCCGCGCGAAACCGTCGCCGCCATCCTGGCGCTGGCGGCCCGCGCGCCGTCCGGCTCCAACGTCCAGCCCTGGAAGGTCTTCGTCTGCAACGGCGCCGTGCGCCAGACCATCGTCAGTGCCACGCTGAAGGCCCAGGCCGAGGAGCCGGATCAGCACACATCCGCCTACGACTACTACCTGCAAACCTGGCGCGAGCCCTACCTCGCCCGCCGCCGCACCACCGGCTGGGGTCTCTATGGAACGCTCGGCCTCGAGAAGAGCAACAAGGCCGGGATCCAACGCCAAGTCGCCCGCAACTTCGAGTTTTTCGGCGCCCCCGTCGGCCTGTTCTTCACCCTCGAGCACGACATGCAGAAGGGCGCCTGGCTCGACTGCGGCATGTTCATCCAGACCATCATGATCGCGGCGCGCGGCTTCGGCCTCGACACCTGCGCCCAGCAGGCCTGGGCCAGCTTCCATCGCGTCGTCAAACCGATCCTCGCCATTCCGGACCACGAGATCCTGGTCTGTGGCATGGCGCTCGGCCACAGCGACCCCGAGGCCCCGGCCAACCGCTTCTGGACCGGACGCGAGCCGGTCGACACCTTCACGAGCTTCCAGGGGTTCGACGGCCCATGACCACGATTGCCGACACGTTGGCGAAGGGCCTCGATGGCCGCGTCGCCCTGGTCACCGGCGCATCGAGCGGCCTCGGCTGCCATTTCGCCCGCGTGCTCGCCCGCCACGGCGCCAAGGTCGTCATCGCCGCACGCCGGCTCGACCGCCTCGTCGACCACGAGCAGGAGATCGGCGCGGCCGGAGGGACGGCGGCGGCCGTGGTCATGGACGTCACCGACACGGCCTCCGTCGCCGCCGCCTTCGACGCCGCCGAACAGCGCTTCGGCCCGGTCGACATCCTGGTCAACAACGCAGGCGTGCCGTCCTACGGCTGGTTCACCGACATCACCGACGAGCATTGGCGCCAGGTGATGGACGTCAATCTGGACGGCGTGTTCCGTGTCTCGCGGGAAGGCGCGCGGCGCATGAAGGCCGCCGGCAACGGCGGCGCCATCGTCATGATCGCCTCGATCCTCGGCCTCGGCGTACTGAAGACGCTGACCCCCTACGCGGTCACCAAGGCCGGCGTGATCCAGATGACCAAGGCGATGGCGCTCGAACTGGCGCGCGACCGCATCCGCGTCAACGCGATGGCCCCCGGCTATTTCTCGACCGAGCTCAATGGCGACTACCTCGAGAGCGAGGCCGGCAAACGGCTGCGCGCCCGCGTGCCCGCGCAGCGGTTCGGCACCCTCGACGAACTCGACGGCCCCTTGCTACTGCTGTGCTCCGACGCCGGATCGTTTATGACCGGCAGTGTACTGACGGTCGACGGCGGTCATGCGATGGCGATGGGGTAGGCCCGCCCTACCCCGCCACTTTTAGACGAGTTGCAGGAAGATCAGCACCATCCCGGCGACCGAGACGACGTAGATCACTGACCGCAGGTACGGAACACCGAAGAGGTAGGCAATCGCGAAACCGACACGGGCGAAGAAGAACAGCTGCGCGCCGAGGACCGTCATGGCATTCGAGATGCCGGCCACCTTGGCTGTCAGCACCAGGATCGCGAAGATCCCGATGTTCTCCACCATGTTGCGATGCGCACGAATGCAGCGCCCTCCCCAGCCAGTGATCTCGGGCATGCCCTCGCGGTTGCCGGCAAGCGTCGCAGCCCCGACCTGCCCGCTCGCACCGACCATCGACAGCATCGACAGGGCGAGCGTCAACGCCGCCGACCAGATCAGATAGTAAAGCTCCACCGTCATGTCCCGGACCCCATCGTTGACCGATGAGGTCGTTTAGACGTCCAGGGACGATGCGTCCACGCTCCATTTGGCCCCGCCGCCCCACTGCGACACACGGCCCCGCGCGGCGGGCGGACGGCGCCCGCCTCACTTCATCAGGGTCTGGATCTGCTGCGGCGTCAGATAGCCGGTGTCACTGGCCCCGGTCGCCTTCTGGTAGTCCTTGATGGCCTGACGGGTCAGATCGCCGAATACCGAGTCCATCGGCCCGCGGTAGTGATTGAGCGCCCGCAGCTTCTGCTGGATCTCGCGCCGCTTGGCGGTGTTGAGCATCCCTTCCATCATCTGCAGGGCGGTCACGTCGTCGCTCGCGCCGCCCCTGCCGTCCGCCAGCGCCGACGGCACCACGCCCGCCGCAGGCGCGGCCGCTGCGGCCGGTGACGCCGCGGCCGGCACGGCTGCCGGAGCAGCGATGCGCGCCAGATCGAGTTCCGGCACCTCGCCGATGATCTTGCCGAGCCCGCCCGCCGCGCCCGCATTGGCCAACACCGGCAGCGTCATGCGCCCACCGCGAACCTTGTCCATGAGATCGAGCAACGCCTGCTGCGAAACTTTGTCGATCTGCGAGGCCGGCACCTTCTCCGAGGTCGAGAACACGATGGTGACGTGCTTCTCCGGCGTCTCGGTGTAGACCGGCCGCATCGACACGCCGGCCATGCCACCCGGCAGATTGGGGGCCGACATCATGTAGAAGATCACCGCCCGTTTCGCCTTGCCGGCGATCTGCGCCACCGTGCCGATGGCGAGGCCACGCGAAAGGAAGTCGGTCTCGCGCGTGATGTCGGCGTTGACCGGCAGGTAGAAGGTCCGCCCGTTGGCGGTCGCCATATGTCCCGAGAACAGGACGATTGCGACCTCGGCCGCCTCGGCCTTGGCCGAGAAATCGCGCAGCGCGGCCCGCGCCACCGAGTTGGACGGATTGGCGGCGACCGTCACGTCGAACCCCTGGCGCTTGAGGCCGTCGGCGAGTTCGTTAACCGTACTGACCGCCAACGGCGAAGCCGCCAGACCCGCGTACTGCTCCGCGGCGACGACCAGGGCGATGCGGCTCGGCCCCGCGGCCTCGACCGCCGATACCGTCCACGCCATCAGCGCCAGCCCGAGCAGCGCACCCACGCTAACCCAGCTGCGAGACTGTCGTCCCTGTACCCCACGGCACCCATGACGCCAGACGAACGGTGTTATAGATTGCATCAGGATTGCAATCATGGGTTCAACCTGTGATTTACACGCCGTTTTATCGAAGTCGGTCGAAACCAGATAAGACCAATCGGGCAGGACGTCCATGGGATTACGGCTGAAATTCAATCTACTACTCGCGGCATGCTTTCTTGTCGGCCTCGCCGCGTCGTCGATCGTTCTATCGATCGTTTCGCGCGAGAACGCCCGCGAGCAGTTGCACGCCCAGATCGCCGTCTTGCGCGCGCAGGCGCTGGCGGTGCGCAGCTACACGTCGGACGAGATCCGGCCGCTGTTGAACGACATGTCGGAGGTCCAGTTCCTGCCGCAGACCGTGCCGTCGTTCTCCGCGCATACCGTTTTCGCCAATTTCCGCCAGCGCTTCCCGCATTTCTATTACAAGGAGGCGACGCTCAATCCGACCAATCCGTCGGACCTCGCGCTGCCGTGGGAGCGCGAGTTGATCGAGAAGCTGCGCGCCAACCCCAGTCTCCAGGAACTGGTGCAGATCCGCCAGACCGACGCCGGCAGCCAGTATACCGTGGCCTATCCGCTGACCATCCGCAGCGAAAGCTGTCTGGTTTGCCACTCGACCCCGGCCAAGGCGCCGCCGTCGATGGTCGCCCTCTATGGTGACAAGAACGGCTTCGGCTGGAAGATGAACGAGACGATCGGCGCGCAGATCATATCGGCGCCGCTCTCGGTCGCCGAGACGCAGTTCTGGGATAACCTCAAGCTGCTGATCGGTGCGATGACGGGCATTTTCCTGCTGATCATGGCGCTCATCAACGTGCTGCTCGGCTGGATGGTAATCACACCGGTGCGCCGCATGGCCGAGATCTCGGAGCGGGTCAGCATGGGCGACGTCTCGCAGCCCGAATACATCCACAACGGCACCGACGAGATCGCGACACTGTCTCAATCGTTCAACCGGATGCGCCGCAGCCTGGATAACGCGATGAAAATGCTGGAGACTTGATTGCGGGTGCAATCACGCTCCGGCGACCGGTCCGCCGCCTCGGTCGGACAGTTGGAGAATGACCACGATGGCTTCGCAGGAGGCTGACAAGCAGGGGCACGCCAGACCGGGCACCGGGTCGATGCCCGCCACGGTCGGCAAGTATCGCGTCGAGGGCGTGATCGGCCGCGGCGCCATCGGCATCGTCTACAAGGGCCACGACCCGTCGATCGACCGCCCCGTCGCCATCAAGTCGCTGCGCCAGGACGTGCTGGACGAGGTCGACGACCGCGGCGCCCTGCTCAAGCGGTTCGCCCACGAGGCCCGCTCCGCCGGCCGCTGCCAGCACCCCAACATCGTCACCGTCTACGACTACGTCGAGCACGACGGCGCGCCCTACATCATCATGGAGTTCGTCGCCGCCGGCACGCTCGAGACGGTGACGCGGTCCGGCGCCAAGTTGCCGCTGCGCCAGGTCGGCGAGATCATGGTCCAGCTGCTGATGGCGCTCGATCATGCCCACGGCAAGGGCGTGATCCACCGCGACGTCAAGCCGGCCAACATTCTGTGCCCGGCCGCCACCACCATCAAGGTGACCGACTTCGGCGTTGCCCGCTTCCAGAACATGGGTCTGACCGCCCAGGGCGGCGGCATTGCGCTCGGCACGCCGAACTACATGGCGCCCGAGCAGTTCCTCGGCCGGCCGGTCGATGCCCGCACCGACCTGTTCGCTGCCGGCATCGTGCTCTACCAGCTGCTGACCGGCACAAAGCCGTTCCTGGCCGCCGACCTGCCGAACCTGATGCGCAAGCTGCTGAACGAATCCGCGCCGACCATCTCGCTGCTGCGCCCCGACCTGTGGCGCTTCGACGAGGTCGTGCAGCGGGCGATGGCACGCAACCCGACCGACCGTTACCAGACCGCCGACATCTTCATCGCCGCCATCAATCGCGCCATGGAGCATTCGGGCGAGGCGTCCGAGGCCCCGCTCCTCGACCTCACCAAGCTGTCGCACGCCAAACCGGCCGACTCCGACAGCGGCAGCAGCCGTGACCTCAGCCGCACCATGGCCGAGCGGCTGACGCCGCGCACCATGGACTCCGTCGAGCAGGCGCTGGCCCGCGCCATCGGCCCGATCGCCCGCATCGTCGTCCGCAAGGCCGCCAAGGAAGCGACCGACGCCGACAAGATGCTGAGTGCAATGTGCGCCCAGATCCCGATCGAGAAGGAAGCCGTCCGCTTCCGCTCGGCCGCCGAGGCCTTCCTGCGCAAGGACGAGGGCGTCGCCGCGATCCAGCTCGACGCCGTGATCTCCGAGCAGGAAATCCGTCAGGCCACCGAGTTGCTGTTGCCGCTGATCGGTCCCGTCGCCAAGATCTTCGCCGAGCGCCACGCCGCCACCGCGGTCGGGCGCGAGGACTATTACGAGCATCTGGCCGAGGCGATCCCGTCGGCGGCGGAGCGGGAGGCGTTCCTGAAGGCCTGCCGCAACGCGCCCGCCGGGCGCAAGACCTGAGGGCCGACGCGCGATGTCACCATCCGACCAGATCGGGGGAGGCCGCGGACACGGGCACGGAAAGCGCAAGCTGCGCGCCATCCTCGCCGCCGATATCGCCAACTTCTCCGGCCGCGTCTCGGTCAACGAGACCAACGCGCTTAGCGAGCTGTCGGCGGTGCTGAAGATCGCCCGCGAGGCGGTCAACCGCTTCGACGGCCAGCTCATCAGCATGACCGGCGACGGCCTGTTCGTGCTGTTCGAGAGCGCCGTCGACGCCGTCGAATGCGCTCTCGAGATCCAGACCGGCCTGCGCGGCATCCAGGCCAGCCGCGGCATGCCGCTGCGCATCGGCCTGCACCTCGGCGAGGTGCTGTTCGAGGACAACATTGCCTGCGGCGAGGCGCTGAACATCGCCGCCCGCCTCGAAAGTCTCGCCGACCCCGGCGGCATCCTCGTATCCGGCGCCGTGTTCGATGCGGTCTCCGCCCGCATCCCCGCCACGTTCGAGCCGCGCGGGATGCCCCGCTTGAAGAACATTCCCCGCCAGATCACGACGTTCGCCGTGCGCCCCTCGGGCCCGGCCGCGTTCCCGGCCGATGCAACGGATGGCGACCCCCTGGACCGCACGGTCGAGGCGTCCTACGCCACACTGAAGATGGCGGCCGGCCCCTTCATGGGCGCGCCGGACCCGGCCGCCGCCGCACCACCCCCGCCGCCGCCCGTCTTCGCACCCGCCCCGGTCCCGGACGCGCCCATACCCGCTGCGCCACCAGAGGACACCCCGGTGTGGCCGCCGACCGGCGATGCGGTGGCCGTTCTCCTGGACACGTTGACGATCTACGTGGGGCCGGTTGCCCGCATCGTGCTGCCGCGCGCCTGCAAGACCGCGACGACGTGGGATCAGCTGCTCGACCTGCTGGAACAGTCGATCCCCAGCGCTGGCGACCGCCGGTTCTTCCGCGCCGAGATCAAGCGGCGATTGTGAAAGTGGGGCTGAGAGGTCACCCGCCCGCCCTCAATCGCCTCACCCGCCCTGGGCCTGCACGCCCGCCGCCTTGGCCACCGCCGCCCAACGCTGGATCTCGGCCTGCTGGTAGACCTTGAAATCGGCTGGCCCGCGCACGTTCACCGCGATGCCCTGCTGGATCGCCCGGTCGCGCAGGCCGGGCTTGGCCAGCGCCGCGACCACCACCTCGGTGAGCCGCGCCAGCGCCGGCGCCGGCGTCTTGGCGGGGGCGAACAGTGCGAGCCAGCTGTCGGCCTCGCCCCCGGTCACACCCTGCTCGCTGAGACGCGGGATGTCCGGCAGCTGCGGCGCCCGCTGCGACGACGCCACCGCGAGCCCCTTCATGAGATTGCCCTGGATCAGCCCCAGCACCGACGGCAGCGTCGCGAACGCGAGGTCGATGCGGTCGGCGACCACCTCCTGCGCCATCGGCGCGGCGCCACGGAACGGCACGTGCTGCATGTCCGTGCCGGTCAGTGTCTTGAACAGCTCCATGGCGAGGTGCGAGCCGGAGCCGAGCCCGGTCGAGCCGTAGTTCAGCTTGCCCGGCTCCTTCTTCGCGAGCGCCACGAGTTCAGCAACCGACCCGGCGCCGAGCCCGTTGCGCACCACCAGCACATGCTGCAGGTCGGCGAGCCCGGCGATCGGCGCGAAGTCCGTGACCGGGTCGTAGCCCGGCTCCTTGAGCAGGAATGCGTTGGCGGCGTGGGTCTGGTTGTTGCCGAGCACGATGTGATGGCCGTCGGCGTCGGCGCGGGCGATGTCGCGGGTCCCGACCGCGCCCGAAGCGCCCGGACGGTTCTCGACCACCACCGCCTGACCGAACGTCGCCTGCATGTCCTCGGCGAGGATGCGGGCGAGTGCGTCGGTCGGCCCGCCGGCCGGATAGGGCACCACGAGGCGAACGACCTTGCTCGGAAACGCTGCGGTCTGGGCCCCTGCAGTGCCGGACAGCAGCGGCAGCGCGGCAGCGCCCCCCATCAAAGCCAGCGCATCGCGGCGGGAAAGTGCCATCTTGTTTGTTTCCTCGTGTCAGGTTTGACGAAATGGGACCCATCCCCGGGGCCGGCGATCTGATAGCATGGTCCACGTCCCGCCTGGAACGGGTCCGCGTGGCCGTGCCGGGCCACCGCCGCTCCGTCAATCCCGTACGTGTGGAGATGCCGTGCTCTGGATCGTGAAGCTCACGGTCACGCCGCTGCTTGTCGGCCTCGTCAGCCTCGCCGCGCGCCGCTGGGGGCCGACCATGGGCGGCCTGCTGATGGCGATGCCGTGGATGACCGGGCCGATCCTGTTCTTCCTGGCGCTGGAGCGCGGACCGGTGTTTGCCCGTGAGATGTGCGTCGGCGTCGAACTCGGCGCCGCCGGCATCGGCGCCTGGGCGCTCGCCTACGCGGGCCTCGCGCGGCGGGCGCGGTGGCCGGTGTGCCTCGCCGCCGCCATCGCCGGCTACGTGGCCTCGGGCCTGTTGCTCGGCAGCGTGCCGTTCGCGCTGACCGGCGCCGCGCTGCTCGCTTACGCGGCCCTCATCGGCACCTTCATCATCGTGCCGCGCCCGCCCGAGCCCGATGTGGTGCGCGGCCTGCCGTGGTGGGACATCCCCGTGCGCATGGCCGCGACCGCCCTGCTGGTCGCCATCATCGTCACGACGTCCGGCATTCTCGGTCCGCAGTACTCCGGCATCGCCGCCACCTACCCGGTGATCGCCACGGTCGTCACCACGTTCACGCATCACCGCTGGGGCGCACCCGCCACCATCCGGCTGCTGCGTGCCATGGTGCTGTCGCTGCAGGCGTTCACGACGTTCTTCCTGGTCGTCGGTTCGACGATCGAGAGCCTCGGAACCGTGCCGGCGTTCGCGCTCGCGCTGGCGACCGCTCTCACCATCGCCGGCCTCGTGATCACGCTGGTGCGCAGCGGCGTCGTCAAGAGCTGATGCGAGCCGCACCGGCCTCGCCCGAACGCCCGACGTTTCCTCAGCCGGCGGGAGCGGCTTTCGGCTTGCGCCCGGGACGCGGCGGCAGGGCCTTGAGGTAGGCCGCCATGGCACGACGGTCATCCGGCGAAAGCTTTGCAGTGTTCTCGATCACCTCCCCCATGCTGCCGGCCACCGCATTGCCCTCGGGCGCAAGCCCGTTCGCCAGAAACGAGGTCAGATCCGACACCGACCACGCGGCCAGACCATCCTCGTGCGGTGTGATGTTCGCCACCCAACCCTTGCCCTCGGGGTTGGGACCGCCCGCGAACCGATACGCGGGATCGATACCTCCGAGGACGCCGCGACGGCTGTGACACTCGGCACAATGACCCGGTCCTTCGACGAGATAGGCGCCGCGGTTCACCACCGCGTCCTTAGATGGGTCCGGCGTGAACGGGCGCCCATCGAGATAGACGAGCTTCCAAAGCCCGAGGCCGGCGCGGACGTTGAAGGGGAACGGCAGCTCGTGCGGCTGCGACGGCGTCGGATCGGAAGGCAGCGTGCGCAGGAACGCGAACAGATCCCGCACGTCGTCGACGGCCATGCGCTGATACGACGTGTAGGGGAACGACGGATAGAGATGCTCGCCGTTGCGGCCGACGCCCTTGAGCATGGCGCCGAGGAACTGCGCCTCGGTCCACGCGCCGATCCCGGCCTTGGCATCAGGCGAGATGTTGGGCGCTCGGAAGGTGCCGAATGGCGAATGCAGGGCCAGCCCACCGCCGAGCTTCAGACGGTCGTCCTGCTTCGGCGTCGCGTGGCAGGCGGCACACCCCCCGATATGGAACAGGGTCTCGCCGTTGGCGAGGTTCGCCGTCCTCGGCTTCAACGCGTCCTGCGCGAATGGTGCGGGCAGAGAAATCGTGTAAACCGCCAGGGCCGCGACGACCGCCACGACCAGAACTCCGACCCGACTGCGCCGCATCGATCCTCTCCGGTGTTCACAAGAGCAGACAGCCGCGACCCTGTTCGGGCGCGCGGCTGCCATGGAGTTTGCACGGAACGAGCGGGCCGAATTCTACTGCTTCAGCTTCTTGAAGCTTTCGGCGAGCGTCGGCGCGAAACCGTCGGACTCCTTGTGGCAACCGCCACAGCTGCGCAGCACGGGCTGGTAAGCCGTCTTGAAGCTGGCCTCGTCCTTGATGGCGCTCGCGGCGTCCTTGGCCGTCTTGGCGAAGGCATCGACGGCGGCGTTGAAGTCGGCGCGCGCCTGCCAGATCTTCGGCGACGCATCGGTGTTCCCACCGGTCTTGGAATCGTCAGGGAACAGAGTCTTGAAGCGCTCTGCCTCGGTCTGATACACCTTGAGCCCGGCCTGCACCTTTTCGAGATCGAACGGTGCTTCGCCCTTGCTCATCAGGAAGCTGGCACGACCACCGGTTGCGATGTTCTTCATCGAGTCACGGCGCTTCTGAACCGCATCCAGGTTCTGAGCGTAGACCGCAGTGGCACCGACCGCAATAGCGGCGAGGACAGAGATCGTACGGAGCATCATCGAGCAGTTCCCCTGATTTCATCTGTCACCGCCTGCACGGCGGCGTTCGGCCCAGCCCCTTCGGGCAGGCCTGCCCGTTTTCCATCGAGTCCGACCCAAGTCAACCGACGAAAGTCCCGGTCACGGGACTGTGAAAACCTGTCATCGCGGCGTGCCCTCACACGCCTCGACGGTCACATCCGCTTCGCCACTTCCTCCAGCATGACTTCGGTGGCGCCGCCCCCGATCGCCTGGACGCGCGCATCGCGCGACATCCGCTCGACCGCCGTCTCGCGCATGTACCCGGTGCCGCCGTGGAACTGCACGCAATCGTACAGCACCCGATTGACCAGCGTGCCGCACAGCGCCTTCAGCATCGACACTTCCTTGGTGACGACATCGCCCTTGGCATCGCGCCAGGCCGTGTTGTAGAGCAACGCGCGCGCCGCCTCGACTTCGGACGCCCGCTCCGCGAGCCGCTGGCGAATCACCTGTTTCTCCCACAGCGCGCCGCCGAACGCCTGCCGCGTCTTCACCCAGTCGAGCGTCAACTCGAGCGCCTTGCTCGCCTCCCCGATGGCCTGCGCGGCCAGCACGATCCGCTCGTTCTGCAGATTGCGCACAAGAGCGTAGAAGCCCTGTCCTTCCGCGCCGATCCGGTTCTCGTCGGGCACGAAGCAGTTCTCGAAAACGAGTTCGGCCGTATCGCTCGAACGCCAGCCCGTCTTGTCGAGATGGCGGGCCACCCTGAAGCCGGGCATGCCCTTCTCGACCGCCAGCATCGTCATGCGCCGGTGGCGGCCGCCGTCGCCGTCGGTCGTCTTGGCGGCGACGAACACGAGGTCGGCCAACGCCCCGTTGGTGATGAACATCTTGGCGCCGTCGATCACGTAGCCGCCGGCCACCTTGCGCGCCGTCGTCCGCATGCTGGCGAGATCGGAGCCGGCATCCGCCTCGGTCATGGCCACGGCGGTGATCACCCGGCCCGAGGTGACACCTGGCATCCAGCGCGCGTGCTGTTCGGCCGTGCCGCCGTGAAACAGGTGCGGCGAGGCCATGTCGGTGTGCACGAGCACGGTGATGGCGAAGCCGCCATACGTGGAGCGGCCGAGTTCTTCCGCCAGCACCACGTTGGCCATCGTGTCGAGCCCCGAGCCGCCGTAGGCCGGGTCGTAGCGCATGCCGAGCAGCCCGAGCGCGCCCATCTCGTGAAGGATTTCGCGCGGCACGAAGCCCTGTGTCTCCCACGCGTCGGCCGCGGGCAGCACGCGGTCGGCGAGAAACCGCCGGATGGTGTCGCGCAGCATTTCGTGAATGTCGGTGAAATAGGGCCAGGCCGTTGGATCCGTCGGCATCTCGCTCTTTCCTTTGCGTACCGGCCGCACCCTGGCATCCGGCCCATGGCCTCGCAACGGTTACCACCCTCGCACCCGGCGGTTGATCGCCGACGGCACTTCCCCCACTCTGCGACTCCTCGACCGTGCCGAAAAGGGAGACCGGAATGACCAGCGTGCTCTGGAACGAGCTGCCGGCTGCGACGCTCAACGAGCTTGCCGCCAAGGACGCCATCGTCCTGCTGCCGGTTGCATCGACCGAACAGCACGGCCCGCACCTCGCGACCGGCGTCGATACCGTGCTCTGCTGGGAGGTCTGTCGGCGCACCGCCGAACTGGTCGCCGCCAAACGCCCGATCGTCGTCGCCCCCACCGTCTGGATGGGTCTGGCGGAACATCACGTCGGCTTTGGCGGCACGTTCACGCTGTCGGTCGCGACGTGGCACGCCCTGCTGCGCGATCTCTGCCGCTCGATCATCCGGGCCGGCTTCCGCAAGATTCTGATCGTCAACGGCCACGGCGGCAACATGGCCGCGCTGAGTGCACTCACCGTGGAACTCACCCGCGAACTCGAGGCGGCCATCGCCACCACCAGCTATTGGGCCTTGCCGCACGAAAGCGGCGCCTTCGAAGCGATTCTCGACGACCAGGAAGGCGTCCAGCACGCCTGCGAGGCCGAGACATCGATGATGATGGCCGCCGCGCCAGACCTCGTGTTCACCGACAAGCTGTCGAAGGCCGTCGGCCCGCAGTCGTCCATGGGCAGCGCGCTCAATCGGCCCATCAACGTGTGGCGCTCCTTCAAGGATCTGTCACCGACCGGCGTCCTCGGCGACGCCCGCCGCGCCACCGCCGAAAAGGGCGAGCGCCTGCTCGATACCGCGGCCCAGGCCATGGCCGAGCGGCTCATCGCGGGCGAACCCTGGGCCTGAGCCCCGCGACCGGCATCCGCCGGCCAGCGAGACCCTCCACGTCCGCGCCGATCGCGGGCCGCCAGCGGCGGCCCGAGCCGTTGTTACCCTTTATCAACCATCGGCTTTGCAATCTCGCGCTCGAAGTGTGCACGGCGGCCACATCCTCCGCGTGCTCTTCGCCTTGCCGCATTCTCGGCCAACCGAGGCCAAAGTCGCATGCGGATGTAAGCGTCGGGTATCGACGAGCAACGGGAGACAGACCGTGAAAAGCAACGAGCTTCGCACCGTGACGCGCGCCGCCGTCGGTTTGATCGCGGGACTTGGCGCCTTCGCCAGCGCGGCCGCCGCCGCCGGCACCGGCGAAACCCTCGTGCGCGCCGCCTGGACGGCGGTCGGCAGCGGGCTGGCCCATGGCCGGGAGCGGCTGCTCGCGCTGCTTGCCGAACCGGCCGCCGCCGAAGTCGTCGTTTTCGCCCTGGCGGCGCTTGCCCTGGCCGCCTTCAGTGCCCGCAACCTGCGCCTCGCCCGCGCATCGGTGCGCGCCGCGCGCCGGCCCCGTAACGGTACTCAGCGATAAGGCCTCCACAAAACAGCCCGAATTCCTATATCCGTTCAGGATATGGGACCGGAGACCTGCCATGACGCACCTGCGCCTCGCATCGAAGCCCGTTCTCGCCTCGGCCGCGACCGCAATGGTTGCGGGGCTGGTCGCCTTGACCGGTGCGCTGCTCGATACCGATCGCTTGCTCACCCGCGGGCTCGACGTGGCCTTCGCCGAGGCGCCGAGGCTCACGCCGCGCGCGGCGAGCGGTAACCAGGATGGGCTGTTCGATCCCGCCGCCCTGCGGCCGAGTGCCTGGCGCGAGGGGCATCAGGCCAGCGCCGATGCCGTCGTCCAGGCCGGAGACCGGATCACCATCACCGGTACTGACGGCCGCAATCGCGTGATCGAGGTCGTGGAAACCCGCGCGCTCGAGTCGGACGTTACGCGCATCGAAGCCGGCGACCATGCCCGCCTCGTGCTGGTCACCAGCCGCGTCGTCGGCGAACCGGGCCGTGTCGTCCGCTTCCTCGTCGAGGAGACCGAACGGCCGGTGGACACCTCCGTGCCGCCCGTCGCGCCGGCCCCACGCACCCTTTGAGCACCCGCCGATGCATGGTCGCGAGCACCGCTACGGGCTGAGCGTCCACTGGACCGGCAATCGCGGCCCGGGCACCACCACCTACACCGCCTACGGGCGTGACCATGTCATACGCGCCCCCGGCAAGCCGGACCTGATCGGCTCGTCGGACCCCGCCTTCCGGGGCGACGCCACACGGTACAATCCCGAAGATCTGCTGGTCGCCTCGCTGTCGGCCTGCCACATGCTGTGGTTCCTGCATCTGGCGGCCGACGCTGGCGTGATCGTCACCGACTACCGCGACGAACCCGAGGGCACGATGGTCGAAGACCGGGCCCGGGGCGGCTATTTCACTCGCGTCGTGCTGCGCCCGGCCGTAACCGTCGCGCCCGGCATAGAGACCGGCCGTCTGCAGGCCATCCATGCCGACGCCCACAAGCACTGCTTCATCGCCAATTCAGTCAACTTCCCCGTCGACATCGCGCCAACCGCCCTCACGGCACCGGGATAGACCGACACACCAGCCGACCGCGCGGGCCGATGAAGCCCGCATTCCACCCCATGCCGGCCGGCCGATCGCGCCGGCGTGCATGGCGGCCACTTCTCTCGCCCGCCGTTCATGCTACACAGGCTTTGCGCTCGCCGCCGTCGCGGCAAGCAGCAGGGCACTCCAGTTGCAGGCTCGACCCATGCGTCTCAATCCGCCGACGATCCTGATCTTCCTGATCTCACTGATCTTCGCCTTGGGCGCGATCGTGACCAAGCTCGGCTACATCCCGGTGCCGCGTTACCTGCCGCATCAGGAATACTGGCTCGCCATCATCGCCTATCTGGTCCTGATGACCGGCACGGTCGTGAAGGGGCTCTGAACGCGGCAGGCCCGGGTCAGCTTTTGGCCGAGAAGATCAGCGCGGCCCCGGCGGCGATCAGAACGAACCCGCCCACGTGGCTCCAGCTCAGCGATTCTTTGAGGTAGACGACCGAGAACACCGCGAACACCGCGAGTGTCACCACTTCCTGGATGGTCTTGAGTTCGGCCGCCGAATAGACCGCGTGACCGAACCGGTTGGCCGGTACCGCCAAGCAGTACTCGAAGAACGCGATCCCCCACGACGCGACGATGACGAGCGCCAGCGGCCGGTCCTTGAACGCCAGATGACCATACCAAGCGAGCGTCATGAACGCATTGGACAGGATCAGCAGCAGGATCGGTGCGATATAGGCTCCGGTGAGGCCGAAAGCGGACATTTTTCACTCCTGGAGATTGTCCCGGCCTGGATAAGGAACGACGGCATGGCCTGTCCACCCGACGCGGCACTTGCCTCGACCCGGCGCTGCGGCTAGAGCAGCACCTGATCCCTCGATCGCCCACGGCGATCGAGGGATCGGATAAAGATGCTCTGGTTTCAATCCTCTAGGGCAATCGCATCCGATCGGTGAACCGCCACCGCCGTACAGTCAGATCGGATCCCGCCCTAGGTCGAGCCATGACCCGCCTCCAAGCCGACCTCCTGCTCCTGTTCGCAGCCGCCATTTGGGGGCTGGCCTTCGTGTTCCAGAAGTCGGCCATGGACCATGTCGGCCCGCTGACTTTCATCGCCGCCCGTGGACTGGTCGCCGCCCTCGCGCTCGCGCCGCTGGCGATCCGCGAGCAGCGCCGCAGTTCCGTGCGCGCCGGCGGCGGGTTGCTCCGCATCGCCGGTTGGGGCGGCGCCCTGTTCTTTGTGGCCGGCTGGCTCCAGCAATACGGTCTCGTCACCGCCAGCGTCACCAACACCGGCTTCCTGACCAGCCTGTATGTGATCTTCACGCCGTTCATCGTGTGGATCGCATTTCGCAAACCGCCGGCCCGAATCGTCGCCGTCGCGGTCGCGATGGCCGCGGCCGGCACCTGGGCGCTCGGCGGCGGCAATGTCGACGGCTTCGGCGCCGGCGACCTGCTGGTCGCCGTCAGCGCCATATTCTGGGCGATCCACCTGGTGGTGACCGGGGCGTCGTCGAAGCACGAAGCGCCGATCACATTCACCTGCCTGCAGTTCGCCGTCGTCGCCGCGATCGCCCTGGCGGCAGCGCTCGTGTTCGAAAACCTCGACACGCGGGCACTGCTCGCGGCCTGGAGTTCGATCCTCTATGTCGGCGTATTGTCGAGCGCGCTCACCTTCACGCTGCTGGCCGTCGCCATGAAGCACACGCCGGCTTCGGAAGCCGCCATCCTGGTCAGCATGGAGACCGTGTTCGCTGCGCTGGCCGGCGCCCTCCTGCTCGGCGAGCGCCTGTCCCTGCTCGGCTGGACCGGCGCGGGTCTGATGCTGGCGGCCACCCTGCTGGTGCAGCTCGCCCCGACCCTGGACAAAAAAATGCGCGCCGGCCCGGTTTGACCCCCGCCGGATAGCGCTCAGTGGACAGCGCCGCCTGCTTCGGCCAACATCCGCCGCCAGGGTTGGAACCCGAACCCGCGCGTCCTTGGTCCGTCACTCCGGAGGCTCGTTCCCACATGCGACTTCGTAAGCTTCTTCTCGCCAGCGCCCTGGCGCTGTCGGCCGGCTGGTCGCCTGCCCATGCGAAAACCTTCAAGTATGCCTTTCAAGGCGACCTCAATGCCCTCGACGGGTACTCGCTGAACGAGACCTTCACGCTCGGTGCCATGGGCAACGTGATGGAAGGTCTCACCAAGCGCGACCCAGACCTGAAGATCATCCCCGGCCTCGCCGAGAAGTGGGAGATCGTCGAGCCGACACGCTGGCGCTTCCATCTGCGCAAGGGCGTGAAGTTCCACAACGGCGAGGCGTTCACCGCCGACGACGTCGTGTTCTCGCTCGACCGCATGCGCAGCCCCGGCTCCCAGATCAAGAGCCGCGCGCCCGCCGACATGAAGGCCGTCAAGGTCGACGACCATACCGTCGACTTCGTGCTGACGCAGCCGAACCCGATCCTGCACGCCGAGTGGGACACCTGGTACATCTATTCCAAGTCGTGGGCGGAGGCGAACGGCGCGGCGCAGGCCCAGAGCGCCTCGGCCACCTCGCTGAGCCCGGGCTCACTCAAGGCCAACGGCACCGGCCCGTTCGTGATCGCCAGCCATGAGCCGGGCGTGAAGACGGTGTTCAAGCCGAACCCCAATTGGTGGGGCAAGGTCGAACACAACCTCACCGAAGTCATTTTCCAGACCATCAAATCGGACGCCACCCGCGTCGCCGCCCTGTTGTCGGGGGAAATCGACATGATGGACCCGGTGCCCGTCCAGGACATCGAGCGCATCAAATCGAGCCCCACCGCGACGGTGATGACCGGGCCGGAGCTGCGGACCATCTTCCTCAATATGGATTCGGCCCGCGACGAACTGCTCTATGCGAGCGTCAAGGGCAAGAACCCCTTCAAGGACGCCCGCGTCCGCAAGGCGTTCTACCAGGCGATCGACATCGAGGCGATCAAGACCAAGGTGATGCGCAATCTCGCGACACCCTCGGCCATCCTGATCTCGCCGCTGCTCTACGCCCGCTCGGGCGATTTCAAGCGCCATCCCTATGATGTCGCGGCCGCCAAGAAGCTGATGGCCGACGCCGGCTATCCGCAGGGTTTCGAGGTCACGCTCGACTGCCCGAACGATCGCTACGTCAACGACGAGGCGATCTGCCAGGCCGTCGCCCAGATGCTCGCGCGCATCGACGTCAAGGTGAACCTGCTCGCTCAGCCGAAGGCGAAGTACTTCGAGAAGGCCGGCCCGTCTAAGAAGTACGACAGCTCCTTCAACCTGCTCGGTTGGACGCCCGGTTCGTTCGACAGCTGGAACGTGCTGGCGAACCTCGCCAATTGCCGTGATGCCGACGGCAAGGGCTCGCAGTTCAACTACGGCGGCTATTGCAACAAGGAGGTCGACGCGATCACCAAGCAGGTGCTGGTCGAGACCGACACCAAGAAGCGCGACGATCTGATCGCCAAGGCGTTCACGATCATCCACGACGAGGTGGGCCTCATCCCCTTGCATCAGCAATCGCTGGCTTGGGGCGTTTCCAAGAAGGTCAAGATCACCCAGCGCGCCGATAACCAAATTCTGCTCTACTGGGTCCAGAAGAACGACTGATCGGCTAGAACGCTCTCCGTGTCCCACGACACGGAGAGCGTGACCGTCCAAAGCCCGGGTGACAGATGCTCGCCTTCGCCATCCGCCGCCTGATCGAAGGCGCCCTTGTCCTGCTTGCGGTGGCGATGCTGGCCTTTCTGCTGTTCCGGTTCGTCGGCGACCCCGTGAATCAGATCGTCGGCCAGGACACCCCGCTCGAGGAGCGCATGGCACTGCGCAAGCAGCTCGGGCTCGACGATCCGATAGCCATCCAGTTCGGCCGCTTCGTCCTCAAAGCCGTACAGCTCGATTTCGGCATCTCCTATCAGGTGAAGCTGCCGGTGACCTCGCTGCTCGCCGACCGTTTCCCGGCGACGTTCGAACTCGCCATCGCCGCCGCCCTGTTCGCCGTCGCGCTCGGCATCCCGATGGGCGTGTACACGGGAATCCATCGTGACAACTGGCTGTCCAAGGTCTTCCTCACGGTCTCTCTGGTCGGCATCTCGCTACCGACCTTCCTGATCGGCATCCTGCTCATCTACGTCTTCTCCGTGTGGCTCGGCGTGCTGCCGTCGTTCGGGCGCGGCGATGTCGTCAGTGTCGGTGGCTGGCGAACCGGTCTCCTCACCATGTCAGGCCTCAAGGCGCTGATCCTGCCGGCCATCACGCTCGGCTTGTTCCAGATGACGCTGGTCACCCGCCTCGTACGCTCCGAGATGCTCGAGGTCATGCGCACCGACTACATCAAGTTCGCCCGCGCCCGAGGCCTCTCGAACCGCGCCGTCAACTTCGGACACGCCCTCAAGAACACGCTGGTTCCCGTGGTGACGATCATCGGTTTGCAGCTCGGCGCCATCATCGCCTTCGCCATCATCACCGAGACCGTGTTCCAGTGGCCGGGCATGGGCCTGCTGTTCATCCAGTCGGTCCAGAACGCCGACGTGCCGGTGATGGCGGCGTACCTGATGATGGTCGCCACCCTGTTCGTCTTGATCAATTTCGCCGTCGACCTGCTGTATGCCCGCATCGACCCGCGCATCCGCATCGCCGGCAGCACGGGGCACTGAGATGGCCGAGCCGCTGCCCGCCACCGGTGTCGCGTCCTGGTTCTCCGCCATCCGCGACAGCGATCTGTGGTGGAGCTTCACCCGATCGAAGCTCGTCGTGGTGGCCGCCATTGTCACCCTGCTGATCGCCGCTGCCGCCTTGTTCGCGCCGGTCATCGCACCCCACAATCCCTACGACCTCAAGAGCCTGTCGCTGCTCGACAGCAACACGCCGCCCGCTTGGGTGCCCGGTGGCGACCCCAAGTACCTGCTCGGCACCGACGACCAGGGCCGTGATATCCTCTCCACGATCCTGTACGGCACCCGCAGCTCGCTGATGATCGCGATCGCCGCTGTCGCGCTCGCACTGTCACTCGGCGTGACCCTCGGCCTTGTCGCCGGCTATGTCGGCGGCCGTCTCGACGCCCTCATCATGCGCGTCGCCGACGTGCAGTTGACCTTTCCCGCGATCCTGACCGCCCTGCTCGTCGACGGCATCGTTGCCATGACGCTGAAAGGCCGTTTCCAGGTCGATCATTTCTGGGTGCTGATCGTCGCCATCGGCCTGTCGTACTGGGTTCAGTATGCCCGCACCGTGCGCGGCGTCACCATGGTCGAGCGCAACAAGGAGTACGTGCAGGCGGCGCGCCTCATCGGCCTCGGCCCGCTCGACATCATGTTCCGGCAAGTGCTGCCCAACGTGATGAGCCCGGTCCTCGTCATCGCCACCATCAACCTCGCGCTCGCCATCATCACCGAGGCGACCTTGTCGTTCCTCGGGGTTGGCCTGCCGCCCACCGAGCCCTCGCTCGGCACCATGATCCAGACCGGCAACAAATACCTGTTCTCCGGCTCCTGGTGGATGGTCGCCTTCCCGGGCGTCACGCTCGCCGTGCTGGTGCTGGCCGTCAATCTGCTCGGCGACTGGCTGCGCGACGCGCTCAACCCGAAACTGAGGTGACTGTCCCGTGACCGCGACACCCGTCCTTGCCGTGAAACGGCTGCGCGTCGAGTTCGCCACGCGACGCGGCACCCTGGTCGCCGTCGACGACGTTTCCTTCGACATCGCCCCTGGCGAGGTGCTGGGCATCGTCGGGGAATCGGGCGCCGGGAAGTCGATGACCGGCTCGGCCGTGATCGGATTGCTGGAGCCGCCCGGGCGCATCGCTGGTGGTGAGATCTGGCTCGAAGGCGAGCGCATCGACAATCTGCCCTACGAACAGATGCGCAAGATCCGCGGCAAACGGATCGGCATGGTGTTCCAGGACCCGCTGACCAGCCTCAACCCGCTCTATCGGATCGGCGACCAGCTCGTCGAGACCATCCGCACCCACTTGCCGCTGTCCGAGACCGCCGCCCGCGACCGGGCGATCGGCTTGCTGACCGAGGTCGGCATCCAGGGGGCCGCCCAGCGTATCGACGCCTATCCGCACCAATTCTCCGGCGGCATGCGCCAGCGCGTGGTGCTGGCGCTGGCACTCGCGGCGGGTCCACGACTGGTCATTGCCGACGAGCCGACCACAGCCCTCGACGTGTCGATCCAGGCGCAGATCATCCAGCTCCTGAAAAAGCTCTGCCGCGAGCACGGCGTCGCCGTCATGCTCATCACCCACGACATGGGCGTCATCGCAGAGACCGCCGACCGGGTCGCCGTCATGTATGCCGGCCGCATCGCCGAGATCGGCCCGGTGTACGACGTCATCCATGCCCCCCATCACCCCTACACCAAGGGCTTGATGGGCTCGATCCCGACGATCGCGGGCACCGGCACGCGCCTCGCCCAGATACCCGGCACCATGCCGCGCCTGACGGCCATCCCCCAGGGTTGCGCGTTCCATCCTCGCTGCACCGGCGCGTTCGACCGCTGCCGAGCCGATCGCCCCGAGCTGATGGCCGCCGGAACATCGCAGGCCGCCTGCTGGCTGGTCGACCGCTCAGCCCCCTTCACGGACGCCCTTCAGGGGCACCGCGCATGACCACCGCGCCGCTCGTTCGCATCACGGGCCTGTCACGCACCTTCGACGTCTCGAAGCCGTGGCTCGAGCGCACCCTCGAGGGGGCGCCGCGACTTTCGCTCAAGGCCGTGCAGGACGTGTCGTTCGAGATCGGCCGGCGCGAAACGTTCGCTCTCGTGGGCGAGTCCGGCAGCGGCAAGTCGACCGTCGCCAAGATGGTGGTCGGACTCTTGCAGCCGACCGCCGGCCGCGTTTCCATCGACGGTGTCGACATGTGGTCCGGCCAGCGCCAGGGCGATCTGCGCGCGCTGCGCCGCCGCATCCAGATGGTGTTTCAGGACCCCTATGCTAGCCTCAACCCGCGCTGGCGCGTCGGTCGCATCGTCGCCGACCCGATCCGCGCCTTCGGTCTCGCCAAGGACGCCGCCGAGATGGACAATCGGGTCGGCGAACTGCTCCGTCTCGTCGGCCTCGACCCGCGCGATGCCATGAAGTACCCGCACGAGTTCTCGGGTGGCCAGCGCCAGCGCATCTGCATCGCCCGCGCGTTGTCGTCGAACCCGGAATTCCTGGTGTGCGACGAGCCGACCTCGGCCCTCGACGTTTCCGTCCAGGCGCAGATCCTGAACCTGCTGCGCGACCTCCAGGATCAGCTCGGGCTCACCTACCTGTTCATCAGCCACAACCTCGCCGTGGTCCGGCACATGGCGTCGCGGATCGGCGTCATGTACCTCGGCCGGCTGGTCGAAGTGGCCACGCCGGCGCAGCTGTTCGCCACCCCGCGCCACCCCTACGCCCGGATGCTGCTGGACGCGGTGCCCGACCTCGCCATGAGCGGCCGACCGCGCAAAATGATCGAAGGCGAGATCCCGAACCCGATCGATCCACCGTCCGGTTGCGCCTTCCACCCGCGATGCCCGCTTGCCCGCGACCTCTGCCGCGTCGAGCGGCCCGAACCGCTGATCCACGACTCCCGCATCGTCGCCTGCCACGAGGTGGCGGCGGGACGGATCTGATCGCCGGCTCCGTTCGCCCACAGCTCTGTCGAAAGGACCCCGGATCATGACGACTATCGAGACCCCGGTGGACTTCTACAGGACCCATCCGATCTCGAGCGAGATCGTGCTGGCCAAGCTCGCGGCCCGACGGGGCAACCTCGACGCGGTCGCGCCGCCGGAGTTGTTCGACCTGGACCAGGACCATTACGGCGGCCTCGACGCCAACGAGGCGCTGGCGCGTCTGGCCGATCTGCGGCCCGGCCTCGAGGTCGCGGACTTCTGTGCCGGCCTCGGCGGCCCTGCCCGTTACTTCGCCCACACCCGCGCTGTCCAGGTGACCGGCATAGACCTGACGCCCGCTCGCGTCGCCGGCGCCGCCGAACTGACACGGCTGGTCGGCCTCTCCGACCGCGTGCAGGTGATCGAAGGCAATGTGGAGCACGTACCGCTGGCCGACGCGTCGGTTGACGTAGTGCTGAGCCAGGAAGCGTTTCTCCACCTGCCGCACCGCGACCGGGCGGTCGCCGAGGCGTTCCGCATTCTGCGCCCGGGCGGGCGTCTGGTCTTCACCGACTGGGTCGCCCACCAGGAGTTGTCTGCAGCTGACCGCCAGTTGCTTTGGGACGGTATGGCCGTGCAACCGCTCGAGTCCCTGCCGAGCTACCAGACCTTGCTACGGAACACGGGTTTCGAGGTCGGCGGCGTCGAGGATCTGACGGCCGAATGGACCGTCATCCTGCGTGAACGCCTGCGCATGTTCAACGAACTGCGCCGTGCGACCATCGCCGCCGGCACACCCTCCGGCCACGATGCGTTCTACCGGTCGTACGTGTTGTTCATGCGCCTCGTCGAGGAACGGGTTCTGGGCGGCGGGCGCTTCCTCGCCCTGAAGCCGGCCGCCTGAGCCATCCCCGCGCCGCACTTTCCACGACAGGCGGCTTCGCCATGCCTAACTTGCAGGAGCAACGAACAAACATCGCCCAAAATGGCCGAGACAGCCTGCCGATCGGCGGCGCGCGTCAGCCCACACGTGCTTTCAGATCACGATCGGGGTTACTATTAACCCGAGGCGAGCGGTCAGACATGAACGGCGATGACGCCGTGCGCCGAGGCGAGGACACCATGAGCACGATCGACACAGCTCCTGCACCGGATGCGCGCTTTCCCTTCGACAACAGCTACGCGCGCCTGCCGGACCGCTTCTACGCGCGCCTCGACCCGAGCCCGGTCGCAGCGCCGCGGCTGGTCAAACTCAACCGCGCCCTGGCACTCGAACTGGGCCTCGACCCCGAGGCCCTCGCAGCTCCCGCGGGCGTCGCCATCCTCGCCGGCAATGCGGTTCCCTCCGGCGCCGACCCCCTCGCCGCCGCGTACGCGGGCCACCAGTTCGGCGGCTTCGTGCCCCAGCTCGGCGACGGCCGCGCGATCCTGCTCGGCGAGGTCGTCGACCGCCATGGCGCCCGCCGCGACATCCAGCTCAAGGGATCGGGCCCGACGCCGTTCTCGCGCCGCGGCGACGGACGCGCCGCGCTCGGACCGGTGCTGCGCGAGTACATCGTCAGCGAGGCGATGGCGGCGCTCGGCATCCCGACCACACGGTCGTTGGCGGCGGTGCTCTCCGGCGAGCACGTCTTTCGCGAGACCGCCCTGCCCGGCGCCGTGCTGACCCGCGTCGCCGCGAGTCACATCCGCGTCGGCACGTTCCAGTACTTCGCCGCGCGGGGCGACGATGCCGCCGTCCGGCTGCTGGCCGATCACGTCATCGCCCGCCACTATCCCGATCTCGCGGGCGCCGCCAACCCCTACCGCGCACTGCTCGACGCCGTGATCGCGCGGCAGGCCGGGCTGGTCGCGCAGTGGCTGCTGGTCGGCTTCATCCACGGCGTCATGAACACCGACAACATGACGCTGGCCGGCGAAACGATCGACTACGGACCCTGCGCGTTCATGGACGCCTATCATCCGGCGACGGTCTACAGCTCCATCGACCAGCGCGGCCGCTACGCCTTCGCCAACCAGCCCCACATAACCCAGTGGAACCTCGCGCGCCTTGCCGAGACGATGCTGCCGCTGCTCGCCGACGCGCGCGAAGCCGGCGTTTCGGCCGCCCAGGAGGCCATCGACAGCTTCGCCGCCCACTTCGACGCGGCCTATGTCGACGGCCTGCGCGCCAAGCTCGGACTGCGCACCCGGCACCCCGACGACCACGACCTCGCCCGTGATCTGCTCGGGCGCATGACCGACAACGAGGCCGACCACACCCTGACGTTCCGCCGTCTGGCCGATGCCGCCGCCGACCCGCAGGCCGATGCCGCCGTCGGCGCGCTGTTCCGCGATCCCGCGGCCAATACGGACTGGGCCAGCCGTTGGCGGGCCCGCCTTGCCCAGGAGCCCGCGACGCCGGCCGAACGCGCCGCCGCCATGCGCGCCACCAACCCGGCGTTCATTCCGCGCAACCATCGCGTCGAGCAGGCCATCGTGGCCGCCACCAACGACGACTTCCGCCCCTTCGAGCGCCTCGTCGCGGTGCTCGCGCGCCCCTACGACGATCAGCCGGACGCCGCCGACCTCGCCACGCCGCCCGCGCCCCACGAGATCGTTCACCAGACCTTCTGCGGCACCTAACTTCGGAACCAATACACCTCAACGCACCGCCGCCATCGACGCCCGGAACCGGTACAGCGCGATCGTCAACAGCACGGCGCCGATCACGCCCATAGCCGCGATGTCCGGCCATACCACCGACAGCCCGGCGCCCCGGTAGAGCACCGCCTGCGCGAAGCTCGTGTAGTGCGTCGACGGCGAGGCGGTCATGACGATCTGCAGCAGGCGCGGCATCGCTTCCAGCGGCGACACGCCGCCCGACAGCATATTCATGACCACGAAGAACGGGATCGCGAGCAGCCCGAACTGCGGCATCGAGCGGGCGACCGTCGCCAGCGTGATCCCGAGCGCCGTCATGGCGAACAGGAAGAAGGCCGTGCCGACCGAGAACAACGCCAGCGAGCCGTGCACATCGACGGCGAGTATCCCGCGCACGACCACGACCAGCGAGATCAGCACCGCGCCGAGGATCACCGCCCCGTTGGCCCAGATCTTGGCGAGCATGATGTCGCCCGGCGTCACCGGCATCACCAGCAGATGCTCGATTGTCCCGTGCTCGCGCTCGCGGATGACGGCAGCCCCGGCGAGAATGAGCGACAGCATGGTGACATTGTTGACGATCTGCATGATCGCGGTGAACCAGCTCGACTCGAGATTGGGATTGAACCGCGCGCGGACTGCCAGGGTGACGGGCAGGCGCGTCTCGATGCGCGCCTGGCCCAGATAGCTGCCGATCTCCTGTGTGATCACCGACTGGATGTAGCTGGTCCCATTGCCGGCCAGCGTCATCGCCGTCGCATCGACGAAGATCTGCACCGTCGGCCGCCGCCCGGCCAGCACGTCGGCCTCGAAGCGCGGCGGGATGTCGACGACGAACGAGTAGCGGCCATCGTCCAGCGCCCGGTCGATCTCGCCGACCGTGACCAGCTCCGGCGTCTTGAAATAGGGAGCCAGGAACGCGTCGCGCAGACGCCGGGACAGCGCCGACCGGTCCTCGTCGGAAAAGGCAATGGCCGCGTTGCGCACTTCCGTTTTCACGCCCGTGGCGACGGTGTAGATGGCGAAGGTGAACGAATAGATGATGAGGAACAGCATCACCGGATCGCTGCGCAGACTGAACAGCTCCTTGATGCCGAGCCGGTAGACGTTGGAGAGCCGCCGCATCACCTCAGCGCTCCTGCTTGCCGAGCAGCAGCGCCGCCAGCGTGATGAACACGACGCCGAACACCGCCAGGATGATGTGGTTGGGATAGAGCGTCCACAGCCCCAGCCCCTTGTTGAACACGCCGGCGCTGATGCGCTGGAAGTAGAGGGCCGGGAACACCTGCCCGACGATGCGCGCCCCGCCTTCCAGCGTCGAGACCGGATACATCATGCCCGAGAAGTTGATGGTCGGGATCGACACGATGATCGCCGAGCCGAAGATCGCGGCGATCTGCGAGCGCACGAAGCTCGACACCACGAGACCGAACGCGGTGGCGGCGAACGCATAGATCACCGCGCCGAGCGCCAGCGTGGCGAGATCGCCGTACATGGGCACGCCGAAGCCCGCCCGGATCAGCACCAGCAGCGACAGGAACGACACGACCGCGATGCCGACGTAGGGCAGCTGCTTGCCGATCAGGAACTCGAGCTTGGTGGCGGGCGCCGCATAGAGATTGGTGATCGAGCCGAGCTCCTTCTCGCGCACGACGCCGAGCGCCGTCAGCATGGTCGAGAACATGATGAGCAGCATCATCATCACGCCGGGCGAGATCGCATAGCGGCTGAGGAACGCCTGATTGTAGCGGAAGCGCGCCTCGAAGTTCACCGCCGTCACGATAGTCGATTGCCCCTCCCGGCGTGCCAGCGCGACCAGATAGCTGTTGAGCACGCCCTGCACGTAGCCACGCGCCGTCTCTGCCCGGAACGTATTGGCCCCGTCGAGCAGCACGCCGACTTCCGGCTGTCGCCCGGCCAGCAGGTCGCGGCCGAAGTCCGGCGGAACGACCAGCCCGACGCGCAGCTCACCCTCGACCAGCCGCCGCTCGATCTCGTCGGGCCCGCGCGCTGGCGGCCGCTCGACGAAATAGCGTGAACTCGCAAAGTTCTCGAGGAAGTCGCGGCTTTGCGCCGAGCGGTCGCCGTCGAGCACGGCATAGGGCACGTTCTCGATGTCGAACGAGATGCCGTAGGCCATCGCCACCGCAAGGATCAGCGGCGCGAACAGCGCGAAGGCGACGCGGATCGGATCGCGCACGAGCTCCATCGTCTCGCGCCGCGCGAACGCCCACAGACGCCGGGGCTCGAACATCGCAGAGGCCACCGTCACCGACGGCGCCACGTCCGGCCGGGTCGGCACCACGGCCACCACGACCCCGCTGGCGCCGGCGCCGTCGAGCTTGATCGCATCCTCGAGATGGCCGACGAATGCCTCCTCGAGGTGCAGCGCCCCCCGCGCCGCCGCAATCTCGCCCGGCGTCCCGAGCGCCAGGATGCGCCCAGCGTGCATCAGCGAGACGCGGTCGCAGCGTTCCGCCTCGTTGATGAAGTGGGTGGACAGGAAGATCGTCACGCCGTCGTCACGCGACAGCCGCAGCAGCTGCTCCCAGAAGCTGTCCCGCGCGATCGGATCGACACCCGAGGTCGGCTCGTCGAGGATCAGCATCTCAGGGGCATGGATGACGGCCACCGCGAGCTGCAACCGCTGGCGCACGCCGAGCGGCAGGCTGTCGGGCCATGCATCGGCGACGTCGGAAAGATCGAACCGGTCGAGCATCTCGCCGATGCGCCCCGCGATGCGGTCCGGCGGCAGGTGGAACAACCGGGCATGCAGATCGAGGTTCTGGCGCACCGTCAGCTCGCTGTAGAGCGAGAACGACTGCGACATGTAGCCGACGCGCCTGCGGGTCTCGAGGTCGCCCGAGCGCACCACCTGGCCGAAAATCTCCGCCGTACCGGACGAAGGCTCCAGGAGCCCGGTCAGCATCTTCATGGTCGTCGTCTTGCCGCAGCCGTTGGAGCCGAGGAACCCGAAAATTTCGGCGCGCTCGACCCGCACCGAAACGTCGTCGACGGCGACGAAGTCTCCGAACCGCTTGGTCAGGTTGCGCACCTCGATGGCGGTGACGGCACCATCCGGCCGTCGCGGTGTCACGCGGATCGCGCGGTGCCGGCGCCGCCGCTCCTCCGGCAACAGCGCAATGAAGACCTCCTCCAACGACGCGAGCCCCGTCCGCGCCTCGAGCTCGGCCGGCGTCCCGCTGGCGAGGATGCGACCCGCGTCCATCGCGATCAGGTGATCGAACCGCTCGGCCTCCTCCATGTAGGCGGTGGCCGTCACCACCGTCATGCCGGGGCGGCGCACCCGGATGCGCGCGATCAGCTCCCAGAACTGCCGGCGCGACAGCGGATCGACACCTGTGGTCGGCTCGTCGAGGATCAGCAGGTCCGGGTCGTGCACCAGCGCGCAGCACAGCGCCAGCTTCTGCTTCATGCCGCCGGAGAGCTTGCCGGCCGGGCGATCCGGAAAAGGATCGAGCCCGGTCGCCGCCAGCAGCTCGCCGATCCGCCAGGCTCGCTCCGCGTGGCGCTGGCCGAACAGCCGGGCGAAGAAGTCGATGTTCTCGACCACCGAAAGCGTCGGGTAGAGGTTGCGGCCGAGCCCCTGCGGCATGTAGGCGATGCGGGCGCAGATGGCGGCCCGGTGCCGCGCCGACCGGATGTCGCCGCCCAGCACCTCGACCGTGCCGGCCTGCATCCGCCGGACGCCGGCGACGAGCGCGAGCAGCGTCGACTTGCCGACGCCATCCGGACCGATGATCCCGATCGTGCGCCCGGCCGGCAGCACCGCGCTGACGTCGTCGAGCGCCACGGTGGCGCCGTAGCGGTGCGTGACCCCGGCGATGCGCGCAATGACGGGGGCGCCGTCGCTCATTGCGGCGGCAGCTTCACGTCGAGCCGCTGAGGCCATACGGCGGCGCGGTCGACCTTGACGTAGGCGACCCCCGGCAGGCCCGCCTTCACCAGATTGGCATACTTCTCCAGCGTTTCCTTCGGCAGTTGCAGCTTGACGCGGAACATCAGCTTCTCGCGTTCGAGCTTCGTCTCCACGTATTTGGGCGTGAACTGGGCATCCGACGCGACGAACGTCACCGTCGCCGGCACCACGTACTGGGGTGCGGCGTCGAACACGAGGCGGGCCTCCGAGCCGAGCGCGACCCGGCCCGCCTCGCCCGTCGGCAGGAACACCGTCATGTAGACGTCGGTGAGATCCAGCAGCGTCAGCACCTTGGCACCCGCCGCCACCACCTCGCCGGGCTGCACCAGACGGTACTCGACCCGGCCGCTGCGCGGGGCCTCCAGCCGGTAGTCGGCGAGATCGGTCTGCAGCCGCGCCACACGCGCCTTGGCCGCCTCGATCGCGGCTTGCGCCTGGGCGATCTGCGCCTCCGCCGCGGTGATGGCGGCCTGCGTGGTCGCGACCTGAGCGCGGCGTTGATCGACGATCTCCTGGGAGGTGTATCCCTTGCCGGCCAGTTCGGAAGAGCGGCCGAGTTGCTGCTGGGCGAGCGTGTGCTCGCTGCGCCGCTGGGCGAGCAGCGCCACGGCCTGATCGTACTGGCGCTCCGATTGCCGGGCGGAGGCCTCGGCCTCCCGCAATTGCGCCTCGATCTCGGCGCTGTCGAGCCGCGCGATGACCGCCCCGGCCGTGACGATATCGCCTTCGTGGGCGGTCACGGCTTTCACGCGCCCGGGAAACTTGGTCGCGACGTCGTAGCGCTCGGCCTCGATCCGGCCGTTGGTCTTGGCAAAGCCCGGCGGCGGATCGGCCGGCGAGCGCCCGAACGCCAGCCAGAGCCCACCCAGCACGACGATCGCCACGGACACCGGAACGACAATGCGTTGATTGAGCATGACGGCTCCCCCTCGGCCACCACATGCCGCAGAACCAGCCTTCGTGAATTGATCTCGCGCAGTTCGCGTGCGGTCACGTGGCGGACCACAGAGGCGGCGCGCGACAGTGAGGCGGCGGCCAAAACGAAACCGGCGCCCTTGCGGGCGCCGGATGCCATCGTCAGGTCGCGCGGCGTCTACCGGCCGGCGGGAAGCGCACCGAGCCCGGGCGCCGGCGCTTCGCCGGCCGACACGGGCTGCAATCCGTCATGGTCTGGGCCCACCTCGTCGCGCCACGCCGTCAGCCGCTCGAGCACCACCAGCAGAACCGCCAGCAGAACCGCCAGCCCCACGACCACCAGCCAGAACGGCAGGCCGAGCAGCTTGTCGAAGCCGATCTTGTCGCCTTTCTCGGCGAACACGGCCACGATCGCCGCGTCGTTGTAGCCGTAGACCAGGGCACCCGCGATACCGCCCGCGACCGTGAAGAGCGCGTCGCGGTAGCCGGCGCCGACCTGCGCCAGCGAGGTGCCGGGGCAGGCTCCGGCTATGGCGATTCCGACGCCGAGGATCAGCCCGCCGATGAGGTCCGCCCTCAACAGCAGCGGCTTGAGCGCGAGCTTGACGCCGAACAGGCCGTTCAGCAGCGCCAGCACCAGCAGGCCGGTGATCACCGCCGAAAGGAATATTTTCAGCATCAGGAAATTCCTCAGCTGCATCTGGCCGACGATCGCACCGGGTTCGAACACGCGCGACTTCTCGAGCGCGAAACCGAACACGAGGCCCGTCGCCAGGCCGATCAGGATGCCCGAAAGAATGGTCATGGTGTTTCTCCTTAGGCCGAAACGCGGCGGAACAGCGCCGCGGTTGCGATACCGCCCGCGAACATCGCGGCGACCGCCAGCGTCGAGCCGACCGACAGCTGCGCGATGCCCGAGATGCCGTGTCCCGATGTGCAGCCCCCGGCGATGCGGGCGCCGAAAAGCATGATGAAGCCGCCGAGGAACGCCACCGGTGCCCGCGCCAGCAGCGACGAGGTGCCCGTGGCACGGGCCCACACCGGCGAGATGGCCGCGCGGCGGGCGCCCGAGAGCTTCATCGAGAGGAACGCTCCGAGGGCGATGCCGCCGACCACCGCGACCTGCCACCAGTTCTTGGCGCCCGTCATGTGGCTCGCGAAGTACTTGATCTGCGCCGCCGCCGGATCGACCAGCGCCGCGATGTAGGCCGCGACCGTGACGAACGAGGAAGACGCGCCGAGCGCGGTGTCCATCAACAGAAACGTCGGAATCTGCAGCAACCCGATCACGACGCCGGCCGCGTACGGCGACCACGCCTTATCCTGGAGCGAGATCATGTTTGTCCTCCTTCTCTCCCGGGGCTCAAGCCTTGCGCGCCGGGCACGTGCGGATGCCGAGCAGCGTATAGGCCGGACAGAAGCCGACGAACGCGGTCAACAGCGGTACTACGCCCACCAGACCCCACATGGTCTTGGGACCCACGAACACGAGGCTGAGAAGGGCGAGGCCTGCGATGATGCGCAGGGCACGGTCGACAGTGCCGACATTGGCTTGCATGGTACGGGCGCTCCTTCGGGTTTGCGATGGCCGCACCATGCACCCCACCGTCATCCGCGTCGGTAACTTTGTCACCGGCCACTCGGAGAATTGCGCTGGATCAATGGTCGGCCGCGATCCGCTGCAGCGCGGGGCGGTCGAGAATGTCGATGTGGCCGCGACCGGCGGCGATCCAGTTGCGCCGCTGAAGCTCCTGCAATAGCCGCGTCACCACCTCGCGCGCCGTCCCGAGTTCGGCGGCCAATTGCTGATGGGTGATGGTGAGCCGGTCGTGATCCCCGGCCAGCGCCAGCAAGCGGGCCGCCAGCCGGATGTCGAGCCGCTGGAACGCCACCTCGTCGAGCAGGCGCAGCAGACCGGTCACCCGCACGCTGAACGCGGTGAAGACGAAGCGGCGGAATTCCGGCGAGCGGGCGATCAGGTCGTCGAAGGTCGCCCGCGGAATGGCAACGGCGGTGCAGTCCGTCTCGGCGATCGCCTCGGCCGGATAATCCTCGTAGCCCATCAGACAGGCCGTCGTCAGCGCGCAACTCTGCCCGGTGGCGACCCGGTAGAGAACGATCTCGCGGCCGCTCTCCGCCACCTGCTGCACGCGGATCGACCCATCGATCAGCAGCAGGTAGTTCTGCGGCGTTTGACCGGGCCCGAAGATGCGCTCGCCGGCAGCAATGCGCACCACCCGGCCCGCGGTCTCCAAAGCTTGCCGCACCTCCGGCCCGAGCGCTCCCAGGCCCGGAAAAGCCGCTACCCAGGACTCTGTCGATGCGGTCATGTCGCGTCCTCCGGGTGGGCGATCAGCGGACCGCCGCCGGGGTGACCGGAGCCGGCCCCGGCACGGCCGACCCGCGATCGAGGAGCAGATCGGCGAGCATCGAGCTGCCCCACATGGCAACCAGCGCCACCCAGCCGATGGTCGCGAGCAGCACCGCGTTCGAGACCGAGCCGACCGCGCAACCACCGGCCAGCATGGCCCCGAACCCCATCAGCACGGCGCCGAGCAGATAGCGCCGCATGCTGGCGCCGCCCTCGAAGCCCTCCAGTTTCAGCTCACCCGCCAGAAAGGCGGCGGCGAACGCCCCGCCGAATACGCCGAACACCATGCCGATATCGAAATCGAACAGCCGCTCCGGGGGGCTCAGCAGCAGCATCAGGGTATGCGCCGAAGGCCCCGAGAACGTGATGCTCTTGAGCGGCAGTGGATCGAACGACGCCCGCGCAAGTTGGAACGTGACCACCCAACCCAGGATGATCGCCAGCCCGGCCGCGAACGCACCGGCGAGGCGCACCGGATCGATCCGGCTTTGCCGCACCAGATGCACCGCCGGCACGATCCACAACAGCGCGACCAGGAACCCGGTCACCCGCCCGGCGCCCCCCAGCGCCGCCAGATCGAGCGCCGGCCCCTCGACCGTCCACAATCCCGCCAGCGCGTTCCGCAGCGGCGACAACACCCCCGCGATCGACGCCTGCGCCGCCACCGCGAACACCAGCCCCGACAGCACCGCGCGCAGGTTGCCCTGCCCCGACAAGACCAAAAGACGGCTCGGACATCCGCGCGCCAGCACCATGCCGACCCCGAACAGCGCGCCGCCGATCGCCGCCCCCGACAGACTGCCCCGCATGTTGAGCACGCGCACGCCGGCCGGATCGAAGGCGCCGGACAGGATGACCATCTGCACGCCGGTCAGAGCCGTCGCGAACGCGACCAGCCAAACCGCCAGCCGCTCGCCGTAGATGCGCCGGCCGACCTCGATGGTCGCAGCCCTGAGACAGAACCGGCTCTGTTGCGCCGCCGCCCCGAACAAGAAGCCGACCAGGGCGCCCGCCACCACAGCGGCGCCGCCATCCCCGACCATGTCGACCAGTGATGAGAAGATCACGTTACACCTGCCAGCGCCGCGTTACGCCCGACCGCGTTCTCCGTCTCTTCTAGCCTCGCCGGGCCGGCCGTCCATTGATCCGGCGCAGTCGCGGACCGAATTCTCAGCCGACGACGTACCGATATCCGGTCCCGTTCCGCTCCACCCGGCCGAGCCCTGGCCACGGCAGGTGATAGCCGAGCAGCGGGATCTTCTCCGACGCCAGCATATCCAGGACACGCCGGCGCGTTGCGATCGCGGCGTCCGACTGCATGTCGGCGCCCCAGCGCCAATCCGGCCGCTCGAACGATACCGTCTTGTGGGTCAGCACGTCGCCGCCGATCAGAAGCTGCGCACCGCCGGACTTGAGCAGGACGGACATGTGCCCCGGCGTGTGCCCGGAGGTGTCGACCAGCGCCACCCCCGGCACCACCTCTTGGCCGGGCGCCACCGGCTCGAACCGATCCGCCAGCGTCTTGAGACGCCGCGCCGTGCCGGCGGCCATGCCCCTCATGGCCTCGCTGACCCGGCTCTCCGTATCCGGCGCCAGCCAGAAGTCGCGCTCGACGGGGTTCATCAGATGGCGTGCCTTGGCGAACCGCGTGCCGCCGTCCAGTGGGTCGATCACACCCCAAAGGTGGTCGGCGTGGGCATGTGTGAACACGACGTGCGTGACACTGTCGGCAGCAATCCCGGCCGCTTCCAGTGCGTCGGCATGCCGGCCGAGCGTCGGCAGGAAGTCCGGCCCGCCGCCGGTGTCGACCAGGACAACGGCGTCCTTGCTCTTCACCAGCGCGACATTGACCTGCGACTGGAGTGCCTCGTCGAGCGCCGCCCCCTGGCCCAGCAGCGCCTCGACGTCCTTGCGATCGGTCGCCGGAAGAATGAACGACAGCGGCAGCGACAGCGACCCGTCCGAGATCACCGTCACCTCGAACGCGCCGACGGTGAAGGCATGCGCCGCTGACGCCGAGGGCAACCGGCCGAGCAATCCCGTCCCCGCCGAGGTGGCGGCCAGCCCCGCCAGCAGCGCCCGCCGGCTCACCGTGGTGGTACCCGTTCGATCGGCCATGAGTGATTTCACCCGGTCTGGAGGAGGCCGCAGCCAGGACGTGACCGGACCGCGGCGGTTGTGCGATCAGCCGAAGATGTCGGCGACGATGCCGTCATACCAGCCCATGTTTTCCTCCTGCGTCTGCTTGCGCAGCGCAGCCGCCTCGCCGGTCTGCGAGACGAACCCTTCGATCGTCCCGATCTTGCCTTCCTTGTCCTCGTACCGGCCGCCGACCTTCACGGTGTCGTCCGGCGCAATCAGGCTCCAGCAGGTGTTGGCGTAACGCGCCGGGAAGGTCCGCGCCTGCACCAGTTCGCCGCGGATCATCATCGCCGCGACCTTCGCCTGACTGTTCGCCGCGAATGCCGACTTGGGCATATCACCCGCGATGCTGGCGTCGCCGATCACGTAGATGTTCGGATCCATTTTCGACTTCATGCTGGCGGCGTCGATGGGGCAGTACCCCGAGCCGTCCGCCAGCCCCGCATCGCGGGTGATCTTGCCGGCCATCTGCGCCGGAATGATGTTGGCGAGCGCGACATTCTTGTAGGTCTCGAAGCCGGTCACGATGGTCCCGGCCTTGGGATCCACCGACTTGACCCCGTCGTGCACCGACGGCGCCAGCCACTCGACCATGCCGGGGTAATGCTTCTCCCAGCCTTCCTGGAACAGCCCCTGCTTGGAGAAGGTCGCCTTGGCGTCGAGCACGATGATCTTGGATTTCGTCTTGCCGGCCTTTTTCAGCGCGTGCGCCATCATCGACACGCGCTCGTAGGGACCGGGCGGGCAGCGGAACGGATTGGGCGGCGCCACCATCACGATCAGCCCGCCATCCGGCACGGCGTCCAGCTTGGCACGCAGAAGCTTGGTCTGCGGTCCCGCCTTCCAGGCATGCGGCATCACCTCCTCGTGCTCCTGGCCCCAGCCCGGCACGCTGTCGTACTTGAGATCGATGCCGGGCCCGACCACCAGACGGTCGTAGGCCAGCACCGCGCCGTCGGCGAGCCGCACCTGCTTCTTCTCGCGGTCGATCGCGGTCGCCGCCTGGTGGACCACCTTGACGCCCTGCGCCGCCAGCTTGTCGTAGGTGTGCGTGATCTGCTCGAAAGTCTTGAAGCCGCCGAGAAACAGATTGGAATGGAAGCAGGTGACGAACTGCTTGGCCGGTTCGACCAGCGTCACGTCGATGGCGCCGGCGGCGTCCTTGGCGAGATAGCGCGCCGCGGTCGCGCCACCCGGGCCACCGCCCACCACGACCACCTTGGGCTTCGCTTGCGCAAGGGCTGGAATGGGCAGGGCACCCGAGGCGACGAGCACCGAACCGCCCGCCATTTTTGCGAACTGTCGACGAGAAATCATAGCAGTCTCCCTGGATGATGTTTGTTCTTGCAGTTCACCCGGCCGGTCGGCCGGAATCAGGTCTTGCCGCCCGGCCCCGGCGGATGAGCCGCCGCACCGAGGGCCTCGAAATAGGCAGCAAGGGCCTGGATGTCTTCGTCCGTCAACCGTGCCGCGATGGTTTGCATCACCACGTTGTCACGCTCTTTCCAGCGATAGGCCTTGATCACAACCTCGAACTGATCGGCCGGCCAGCCGACGATGGAAGGAATGCCGTTCGTATTGCCCGACCGCTGATGGCAGGTGACACACTCGGCCGCCAGATACTCACCATAAGCCACATCCGCCGCTCGGGCCGACGGGACGAACGCCGCCGACAACACCAGCATCGCCGTCCACGTTCGCCAAGCTTCGCGACAAGGGCTCATCCGACGTTCTCCCTGACAGGCATGGCCGTTCCGGCCTTCTTGTTGTCCGCGCCGCGCGACGCACTAGTCCACACGAGGCCCCGATTTGGAATCCGGCGTCACGTCTATAACACTGGCGCGGCCGGTGATCTTCTGCTCCGGCGCACAGTTTTTCATGCAGACATCCTTGCGCCAGAACTGCTTTTCCGTCTTCTCGCGGTCATCGTCGTAAAATGTTGCCGCATTCGGCATCTTGATGGTCGTGAAATTCTTTTCGTTGAGTTCGAAATTGGCATCCTTGATCACCTCGTTGAGGTTCAGGATGTAGGCCGTCAGGGCGTAGACCTCGTCGGCCGTCAGCGACTGCGCATCGCCGAACGGCATGGACCGCCGGATGTAGTCGAAGATGGTCGACGCGTAGGGCCAGAACGACCCGATCGTCTTGTCGGGGCGATCGGACGAGAGAGTGCCGTGGCCGCCCGCCAGCACCGGCCAGCGGTCGCGTCCCTCGCCGAAGTCACCGTGACAGCTCGCGCACTTCTCGAGGAAGATCTCCTCGCCCTTGGCGGCCGTACCTTTGCCTTTCGGCAGCCCCTGTCCGTCGGGCCGCACGTCGATATCCCAGCCGGCGATCTCCTCCACCGTCGCGGTCCGCCCCAGACCGAGCTTGGCGGCTTCGGCCGGCACAACGGTCGCGGCAACGAGCGCAAGACCGACGACGAGTTTAGCCAATCTCGACATTCTCGACCTCCCCATTGGCCTTCACGTGCCAGGTCTGGATACCGTTGTTGTGATAGATGGAGTTGACGCCGCGGACGGCCCTGAGCTCGCCCTTGGTCGGCTGCACGTAGCCTGTCGAGTCGTGCGCTCGCGACTGGATCAGCAGATCCTGTCCGTTCCAGTCGAAATCCACGTAGAACCGCGTCAGCGAAGCCTCGAGCACCGGCCCGTCGATGCGCGCCTCGGCCCAGTTGCGGCCGCCGTCCAGCGTGACGTCGACGCGCCGGATGGTGCCTCGCCCCGACCACGCCAGGCCGCTGATGATGTTCCGCCCCTTGTGGAACATCGGCGCCTGGGGCGACGGGTTGGTCACCACCGACTTGGCGTCCATGAAGTAGGTGAACCGCCGCGAACGGCCATCGGCCAGCAGATCCGTATACTTTGATGTTTCCTCACGCGCATGCCAGGGCTGATCGCCCACCTCGATGCGCCTGATCCACTTGACCCACAGATTGCCTTCCCAACCGGGAATGACGAGCCGGGCCGGATAGCCCTGCTCCGGCCGCAGCGCCTCGCCGTTCATCTTGAAGGCCACCAGCGTATCCTTGAGGGCCTTCTCGATCGGCAGCGAGCGGTTCATGCCGGCCGCATCGCCGCCTTCCAGCAGCAGCCACTTGGCATTCGCCTTGAGCCCGGCCTCGTCGAGCAGGTCCTTCAGCCGGATGCCGGTGTACATCACGTTGTGGACCATGCCGTGCGTGAACTGACAGCCGTTGAGCTGCGCGCCGCGCCATTCCATGCCCGAGTTGGCCGCGCATTCGAGGAAGTACACGCGGTTGTAGCGAGGAAACCGCTTGAGATCGTCCATCGTGAACATCAGCGGCTTGTCGACCAGACCGTGGATCATCAGCCGGTAGTCGACCGGGTTGATCTCGGCCGTGCCGCCGTGGTGGCGCTCGAAGCACAGACCATTCGGCGTGATGATGCCGTCGAGCTCGTGCAGCGGCGTGAAGTTTACCGAACTCTGCCGCGAGGCCGTCAGCCACTCGACGTCGCGCCGCACCACATGAGCCTCGAACTTCGATGGCTTGCCATAGGGGTGATCGGCCACCCCGTCACCGAGGCTGCGCGACCAGTCGGCCACGTTGGGCGGAAGGTTCTTCGCATTGGCCGAGGCCTTTTTCACGTCGGCCGCCTGCGCGCCCGTCACGCCGACCGCCGCTGTCGCCAGCCCGGCGGCCAGGAATCCGCGGCGCGAGGTCGACCCGGCCGGCAACTTGTCTTTCCTGCTCATGTGCTCCTCCGTCCTCCCCGTACGCCGTGTCACGCGCCAACGACCTTGACGGCGTCGGCCGACTTCACATCGATCACTTTGCGCTTCGTGATGTAGCTGGCGACCACGTCCCAGATCGGCGGTCCCTGCGTGCCCTCGCCAACGCTCGCCCAGCCGGCGACGACGTAGTCTTTCGCCGGCTCGATCGCCTTGCCCGTCTTGAGCACGGTCATGCCGGAGATGCGCTTGCCGGCCGCCGCGCCGATGTCGATCGTGTAGCCGAGGCCGCCGGTGCGAACCATATCGCCACCCTGCTGATAGTACGGGTCCGGATTGAAGATGTTGTCGGCGACATCCTCGAGCACTTCCTTCAGGCGCTCGCCGGTCATCGTCATCCGGTAGCAGGCCGGATAAGTCATGGCGCAGCCGTTGGTGATGTCCTCGAACGTGATGTCGGCGCCCGGAAGCACCGAGGTGCCCCAGCGGATCCCGGGTGACAGCGCGATCTCGGCGTCGCGCTCGGCCAGCATGGCTTCGCAGAACACGTCGTCCAGCGTGCCGTTGAAGTTGCCGCGGCGATAGAGCAGCCCGTTCGCCTTGCCGAGCACCCGGCCGAGATCCTTGGCGTAGGGCGCGCGATGCTTCTCGATCATCGCCGCCACCTCGGCATCCGGCTTGATGGCGTCGGAAAACACCGGGATCAGCCGGTAACTGAATCCCTTGATCTCGCCCCCCTGCACGTCGAGATCGAGGCGTGACACGAACTTGCCATGCGAACCGGTCGACACGATCAGGGTCCGGCCGACCTTGGTCACGTCCGGCACCGCGTCGTGGGTGTGGCCGCACAGGACGACATCGATACCCGCCACCTCGCGCGCCACCTTGCGATCCACGTCGAAGCCGTTGTGGGACAGCAGCACGACCAGTTGCGCGCCCTTCGCCTTCACCGCCGCGACTTCCTTGCGGATGTCGTCCACGCGCAGCCCGAAGCTCCACTTCGGGAACATCCAGCGCGGGTTGCTGATCGGGGTGAACGGAAACGCCTGCCCGATCACGCCGACCTGCACGCCGCCGGCCTCGAAAATCTTGTGGGGCTCGAACACCCGGTCGTCGAAATCGGTCTCGCGGATGTTCTGCGCGAGGAAGGCGAACGGCAGACCGTCCACGAGTTCCTTGACCCGGTCGGCCCCGAGCGTGAAGTCCCAATGGCCGGTCATCGCATCGGGCTTCAGCAGGTTCAGCACGTCGACGACGTCCTGCCCCTTCGTCTGCAGCGCCGTCCAACTGTTGGTCCAGGTATCGCCGCCGTCGAGCAGCAACACACGGTTACCGCGCTCCGCCCGGATCGCTTTCACGATGGTGGCGATCCGATCGAGCCCGCCCATCCGCCCATACGTCCGGGCGAGCGCCGCGAATTCCTGGTCGGTCAGCGCATAGGCCTCGGGCGTACCCGCCGCAATCTTGAACGCCTTCAGGAAATCGCCGCCGGTGATATGCGGGACCAGCCCTTTGGCCTCCCCGACGCCGATGTTGACCGTCGGCTCGCGGAACAACGTCGGCACCAGCTGCGCGTGAATGTCGGTCAGGTGCACCAGCGTGACGTTGCCGCGCGCGTCGAATTTCAGCAGGTCGTCCTGGCCGAGCCGCCCTTGCGCGGCCAGACGTCCAACCTGTCCGGGCCCGACCAGGGCCGCCGCGGCCATGGCGGCCGTCATGAAGTCCCGACGCGAGATCATGCCGTCTCCTCGATCGCTGGCGACGGATACGTGCGGCCCTCGGCCGATGCACGCCGTCAATTCCTCCCGGGCTCTTGGCGAGCCGCTTGTTCAATCCACCACATGCAAATTTTTACATATGATGGGTTTGGAAAAACCCGGCCGCTGTCCGCTGGCCGGGTTTTCCGCAGTCTCAGGAAACGGTGACCTTGTTCTCGGTCTTGTAGATCGAGCCATCGTCGTCCAGCCACTCGAAGCGGAACGTGCCGCTCTCGGGAACCTTCACGTAGAAGGCCTGATACGGGTTGGCGGAGACGGCCGGGTGGATATCCACCCGCATGATCTCCTTGTCGTTGAAATAAGCCGTGAACTGCTTGATGATCTTGCGCGGGATCGCCTTGCCGTCCTTGTCCTTGCGCTGGCCGCTCTCCATCTCGTGGCTGATCAGCGTCTTGACTTCGATAACCTCGCCCGCCTTGGCCGTTGCCGGCATGCGCACGCGGGGTGTGGGTTTCACTGACATCGGTGCGTCTCCTTACCTGTTCCGCGTTTGCATCAACCGCCGCAGCCGCCGATGGTGACCTTGACCTCTTTCTTGGCCACGTAGACTTCGCCGTTCGACATCTCGGCGTAGGCGACCACGTTCTGCGTCTCCGCGAGACGGATACGGATCTGCGCCGCCGCCTTCGGGATCATCGGCGTGAAGTGGAACGCGGCCACCAGCGGATTCGGATTGCCTTCCGAAAAGATGTGGACGGACTTGACGAAGTTGTCGGCCGTCATCGGGCTTTCGACTTCGAAGTTCAGCGGCACGACCAAGCCGTTCTCGGCGATCGACGGCAGGTCGAGCTTGATCTTGCCGTCCTTGGCGGTCTTGCCGGCGAACACCTTCTTGAACTCGGCCTCGACGTCGGCGGCCGTCGCCCAGGCCGCCGACGGCAGCGCCGCGACAGCCAAGCCCATGCCCGCCGTGCGAAGCATCGTGCGGCGGCTCAAGGCATCCTCGAACTTCATCCTGGTCCTCCCGGTCTGCGTCTATCGAAGCGCTTGTCTCACGAGCAGTGAATATCTGATTGTCATATCGCAATATCCAAATGTAAAGTAGAAAGAGGTCGTAGCCACAGCGATCGATGTGCAGAGTGCGACCAGCGATGTCGCAGATCAAGAAACCGTGTGTCGAGCCGCGACCCATCGCGGCCGATCGAAGGGAGGAACTTCGTATGACACCACTACGGGCCAGCCCGGCTGCGCTCTTCGGCGTGTTCGCCGTGCTGCTCGTCTCGAGCCTCCTGTGGGCGCCCGTCGCCCAGGCTCAGGACGACAGCGAGAAGGAAATCGAGCGCTACCGCGCCATGATCAATGACCCGATGGCCAACCCCGGCTATCTGAACGTGGATCGCGGCGAAGCCCTGTGGTCGCAAGCCCGTGGCGCCAACAACGTGTCGCTCGAGCAGTGCGACCTCGGCATGGGACCCGGCAAGCTCGAAGGCGCCTATGCGCGTCTGCCGCGCTATTTTGCCGATTCCGATCGTGTCATGGACCTCGAGCAGCGCCTGGCCTGGTGCATGGACAAACTCCAGGGCGTCGACCTCAAGGACATCGTGAGACGCAAGTTCGGCGGCCCGGGTGTGGTCTCCGACATGGAGGATCTCGTCGCCTTCATCGCCAACAAGTCGAACGGCATGAAGATCGAGCCGCAACTCACCCATCCCAAGGAGAAGGAGATGTTGGCCGTCGGCGAGGCGATGTTCTTCTACCGCGCCGGCGTCGCCGACTTCTCGTGTGCGACCTGCCACGCCGAGGAAGGCAAGCGGATTCGCCTGCAAGGCCTGCCCTTGCTGTCCGCACCCGGCAAGACCGCCCAGGAGACGATGGGGTCATGGCCCACCTATCGTGTCTCTCAAAGCAACCTGCGCACCATGCAGCATCGCCTCTGGGACTGCTTCCGGCAGAGCCGCTTCCCGGCTCCCGACTACCTCGCCGACGGCATCACCGCCCTCACGGTTTACCTGAACAAGCAGGCCGCCGGCGGTGAGATCAACGTCCCTTCGATCAAGCGCTGAGGAACAGTCCCCATGAGAGTGACATCGATCGCCCTGGCGCTGTTGGCGACCGCGCTGGCCTTCCCGGCCGCCGCCCAATCCGCCGACCCCGCCCTCGTCGACGCCTACATCAAGAGCACCTTCAAGAACGCGCCGCCCCAATGGCAGGCCCGTGTCGTCCAGGACGAGACGCAGAAGGTGTGCAGCGAGACCCGCAATACGCCGTCGCCGGCCCAGGCCAAGTCCATCGAGGCCCGCGAAAAGGCTTCGATCGTCTTCCCGCCCGACGGCAACGTGCTGGGTGACTGGAAGAACGGCGCGCGGATTGCGCAGAATGGCCGCGGCGGCCAGTTCAGCGACGACGAAAAGACCGTGAACGGTGGCAACTGCTACGCCTGCCACCAGATGGATCCCAAGGAACTCAGTTACGGGACCATGGGTCCGAGCCTCGCCGAGTACGGCAAGATCCGCAAGTTCAGCGCCGAGGAAGCGAAGCAGGCCTACGCCAAGGTCTACAACGCCCAATCCGCGCAGGCCTGCTCGAACATGCCGCGGTTCGGGTTCCACAAGTTCCTGTCGATCGAGCAGATCAAGGACGTGACGGCCTATCTGATGTCACCGGACTCGCCGGTGAACAAATAGCCGGCCGAGCGAAACGGCCGGGGCGCGACATGTGCCCCGGCCCTTGTCGAAAGGCACGACGATGAGGCGAATTGCGCTGGCCCTTTTTCTTATCGCGGTCGCGCCGATGTGCGCGGCAGCCGCCGAGTTGTTGATGGTCGAGCAAGCGGGCTGCATGTGGTGCCGCCGCTGGCACGACGAGATCGGCCCAGGCTATCCGAAAAGTGCGGAAGGCCAGTTGGCCCCGCTGCGCCGGATCGATCTCGGTACCGTACCGGAGGGCGTGACCCTCAAGTTGCCGGTCACCGTCACGCCGACCTTCGTCCTGGTCGACAACGGACGGGAAGTCGGCCGTCTGACGGGCTATGCGGGCGCGAATTTCTTCTATGGTATGCTGGCGCCGCTGCTCGACAAGCTGAAGCTGGCTCAGAAGGCTGAGGTGACACGCCCATGACCCGCATCCTCGACAACGCCATCGTCGAGGCGCTGGAAAGCGATCGCGACGTCTCGCCCGAACTCACCCGCATGATGCAGAGAGCGCGGGACGCCAGCGATTTCCTGAAGGCGCTCGCCCACGAGAACCGCCTGCTGCTGCTCTGCCTGCTGGCCGAGCGCGAGCGCTCCGTCACCGAACTCGAGGAACTGCTCTCGCTGCGCCAGACCACCGTGTCCCAGCAGCTCGCCCGGCTCCGCCTGGACGACCTCGTGAGGACCCGTCGCGACGGACGCACCGTCTACTACAGCTTGGCCGATGACCGGCTGAAGCAGTTCATCCGCGTCATCTACGACATGTTCTGCAAGGCGCCCTGAACGGGCCCGGACGCGAGAACCTCTTGCGCCGGCGAAGGAGGCCTGCTTCGCTTCAGTCTGGGAGAAAGCGCACGTTCGGAGAGGCGGTGCGCGGCGGCGATCAAGGTGAGAACTCAGCGTCAATCAGGATGAGAACTT